>NZ_WBXP01000036.1 GCF_016415625.1 Shimwellia pseudoproteus
CGATGTGTTTGCGGGAAAAAAATCGGCCCAGATCCGCGAAATTTTAATCAGCGAGTCAGCTTGGGAAGAAATGACCTGCTTATTCGCACCTTCCTTAGTAAAAAGCTTATCTTTACATGCCTCTGGTACACGGCGCATACCATTATTTTCAATGTATACAGTTCCCTCGGCGACACGTAAAGCATATCTTGCAGAAAGCCGGCATACACCATTAGGTTCAATTATCTGGCTGTCTATGCCACCGGGTAATACCTCGCCTGTGAGTGAGCCGGATATTTTACCGCCCAGTATAGGTATTAGCTGTCGTTTGCCTGATATGGTTGAATTTGATACAACGATCGGTTTGTCGACAACAATAGCTATACTAAAACTGAACGCTAAGCCTGGTTTCATTATAATTTCCTTAACTCTCTTTCAGGGCATGTTTGCTGTAACTTTAGGATGAAGAAATAAGCGATGGGTTGCGGAAATAACCATTCTATCTTATTAAGAAGTTAATGGTTTTCTGTACTATTCACAAAAGCCCAGATAACTTCCGGGCTTTTTTAGCTTTATATAAATCAGCACGCCACCAACCATTAATAATGGTGCTTTGCGCGCCGGAGCTGAACAAAAACGCGACGGGATCATCTGGCAAGCAGCAAAAGCGGAGTAATTTGGGGCATAGGGTAACACGCCCTGTTTAACGTAAAAAAAACTCCCCAGCCAGGGAACCAGATTCTGGGGAACAGAGAAACCTGCCTCAAATGCGGGCGAATATTGCATCATTTTGAAATAGTAATCAATCGAAACTAATAATTGGTTTCACTACTGTTTATGGCCATGTCTGCAGCGGGTAGCGCCACTTCAGGGCATGTATCCCGGGTACCGAACAGCGCACTCACAGAGTGGCACCTGCGGTATTAGCTTAGTAACTGGCGGTGGGTAACGAACCAAAGCGGCTGCTGGCGCTGTAGGGGGATGGGTTACCGGGCCAGTCGCGAAAAAAAAGCCCGGAAGGGCATCCCGGGCGGCAAAAAAGGAGATTTATTTTGTAATCTGATGCCGGGCAACTATTTTTGTTACTCGACAATTAGCAGCCTACTGATTTGTTGCCCCGGTTGCTGTGCATTTTGAGCGATGCGGCCCCAGGGCAGAGGAAACAGCACATTAGCGATATTTTAATAAAGCAAACGACAGCGATATATATAAATTCAATATCGCAGCTAATTAAATGCAACAACTATCCCCTGAAAATATATTATTTTATGTAACCATGTATTTTATATGGATACAGATTGCGTATCTCCCTATAATTTATCGCGGTCCTGTAACCCGCTTCGGGCTACGGTTTTTCATATTCGCTCTTTCCGGCATTTCAGGTGCTGAATGAGGCAAGAGGCTTACTTATGATCGTGGTTTTTGCATACCTCGCCCTTTTTTTGATCTGCTGCTGGGCACTTTTCAACATCAATCAAAAAAGTGCTTCGCTATCTAAAAGTGTTTTTGTGGCCCTTTTTTTCGGCGCCATCATTGGTGTATCCCTTCATTTTATCCCCGCCGGGACCAGTAAAACGGTTATCGCGTGGTACGGTATCGCCGGTAACGGTTATGTAAACTTGTTGAAAGTCGTCGCCATCCCGCTGATTTTTATCTCTATTCTTTCCGCAATTAATAAGCTGGAGAACAGCGCCGGTATTGGCAAAATGTCACTGACCATTGTCGGATGCATGTTGTGTCTGGTGATGATCGCGGGGCTGGTCGGTTTGCTGACTGCCCACACGCTGGGGCTGGACGCCAGTGTTTTTGGCAATATGCAGTCAACCCTGACCGCGGATGATGTCAGTACCACGGCGGCGGTTTCATTACCGAAGCTGGTGACCTCCCTGATACCGACAAATATATTTCAGGATCTCGCCGGTACCCGCAGCGTTTCGGTTATCGGCATTGTTATTTTCACGTTACTGGCCGGTATCGCGCTATTAAAAGTAAAACAGGATGCCCCCGAAGAAGGCGCGAAATTGAGTGCCGGCATTAATGCTATTCAGATCTGGGTAATGAAGATGGTCCGTATTGTTATCGCGCTGACCCCCTATGGGGTAATGGCGCTGATGGCCGGGATATTTTCGTCTTATCGCTGGGCACAATTTGCCAGCCTGCTTGGGTTTATCGCGGCCTGTTATATCGCGGTATTAATGATGTTTGTGGTGCATGCCATCCTGCTGGTGGTGAGCGGCAACAACCCGGTGAAATATCTTAAAACGGTCTGGCCGGTACTGACCTTTGCTTTTGTTTCGCGCAGCAGTGCCGCCTCCATCCCGCTGGCGATTTCCGCCCTCGAAAAATACGGCGTGAAGAGCACCATTGCCAACATCGCCGCCTCCTTTGGCTCCAGCATGGGGCAAAACGGCTGCGCCGGGGTCTACCCGGCTATCATGATTGCCATGATCGCACCGGTGATGGGGATCGATCCATTATCTCTGCATTTCCTGATGGCGATGCTGCCTGCCATTGCGCTGGGCTCTATCGGGGTGGCCGGGGTTGGCGGCGGCGGTACATTTGCCGCGCTGATTGTGCTGTCCACGCTTAATTTCCCGGTGGCGCTGGTGGGGGTATTTATCGCCATTGAGCCTATCGTCGATATGGCCAGAACGGCGCTCAATGTGAATGGCTCCATGATGTCCGGTGTCCTGGCAAACCGTATCCTGAAGCAGCAGCCGGAGCCGGTGCCCGTCACCACGGAGTAGTCGCCATACCGGCAGGGGCGATGATCGCTTTCTGCCAGAGTATTAGTATAAAGCCGGCAGTTTCGTTGCCGGCTTTTGCTGTTTTCTTGCCGGCGGCTGCCCCGGCCGCTGGTGCCAGCAGAATTAAGAATAATGATGACAGATGGCCGGTATTTACCAAAAATCGGTGAGATGTCATCGCCAATAATGATCCAGGTCAACACACTAATATTGTGTGGCTGTGCGGTTTTTTTTATGGTGAAGACATCAGACCACATACCTCTGACCACGAAGGGATTGCAGATGAGTAACGACAGATACAAGGTAAACCGTATCCGTGGTATTGATGCCATAGTGGGGATTGTTGATGACCCGTTGCGGCTCGATGCCTTTGCCAAAAGGATCAGGAAGCGGTTAATTCAGACGGTAGATCACGACGAGCGCCAGCGTTATCGCAAACTGCTCAATGATATTGAAGATCATCAAAAAAGGATTCGCTAAATCGGCCTGCCACCTGGTTGCGGTGGGCCAGGGATAGCGGCGGCTGAGCGTGCAGGCTGGCCCAGCCCCTGTGGGGGCTTGCTTCAGAACCCCGCGTCGCTAACCAGCCACATATCGGCTTCTTCAAACATCTCTTCCAGCAGGCGGTTGAGTTTTTCACGATCGCTTTTGCTGGCATCACTGTTCAGGGAATTAGCCTGCATGGGCTTAACCCGGACGTCTGCGTCCGGGAAAATCTGCTGAACACGGCGGGTTAACTCGTCGAGGATAAGCTCCCGGGCACCGGCTAATCCTTCCACATTCCGTTTGTCATAAATCAGTTCTACGTACATAACCAAGGCTCGTTAAAATACTGGATGCGCATACAGTATTCGCGGCGCGCGATGGCGTCAAGGGGGCAGAGGATTTATTTTGCCTCCGGCAGCGGTGTTTTTACAGGCTGTTAAACGCGTAACTCACGGATAAGCCAACACCGTAATTACGCCCGGGAGCCGGTTCGTAGTAGCGTCCATTGCTTTCATTGACAATCACCGAGCCAACATAGTCTTTATCAAACAGGTTATCGACCCGGGCAAACAGATCCACCACCCAGTCATTGTGGGTAAATTTATAGCCAGTATTCAGGGCGGTTACCGTATATGAGGGGGCCTGGGCGGTATTGGCGTCGTTGGCCTGCATTTTGCTCATATACTGTACTTCGGCACCGGCGTACCAGCCTTCTTCCGGCACCCAGCCCAGGGAGCCGAACAGGGTGTTACGGGCAATCCCCGGAATTTTGTTACCTTTACGAATAGCGCTGCTGACGTCTTCCCGATAGGTGGCATCCAGCAGCGTCCAGGCCGCTTTGAACCGCCAGGCGGTGGCGAATTGCTGATCCCAGGCCAGTTCAAGCCCGCGGCGACGGGTTTTCCCGGCATTCTGGTACGTTGTGCGGCCATTGCTGCTGGCATCCACCACAATCTCATCTTTGGTGCGGGTCTGGAACACGGCAATGCTGGCAAGGCCCGTGCCGGTGCGCCATTTACTGCCCAGTTCGACGGTGGTATTGGTGGACGGCTGCAGGCCGAAATTCAGCCCGGATTTACCGTCGGATCGATAAGAAAGCTCGTTAATGGTCGGGGTTTCAAAACCGCGCCCGGCGGAGAGATAGAGATTCCAGTCCCGGGTCATGGTGTATTGCAGTGCGGCAGCGGGCAGCCATTTATGGTAGCTGGCGTCTCCGCTGTCATCACCGTTAGCGCCGGTAATGTAGTGGTCGTTGGAATCGAACCATACCGAACTGTAGCGCACCCCGGCATCGAGGCTGAGATCGGACATCAGTTGCCAGCGGGTTTGCAGGTAGGGATCGATGTTCCACATCAGATTACGTTCGTTACGGCGTAACGCGCCTTTGTCGCCTAAATGATAGCTTCCGTCGGAATAGGTAAAGTTTTCATAGCCTTTGCGCTGCTCGGTCATGGTTTCATAGTCCAGACCGGTGGTGAAGGTAAACGGAACCCAGGCATCCTGCTGGCGGTGGGTCCAGCGGGTATCGATCCCCTGATAATGGCGGGTCAGATCGATAACGCCACCGGCGTGGGTCTGGCTGGCCTGCTGCACTTTTGCCGGGATCGACTGATATTGTTCGGTTTCGCGGATCCCGGCATAGGTCATGACGCTAAGATCGTCATTAGCGCTCAGGGCGCGCAGGTAGCGCAGCCCGGCCTGGGTCTGTTTAACGGTTTTGCGGGTGTGGTATTCATCGGCCCGCGGCGCCTGGCGCGGGTTATCATGCCACTCGGCAGCCGTTAGTCCGCCGGGATCGTCCGCTTTAATGTCCACGCTGTTGAGTAACAGGGTCAGGGTGCTGGCATCATCAACGCGCACGCCAAGTTTGGCGTTGAGCAGGTTCTTGTGGGCGCCGCTGTCGTCCCGGTAACCGTGGGTTGAGAAACGGCTGCTGGAGACAGTGTAATTCACATCGCCAGGCTGGGAGCCGTCTCCCACGGCACCGCTGGCTTTCAGGCCGGTGCGCCAGGTACCAAAACTGCCATAATAGCTGCTGCTTTCCAGCGTGGTGGGCTGGCTGCCGGTTTCGGTCTCGATGTTAACCACGCCGCCGGAGGCATTGCCATACAGGGCAGAGAAGGGGCCGCGCAGCACCTCTGTACGGGCGATGGAGCCAATATCAATATTTGATAGCTGCCCCTGGCCATCCGGCATGGTTGCCGGGATGCCGTCCACATACAGCCGAATACCGCGCACCCCAAAGGTGGAGCGGGAACCAAAACCGCGGATCGACATTTGTAGATCCTGAGCGAAATTTTGCCGATTGAGTACCTGCAAGCCGGGGATATCCTTCAGCCCTTCAGAGAGGTTGATCCGGGCTGCGGCGTGGCGCATATCTTCGCCGTAGTTGACACTGACGGCGGCTGGGGTATCCAGCGGGGAGATGGCGCTTTGCGGGGCGGCGCTGACCACCATCGTTTGTTGCTGGTCAGCGTTATCGCTGGCAGTATCCTGAGCAAAGCTGGCGGGCACCAGCAAGACAGTGGTCATCAGTGGGGTGAGCTGAAGTGAAAATTTCATTGGCCTGTAAGCTGTTATTATCAGTGAAGTAATGGCGCAGGCCACACGTGAGGCCTGCGCTACGGGTCTATTTACCGGTATATTCGAAAACGATAATGGATCCTGGATTACTCAGGTTATGTGTTGGGTGATTGGTCTCGTCCATGACATTGCCCGCGTTATCGGTTGCGACATAAATTTTGCGGGTATCCGGGCTGATAAGCACCATGCGGTAACGGTTGTTGGTGTGGAAATATTTAACCACATCCCCCTGGACATCTTGTTTATCGGCGTTGAGCGGGATGCGATACAGCGCGCCGTTTTTCAGGGAGTTGATAATCAGGGAATTACGCCAGGATTTGATAACCCCGTCTGCCGGATAATAGGCGATGCTGCCCGGAGAGATAGTCGGCCAGCAAATATAGGCAGAATCCGCAGAACAATTCGCGTTGCTGTAGGTATAGCCATCACGCACGGTGAAGAACGTTTTCAGCGGCGCTTTAAAATTCGCGGCATTCCAGTCGGTCTCTTTCTGGACCGGTACGCCCGCCGGAATATGGTTCGGATCCCAGGTCAGGGAGGCGCAGTCCTTCGCTTTGGCGTAATTTGCGTAGACATAAGCCTGGTTATCGCGGAATCCCGCCACATGTGGCCAGCCGTAGTTACCACCGGCTTCCAGTTTATTTAATTCATCGTCAGAAGAGGGACCTTGTTCCGGGGCATAAAGGGTATTACCGACAAAAACCAGGCCCTGCGGGTTACGGTGGCCATAGGTAAATACGTGGCTTTTAATCCCCTCAATAACCGGGTTATCTTCCGGAATGCTGCCATCGGTATTCAGGCGCAGCACTTTACCGGCATAAGCGGCGTACTCTTTTTTGCTCAACTCAGCTTCGGTGGGCAGACGCTGGGCGTCGATCGGTTTACAGAAGTTAGCCCCCTGATTATGGCCCTGTTCCCCAATGGTGTAATACAGCTTGCCATCCGGCCCAAAGCGCAGGCGCCCGCCGTTGTGATCGTTCCCGGCCGGAAAGCCCGCGAGGATCTCTTTTTCATTGCCCAGGGTGTGCGTTTTAGGATCGTATTCCAGGCGGACAATTTTAGCGTGCTCAGTGCTACCCTCCATATAGGTGTAGGCGGTGTAGACATAGTGATCCCCGCCATTTTTCATAAAGGCAGGCGACAGCGCCAGGCCCAGCACCCCTTCGTGCTGCGGCCCGGTATGGACGCCATTAAGGGTAACCGCGACCTGCTTCTTACCGGTTTGTGGATCAATACGTACGATGGATTTCGCCTTACGTTCAGTGGCCCAAATATAGCCATCCGGCCCCCAGACCATATCCCATGGAGCGTCCAGACCACTGATTAACACGGTGGCTTTAAAGGGTTCTGCGGTCTGTATGATACTGGCGCTTTGGGTGGGGGTATCAACGGCATAGGCGATACCGCAGGTGGCGACTGATACCGCCACCGCAGTACGTAATAAGGTATTCCTGATAGTCATCTTCAGGCTCTCCATAATATGATTGAATCTCACCGGAAATAGTCCGGAAATAAATGTTTCGCTAATAACTATTGGCCAGCAATAATATTTTGTCAAACCATGACACATTTTGTAATTCATCGTAATTTTACATAAAATATCATACTGATGACATTTTTGATACATTAATGCCAATTATGGTTATAACCCGGCGGGATAAATGGCGTTTTTGATAGATTAATGGTTATTTTATATACAGCATGTGCCGGGATATAACATCATGGTTAAATATCCTTATAAAGAGGCATAATTTATTTTGTGGGCCTTTTATTAATGGCCGCCGAAAATGTTTGCTCAGGCACCCGGGAGTATATTTCAGACGACGGTTATATCCCGAAAGACTAATAATAGAACTGTCATTAATAATGAGCGTTAATATTTCAACTGAATGCGTTAGGCACAGGCGACCCGCTCACCGCCCGGTTATTGCCGTGCGTGCGTCCATTTGACGTTTTTTTTGCTATGCTTAGCGCCGTTTGTCCCGTTTATCCCTTTATAAAGTGAATGTATAGCAATGTTGTTGAATACCTCCCGTGATACCTGCCGTGACGATCGGAAAAAGGCCTAGATTGCCGTAATGCTGCTGGTTATTGCCCTGATTATTGGGCTTAGCGTGGCGTTCAGTGTTCCGCTGGCCCCGGCCCGGGTAACTGTCAGAAATCCGGGGTTGTGGATAGATATGCTCGCCCTCGCGTTCCTGATGTTTATGATGTGGTGCACCGCCCGGGTGAGCCTGACCTAGTTTGCCGTGCTGTATGTGCGTTATGGGCTGCTGCTGTGGATAGCCGGCGGCACCTTTGATTTGATGGATGAAATTGTGGTTCAGCCCCGCTGGGTGGCTTACTACTGTGAAGATCTGTTGCGGCTGAGCGGGATGTTTATTACCGCCGTCGGTATTTACCGGATTATCAGCCGGATCAATTTATTGTATGTCGATGCCCGCTCACGCTCCCTGCACGATGAGCTTACCCAGTTGCCTAACCGGCGCTTTTTCATCGACACCATCAAAGAGAAACTTCAGCAGCCCGGGCCACTGGCGCTGATGATCCTGGACATCGATTTCTTCAAAAAAATTAATGATACCTGGGGCCACCTGGTGGGGGATGAAGTGTTGTTTAACCTCGGGCGGATGCTTTCGGATCTGGCCCGTAACCCACAAATTAGCGCGGCGCGTATTGGTGGCGAAGAGTTTGCGATTATTGTTCATGGGGTCGATCAGCCGGCGGCAAACACTCTGGCAGACACTATTTTACGCCAGGCCGCGGCCATTATGGTTAATAACCAGCAGCCGCTTTCGGTTAGTATCGGCATCGGTTTTCACCATGCTCAGGAAAGCCAGGAAAGCTTTATTAAGAAAGTGGATGAAGCGCTTTACGCCGCCAAACATAATGGCCGGGGGCGCGTTGAATGGGCATGGTAACCGGGTTGTTATTATCGGGGTCTGCTGCATGAGGGCAGCAGTATTAGTCAGGCTGATTTGAGTTGTAAGTGCTGTGAAAAAACGTATTGCGCTATTAGCGGCTATGGGTGCCGTTATGTTATCAGGCTGTGCGAACTCGCCAGCTCACCGTATTGCTGATTGTGAAAAACAGGGCGGGGATGAAGCAACCTGTACCGCCCGGGAGTGGGATTATGAAAAAGCAAACCCGCTACCGACCTATGACACGTCCAGATATGATCCCGCCGCGGCGCTGGAGTCCTCATTCAATGCCCCGGCGTCCCATAAGAAATCTGACAGCAAATCGGATTCAGAACCCGATACCAAAGCCGATGAAAAAACCTGACGCGCTGCTATGCAGTTAATGACGCCGTGTGTGATACAGGGGGCGTTATCGCCGGTCTCTTTATGTTTGTGACACTGTAACGAATAGCGGCCGCTGTGTTTTTACCCGTATCGGTTATTTTATGACTCTCCCTTTAAACGTAATCTGAAAAAAGCCCCCGCGGCGGCGCGAGGCTGGCAAAACCCGGCGGGATTATGAGACGCTGCGCGTTATTTCACGGGCGGGAGCACCCGCATCAGACCAGGAGAACACCATGTCAGTAGCACTGGCGTTGATCGAAAAAGTGGCGCGGGCGCCAAAGGCAGAGCTGCATGTGCATATCGAAGGGACACTGGAGCCCGAGACGATTTTTCGTCTGGCCCAGCGTAACGGGGTGGTGCTCAATTACCCGACGGTGGAATCACTGCGCCAGGCATATGAATTCCATGATTTGCAGTCTTTCCTCGATATCTATTATGCCGGGACCAGCGTGCTGCTGACCGAGCAGGATTTCTATGAAATGACCGTGGAATATCTGGACAACGCCCGGGCTAACGGGGTTATCCATACGGAAATGTTCTTCGATCCGCAAAGCCATACTGCCCGCGGTGTCGGCTTCGAGATTTTTATGCCCGGGGTGCTGCGGGCGATGAAACAAGGGGAAGCTAACGGGATATCCAGCCGGTTGATTATCTGCTTCCTGCGCCATCTGCCAGAAGCCAGCGCCCTGGAAACCTTTGAACAGGCCCGTGGGTGGTTTACCCGCTACCCGGAGCAGATCATCGGTGTCGGGCTGGACTCGTCAGAACAGGGGCACCCGCCATCAAAATTTACCCGGGTATTCGCCCTGGCCCAGCAGGCCGGGCTGCGGCTGGTGGCCCATGCCGGGGAAGAGGGCCCGGTGGATTATATTGCAGAAGCGCTGGATATTCTTAAGGTGGAGCGTATCGATCACGGGGTGCGTAACCTGGAGTCCGATCAGATGATTGCCCGCCTGCGCGACTCCCGGATGCCGCTCACGGTGTGCCCGCTGTCCAACATTAAACTGGCGGTCTTTGATGATATGCGCCAGCACAACCTGCTGGCGCTGCTCAATGCCGGTGTCAATGTGACCATCAATTCCGACGATCCGGCCTATTTTGGTGGCCACGTCAATGAAAATTACGCAGCGCTGATCACCGCCCTCGATCTGAACGAGCAACAATGCTACCGCCTGCTGCGTAATAGCCTGGAATCCACCTTTGCCAGTGCGGAATTGCGCCAGTCAATGGTGACCCGTCTGGATCAATACTGGGCCCGCCACTGAGTTATCGTGATGACCTCCCAGAGGAGGTCATCACCGGCTATCTACGTGACGTTGTCACTTGTGAAGGTCAGCGGTGATTAAGCCGCCGGGCCAGTTTGTCCCCGGTGTATTGCAGCAGGGTGACCAGGGCGACCAGCACCACAATCACCACGATCATCACCTGGCTGTCAAAACGCTGGTAACCGTAGCGATACGCCAGGTCACCTAATCCGCCGGCCCCGATAGCCCCCGCCATGGCCGAGGCATTAATCATGGTCACCAGCGTAATGGTAAAACCACTGACGATCCCCGGCAGCGCCTCCGGCAATAAGACATGCCAGACGATGTGCCAGCGCTGGAATCCCATTGCCTGGGCGGCCTCTGTCAGCCCTTTGTCGACCTCCCGCAGGCTCACTTCGGCAATACGGGCAAAAAACGGCGTTGCCCCGAGGGTGAGTGGCACTATCGCCGCCGCCACCCCGTAGGTGGTACCCACCACCAGGCGGGTAACGGGGATCAATGCCACCATCAGGATCAAAAAAGGCACCGAGCGGAACAGGTTTACCACCCAGCCGAGGGTGCGGTTCAGGACGGGGGCGGGAAACAGATCGTTTTTGCCACTCACCACCAGGGCAACCGCCAGGGGCAAACCAAGTAACAGCGCCAGTAACGACGAGGCACCCACCATCATCAGGGTATCCAGCAATCCCTGCCATAAGCGATCAAAATCCAGCGACATAGCCAGCTACCTCAATGTTATCCGCCAGGGCAGAAGGGAACCTGTGCAGCGCTGTGGCGTTAACCGCCGGGCTGAGTAACAACAAGAGCTGGCCAATCGGGCGCTGGTTAACCCATTCGATATCGCTGCGCATCAGGGTGGCCCCGCCGGGGATCGCAGCGCTGACCTGGCCAATATCCGGGATGCAGCCCGCCCCGTGATAGCGTAAGCGCACCAGCAGACGATCCTGGGGGCTGCTGCGCTCGGGTGCCAGGGCAGAGGACAGCGCCTCCGGCAGGCTGTCGCGATCCGGGTTAAGCAGTTGCCGGGTAATGGCCTGGCGCGGGTCACCATACACTTGCCATACCGGCCCTTGTTCCACAATGTGCCCGCTGTCCAGCACCGCCACCTGATGACACAGATCGTGGATCACGTCCATTTCATGGGTGATCAGCACAATGGTTATCTGGCGCTGGCGGTTAATGGTGCGCAGCAGATCGAGGATAGCCCGGGTGGTTTCCGGATCAAGGGCGGAGGTGGCCTCATCACACAGCAGCAGATCCGGGTTGTGTACCAGGGCGCGGGCAATGCCGACCCGTTGCTTTTGGCCGCCGGATAACTGGGCGGGCCAGGCATGCTGGTGGCTCTCCAGGCCAACCAGGTCGAGTAACGCATCAGTGCGCTGGCGCCGTTCGGCGGGGGGCACGCCCGCTACTTTCAGCGGCAGCTCAATATTCTGGCGCACGGTTTTGGCGGACAGTAAATTGAAATGCTGGAAAATCATCCCGGTGCTGCGCCGCCAGGCCACCAACTGGGGTTCAGTAAGGGTGTTGATATCCGTCCCTTCAATCACGATACGCCCGGCGGTGGGCGCTTCCAGCCGGTTCAGGCAGCGGATCAGCGAGGATTTACCGGCGCCGCTGCGCCCGATAATGCCAAAAATAGTCCCCCGGGGAATGGCGAGATCAATATTGTGCAGGGCATCAGACTGCTGGCCCGCATAGCGCTTGGTCAGCCCGGACACCTGGACATGGGGCTCGCCGCGCTGCGAATGCCCGCTCAGCGTAGCCGGGGTAGCGGTGAGGATATCAAAGGGAATACTGACCATATTTACTGGCTCCAGCCCGGTTGATAAAGCTTGCCGTAGAAGCTGTCCATGGTGGCCCTGACCGCCGGTGAGTGCTGATAAATATCAACAAACTTTTTTAGGCGCGGATCATCCTCATGGCCCGGTTTGATAACAAACTGGATCACGTACTCCGGGTGTTCGAGGCCGTCAAACAGCAGCGCACTGTTGGGATCGACGGTCCCGGACAGCGTTAAGTAGTGGGGGTATCCCTGGGCAAGATCGACCTCATCCAGCGCCCGGGAGAGCTGCACCGCTTCGACTTCAATAATTTTTAGCTTCTTCGGGTTAGCGGTGATATCCGCCGGGGTGGCGTTCAGGGCGACACCGGGTTTAAGGGTGATCAACCCGGCTTTTTGTAACAGTAATAATCCCCGGGCTTCGTTAATCGGATCATTGGCGATGGCCACCGTACCGCCGCTGGGGATCTGGTCAAAGGCCGTGTGCTTTTTCGAATACAGCCCAACATTGTTAATGATTGCCGGGGCATAAGGCACCAGGTTAAAGCCCCCGGCTTTGTTGGCGTTTTCGAGGAACGGCTTATGCTGGAACAGGTTAACGTCAATATCGCCGTTTTCCACGCTGACATTCGGCGCGGTCCAGTCGGTAAATTCAATGATCTTCACCTCCAGCCCCTGTTTATGGGCCTCAGCCACCGCCGTTTCCAGCGGCGGTACCATGGCGGATGTGGTGCCGATTTTTAACGGGCCGCTGTAGCTGGCCCCCCAGGCTGAGGCGGTTAATCCCAGTAATCCGGCCAGCAGTGCAATATTGATACGCATTATTATCAGGCTTCCTGTGTCGTGGTGTTAACGTGCCGCCAGCGGGCAGCGGGGTGGCGTTGAGGTAAACGATCCGCGCCAAATAGCTTGTGGCGCAGGGTACCGGGGGTGTAGGCGGTTTTATAACGGCCACGCTGCTGAAGCTCCGGCACCACCAGCGCAATAAAATCCTGATAGCTCTGGGGGTTAACAATCCGGGTCAGGTTAAAGCCATCAATATCGCCTTCGTCCATCCACTGGATCAGCGCATCCGCCACCTGGGCCGGGTTGCCCACCACCAGCGGGTAACGGCTGCCGAGGGCGTGCTGCTCAAGCAGCTGGCGCCGGGTCCAGCCGCTGTAGGTGCTGCTAACCGATTCAATAGCCCCCGCCGGGGTCATGGCGATCGGTTGATCGAGGCCAAATTGCGCCAGATCGAGATTGATCGAGCAGGAGAAGTGCGCCAGGCCCGCTTCCGGGCTGGCGACTGCCAGATAGTGGGCCAGTTTTTCTCTGGCCTCCCGCTCGGTGGGGGCGACAATCACACCCACCCCCATAAAAATTTTAATGTCATCTGCCCGGCGGCCAGCATCCAGCGCGGCCTGGCGCAACAGGCGCGTTTTGTCGCGCATCGCCCGGGGGGTACTGCCGTTGACGAAGGTACATTCCGCATGGCGCCCGGCAAACTGGATCCCCCGGCGGGAACTGCCGGCCTGATATAACAGCGGGGTACGCTGGGGGGACGGGGACGTCAGGTGGTAACCGGACATCTGGTAAAACGCCCCCTGATGGTTGATCAGATGAATTTTTTGCGGGTCCGCGTAACGCCGCTGCCGGGGATTATTTTCTACCGCGTCGTCCTCCCAGCTCCCTTCCCACAGTTTGTAATTGACCTCCAGAAACTCATCCGCCTGATCGTAACGCTGGTCATGCTGCTGCAGGTTGTGCTGGCCCATTGCGCGCGCGGCGCTGTCGAGATACCCGGTCACCACATTCCAGCCGATACGCCCGCCGGTGAGGTGATCAAGGGTGGAAAAGCGCCGGGCAAAGGGATAAGGCGCCTCATAACTGAGGTTGGCGGTGACACCGAACCCGAGGTGCTGCGTCACACTGGCCATGGCCGATACCAGCATTAACGGGTCGTTAACCGGTAGCTGGATAGCCTCCTGGGCGGTGAGGTCAATATTCCCCCGGTAGACGTCATAAACCCCGAGGATATCCGCCATAAACAGGCCATCAAACAAGCCTTCTTCAAGGGTTCTGGCGAGATCCAGCCAGTAGCTAAGCTGGTTGAAATCAGTGGAGTGATCCCCGGGCAGAGCCCACATGCCGTGATGGATATGGCCCACGCAATTCATGGTGAAGGCATTTAATAATATCGGTTTCATAAGGTTCCCCGACGGGCGGGTAGCACCCCGTTAAGCACATAGTTGCCGATCACCGGATATTTCCAGCGCACCGGATCGTGCAGGGTATGGGTGCGGGCGTTACGCCAGTGGCGCGACAGGTTGTACTGCTCCAGCGTGGCCCGGGTACCGGATAATTCGAACAGCAGGTTAGCGGCCTCAAGGGAGACTTCCGTAGTCCAGGCCCGGGCTTTTGCCACCTCAATGGAAGCATGGGCCACATGGCCGGCATCGGGCTGTTGCCGGGCGGCATCAACCGCCAGGCCGGCGAGCTCCAGCAGGGCATCACCGGCACTGAGCCGGGTAGCCAGCAACCCCGTGCGATCAAGGGTGAGCGGATCGTCGCTGGCGCGGGTCACCTGGGCATCCGGCCACGGCCGGGCGTGGTTACGTAAAAAGTCCAGCATATCCCGGAAGGCGGCCCGGGCGATGCCCTGATCAATGGCGGCGTGGAGCAACTGGGCCAGGGGGCCAACGGTGGTTGGCCGTTCAAAGGCTGACTGAAAGGGCACAATATCGTCACTGTCGACAACGACCGCCGCCAGATCGACGCTGCCGCTGCCGGTGGTGAGCTGGCCAAAGCCGCTCCAGTCATCGGTGATGGTTAACCCGGCGGCGTGGCGCGGTACAAATACCAGATACTCTTTGCCATCATTGCCTTTGGCCGCCACCGGTACCCGGTCGGCAAACAGCGCGCCGGTGGCATAAAATTTTTGGCCGTCCAGTTGCCAGTGCTCCCCGGTATGGTGGACCCGGGTATAGCGCTGATGGGCGGCGGCGCTGGAAAACTCCGCCAGGGCATTGCCGAGGTGTACACCGTCCAGCACCTCCTGGAACAGCCGACGCTGCTGGCTGTCGCTGCCATTCACCCGCAGCACGTCAAGGGCGTAAAAATGGTTCTGGGGTACCTGACCAATGGCGCTGTCGGCCTCGCTGAGCAGGGCGACAATCTGCGCCAGCAGCGCATTACTGATGTCCAGCCCGCCATATTCCCGGGGAACGGTAATGGCCCCCAGACCGCACTGGAACAGCAGCGCCAGCTCCTGATGGGGTAACTGGCGCTGGCTATCGCGCCCGGCAGCACCGCGGCGGAATGTTTCCGCCAGTTCTCTGGCCACGGCCAGCGCCTGCTCGGGGCTGGTGATCCGCCTGGCCTGCTGTTTAGGATGTACTGCTGTTGTCATTATCGGCTCCTTAGATCCAGGCGTGGCGGGCAGGGAATACCCCGTTAAGGTAGTAATTACCAATGGCGTGGTGCTTCCAGCGCACCGGATCGTGCAGGGTATGAGTGCGGGCATTGCGCCAGTGGCGATCCAGCCCGTGGCGCAGTAATGTGGCCCGGCTGCCCCCCCATTCAAGGAGTTTTTCGCTGGCGCGCAGCGCCACGGCGGTGGTTAACACTTTGGCCTCGGCCACGGCAATGGACGCCCGGGCGGTGTTTTGCGCGTTAAGCGGTTGCTGGTTAACGCTATCAACAATCTTCGCGGCGCGTTGCAATAGCGCCAGTGCCGCGCTGAGCTCAGTATGCAGGCGGCCAACATCCGCCAATAAATAGGGATCGTCGGCATTACGGCTGATCCCGGCTTCTGTGGCATCGATCCACGGCCGGGAACTGTGCTGAATAAACTGGCCGGCATCCTCCAGGGCACCCTGGGCGATACCGGCATCGATGGCGGCCTGGATCAACTGGGAGACGGCTCCCCGTAAGGTGGGCTGATCCGCTGGCGGGGCGGGAAGTACCTGCCCGGGGGTAACTCGCACATTCTCCAGCCGCACCGTGCCGCTGGCGGTGGTGCGCTGGCCCATCCCGGACCAGTCATCCACCACGGTCACCCCGGGGCTGTGGCGGGGAATAAACACCATCACCGGGGTGTTATGGTGGTCCAGGGCGGTGATCACCACCCGATCGGCAAACAGGGCGCCGGTAGAGTAAAATTTCTCGCCGTTCAGGCGTAACTCGCCATTTACCGGCTGCAATCGGGCAAGAATCTCCCGGGTATTGCGGCTGTTTTTTTCCGGGCCGCCATTCCCCAAACGCTGGCCCTGCACAATATCGCTTAATAATATCTGTTGTTGTTCGGCTGAACCGGCAGCCAGAATAATATGAATAAGGGCAAAATGATTTTGCGGTATTTGACCAAGGGCCGGATCCGCGGCGGAAATAATCCGCAATATATCTGCCACCGTGCTATAGCCTAAACCGCCGCCGCCGAAACGGCGGGGGACAGAAATACTGCCCAGCCCGCTGGCGGAGAATTGGGCCAGCAATTCCGGGGCATAGCGCCGTTGCTGGTCCCGCTCAACGGCCCCGGTCCGCGCCAGCGCCGCCAGGGCGTGCGCTTCCCGCAGGGCATCTTCGGGGCGAGTCAACACCCTGGCCGGGGAAATAGCGTCGATTACTGTCGTCATTAATAATGCCTTGTTTCAGAGTGCAGAACGCCGCCCCGGCAGAGGTTAATGTTGCCGGGGAAGGACCATGTCAAAATGTAATGCTGATGTTAAACGCCAGCCGGAGCAGGAGTAAATAGGGCGGTTAGCTGATCTTCGGCAATGGATATTTGCCAGATAAATAAGCCATGTCCTGATATTGCCGATTATTTAATTAGCCCGAAAATAATATTGCTGAACAGGCGTTATTAAGGGGCAAATTCCTGGTGGCGGGCGGCTAAAAGTTTCGCTTTATTGCCAGGTTACCGCGCATTCCCGGCCACTTATACTGCCTTTTCAATGGGAAAAGTGAATACGCAACCGGGAGTGGCCATGCAGCACTGTGTTTATCTTATCGACAGCGATACCGCCATTCAGGAAATGCTGGGGCGGATACTCAATGGCGCTGGCTGGCAATATGAAGGTTATGACAGTTTTAGCCAGTTTTACCGGCATCATCCGCAGCTAAATGATCTGTCCGGTTGCCTGTTGTTTGATGTTCACTACCCTGGCGACAACGCGCTGTTGCCGCTGGCGGCGTGGCGGGCAAGGGGGCTGACACTGCCGGTAGTGATTATCTCACGTCATGCCAGTATCCGCCTGTGCCGTCAGGCGTTCCGCGGCGGTGCGTTTGATTTTTTGCTCAAACCTCTGGATCCGGCACTGGTGCTGGAGGCGGTAGCCGGTGCCCTGGCGTATCATCGCCAGGGGGTTGAACAGCGGCAAAAACACCGCGATTTGCGGCACAAGCTGGCGCGATTAACCCCCCGGGAGCAGCAAGTGCTGGCCCAGATAATGCGCGGCCAGGCCAGTAAAGAGATTGCCCGGACACTGATATTGTCCCCGCGCACCGTTGAAGCGCACCGGGCCAGTATTTTTGACAAGCTGGAGGTCAATTCCGTGGCGAAGTTGCTGACCCGCTATGCGGCAATTTACCTGCGATCGCCCGGCGTCCAGGACGTTATTTAGGTAGTTATACGGCGTCAGCCAGGTAATATCGTCAATAGTCAGGGGGAGGGCACTCTTTTATTGTCACTGATTCCTGTTCATATCCAAGGAGTTGGTACTAATGAAATATCTCTTAACTGGCGCAGCGCTGGCAGGCTGCCTTGCTTTCCCGGCCCTGGCAGATGGCGTTATCAGCGGTAAAAGTCTCTCACTGGGGTTGGCGGATAAACTGGCCCAGCAAACCATTATGGCCTGCAGCGCGAAAGGGTATCAGGTCAGCGTGACGGTGCTGGACCGCGCGGGTATTCCTCTGGTGATTAAAAAAATGGACAACGCCGGTCCGCATACGGTGAAGGCCAGCCGGATGAAGGCATACACGGCACTGTCAACCAAAAATCCGACTGAAAATGTCATGAAAGCCGCCCAGGATAACCCTGCGGCAGCAAACCTGCGCAGCATCCCCGGGTTCCTGCTGCTGGGTGGCGGGGTGCCGGTAAAAGTCGGCACCGATACCATTGGGGCTATTGGGGTTGGGGGCGCGCCGGGTGGCCACCTCGATCAGCAATGTGCAACGGATGCCCTGGCGGCCAGCGCCGCGGCACTGAAAGCCTGATTGTGAACGTCTCATACCGCCCCGGGGTGCTTTATAGCCCCATTTACTTCCCCCGTGGACAGGCCATTTTGCTGGCTGGATTACAGTGTTATTAGTTACAACATACTTATTGTTTTTTATTCAGGGTGCCCCATGACAGCCCGGCGAAAACCGCTCCGCCCGATGTTACCGAATAATGTTTACCAGGAAACGGGGCGGTCAGTATCGGTTATCAGGTTCCGGCATGGTGAATTCCTTTGTTATCTTTGTGTTAACGTCAGATTCATCATCGGATGTGGCAGAAAACAAAGGAACCAGGGAATTAAGATAACCATTGCCGAAAAGTGACTATGCCGCCCGGCTGTTCAGCCGCCGATCCGCGGTGCATACTGGCGACTCGTGACTGGCCAGATAACTTACTATGCAAGATACCTCACTCATTTTTCAGCGGCGTCGTGTCGATATTCCGGCCCTGCTGGCCTACGGCTTTCAGCCCCAGCCGGAGGGCTACGGTTTTACTACTGTTCTGCTGGACGGGCAGTTTCGCCTGCGGGTCAGCGTGACCCCCGGGGGAAACGTAGATACCGCGATAACCGACATCGCCAGTGGTGATGACTATGTGCTTTACAAGGTTCCCCGGGCCAGCGGCGCATTTGTTGGCGCCGTGCGTGAAGCCTGCCGGCAGGTACTGGAAGATATTGCCCACCATTGCTTCCCGCTGGTGGTGTTTAACACCGCCCAGGCGGGGCAGGTGCGTGATTACATCCGGGATCGCTACCGCAACGAGCTGGAATTCCTGTGGCCGCGCACCCCGGACAACGCGATTTTTCGGCGTAGTGATAACGCCAAATGGTATGGCGCTATCCTCACGGTTAAGCCCGCCAGCCTCGGGCTACCTGGGGAGCAGCGGCTTGAGATCCTCAATATTCGCATGGAGCCGCAGGAGATTATCCGGCTCACCGACCGGGTGACCTATTTTCCCGGCTACCATATGAATAAAAAACACTGGGTGACGCTACTGCTGGACGGGGCGCTACCGGCGGCGGAAATCTTCCGCCGTATCGATGACAGCTATCTGCGGGCGGCGAAAAAGTAATCGGCGCCGTTAGGATGGTGTTTTATAACGCTAAAATATCACAGCCTGACGTATATCTCTGGGGTGTAGCGAAAATGCCACCATAAGAAACTATGACTTACAGTGACAACCTTCAGTAATTCTGATGATGCTGAACAAAACGGCTGACTATTCCTTCTCACCCCAGGCTCTTACTATCACTGGTCTGACAGCGGCGCCTGTGCGCTCGCTGTTTTCTGCCCGGCTGCATCGCACTGCCTGACCAGTGGCCAGACACCCCGGCCGGGCAATTCTCAGAGATAAGGAGCTATACCGTGGCATATGCAACAACCAACCCCTATACCGGGGAACTGATAAAAACGTTTGCCGATGCAACCGACGCCGACGTCTCCGACGCCATTGCCAGGTCCCACGCCGCATTCAGCACATGGCGTACTGAACGTTACGCCCGGCGCGGCGCTATTTTACAGCGGGCGGCAGATTTGCTGCGCGAGCAAAAAGAGCAGTTCGCCCAGTTGCTGACCCTGGAAATGGGCAAATTACACCAGGAAGCGCTGGCGGAAGTTGAGCTATCGGCGCAACTCTTTGAGTACTATGTTCATAACGCTGAGCGGCTGCTGGCGCCAGAAGTGCTGCCAGTGGCCAATCCCCGGGAGGCCAGCGCGCAGATCGTCCATGAGCCTCTGGGGGTCTTGCTGGCGATTGAACCGTGGAATTTTCCGTACTACCAAATTGCCCGAATTATCGCCCCCCAGCTTTCCGCCGGTAATACCATTTTGCTAAAACATGCCTCTAATGTGCCGCAGAGCGCCGCCCGCTTTGAAAAACTGATGCACGACGCCGGCCTGCCGGATGGCGCATTCATTAATCTGTATGCCACCCGCGGCCAGATAGAACAGATACTGAATGATCCCCGGGTCCAGGGCGTGGCGCTGACCGGGTCAGAAGGGGCCGGGGCTACGGTTGCCCAGCAGGCCGCTAAAGCCCTGAAAAAATCCACGCTGGAACTTGGCGGGGCGGATGCCTTTATCGTACTTAAGGATGCTGATCTTGATAAAAGCGCCGCCTGGGCGGTATTTGGCCGCCACTGGAATGGTGGCCAGGTGTGCGTCTCTTCCAAGCGGATGATTATTGCCAGCGAGATTTATGATGCGTTCCTCGAACGCTATATTGCCGGTGTGGCGGCACTGCGCGCCGGGGACCCGGCGAATGCCAGCACCACACTGGCGCCGCTCTCCTCTCAACAGGCGGCGGATGAAGTTAAGCAGAAGATCCAGCTGGCCATCGATCATGGCGCAACCGCGCTCGAAGTGGGGCCAAAAGTGCCCACCCGCGGCGCATTTGTCCAGCCGACAATCCTCACCAATGTGACCCCGGATAACCCGGCCTACCATATGGAGTTTTTTGGCCCGGTATCGATGCTGTTCCGCGCCAGTGATGAAGATGAGGCCCTGCGTATTGCCAATGATTCACCGTTCGGGCTGGGGGGATCCATTTTCACCCGGGATGTGGCCCACGGTGCTGAACTGGCGAAACGCTTCTCCACCGGGATGGTGTATATCAACCATCCGACCCGGGTAAAAGCCGATTTACCCTTTGGCGGGGTGCGCCGCTCAGGTTATGGCCGGGAGCTCACCGGGCTGGGGATCAAAGAGTTTGTTAACCACAAGCTGATATCCATCGTGGATATCGACGCTGAGTTTTAACCCCTGTGCGGGCCGCTGTTTAATGGGGCCCGCCGTATCCTGCCCGCTAATAGCCTGATACTCTCTGCGCACTATTAACGCCCCGGAATTAACTACCGCGAATGTTAGCGCTAACTAAATTATTAAAAGTCTTTTAAAAGTAAATAAACTGTAGGGTTATAAATAACAGGAATAATATAAAAATATCGGGACTCTATTGCCTCCGTATAGCTAAACAACGTCAAAAAATAATAGTTGAGGAGCCAGAGAATATGTTACATAAAGACCCTCTTTATACCCCTTATACCGGTGCCGTCTTGCTTGAAACACCGTTGCTTAATAAGGGGCTGGCATTTACCAGGGAAGAGCGCATCGCCCTGAATCTTGACGGTCTGCTGCCTGAAAACGTTGAAACTATTGAGGAACAGACTGAGCGTGCCTGGGATCAGTTTTCACAGTGCAAGCAGGATATCGCCAGACATATTTATTTGCGTAATATCCAGGATACTAATGAAACATTATTTTACAACCTGGTACGTTCTCATATTAAAGAAACCTTGCCGATTATCTATACCCCGATAGTGGGCGAGGCGTGTGAGCATTTTTCGGATATTTATCGCCGTTCCCGCGGGCTGTTTATCTCCTGGCCGAACCGCCACCGCATAGAGGAAATGCTGCAGCGTTTTTCCCGCAACGATATTCACGTGATTGTAGTGACTGACGGCGAGCGTATTCTGGGGTTAGGGGATCAGGGGATTGGCGGTATGGGGATCCCGATCGGCAAACTCTCGCTCTATACCGCCTGTGGCGGGATCGATCCTGCCGGGACATTGCCGATTATGCTGGATGTCGGTACCAATAATGCGCAGCGCCTTGATGATCCGCTCTATATGGGCTGGCGGCATCCGCGCATTACTGACGACCAGTACCTTGAGTTTATGGACATGTTTGTTGCTGCCGTTAAACACCTCTGGCCGGAGGTATTGCTGCAATTCGAGGATTTTGCCCAGCAGAACGCCACGAAATTACTCAATCGCTACCGTAACCAGCTCTGCTGCTTTAACGATGATATTCAGGGAACCGCCGCGGTCACCCTTGGGACATTACTGGCCGCCTCAAAAGTTGCCGGTGTACGGCTGCGGGATCAACGGGTGGTCTTCCTCGGGGCCGGTTCCGCCGGGTGCGGGATCGCGGAGCGCATTATTGCCGCCATGATAGCCGACGGGCTAAGTGAGCCACAGGCCCGCCAGCGGGTATTTATGGTGGACCGTTTCGGCCTGCTGACGGACGATATGCCCAACTTGCGTGATTTCCAGCAGCCGTTAACCACCGCTCTGGCGTTAACCCAGCAGTGGCCGGGCAATCAGAATACCTGGTCGCTGATGGATGTGGTGCGTAACGTGCAGCCCACGGTATTGATAGGTGTCTCCGGCCAGCC
The DNA here is from genome assembly GCF_016415625.1 of Shimwellia pseudoproteus. Taxonomy (GTDB): domain Bacteria; phylum Pseudomonadota; class Gammaproteobacteria; order Enterobacterales; family Enterobacteriaceae; genus Shimwellia; species Shimwellia pseudoproteus. Next base: position 22,521 of record NZ_WBXP01000036.1, read on the forward strand.
GGGGCTGTTCACCGAAGAGATAATCCGCGAAATGCACCGTCACTGCCCGCGGCCAGTTATCATGCCGTTGTCTAACCCCACCTCCCGGGCCGAAGCGCAGCCCCAGGACCTGATCGCCTGGACCCAGGGGACGGCGCTGATTGCTACCGGTAGCCCGTTTGCGCCGGTGTTTTATCAGGACCATTTGTACCCGATAGCCCAGTGCAACAATGCCTATATTTTCCCCGGCCTTGGCCTTGGTATTCTTGCGGCCCGGGCGAGCCGGGTAACGGAAAATATGCTGATGGCCGCCAGCCATGCCCTGGCCAGCCACTCGCCGCAGGCCACCCGCGAACAGGGGGGATTACTGCCGGAGGTGAGCGATATTGAAGCGTTGTCCCGGGATATTGCCTGGCATGTGGGGTGCAGCGCCCGGCAGGATGGGGTGGCGCCCGCGCTCAGTGATGAGGCGTTACGCCATAATATCCGCGAGATCTGGTGGCCGGCGCAGTACCGCAGTTATAAACGCGGCGCGTTCTGAAGCCGTAGCCCCGTGGGCGGCAGCGGCCCACGGGGACAACATCAAATCGATGTTCGCCGGTAGTGGCGGTATTCCGGGCGCCAGAAATTATCCTCAATGGCCTGTTGCAGGGCGTCGGCGGAGGTTTTAGTGGCTATCTCCTGCTGCTGGGCCATACGTCCCACCGCGAACGCAATCGCTCTGGAGACGGTCTGGATCTCCGCCAGCGAGGGCAGTACCTGGCCGTCAGGATCGGTCACCAGCGGCGAGTGCAGGGCGAGGGTTTCACTGGCGGACATCATCATCTCATCGGTAATGCGCGCGGCGCCGCTGGCGATTACGCCCAGCCCGATCCCCGGGAAGATGTAGGTGTTATTGCACTGGGCAATAGGGTAGATTTTGTCTTTCCACAGCACCGGCGCAAACGGGCTGCCGGTGGCCACCAGGGCGTTGCCGTCGGTCCAGGCAATAATATCCTGCGGTGTGGCTTCAACCCGGGAGGTGGGGTTGGAGAGCGGCATCACAATCGGGTGGGTGCAGTGGCGGTGCATTTCACGGATTATCTCTTCGGTAAACAGCCCGGTTTGCCCGGACACCCCGATTAAAATATCCGGTTTCACGTTGCGCACCACATCCAGCAATGACAGGGTTTCACTGGTGGTATCCCAGTGTTGCAGGTTGTCACGCTTCTGGACCAGTTTGCTCTGGAACGGCAGCAAGGTCGGCATTTGATCGGTCAGCAGGCCGAAGCGATCCACCATAAACACCCGCTGGCGGGCTTGTTCGTCACTCAGCCCTTCGCGTTTGATCTGGGCAATGATCTGTTCGGCAATACCGCACCCGGCGGAACCGGCCCCGAGGAAGACAATCCGCTGTTCGCTGAGCTGGCTTCCGGCGGCGCGGCTGGCCGCAATCAGCGCCCCGACAGTCACTGCCGCGGTCCCCTGGATATCATCGTTAAAACAGCACACCTCATCACGGTAGCGGTTTAACAACGGCATGGCATTCTTCTGGGCGAAATCTTCAAACTGGATCAGCACATTCGGCCAGCGCTGTTTGACGGCCTGGATAAACTCGTCAACAAACTGGTAATACTCTTCATCGGCAATACGCGGGCTGCGGGTCCCCATGTACAGCGGGTCGTTAAGCAGTTGCTGATTGTTGGTGCCGACATCCAGCACCACCGGCAGGGTGTAGGCTGGGCTGATCCCGCCGCAGGCGGTATAGAGCGAGAGTTTGCCGATCGGGATCCCCATACCGCCAATGCCCTGATCTCCCAGCCCGAGGATACGTTCGCCGTCGGTCACTACGATCACTTTAATCGTGTTGTTCGGCACATTTTGCAGAATATCGTCCATGTTATGCCGGTTTTTCCAGGAAATAAAAATCCCTCTCGCCCGGCGGTAAATCTCCGAAAAGCGCTCACAGGCGGCCCCCACCGTCGGGGTGTAAATCACCGGCATCATCTCTTCAAGGTGGTTATCCACCAGCCGGTAGAACAGGGTTTCGTTAGTGTCCTGAATATTGCGCAGGTAAATATGTTGATCGATGGCGGTCTTAAACCCTTTGAACTGTAGCCAGGCGCGTTCCGCCTGTTCTTCAATGGTTTCCACCACGTCCGGCAGCAGGCCGGTAAGGTTAAAATTCGCCCGTTCTTCAAGGCTAAATGCACTGCCTTTGTTCAGCCGCGGGAACTCCAGCAGCACCGGGCCTGCGTAGGGAATGTAAAGCGGGCGTTGTTTTTTGGTCTGGATGTCCATCTCTGTTACTCCGGGGAAAATCAGGTCTTCCTGATAAGGAATGGCTAACACACCGGACTATGATACAAAAAAAGCACCAAATGTTTACTGTTGTGCAAATAAATTATTTGCCTGTTATCTGTTTTTTTACCCCGGATAACCGCGGCATGGGAATGGGTAGTGGAGTAAATAATTTAGTTGCATATGCAACTAAACGGCGTATGGTAAGCGCCATCAACCACCACGCCTCAGGAGCCCCTCATGGCAGACAAGATGGCAGACAATAGTGTGCTTTATGATCCGGACAGCCCGTTGTGCAATGCCACGGCACTGCGGCGCGCGACCCGGCGGATCTCACAGATTTATGATGAACGGCTTCAACCCTGCGGGCTGAAAACCACGCAGCGCTCGCTGTTGCGTTATATCGACCAGTTGCGCGGGCCAACCATGGGCCAGCTTGCCGGGCAGCTGCTGCTGGATAAAACCGCGCTGTCCCATAACCTGAAACCGATGATCCGCGACGGTTATGTTGAGGTGACCGCCGCCGAGACTGACCGGCGAACCAAACGCCTGACACTGACAGCAAAAGGGCAGCAGGCGCTGGCGGCCTCACACCGTTTGTGGGTTGAGATCCAGCGGGATTTCGCCCGGGGCCTGACCGCCGAACAACACCAGACATTACTGGCTCTGCTGGACATTATCAGTTCTGATGATTTTGCCCGCCAGATGTCATCATCCGCTCAATAAGGAGACCATCATTATGCCAACCTATTACTGCCTCGCGCCTGCCGGCAAGCTTAGCGACAGCCAGAAACAGCAGATTGCCAATGCGATCACCGCGCGCCACAGTGAAGCCACCGGCGCCCCGAGCTGGTTTGTCCAGGTGATCATTGAAGAGGAAAGCCCGGCGCGGGTGCGTTATATCGGCGGCTCACCGGCCGGTGGCCATCTCTGGATCCACGGTGATATCCGCGCGGGCCGCACCCGGGAGCAATTACAGCCGCTGATGCTGAATATCATGGCCGATGTGGCCGACATCAGCGCCATTCTCCGGGAAGATATCTGGATCTATCTGAACAATATTGAGGCCGACCAGATGGTGGAATTCGGCCATGTATTGCCGCTGCCGGGGGAGGAGCAACAGTGGTTTGGGCAGTTGCCGGCGCCATTGCAGGAGAAGCTGCGCCAGTTAGGGGTTGAACATCAACAATTTATGCTGTGATAACTCATAGTGACGTTGTCACGCGGCGATAATAACTGACTGACCATTATCACCGGGGATATTGCCCGCCGCGAACGGGTGGGCAATAGAAAGTAATTGAAATGTTATAACATAACAACTACCGTGATGCTGATTATAAGATACAGGAGTGATCAGCATGTCTCAGTTTCAGCACACATCCCCCGGTGATACCCGGCTACCGGTAACGGTACTGTCCGGGTTTCTTGGCGCCGGGAAAACCACACTACTCAACCATATTTTGCATAACCGCCAGGGCCGCCGGGTGGCGGTGATCGTTAACGATATGTCCGAGGTGAATATCGACGCCGCGCTGGTGCGCGACGGCGGCGCGGCGCTGTCCCGTACCGATGAAAAACTGGTCGAAATGAGCAACGGGTGCATCTGCTGCACACTGCGGGAAGATTTACTGATTGAAGTCAGCCGCCTGGCCCGGGAGGGGCGCTTCGATCAACTGGTTATCGAGTCTACCGGTATTTCGGAGCCGCTCCCGGTGGCGGAAACCTTCACCTTTGATGACGACGAGGGCGACAGCCTGTCGCGGGTGGCCCGGCTGGACACCATGGTTACGGTGATCGATGGCTACAATTTCCTGCTGGATTATGGTTCTGCCGACAGTATTCGCAGCCGCGGGGAATCCCTCGGGGCGGAAGATACCCGCAGCGTGGTCGATCTGCTGATTGATCAGATAGAATTCTGCGATGTGCTGGTGGTCAATAAAACCGACCTGATCACCAGTGAACAGTGCAACAGCCTGCAGGCAACCCTGCGGGCGCTCAACCCCCGGGCGCAGATCCTGATGGCCCGGCACGGCCAGGTCCCCCTTGATGATGTACTTAATACCGGCCGGTTTGATTTTGAACAGGCAGCCCAGGCTCCGGGCTGGCTGAAAGAGCTGCGCGGTGAGCATGTCCCGGAAACCGAAGAGTACGGTATCAGCAGCTTTGCCTACCGGGCGAGGCGGCCGTTCCACCCGGCGCGGCTCCATCACGTGCTCTACCATCAAATGGACGGAGTGGTGCGTTCCAAGGGCTATTTCTGGCTGGCCAGCCGCCCGGATTTCGCCGGGATCTGGTCCCAGGCCGGGAAGATTGCCCACCAGAGCCTGGGCGGCCAGTGGTGGGCCAGTATCCCGACTGAGCGCTGGCCGACAGATAAGGAATCACTCGACTTTATTCAGGCGCACTGGCAACCCGGTATTGGTGATGCCCGCCAGGAGCTGGTATTTATTGGCCAGAATGTCGATCAATCACTATTGCAGCGCCGGCTGGATGCGGCCCTGTTAACCCCTGAAGAAATGGCCCAGGGGCGCAACGCGTGGCGCAAACTGGCGGATCCGTTTGAACGCTGGGATATCGCGGAGGGTTAGCCACATTATGAGTAAGTATAAAAAATGAAATAATTACTCACTAAAAACACCCTCACTCAGCGGGGATGTTGAGCCAGCGGAGATGTCTGAAGTTTAGGATATAGCGTTGTGGATACAGGAGGTGTTATGACGAGAAAGGGGATCCGCGCACTGCTTTTGGCCTCTGTGGCGGCGGGCGCTATCTGGATCGCGACCGGCTGGCTGGTCGTGGATGCAATACACGTTATCTGAGTGTCGTTTGAAAATCAGAGGGTATGCTGCTGCCAGCATACCCTCGTCATGCTTTACAGGGAGATAACCCGGGTGGGGCGATTAAATATCCGGCGACTGCCAGTTTTTATCGTCTTTCACCGGCGGCAGGTAGGCAAGCCGCTGCATATTCTGCGCCCATAAGTTATCCGGAATACCGTAATGGTCTGCGTTGTCCGGATCGATCGCCGTAACAATCTTATCTTCCTCTCCGGCCTTAATTAACCTGACCAGGTCAGGGTTCATCATCACGGTTTTGCCGAGGGCGATAAACTCCGCCCAGCCGGTCAGGCTGGCTTCGAGGATCTGATCGGCGGTAAACAGATTACCCACCCCGATCAGCGGCAGTTTACCGCCAATACGTTGATGCAGCAGCTGCATCCGGGTCAGGGAGGTATCTGCCCCGCGCCGGGCTTTCTTATAAAAATCCCACAGCGACACGTGCAGGTACTGGAGCGGTTTGTCTACCAGCGCATCAATCAGCGCAAAGGTATCGCTCATGGTCAGCCCGCGCTCACCGGGCTCTTCCGGTGAGAAGCGATAACCGACAATAAAATCGCTGCTGGCGTATTGCTGTTTCATCTTCACGACGGCATCAACAATGGCCAGCGGGAAACGCAGGCGTTTTTCCAGGCTGCCGCCCCATTCATCGGTCCGGCGGTTGCTCTGGCCGGAGAAAAATTGCTGGATCAGGTAGTTATTGGCACCGTGGATTTCCACCCCGTCAAACCCGGCCTGGATGGCAAGGTGAGCGGCATTGGCAAAGGCGGCGATAAGGTCAGTAATTTCCTGGCCGGTGAGGGCACGGGCGCCGGATTTCTCGTCTGCGCTGGGGGCAACAATATCTTTGCCGTGCAGTAATTCACCGATGCTCAGATTGCCGCCGTGATGGATCTGCAAAATGGCTTTCGCCCCCTGGCGTTTGGCAATACTGGCGACTTCACGCAGGCTGGGCAGATCTTTTTCGCTGATGGCTTCTGGCTGGCCAATAAAGGCTTTCCCTTCCGGGGAGACCAGCGTCGCCGCCGCGATAAACATCCCGAAGCCATCAAAGCGATCGGTCAGGAAGCGGCGTTCTTCCTCGCTGATGCTGCCATCGTCATGGGAGGCGTAGTGGGTCATTGGGGCAACAACCAGACGGTTGTGCACTTCAACGCCGTTATTGAGGGTGTACGGGGCGAACAGCGGGGCGTATTTAGGATTCATTGCTACATTTTCCTTTCACTGATATCGGCAGCGGAGATCAGCCCGGTGATATCCGGTGCTGGCAGCGCGCAATTTATTTAGTGGTCACTAAGTATTTCGATATTTATAGTGATCGCTAAATAAAAAGTCAAGCCTCCGGTGCCTTGCAGGCAGAATTTTATGTAGCGATTGCTAAATAATGCTATTATTGCCGGGTTCGGGCCGGTAGCGGAGCTGTTGCCGGCCCGGCGACTATGTTCATCTGAGTGGGGTTACTGATTATGGCTGACACATCCCTGAAAACCCCTTCCCGGCGCGGAAGGCCGCGTAATTTCGATCGCGACAACGCCCTGATCCGCGCGCTGGAGGTGTTCTGGCACAGCGGCTATGAGCTGGCGTCCGTGGGGGAGCTGTGCAAAGTGATGGCGATCAATCCGCCCAGCTTATATGCGGCATTTGGCAGCAAGGCCGGGTTATTCCTCGAAGCGGTCAACTTCTATGAAACCACCTACTGGGATGCTCACTGGGCTCAGTTGCTGGCGGAAAATGACGTGCACCAGGCGATAGCCAACTTCTTCCACCAGGCGGCATTTACGCTCACCTCACAACAGGCTCCCTGCGGATGTCTGGTGGTACTGGCGGCGATTAATGTCTCCCCGGAGTCAGCAGAGGTATACCAGGCGGCCAAAGCGCTGCGCGAGCGGGGGAAGGGGTATCTCAGCCAGTGCTTACAGGCCGGTGTTGATCGCGGGCAACTGCCCGGGGATACCGATGTCCGGGGGCTAGCCATGACCCTGAACACCCTGCTTCAGGGGATGTCGGTACCGGCACAGGATGGCGTCTCCCGGGAAACGCTGGATCTGGTGGCCCGCCATGCGGTGGGTCTGTTGCCCCCAAGGCCCACCGGAGAGGATACCCACTGAACCGCCTTTACTGCTGGCCCCGTAGCTGGGCGGGGGAAACACCATAAATCCGCCGGAAGGCGGTGCTGAAGGCGCTTTTTGAACCAAACCCGAGCGCAAAGGCGATGGTTTTTACCGGCTGTTGGGTGGTGCGCAATGCTTTTGCCGCCAGTTGCACCCGCCAGTGGGCCAGGTAATGGAGCGGGGTACTGCCGGCCAGCAACGCGAAGCGCCGGGCAAACCCGGCCCGGGACAGGGTGGCAATCTCTGCCAGCCCGGGTAAGGTCCAGGGGTGTGCCGGTGACTGGTGTATGGCACTGAGCACCCGCACCATCCGCGGATCATCCAGCGCACGCATCCACCCCGGCGTTACCGTCTGGCGCTGGCGTATTGCGCTGCGCAACCCCTCCACTATCATCAATTGCATCAGCGGGGCCGTGATTGCCTCAGCCCCCGGGCCTGGTGTCCGTATTTCGCGGCACAGGGCGTCCATTATCCCGGGCGAGGCTTCAGCCAGCTGCGACAGCATGACAACCCGGGGTAATTGATCAAGCAACAGACTGGCCGCCCCGGGATCGAGCGCCATATGGCCGGTGAGGATGACCAGATTGTCGCCGCCATAATCGGTACGGTAGTGGCTCTTCTGGCTGGGCGCGCTTTCTGCGCGGCCAGTGAGGGTACCGGTTAAGGTCGTCAGGGCAATGCGCTGCGGGCGGGTGACAATAATCGCGTCCCCGGTATTCAGGGTGTGCCACTGGCGGTTTTCCCGGGTACAGAAACGGGCACTGCCTTGCTGAACCGCAAAAAGGGTTAAGCCATCGGCCACCGGAAAATGCAGCCCCCACTGGGCCGGGGCCATCAGCGCGCGGGCGCTATCAATGGTGGCATCCAGCAGGGTAAGAACGTCAGATAGCGGGTCCATGCAATTTTCAATAAACTTTTATCGAGTAGTGTTTATTGAAAATCTACCAAAGGCAGGCTGCGGTAGCAACCTGCATCATGGCGGTTTATTCAAACAGGTGGCGGTGCAGGGTTTTTATCACCCCGTCGGCAGCATCACCTGGCACCAGAAAACACAGATTATGGTCCGAGGCGCCGTAGCAGATCAGCCGAATATTGTCGTTCCCTAATGGCGAGAAGACCGCATCACACACACCACTCGAGCGGGACAGCCGGTTACCGATCAGGGTGATCAGCGCCAGCTCTTGTTCCACCTCAACGTTACAGCGGGTGTTAAGTTCTGCCAGTAGCGCCGGGCTCAGCAGATTGTCCTGCCCGGCAGTTGACCCCGTGGTATCCAGGGTCAGCGCGAGGCTCACTTCAGAGGTGGTGACCAGATCCACCGTAATGTTATGGCGGGCCAGCAGCGCAAAAATATCGGCCAGAAACCCGCAGGCGTGGAGCATATCCAGGCTGTGCAGGCGCAACAGGGTCTGCTTACGCCGTACCGCCAGGGCCCGATAGCGCGGGGGATTGGTAGCCTGACGGCAGACCAGGGTCCCCCCGGCGGCGGGCTGCTTACTGGAGCCAACAAACACCGGAATATCTTTGCGTACCGCGGGCAGCAATGTCGCCGGGTGTAAGACCTTAGCCCCAAAGGTGGCCATCTCGCTGGCTTCATCAAAGGAGATGCTGTCGATGCGCCGGGCGGACGGGACAATGCGCGGATCGGTGGTGTAAATACCGGCCACATCGGTCCAGATATCAACCCGACAGGCCCCCAGCGCTTCGCCCAGCAGGGCTGCCGTATAATCGCTGCCCCCGCGGCCAAGGGTGGTGGTGCGGCCTGCGGCGTCGCGGCCAATAAACCCCTGGGTCACCACAATGGCCCGGGCCGTGGCGGGCTGCAACTGGGTTACTGCCCGCCGGGCAATGGCATCGACAACCGGCTGCGCCTGGCCAAAGTCATCGCTAGTGAGCATTACGTCCCGGACGTCAAACCACTGGCTGTGTGCGCCGCGCTCACGGAGTATGTCGACAAATAACAGACTGGACATCAGCTCACCGTGGCTGACCAGCGCATCGGTCAGCGCCGGGCTGCGCTGCCCGGCGGCCTGGCCGGCTAACTGGCTGACACTCTCCAGCAGGTTGTCTATCTGTTGCCTGATGGCCTCTGGCTGTTTCAGCTGGTCAACAATGCGGTACTGAATGGCCCGCAGGGTCTCTATCTTGTCCACGCGATCACCGTGCCCCAGCCCTTCGGACAGGCTAACCAGTAAATTGGTCACCCCGGCGGAGGCAGACAGGACAACCAGGCGGGCTTGCGGGTCGGCAAGCACAATATCAGCACTGCGGCGCATGGCGGCAGCATCTGCCACGCTGGTACCGCCAAATTTGGCAACAACAATAGGGGAATCTGTCATAACGTTCTCATATCAGGGCGCCATCTGGGATGGCATGAAAATTTTCATTCTCTGCATAAGGGGGAAGTGGCTCCGCCTTACGAAATGTCCGCCCGCGAACACTTCTGCCGGCACGCCAGAAGTAAAACTTCTGCTGGTGATAACCTGTCTGCCGCGTAATGTCACCGGTGTTTATGCTGTTTTATTTTCTTACTCAGGAATACCTCACTATTTATGGCGCACCGGCACAGTTAATTTGACTAAAATAATGGCCTGATAACACCACATGCTATATATGTATGATAAAATCCGCTCCCGCGCTAATAGCGGCACAGGCGGCAATTTTGGCCCGCATAGTAAGTGATTTATGGCGCTGAGGCGATATTTTCATTCGCCGTAAGTGAAATGTTTTTTTGGTTCTCTTGCTGCTTCATTTCGTGCGGTTACCCCTGGTAAATTTATGGCTATCCTGGTGGTTGGCGGCCCGTGGGCGGGGGGCGATGAATAGCCATACAAATATTCATGAAATTATTAATGCGTTGATATTATTGTCTTTTTATAATTATTTTAACGGAAAATAAATGGCAATAATCTGGTGCAATTAAATATTGAGTCAGGTGAGAAAACAACATATATTAGCCGCGCTTTTTTCGCACCAAACCCTTAAACCATTATTCAATCTGACAGCAATAACGCCTCAGGTTGTGGGAGTGATATGATGACGGATAAAGTCCGTATTAATACTTTGAATGCTAATTCATTACCCCAAAGCAATGAAACCTTTTTAGCAAGACAGGCTGAGTTTGAATCTAATGTCAGAAGCTATCCGCGTAAATTACCTTTGGCGATAGCTAAAGCACAGGGCGCCTGGATAACCGACGTAGAAAATAATCAATATCTTGATTGCCTGGCCGGGGCCGGTACGCTGGCGCTGGGCCATAATCATCCTGATGTGCTGCAAAGCATTCAAAATGTCATTACCAGTGGCTTACCGTTACATACCCTTGATTTAACCACTCCCTTAAAAGATGAATTCTCCGCTTACCTGCTGTCATTATTACCTGGCCTGGGTAAAGAATATTGCCTGCAGTTTACCGGCCCCTCTGGCGCGGATGCCGTAGAAGCGGCCCTTAAGCTGGCGAAGAAAGTGACCGGCCGTGCCGGGATCATCAGTTTTTCCGGCGCTTATCACGGGATGACCCACGGCGCACTGGCGGTGACCGGCAACCTGTCGCCGAAAGAGGCGGTGGACGGCATGATGCCGGAAGTGCAGTTTATGCCGTATCCCGGTGAGTACCGCTGCCCGCTGGGCATTGGCGGTGAGGCGGGCGTTAAGGCCCTGAGCCACTATTTTGAAAACCTGATCAACGATGTTGAAAGCGGGGTACGTAAACCGGCGGCGGTGATCCTCGAAGCAATTCAGGGTGAAGGCGGGGTGAACCCGGCCCCGGCCGAATGGCTCCGGCGCATCCGTAAGGTTACCGCAGAACACGGCATTCTGCTGATTGTTGACGAAGTGCAGGCCGGTTTTGCCCGCAGCGGCACACTGTTTGCCTTCGAGCATGCCGGTATTGAGCCGGATATTATTGTGATGTCGAAAGCGGTTGGGGGCGGCCTCCCTCTGGCGGTGCTGGGCATTAAAAAACAATTTGATGCCTGGGCACCGGGCCATCATACCGGGACATTCCGCGGTAACCAGCTGGCCATGGCCACCGGCCTGACGACGCTCAAAATCCTCCATGAACAGAATGTTGCTGCCAAAGTGGCGGCTCAGGGGGAATGGCTGAAAGCCAGACTGACGGCGCTCCAGCAGCGTTACCCGGCGATTGGCCACGTGCGGGGCCGCGGGCTGATGATCGGTATTGAGATGGTCGATCCCCATAAGGCTCAGGACGCCATGGGATGCTACCCGGCAGATGGTGAGCTGGCCGCCCAGGTACAGAAGCAATGCTTTGGCGCAGGTCTGATCCTTGAGCGCGGCGGCCGTAACGGTTGCGTATTGCGCCTGTTACCGTCGCTGCTGATCACCGATGGCGAGCTGGAGATCTTCCTCGACAAGTTCGAGAGTGCGCTGTTGGCCGCTGGCCTGACGCCGGTTAACGCGGAGTGAGTCATATGATGTCTGGTTCTCATCCGATCCTGTCCGGCAGCGCCGCCAGCATTGCGGCTTATCAGCAGGCGATCACCCAAAGCACCCAGGCGGTGGTGGACTGGCTGCAACAGCCAGAGATGTACCGGGGTAAAACCGTGGCCGAGCTGCGTGACAGTATTCAGTTGCACTTTAACGCCGAGGGGCTGGGTAACCAGGCCGCCATTGCCCGGGCGGTGGCGCTGTTCCTGAAAGACAGCCTGGCGGTACACCACCCGCAGTGCGTGGCTCACCTGCACTGCCCAAGCCTGGTGATAAGCCAGGCGGCCGAAGTGCTGATCAACGCCACCAATCAGAGTATGGATTCGTGGGATCAAAGCCCGTCGGCGACCATTATTGAAATCACGCTGGTGGAATGGCTACGGGGGCTGGTGGGGTATCAGCCCGGGGATGCCGGGGTCTTTACCAGCGGCGGCACCCAGAGCAACCTGATGGGCCTGATGCTGGCCCGGGACGCCTTCTTTGCCCGCCGGGGCCATTCGGTACAGCAACAGGGGCTGATCGGGGATCTCAGTAAAATTAAGGTACTTTGTTCTGCTCAGGCGCACTTTTCAGTGCAAAAGAACATGGCGTTAATGGGGCTGGGTTACCAGTCGGTGATCGCGGTGAAGACCGATAATGTGGCGCGCATGGACGTTCACGATCTGGCGGAAAAACTGGCCCAGGCCACCGCCCGGGGTGAACAGGTGATGGCCATTGTCGCCACCGCCGGTACCACGGATGCCGGGGCAATCGATCCGTTAGCGGAGATCGCCGCCATGGCGGCAGAGCACCAGATCTGGCTGCATGTAGACGCCGCTTGGGGCGGGGCGCTGTTGCTGTCTGAGCAATACCGCCACTACCTGGACGGGCTGGAATTAGCGGACTCGGTAACCCTGGATTTCCATAAACAGTTCTTTCAGACCATCAGTTGCGGGGCTTTTTTGCTTAAAGATGCCCGTCACTATGATCTGATGCGCTACCAGGCGGCGTATCTGAACTCGGACTTTGATGAAGCGCAGGGGGTGCCGAACCTGGTGTCGAAATCCCTGCAAACCACCCGCCGGTTTGATGCCCTGAAACTGTGGATGGGCCTTGAGGCGCTGGGCAAAAAGCAGTATGCCGCTATCATTGATAACGGTATTCGCCTGGCGCAGGATGTGGCGCAGTTTATTACCGGCTGCCTGGATCTGGAACTGGTGATGAAACCCCAGCTGGCCAGTGTCCTGTTCCGGGTTCGCCCGGGGCAAGTCCCCGCCGCCGATGTGGCACTGCTCAACCAGCAAACCGCGGATGCGCTGCTGGCGTCCGGCAGCGCCAATGTCGGGGTCACAGAAGTTAACGGGATTACCTGCCTGAAACTGACCCTGTTGAACCCGACAGTGTGCCTTGAGGATGTCGAAGTGCTGCTGGCCAGTGTGGTACAGACCGCAAGGCAGTTGCTGGATCAGCGTTAAACGGCAAAACGGCCGCCGTACGGTGTTATACCGTGCGGCGGCTTTTTTACGTATGGCTTATTTGCCCGCCCAGCGGCTGCGCAAATAGCTCACCGCCGCCTGGGTCTGGGGCTGGTTAAGATTATTTTCCCGGAACAGGATGGTGCCGCTGATCTGCGGCAGCTCATCATTCAGATCCAGTTGCCGTTTCAGCTCCGGCACGCCGCCATCCACGAGCCAGTCCGGCTCATTGCGGGACGGTTCCCCCACCTTATACAGGGCGATGCCAATATACAGCCGGGTATGGGTCGGCTTCACTACGTCAGCCCACCACCGCGCCAGCACGTCGTAACGGGCCGCATCCCGGCCAAAAGGCCAGTACAGTTGTGGGGCAATATAGTCCAGCAGCCCAAGTTGCACCCAGCGGCGGGTGTCCGCATAGGACTCATCATAGGTTGCCGCACCGCGGGTTTCTGAGCCGAGCGGGTCCTGCGCGCTATTGCGCCAGATCCCCGCCGGGCTGATACCAAACGGCAGATCCGGTTTCAGCTGTTTCACCGTGCGCGATACCTGCTCAATCAGCAACTGGGTATTGTGGCGGCGCCAGTCGGCTTTGGTCGCAAAACCCTGGCCGTATTGCCGGAAACTCAGGTTGTCGTTAAGGGGCTGGCCCGGGGATTCGGCATAAAAATAGTCGTCAAACTGCACGCCATCTACCGGATAATCGCGTACCACCTCCGCCACGATACTGGTTATCCAGTCCCGCACTTCCGGGAGGCCGGGATCCAGCACCAGACGGCCCCCGGCGGTCCGCACCCAGCCGGGGTGCTGAACATAAACACTGGATGGCCGCTGGGCCGCGGTGTTATTTAACGCCGCCACGGTGGCGGGGGCGGTATTGACCGTTACCCGGTAGGGGTTAAACCAGGCGTGGACGCGGATGCCGCGTTTATGGGCTTCATCGAGCATAAACTGTAACGGATCATAACCCGGGTTAGTGCCGATGCTGCCGGTTAAAACATCAGACCAGGGAAGGATAGCTGAAGGCCACAGCGCGGTGGCGTCGGGTTTTACCTGGAAAAAGACCGTATTAACGCCGAGGCTTTGCAACTGGTCCAGTTTGGTGAGCAGCGCCTGTTGCTGGACCCGGGCGCGAACCGCCGCATCACTGATAGCGAGCGAATCCGCCGGAGGCCAGTCCAGGTGGTTAACCGTGGTCAGCCATACGCCTCTGACCGGTGAGTTGTCTGTGGTCACTGGTGGTGTGGTTACCGGTGGCGTAACCGGAGGGGCCGGTGGCGTCGATGAACAGCTAATGAATAAAAGCGCGGCGGCAACAAGGGCAACGAATGCGGCGGCCTTTTTAACGGCGGTTGCTGAGGGCATTTTACGGGAACAGGCGATAGTAAGCTCCGGGGATCTGATCAGGATGAAAACACAGAGATTCGCTTATTATTCAGCGGGAAGTCAATATTGGCAACTGTCGCCAGCCGTAATACCCCCACCGATTTCCACGCCGTGTCCTAACCTGTTCATCACCGGGTGATAACCACCCGGGTTCCATTTTGTTATGACATGGTTGATTATTCCGCCGAAAATCAGCTTGCGTAAGGGGGGGCGGGGGAGTAAAAGTTTGAACTTAATGGCACCTGATGGTGTCTATTTACCAGATTAACGGCGCGTTATTGCGGGAATATCACCCATGATCGAAAAGGTTAATAGTGCTGTGAATCCCGGTGCCATGAATGGATAAATAATCCTTACAGGTGATGCCAGGTGTTATTATTTTCGGCCGCCCCGTTAATTGTTTGCTGATTGTAAAGTTAAGTATGAAGAACGTCACCAGGCGTTATAGATAATGATAATAGGTTAAGAGAGTTGATTATTATACAACGAATTGCTTATTTTTTATTCGGTGAATAATGCAGCGAATAAATGCTAATTTTCTTAGTTTTGATGTGAAACGGAATAAAATTGACTGAACTGGCGTTTTTTCATCAGCAACTCAGGGTAATATTTGTTATCCCGTTAGTTAAGGTGCATTAACGCTTCGCCAGATGAATAGCGAAATATGTTTGCTTAGTATTAATTAATTGTTCTTAGTTTCAGTATTCAGATTTGCAGGTAGGGAACACTATGGTAAATATTCGGCTTTGTTGAATAAATCAGATTTCGGGTAAGTCTCCCCCGTAGCGGGTTGTGTTTTCAGGCAATACGCACACTTTCAGGCATACCTGCTTTCGTCAT
>NZ_WBXP01000037.1 GCF_016415625.1 Shimwellia pseudoproteus
TCGATGTGTTTGCGGGAAAAAAATCGGCCCAGATCCGCGAAATTTTAATCAGCGAGTCAGCTTGGGAAGAAATGACCTGCTTATTCGCACCTTCCTTAAAATCATTCTCCCATGGTGTCACTATTCCTGTCGATCCAGGCAGGGGAAAACTGACCGGTACCCGCGTTCACCGTCCCATCACAATAGTGAAAGAATTTGACCAGACAACACCACTGCTGTATCGCGCGGTCTGCGAAGGCCGGACCATGAAGAAAGCGACAATCAAGATGTACCGTATTCTGGAATCGGGTATCGAGGCCGAGTATTTCAATATCATTCTGGAAAACGTTAAGTTCACAACGGTTGCGCCATATCTGTCACCTAACGGTATGAGTAGTACTCACCTTGAAACGCTCGAGTTGCGTTATGAGGCGATTACCTGGAAGTATACCGAAGGAAATATTATCTATCGTGACGCATGGAACGATCGTTGTTGCGCCTGATAAAGGAGGGAATCAGAGGAGGCATTTGCCTCCTTGCGGAGGTTCGGCGTAGACCCTGTCATAGTTATTCAGCCCTAATAAAACGGCTAAGTAGCGCGCAATTATGCCGCCGGCAGCCCCACGGTGGCGTGCTCAGCAGGCAGGGTTAACGGTTGCCAGGTAAAGCGGAAGCTGGCGCCACCGGCAACATTCGCCGACACGCTCACCTGGCCCCCCATGGCCTGCGCGATAGAGTGGACTATTGCCAGCCCCAGCCCACAGCCACCGGTGGCCCGATCCCGGCTCGGGTCGAGGCGTACAAAAGGCTCAAATACCCGCTCCCGTTCGGCCTCTGGAATGCCAGGGCCGTCGTCGTCCACTTGCAGGCAGGCCAGGTTACCCTCCCGGCGCAGGGAGATCTGAATCCGCTGCTGGCTGTAACGCAGGGCATTGTTGATCAGATTATCCACGACCCGGGCCATTAATCGCTCATCGACCAGGCCAAAATCCCCGTCGCCGGGGGCATCGAGGATCAGTTCGCGCTGGGGATTTACCAGCCGGAAATCACCGGTGTGCTGCTCCAGCCAGACCGGTAAATCAACGGCTCTGAGGTGCAGTTCATTCTGGGGCCGGTCAAGGCGGGCATAAGTCAGTAATTCCTCGATCAAGGACTCCAGTTGCCCAATATCCCGGTTCAGGGCCTGGGCTTCGTCCTCGCTGAGGTTATCGCTGATGGCCAGCCGGTAGCGCAGGCGTACCAGCGGGGTACGTAATTCGTGGGCGATACCGTCAATCAGCAGCTTTTTGCTGGCGATCAGCGCATTGATATTGTCGGCCATTTGGTTAAACGCCACCCCAAGGCGTTCAAAACTGGAAGCACTGTCGAAATGTATCCGCTCGTCGAGGTGCCCCTGACCGAAGCGCTGGGCGGAGTTTTCGATCTTCAGCATGTCCTGCCAGTGGGGGCGCATCCAGATAAACACCGGGAAGGCCAGCGAAATCGCGATCAGGGCGATCAGGGCGATATCCAGCAAGCGCATCTGGTGGAGGTAAAACAAATACGGGATTGGCCCGACGGCGAGCACATAGTGGCTGCGGGGAATGCGCTGAATAAAGGTGTATTCGTCATCAAGGGCGACAATATCCCCCTCGCGCAGGCGCTGGGTGGATGACGGGTCCAGCTTGAATTTACTCAGGGGCTCAATATTGAGCTGGAACGACAAATTAAGATCGAGATCGTTAATGGTTTTATTCCAGTCACGGGGCGGGATTTCCCGCAGCTCGCTGCGCATCAGGTACAGTGAGCTTTTCATCAAGTCATCCAGAGACTGGCGGCCGGCCCGCTCGGCGGTGAATTTATAGACCAGCCCAACCAGCATCGTCATGACCAGAAAGCAGACAAACAGTAACAGGTAAAACTGAATAAACAGCTTTTTCATCAGCGCTGACTTTCCCAGGCGTGGGGGGCAAAGAGGTACCCTTTATTGCGCACCGTTTTAATGCGGTAGGGCTCGGTGGCGTTATCGGACAGCTTTTTGCGCAGCCGCGAAATCGCGACATCCACACTGCGGTCCATCCCGTCATAGGTGACGCCGCGCAGGTTCTTCAGCAGCGCATCGCGATCCATAATCTGCCCGGCGTGGGTTGCCAGCTCCCAGAGCAGATCGAAGTCAGCCGTCGAGAGGGTGATAACTTCATCGCCCAGGGTGACCTGGCGGTTGAGTGGGTCAATACACAGGGTGCCAAACCGCACAGCGGTGTGGGGTTTCAGGGCATGGGGCTCGGTAACTACCTGGTTGTGCATCGCTTCATGCTGGCGCAAATGCAGGCGCAAACGGGCCAGCAGCACGGCCGGCGGGGTGGTTTTGAGAATATAGTCACTGGCCCCCATTTCCAGCGCCAGGATATGGTTCATATCGCTGTCCAGTGAGGTAAGCAGTACGATGGGGCCGTCCCATTTCGGGCGCAGATCCCGGCACAGGGTCATGCCGTCTTTACCGGGGAGCATAATATCCAGCAGCACCAGATCCGGGGCCTGGCGCAGGATCACCGCTTCCGCATTGTCACCGCGGCTTTCCACCACCACATCGATATCGTGTTTGCCCAGATAGGCGGAAATCAGTGCGCCAACGTCGGGATCATCTTCAACAAAAACGATTTTACTCATAACACTTCTGATTTACGGAAAAGGCTAACATACACGTATCTTCCGAAAAGCGCTATGCATCCCCGGGAAATGTCGTGTGCCGCAGGGCGCTTAGCGTAAATGGCGCCCGCCATCCACGTGGTGGGTCCGGCCGGTGACATAACGCGAGGCAAGCAAGTAGTTGACCAGTTCGACAATTTCCTGCTCCCCGGGGGCCATTTTCATCAGGGATTTATCCAGCGCCTGCTGGCGGTAAGCGTCATCATCATCGGGATTGAACATGATCAGTGCCGGGGCGATGGCGTTAACTTTGACCCCGGGCGCCAATTTACGGGCAAATGACAGGGTCATATTCTCCAGCGCCGCCTTGCTGGCGGCATAGGCAATGTGTTTGTCGCTGCCGCGCCCGGTGACATAGTCGGTAAAGTGAATAATATCCGCCCCTGCCGGGCCCTGGCCACACAGCAGGTCACTTAACTGGTGGTTAAGCAGGTAGGGGGCGGTGACATGGATTTGCAGCATGGTTGCCAGGGTTGTTGCCAGCGGGGTGTCCGGGGACTCCGGCAACCACTGGCTGGCGTTGTGGATCAGCGCGCGCAGCTTGGTAGCCCGGGCGCGGACCTGCCCGGCAAAGGTGCTGATACCCGCTTCGCTACTGAAGTCGGCGGCCAGGCATAGCGCACCGCGGTGCTCCAGTTGTTCGATTTCAGGATAGCGGGTGCGGTAACTCACTATCACCGCCTGCCCGGCGGTGAGGAAATGGCTGGCGAGGGCGAGGCCAATACGGCGGCCCCCGCCGGTAATGACAATCGGGCACTGCAGACGCTGAATAGCCATAACCCTGTCCTTATGCCGGGGTTAGCGGATCAGCATCCAGGTTGCCGGTATCACCACAGCCAGGATAATCCCAATCAGCGCTTTTTCCCTGGCTGCCAGTGGAATATCGTGGCGGTGAGTATAACGGGCATAAATGAAAACCAGCAAGCCCGGGGCATACAGCACCACGGACAGCATCAGATGTGTCGGTCCGGAGGCGTACAGTAACCAGATCCCGTAAATACAGGCGCCGATACCGATAAATTTCTGCACCGGGGTGCGGGCCATTTTGACCAGGAATGCGCCCACCAGCAAATAAGGCACGAGGATCATCTCAGAGGCAATGGTCAGCAGGGTGTTGTAATCCGAGTTGGTGGCCCAGATCAGCACCAGGCAGAGTTGAATGCTGATATTGGTCAGCCACAGTGAGGCCGACGGGGCATTGTTTTTATTCTGGCGGCCAAAAACACGCGGAAACGCGCGGTGTGTGGCGGCGAGGAAAGGCACTTCCGCCGCCATAATGGTCCAGCTCAGGTAAGCGCCACAAACCGAGACAATCAGCCCGGCGGCGATGATAACGTCCCCCCAGGGGCCGATCATTTTCACCATCAGGGTGGCCATTGATGGGTTGCGCATTTCTGCCAGCTCGCTGCGCGGTACCACGCCCACCGACAGCAGGGTAACCAGCAGGTAGACCAGCAGCGCGGCGACCACCGCCAGCAGCGTGGCGCGGCCAACATCCTTTTTATGGCGGGCGCGGGCGGAAACCACCACCGCCCCCTCAACACCGATAAACACCCATAGGGTTATCAGCATGGTGTTTTTAACCTGGGCCCACACCGGAACCCCGAGCTCCACACCGGTAAAGTCCAGCTCGAAGGTGGATAATCTGAACGCCAGCAGCGCGAGCACAATAAACAGCCCGAGGGGCAGTAATTTCGCCAGGGTGGCGATCAGGTTGATACTGGCGGCGGTTTGTACCCCGCGCAACACCAGCCAGTGCACTACCCATAACAGTACCGAGGCGCCAACGATGGCCTGCCAGGTATTGCCATCGCCAAACAGGCGACACTGCGGGGTATCAGTGAAAAAGCTCAGGGCGGAGAATACAATCACCAGGTAGGAGACGTTGGCGATCACGGCACACAGCCAGTATCCCCAGGCAGAACAAAAACCAATCAGTTCGCCAAAGCCTTCCCGGGCGTAAGTAAAGATGCCGCCATCCAAATCCGGGCGCAGCCGCGTGAGCAGCAACATCGCCAGCGCAAGGAATAATATCCCGACACCGGTAATCGTCCAGCCAATGAGGAGTGCGGAGGGGCTTGCAACTTCAGCCATATTTTGAGGCAGGCTGAATACACCGGCACCCAGCATGGAACTCAGTACCAGGGCGGTCAGTGCAGCAAGACCTAATTTCTTTTCCATATTTTCACTCTGTGCTTAACGGGAAAATCAGCATAATTATTTTGCAAAAGCGCATAACCATGGCGGCATATACTGTGGCGCGCGATTTTACGGAGTGAAAGGCGGGGATGCAATGACAAGTCGCATAAAATTCAGCGAATACGCTGTACCGCCCTCTGCACGGCGGCGGTACAGCACAGGGGATCAATTACTTATAAAGGTCAGCACTGATGGTCAGGTTGCCGCCTTTTTCCTGCCACTGGCGGGTAATATGGTAGTACTTGGCGCCTTTCTGGGAGGCGCGCTTTGCCACCTGGTAGGAGACATCGGTCATGCTGTTGTAGCGGCCAGAGAATTTAACGCTGTCGAACGGTACCATCTGCGCCGCCGCGGCCTTGTTCAGCTCTTCTACTTTGGTGCCGTCAGGGAGCGTGACAGTGTAACGGCCACCCTGGGTTGGCTGATTTGACTGGGTTTCGAAGAAGCGGCCAACATCGGCGCTCGGGGAGTTAGGCGAGGCGACGCCGGGGATCTCTACCTTGGTTGCCGCCACGCCACCGGCAGCCAGCGCCGCGCGCCCGGCGTCAGAATCCGCGGGGATCAGCGCTTCTTTGCTCTGAACGACACGCTGTTTGGCATCGGCTTTATAGATAAACGCGGTAATGCGCTGGTTGCCCCCCTGGTTGGCGTCAACCTGGCGGACGATAAAGAAAGACGCCGCGCCCTTAGCCCGGGCCGCTTTGGTGATAGCGTCATTGACTTCCGGCTGGCTGCGGTAGAAACCCTGAACGGTCACGGTGTCGAACGGCTCCAGCGCATAGGCTTTTTCTTTCGGAAGTTCGGTGACGCCGTTAATCACCCGGTAGGATTGCTCATCGGCTTTAGGGGCATTTTCGCGGTAGACGTCGGCCACGACGCGCCAGTTGCCACCGTTACCAGAGTCATTACTGTCTTGCACGTAAAAAGAGGCGGCACCCATGCTGTCAGCGCGGCGGGATATCGCTTTCACCGCATCACCAATAGAGTTAAAGCGGCCTGTTACGGTAATGCGATCGTAGGGTTTTAATGCAGCCGCCTGGTCAGGTGTCAGCTCTGTTGCCGCCAGCGACGGGAATGCTGCCACAGTCGTCGCCAGTAAAGCTGTCGCCAGAAGGGTGTTCTTAAGCTTCATAAAAATAGTCCTTCGCCTTGCGCAAAAATTTTATTGTTAGTGCGAATATGCCCTGAATGGCCCGGGGCACAAAGCGGCGGGCGGCAAGCCGGACTGACGGAGGTCAGTGAGCCGGAAGCGCGTCGTCTTCTCTGTTGCCTGGGCTCATCGGGTATCAGCGTTTGCCCGATTAGTGGATGATTATGCATTGATTTATCCGCACTGTCTGCGTCAATTTCGTACATCACTGTGCAGATAACCCGCAGTTAGCGTCACTTTTTGCTAAATGCTAAAAAATACCCCACTTAAGCGCTATTACGTATTAAGCAGATAGATTATTGCGTTAATATATTGTTAATCATCTGTGCTTGTGGCGTGATTAATCATGTTTTATCTGCGGCAGTGAGCGCAATATCGGCATTTTAAAAAGAAAATAAGCAAAAATTACTGTGTTCAGCACACATCAATACTTTTTTACCAGGAAAGTAATAATTGTTGGTGTAGAGAACTAGATCGCAATCGCTATTTTCAGTAGGTTATATAAAGTTTGTTACAGAGGCGTTTTTCTGAGGCTAAACAGTTTGCTTGTTTATGTTTCGCTATAGCCTGCCGGTTATAGCAATCCAGGATAAGCTTTAACCATCTATAAAATCCGATGGAAGGGACACGTTATGCGTATTGGGGTACCAAAAGAGCGGCTAGCCGGAGAGACCCGGGTTGCGGCGACGCCAAAAACCACAGAGCAGTTGCTCAAGCTCGGTTTTACCGTAGCGGTAGAGCACCAGGCCGGAAAGCTGGCCAGCTTTGATGACCAGGCATTTGCTGATGCCGGGGCAACGCTGACAGACAGCGCGGATGTCTGGCAATCCGATATTATTCTTAAAGTGAATGCACCAGAGCCGCAAGAAATAGAATTAATGCGAGAGGGTGCACTATTAATTAGCTTTATCTGGCCGGCCCAACACCCGGAACTGATGAATAAACTGGCTGAACGTAACATTAGCGTAATGGCGATGGACTCTGTTCCGCGTATTTCCCGGGCCCAGTCACTGGACGCATTAAGCTCGATGGCAAATATTGCCGGTTATCGGGCCATTGTTGAAGCGGCCCATGAATTTGGCCGTTTCTTTACCGGGCAAATTACCGCCGCCGGTAAAGTGCCTCCGGCCAAAGTGATGGTTATTGGGGCCGGGGTGGCTGGCCTGGCGGCCATTGGCGCTGCGGGTAGCCTCGGGGCCATTGTGCGCGCCTTTGATACCCGCCCGGAAGTCAAAGAACAAGTGCAGAGTATGGGGGCTGAGTTCCTCGAGCTGAACTTTACTGAAGAGGCCGGCAGCGGCGATGGCTACGCCAAAGTGATGTCCGAGGCGTTTATTAAGGCTGAAATGGCCCTGTTCGCGCAACAGGCCCAGGACGTGGACATCATCGTTACCACGGCGCTGATCCCCGGCAAACCGGCGCCCACCCTGATCACCCGTGAAATGGTAGACAGCATGCGGCCCGGGAGTGTAGTGGTGGATCTGGCAGCCCAGAATGGCGGTAACTGCGAATATACCGTGCCGGGCGAAGTGTTTGTTACGCCACGCGGGGTGAAAGTGATCGGCTATACCGATCTGGCCAGCCGCTTGCCGACCCAGTCCTCACAGCTGTACGGGACCAATCTGGTTAACCTGCTGAAACTGCTGTGCAAAGAGAAAGACGGCAATGTGGTTATCGACTTTGACGATGTGGTGGTACGCGGTGTTACCGTGGTGCGTCACGGCGAGATAACCTGGCCGGCGCCGCCGATTCAGGTTTCGGCCCAGCCACAAGCCGCCGCGGCCAGTAAACCGGCTGAAAAGGCGCCGGCAACACCGGTGTCGCCGTGGCGGAAATATACCCTGTTCGCCCTGGCGATCATTTTGTTTGGCTGCCTGGCAAATGTTGCCCCAGCGGAGTTCCTTGGCCATTTCACCGTGTTTGCGCTTGCCTGCGTGGTCGGTTATTACGTGGTCTGGAATGTCAGCCACGCATTGCATACCCCGTTAATGTCAGTCACTAACGCCATCTCCGGGATTATTGTGGTCGGGGCGCTACTGCAAATTGGTCACGGCGGCTGGGTCAGTTTCCTGAGCTTTATCGCCGTACTGATTGCCAGTATCAATATTTTTGGTGGATTCACCGTCACTCAGCGCATGCTGAAAATGTTCCGGAAGAACTAAGGGGTAACAGATGTCTGGAGGATTAGTTACAGCTGCATACATTGTTGCCGCGATCCTGTTTATTTTCAGCCTGGCGGGATTATCCCGTCATGAAACCTCTAAGCGGGGTAACCTGCTGGGGGTCACCGGGATGGCCATCGCGCTGATTGCCACCATTTTGGGGCCTGATGCCGGTCATGTCGGCTGGATCATTGTCGCGATGGTTATCGGGGGCGGGATTGGTATTCGCCTGGCAAGAAAAGTCGAAATGACGGAAATGCCGGAGCTGGTTGCCATTCTGCACAGCTTTGTTGGCCTTGCGGCGGTGCTGGTAGGGTTCAACAGTTATATCGATCACGCCCCGGGAATGGCGCCGGTGATGGAAAATATCCATCTTACCGAAGTGTTCCTCGGGATCTTTATTGGTGCGGTGACATTTACCGGCTCTGTGGTGGCCTATGGCAAGCTGCACGGTAAGATCTCGTCAAAACCGCTGATGTTGCCTAACCGCCATAAGCTGAACCTGGCGGCGCTGGTGGTGTCTTTTGTGCTGTTGGTTATCTTCGTGCGTACCGAAAGCACCGGCCTGCAAGTGCTGGCGCTGCTGTTGATGACGGCGATTGCGCTGGCGTTTGGCTGGCATCTGGTGGCCTCGATCGGCGGTGCCGATATGCCGGTGGTGGTGTCGATGCTGAACTCCTATTCCGGCTGGGCGGCGGCGGCGGCGGGCTTTATGCTTAGCAATGATCTGCTGATCGTCACCGGGGCGCTGGTGGGCTCTTCCGGTGCCATTCTGTCGTACATTATGTGCAAGGCGATGAACCGTTCGTTTATCAGCGTGATAGCCGGTGGTTTTGGCACTGACGGCGTGGCCTCCACCGGTGACGAAGCGGTCGGGGAGTATCGCGAGATCAATGCCGAAGAAACCGCAGAGCTGCTGAAAAATTCCACCTCGGTTATTATCACCCCGGGCTATGGGATGGCCGTGGCTCAGGCACAATATCCGGTGGCGGAAATTACTGAGCGTCTGCGCGCCCGCGGTATCAACGTCCGTTTTGGTATTCACCCGGTGGCCGGGCGCCTGCCCGGGCATATGAATGTGCTGCTGGCTGAGGCGAAAGTGCCTTATGACGTGGTGCTGGAGATGGACGAGATCAACGAGGATTTCGCTGATACCGACACTGTGCTGGTGATCGGCGCCAACGATACGGTGAACCCGGCGGCCCTGGACGATCCACACAGCCCGATTGCCGGGATGCCGGTTCTGGAAGTGTGGAAAGCCCAGAACGTGGTAGTATTTAAGCGCTCAATGAATACCGGCTATGCCGGGGTACAGAATCCGCTGTTCTTTAAGGACAATACCCAGATGCTGTTCGGGGATGCGAAAGAGACCGTTGAGGCCATTCTGAAAGCCCTGTGATCCCGTCGGGATAACAAAAACCGCCCGCTGAGTGATAACCGGGCGGTTTTTTTATGGCTGAGGCAACCACGACGGATTAATCGTCGTCTTCTTCGTCATCCTCGTCGTCAAACTCATCCGGGGTTTCGTCAACGTTTGGTTTGATAACCAGCAGATCGCAGCGTAAATGGTCAATGACCTGTTCCGCGGTGTTACCGAGAAACGCAGCCGAGATACCGGTACGGCCGATTGTGCCCAGTACTACAATCCCGGCTTCCAGATGTTCAGCCAGATCGGGGATAACATCTTCGGGCAGGCCCTTTTCCACGTGGGTGAATTTCTCATCAATGCCGAATTTTTGACGCAGCGCTTTCATGGCCAGCAGGTGCTGCCCGCGGATGGCATCGTTATAGACCGAGGGGTCAAAATCCGGCAGTTCAATGGCGATATTGATTGGGGTGGAAGGATAAGCCCCCACAAGGTGGACTTCGGTATGGTTTACGTGGTCGGCGAGGGCGAGTGTTTCCCGCACCAGTTTTTCATTCAGGGCATTATGGTAAGGCTCTTCGCTGGCGAGGTTGACCGCCACCAGGGCTTTGCCAGAGTCCGGCCAGGGTTTATCTTTCACCATCCAGACCGGGCAGGGGCATTTGCGCAATAGGTGCCAGTCGGTGGGGGTAAAGATAACCGCTTCCAGCTTATCGTGCTGGTGGGCCATTTTCAGCAGCAGATCGTGGTCACCGTCTTTCACTTCCTGAACGATGGCTTCGAACGGACGGTTGTGCCAGACCACTTTGATTTCAATCGGCACACCGGCTTCGAGGTAATACTTGGCCTGTTCTTTAATCCACTCGGTACGCTGAGCAATGACGCCTTTGCGCATGGCTGTACGCTCATCCGGGGAGAGCAGGGTTGTCATTTCGTAGGAGAAGTCATAGATAGGTAAAAAGGCTTTAATTTTACCGCCAATCCGTTGATACAAATACACCGCGCGGCGCAAAGCAGGCTGATCGTCCTGATTCGGTTCTATTGCCACCAGCATATTTTGATATTTAGCCATACAGGGTCTCCTTACAACTGTAAACCACAGTTCGTAATTAAAGATTAACCCATATGTCGGGATTGAAACAGGGGGAGAGAACATACCGGATCAATAAAAAATAAGATTTAGTAATCCGGTCTGTTACGGTGTCTTTTCTCAGACGATACTGCGGGCCTGGCCCGCCAGCTGTGCCAGGGATTCGCTGTTCTCGATAGTGATATATTTGCCTTTTACCGCCAGCATCCCGCTCTTCTGGAAACGGCCCAGCAAGCGGCTGATGGTCTCTACGGTGAGCCCCAGATAGTTGCCAATGTCCCCACGGGTCATGGTCAGACGGAACTCCCGGGGGGAGAAACCGCGCTGGGCGAAACGGCGCGACAAATTATAGATAAAGGCCGCCAGGCGCTCTTCGGCGTTTTTCTTGGAGAGCAACAGGATCATATCCTGGTCGCCTTTAATTTCCCCGGACATCAGGCGCATCATCTGCTGGCGCAGATTGGGCATTTTACCCGACAGGTCATCCAGGGTTTCAAAGGGAATTTCACACACCATCGAGGTTTCCAGCGCCTGAGAGAAGCTGGGATGATGCCCGGTACCGATGGCGTCAAACCCCACTAAATCCCCGGCCAGATGAAAACCGGTAATTTGCTCATCGCCTTGTTCGGTGATGGTATAGCTTTTGATGGTGCCGGAACGGATGGCATACAGGGATTTTAACTCATCCCCGGCTTTAAACAGGGTCTGACCTTTCTGGATTGGCTTTTTGCGCTCAATAATATTGTCGAGCTGATCCAGTTCATGCTCATTCAGTGTGAAAGGGATACATAACTGACTGATACTGCAATCCTGGCAATGGATCGCACAACCGCCAGACTGTATGCGTCGAATAATTCGCTTTTCCGGGATCATAAATCTGCTCAGGCCGTAATTGATATTGGTCAATTTTAACATCTTTTTGTAGCTGGCGTAAGTCTGCTGAAACGGCAATAAGTGAAAAATGAAACAGTGGTAAAAAAAACAATGATTTTGCCTGCCCACTATTTTATCCACGCGGCGAAAATGCGCCGATCCTGCGCCATCGCATTACAGCAACAGATAACCTTCGTGGCGCAATAGCCATTCTTTGCGCTGAATGCCGCCAGCATAACCGGTGAGGGTGCCGCGGCTGCCGATCACCCGGTGGCAAGGGACCACGATACTGATCGGGTTGGCGCCATTCGCGGCGCCTACGGCTCTGGCTGCACCGGGACGGCCTAATTGCACCGCCAGCTCACCATAATGCATGACCTGGCCGCAGGGGATTTGGCGCAGAGCGTCCCACACTTCGCGCTGGAAGGGGGTACCGGCTGTGGCAGTTGGCAGGTTATCAATCGCCGCGATATCACCCGCAAAATAATCGGCGAGCTTATGGCTTAGCCCCCCGGGATTCTGGCTGGGAACGCGGCGAAATTCGCTGGCCGAATAATGCTGTTTAAGTAGTTTTTCTAAACGATCGTCGTGATCTTGCCAGTCAATAGCACGTAGGCGGTGTTGTTCATCAGCAAGGATATGTAATTGCCCCAGCGGGGTGGGAATCGTGTCTTCCAGCAGGATCAGCATGTTCCGGGATCCGGTCACAATAGGTGTGCCGGACAATATCACAGTGCCAGTAAGGTAGACAATGTCGGGTAGGGAGCAACATGCGGAGGGCAACATGAAAGCAAAAATAAAAACAATAAGTTAACTGTGTGTAATTGTTTTTTAGATGAATAATCAACGTCATATAATATCTGTTGGTTTATTTTTAGCCTTTGCGAATATTGTTTGGTGCCGCGTTACAGCTTTTATTCAGCTGTTGTTTAACAAACGCAACGATAATGACAGTTACGGGTATGATTATTTATCAGCGGGAAAATAACCTTGTCATTTATAGCGCTAAATATTTATTTGCCTTTATGTGCTGTAGGCTGATGCAGAAAAGCAATAATACGCGTGATTAATTAGACTTTTTTCTGATAAAAACCAAAATTATATGGTCAGCGGTTAACCAGAATGCCGAAAAAATTAGATTTACAGCACATTTGACGTGCCCTGAAACGTTTTTTCTTTGGTATATTCCTGAAAAAATCGTAAATTGGTAGGATAATTCCTAATAGAACGGCTGTAGTCGCGTCTCGCCAGGGCGCAGGAGGTACCTATGTTGAACAAATCCCATCGTTATCGTTTAGGCTGGTCTGACCCGGACGTCCGTTACCGAATTCTGCTCGGGTTATTTGCTGTAACCCTGATTGGCGGAATGGGGTGGTCAGCCTTCTGGCATCATAATCAGTATGTTGCTGCGGATACCGCACGCATCGCTGCCCAATTGCAGGCTGAGAGCCAGCAAAAAACTATCAATGATCTGACCGCCCGGGAAAAAGCCTTACTGGCCAGGGATTCTCTTCAGGCCCAGCAGTTAGCTGATGCCCGCGCAACTATCCATCAGTTACAGAATCGCCCGCAAAACAGCAATCTCTGATACCTCACGAATACCGCACGGGCACTGGCATTGAGCCAGTGCCCGCAGATCGTTATAGTATCGTCCTCTGAGTAATAACGGTGGAGAGCAGCCGATGAATTCTGAGGAAAAAGATATCTTCCTCGCCGCTGTCAGCGACGTAAAACAGCTGAAGGACGTCGCGACAACCCGCTGGAACCCTCAACCGAAAAGCCGTGAACCCAGAAACACCGACCTGACGCAACTGGATAACGTCCTGACCCTCGGTTTTCTGGATATTGTGCCGCTGAGTCAGCCGCTGGAGTACCACCTGGAAGGTGTTCAGCCCGGGGTGCTGGAAAAATTACGCCTCGGTAAGTATCCGCAGCAGGGGAGCCTGAATCTGATTCGCCAGCCGGTGGAGCAGTGCCGCCAGCAGCTGTTTGTGTTTATCCGCCAGGCCGTCCGCGACGGGCTGCGTAGTCTGCTGATTGTGCACGGTAAGGGAAAGCAGGACGACAGCCACGCTAATATCGTGCGCAGTTATCTGGCGCGCTGGCTAAAAGAGTTCGATGATATACAGGCCTATTGCCAGGCGCCCTCCCATCAGGGCGGTTCCGGCGCATGCTATGTGATGCTAAAAAAATCGGCCCGTATCAAACTGGATAACCGCGAGCGCCACGCCAGGCGCAGCCGCTGATTTTGGCGCCCCGACTACCGTACCGATAAGCCCGTTAATGGTGGGAAGGCGGGTGGTCTCCGCCTTTGGAATGGCGGGTCGCCGGGAGTTTATCCCCCAGTAAGATAGCGATGCCCTGGCCACCTTCGCTGTGCTCCAGGGCGATTTTGACAATGATCGTCAGCGGGACTGACAGCAGCATCCCCACCGGCCCCAGCAGCCAGCCCCAGAAAATCAGCGACAGCAGCACCACCAGGGTGGAGAGCCCCAGCCCGCGCCCCATTACCCGGGGCTCGATGATGTTGCCAAAAATCATGTTGATCATCAGGTAGCCGACCGCCACCATCATGGCATCGTAGGCGCCGTGGAAGACCAGCACCTGCATCACCGGGAAAATCGCCGCCAGTACGGAGCCGATATTAGGAATATAGTTAAGCGCAAACGCCAGCAGCCCCCAGACAAAGGCGAAGCGTACCTCCATTGCCGCCAGCATTATCCACACCACCAGGCCGGTCACCAGGCTGATTGCCGTTTTCAATACCAGATAATGGGTCACTGCATTAACCCCCCGCTGAATGGCCGCCATGCCGTCCAGCGGGCGGTGCATCAGGTGCTGTAGTTTGGCGGGCAGGTGCGGGACCTCCAGCAGCATAAACACCACGGTAAGCAGCAATAAGAACATGGAGAACATGGTGTTCGACAACTGGCTGAGCAGGCCGCTGATAGTCGTCATCGCGGCGGTTGGGTCGATATATTTGACCAGCTCATCGACGGACACGGAAATCCCGATACGTTGCAGCAAGGGCTCAACAGATTGTAAGGGGATTATCAGGGAAGAACGGTACTGGGGCAGGGTGCGGGCTAGCTCATTCAGCGAGGTCCCCAGATAGGCCACCAGGATAACCGCGATCATGATAATCAGCCCAATCAGCAGTGACACCGCCAGCACTCTGGGCACCCGGCAGCGTTCAATCATGGCTACCAGGGGCTCAAGGACAACGGCAATAAATAGCGCCAGAATAAAGGGGACAATAATATCAGCGGAGATTTTTATTCCGGCAAAGATGATAACCAGCATACCCAGCATGATAACCAGCTTCAGGCCGCTTAATGTAATTATTGGTTTTGACATATTTTTTGCCCCGGCAGTCCGTTACCCGCACCTGAATATGAGTCTTCATATTATCGACAATACTCTACGCAAAAACGCCCTGATTGGGGGCGTCGTAGCGTAAAGAATTGAAAATTACTGGCATTAACCGATTGCCCAGGGTAGAAATAGAGCGTGTTTTACTACTGAGGCCAATTTTCTATCCGCACCGACGAAAAGCAACAACGCGGATAAATTGATAACTAATGCAAACAAAAACGATGTTCACCCCTGTTTTCTTTTCTGTTTTATCCTGCCTCTGCCGCGCGCCGTCCGGTGAACCGCAGTGGTGTAACTCCCTATAGAGCCCTCCTGCACGGCGGTTATACCGCCAGATTGTTAATTTCAGCTTTACTGGTCATCTGCGGATGTTTACCAGGGAAGAATTATATTCTCATGCAGGAGAAGCACTATGCGTTACTGGATCTTATTATTGCTGGCTATTATTGCGGAAATTACCGGCACCCTTACCCTAAAATGGGCCAGCATTAATAACCATCCTCAAGGGTATATTTTTATGCTGGTAATGATTACGTTGTCGTACGTATTACTGGCATTTTCGGTTAAAAAGATCGCCCTCGGGGTGGCTTATGCCCTCTGGGAAGGGATCGGTATCTTATTTATTACCGTGTTTAGCGCTCTGTTATTTAATGAATCACTTTCGGTGGTCAAAATTATCGGGCTGCTGACCCTGGTGGTCGGGATTGTGTTGATCAAATCCGGCACCCAACCTAAAAAAACCGTGCTAAAAGCCGCGGCGACGCCATTAACAGGGGGTGAGCATGTCCACGTTTGAATGGTTCCACGGGGCCTGGCTGACGCTGGCCATCGTACTGGAAATCGCCGCAAATATAGCACTGAAATATTCGGCTGGTTTCCGGCGCCCCGTATATGGGGTGCTATCACTGGTGGCGGTGCTGGGGGCCTTTAGCGCCCTTGGCCAGGCAGTAAAAGGCATCGAGCTGTCGGTGGCTTATGCGGTGTGGGGCGGGTTCGGCATCCTGGCGACGGTAGCCGCAGGCTGGATCTTATTCGGGCAGCGGCTTAACGCCCGGGGCTGGACCGGGCTTGGATTACTGATCGTGGCGATGGTGATGATCAAACTGGCCTGATAAACCGACGGCGCGCGGGCGCCGTCTGGTTACTGCTTAGTGATCAGGTCCTGAATATTATCGCGAAAGCCGGTGACGGAGATAGCCCGGTTATCGGCGCGGTATCTGTCCCTGGCGGCCGGGGCGGAGCTCTGTACCGCAATCAGTTGCCAGCCATCGCCTGTTTTGAGCATCAGCGGCGATCCGCTGTCCCCGGGCAGGGTGTCACACTGGTGGGACAGGACACTGCGCTGGGCCCAGCCGGTGATCAGGCAATCCTGATGGCTGTACAAATCATCCAGATGATCTTCCGGATAACCCGACTGGGTCACTTTTCGTCCGGTGGCTTTCAGGGCTGCCGTAAGGGCGTCTTTATCGCCACTGAACAGCGGCAGCGGCGTGATCCCCGAGGGCGGATAACGTAAAAAGATCACCCCGTAATCATAAGGTGCTGCGCTGGATGGGACTATCCAGCCATCACCGTCGGCTTTCAGGCGCCGGCCCAGGCCAGGCGCTGCCTGGGCCTCGATATTATGAATTTCATAGATCCAGTGGCCTTTGCGGGAAATAAAACGCAGGGCGACGGGTTTATCCGGTGTTCCCCGGGGCGGGGTCAGCAGGCAATGACCGGCGGTCAGCGCGACCTGGGGGGTAATAAGGGTTGCGGTGCATAAGTTACCGCTGGCGGTTTCCAGCTGGCCAATAGCATCCCACGGGCTGCTGTCGGGGGTGGTTACCCGCACACGCTCATCCTTACCGAAAAACAGCATTTTCTTTTCGCTGGCGCTGATTGTGTCATCGCTATCATCGGCATGCACAATCGCAGGAAGCAGAAACAGTGAACCCAGTAACAACACAATGGTTTTGCGCATATCACTCTCTGGAGGGGCGATTTTTTTATATTGTACCGTAACACGGTGAGTTAACTATAGACTTGCCTGAAGGGAGAGAGAATAAAATCAGTGCTATAGAAGGTCTAAAGATAAAAACAGGCGGCAACAATGCCACAAATGATCAGTGACGTCAGGATGATTTCAAACAAATAGCGTCGCATCATCATCCGTACTCCGAAAATAAAAGCGGGTTATTTCGGGTTATTGCTGGGCCGTCTGTGCAGTGGACACCAGGACAAATTAAGCCCCTGACCCGGGGGAGAACAAACACCCGGGGATCCCGGGTGTTTTAAGTCTAGCGCAGATGCCGGGCTTATTTAGCAGCCTGAGCTTTCTGTTCGCCTTTGTTTACAACGGTAGCTTTGTGGTGTTTTTTAGCAGCCTGCGCTTTCTGTGCAGTCTGAGCAGCTGGTTTTACAGCGGCTTTTTTGTGGTGTTTTTTAGCGGCCTGGGCTTTCTGTTCAGTCTGAGCAGCTGGTTTTACAGCGGCTTTTTTGTGGTGTTTTTTAGCAGCCTGGGCTTTCTGCTCGGTCTGAGCGGCTGGTTTAGCAGCGGCTTTTTTGTGGTGTTTTTTAGCAGCCTGGGCTTTCTGTTCAGTCTGGGTTGCTGATTTAGCAGCGGCTTTTTTGTGGTGTTTATGGGCGTGTGCAGTTTTGGCTGCCGGAGCTTTAGCCGGAGCAGCAGCTGCAGCAGCAGGTGCTGCAGTAGTTTCCGCAGCGAAAGCAGCAGAAGACAGACCCATAGCAGCGGCAATAACCAGAGCTAATACTTTTTTCATCTCGACATCCTCGAATTGGTTTATGTGTCAACCCCACTGCGGGGCCGGTGAGATGAAATATAAAGGGCAGCGGCAATAGCGTCAGTGAGTGATTGGTATCGGCGTGTAACCGAATGTACAAACCCGGCCAGTCAGGGCCGGGTGTAGTGAAACTACAGGTAGCGGGATTCGAGGTGTTTGCGGAAATACAACGGGTTAAGATCTTCGCCACAGGCACGCTGGATAAGTTCCTCCGTGGTAAAACGGCTGCCGTGCTGCCAGATATTTTCCCGCAGCCAGTGGAATAACGGTGCCAGGTCACCATTTTCAATGGCCTGTGCCGTGCCAGGGTGAGCCTGTAGTGCACAGTGGAACAACTGGGCGGCATACATGGCTCCCAGAGTATAAGACGGAAAATAACCAAAGCTGCCATCGGTCCAGTGGATATCCTGCATACAGCCATCGCGATAGTTACCGGCGGTAGAAAAGCCGAGCCAGCGCTGCATCTTCTCATCCCACAGGGCAGGAATATCGTCAACCTCGATATCCCCATCAATCAGCGCCCGCTCAATCTGGTAACGCAACATAATATGCGCCGGGTAGCTGACTTCATCGGCATCAATACGGATATAGCCCGGTTTCACCCGCTGATTCCAGGCAAGATAGTTGCCGGCCTCAAAGGCGGGCTGCTGGCCAAAGCGGCGGGTTATCTCCGGCAGGAGCTGCAGTAAAAATGGCGCGCTGCGGCCCAGCTGCATTTCAAAAAACAGGCTCTGGGACTCATGGATCGCCGTGGAGCGGGCCAGGGCAACCGGCTGCCCCCGCCAGCGGGCGGGCAGGTTTTGCTCATAACGGGCGTGGCCGGTTTCGTGGATAACCCCCAACAGGGCGCTGAACAGGTCGTTCTCGTCATAGCGTGTGGTGATCCGCACATCCTCTGGCACCCCGCCACAAAACGGATGGGCGCTGACATCCAGCCTGCCGTGATCAAAATCAAACCCCAGCTTTTGCATGGTATGTAGCCCCAGCTCACGCTGTTCACTGACCGGGAATGGCCCGCAGGGGGCGATCAGCGGCCGCTGTTGTTGTTTCTCCAGCGCCTGTTGCAGTAATCCGGGGAGCCACTGTTCAACGTCACCGAACAGCCCGTCGAGCCGGGCGCTGGTCATCGCCGGTTCATAAATATCGAGTAGTGCATCGTAACGGGTTGAGCCCAGCGCTGCCGCGCGGATCCCGGCTTCCTGGCGGCTGAGGGCCACGACATCGCGCAGGTTGCTGGCGAATCCCTGCCAGTCATTGGCGGGCCGCTGGCTGCGCCAGGCGTGTTCACAGCGGCTCCCGGCGAGGGATTTTGCTTCGACAAGGGCGGCGGGCAACAGGATGGCCTGGCTGTGCTGGCGCTGCATTTCACGCAGGTTCGCCCGTTCGGTGTCGCTAAGATCTTCTTCCGCTGCCCGGGATAATTGCTCCCCGAGGGCGCTGTCCGTCAGGATCTGGTGCTCCAGTACGCTCAGCTCTGCCAGCGCTTCCCCCCGGGCCTGGCTGCCGCCGGCGGGCATCATGGTGGACATATCCCAGCCGGCGATGGCAGACAAATGGGAAAAACGTGACAGGCGCTGAAAGGTCGCGGTGAGCTGCTGGTAATACTGGTTTTTAGCCATGTTTTTATTCTCGTGAACGGGGGAATACAACGGTATGGGGCTAATATACAGCGGCGCGTTGCTTCCTGAAAGGTAAGGCCGACGCGGTGCCCGGCTGGGCGCCGGGCGAGAAGAGCATCAATGTTGAGCAGGTTAGTGCAGGCGGCGATGTAAGCGGCTGCCGGTAATCAGCGCCAGTACCAGCAGGGCGGCAATAAATCCACCCACCCCGGTCC
This sequence comes from Shimwellia pseudoproteus, assembly GCF_016415625.1. Classification (GTDB taxonomy): domain Bacteria; phylum Pseudomonadota; class Gammaproteobacteria; order Enterobacterales; family Enterobacteriaceae; genus Shimwellia; species Shimwellia pseudoproteus. The sequence continues at coordinate 19,500 of NZ_WBXP01000037.1, forward strand.
AGCCATAACGGTGCCAGAACACTCCGCCCAGGGTGCCCGCAACACTGGAGCCAACATAATAGCTGAACAAATACAGCGAGGAGGCCTGGCCTTTGGCCCGGCGGGCGCGGGGGCCAATCCAGCTACTGGCCACGGAGTGGGCGGCAAAGAACCCGGCGGAGAACAGCAACATACCGGCAAAGATAAACCACAGAGAACCAAAAAAGGTCAGCAGCAGCCCTGCCAGCATCACGCCAGTAAACAGCAGCATCACCGGGCCACGACCATACTTAGCCGTCATTTGCCCCGCTTTAGGGGAGCTCCATGTCCCGGTGAGGTACACCACGGAAAGCAGCCCCACCACGGCCTGGTTCAGGTACCAGGGCCCGGCCATCAGGCGGTAGCCGATGTAGTTAAACAGCGTGACAAAGGCGCCCATCAGCAGGAACCCTTCGACAAACAGCAGCGGCAGCCCGCGATCGCGAAAGTGCAGATGCATATTGATCAACAGGTTATGTGGCCGCAGTGAGGTTGGGCGAAAATGCCGGGAAGGGGGGAGAATTTTCCAGAACATCAGCGCTGACGCGAGGGCGAAGCAACCAATGGCCGCCACGGCAATGCGCCAGTTAAAGAAATCGGTGATAACCCCGCTGAGCAGGCGGCCACTCATGCCGCCAATCGAGTTACCGCTGATATACAGCCCCATCGAAAACGCCACAAAGCTGGGGTGGATCTCTTCACTCAGGTAGGTCATGCCAACGGCGGCTACGCCGCTCAGTGAGAGGCCTATCAGGGCGCGCATGATAAGGATCCCGTGCCAGCTGGTCATCATGGTGGATAACAGCGTGCAGCAGGACGCCAGCAACAGGGCGGTGACCATCACCGGTTTGCGCCCGATAGCGTCAGATAACGGCCCGGTAAAGAGCAGCCCGATGGCGAGTGTCCCGGTGGCAATCGAGAGCGAGATACTGCTACTGGCGGGGGAGATAGCAAACTCCCGGGAGAGGATCGGCAATATCGGTTGTACACAGTACAGCAGCGCGAAGGTTGCCAGCCCGGCGGAAAACAGCGCCAGAGTGACACGCATAAATTGGGGAGTACCGCGTTTGATAAAGATGTCCGGCTGGCGAGTGGTAGCCACATCATCAGCACCCTGCGCCGGAGCAGGGGTATCGGCTATTGTACGACTCAAAATAGATCCTTACTCAATAATCCCCGTGATTCACCGGAACGGGTACAACCGGATGATCGCTAGCGTAGGAAATTTTGATTATTTTGTATAATATATTAATACTCTCAATTGATATGTACAGAATATGAATATTGAGCTGCGCCACCTGCGTTATTTTGTTGCCGTTGCGGAAGAGCTGCATTTCGGGCGGGCCGCCGCGCGGTTGAACATTTCCCAGCCGCCGCTAAGCCAGCAGATCCAGGCGCTGGAACAGCAAATCCACGCCCGCCTGCTGGCCAGAACCAACCGCAGTGTTAGCCTGACCCCCGCCGGGGAGCAGTTCCTGGCTGATGCCCGGCAGATCCTGAGTCTGGTGGACGTTGCCGCCGCCAGGGCCGCCAGGTTGCACCTCGGTGAAACCGGTGAATTGCGCCTTGGTTTTACCTCTTCCGCCCCTTTTATTACCTCGGTCTCAGAGACGCTCTCGGCGTTTCGCCAGCACTACCCGGATGTGCATATTCAGACCCGGGAAATCAACACCCGGGTGCAGATAACCCTGCTGAACGATGGCGAACTGGATATCGGCCTGATGCGTAATACCCAGCTCCCGGACTCTCTGGCCTGTATGCCGATTCTCCGTGAGCCGCTGCTGGCCATGGTGCATCACAGCCACCCGCTGGCGGGGCGGGCGGTTATTTCCCTGGATGAACTGGCCAGTGAGCCTTTTGTCTTCTTCGACCCCCATGTGGGTACCGGATTGTACGATGACATCCTCGGGCTGCTGCACCGCTATGGGGTGGTGCCCAAAATCACCCAGGAGGTGGGGGAGGCGATGACCATTATTGGCCTGGTCGCTGCAGGGCTGGGGGTGTCGATATTGCCGGCGTCATTCCGGCGGGTGCAGTTGCACGAAATGGCCTGGGTTCCGCTGCACGAGCCGGAGGCGGTGTCAGAGATGTGGCTGGTGTGGCCCCGGCACCATGAACAGGGGGCGGCCACCGCACGTTTTATCGATATGCTTTCCCGGGCTGCCGGGATAGCAAAAAAGGCAGAAACCCACTGTTAATTGTGCGGTATATCACAACCCAGGGTAAATATTTGACGCCGTATGTTGAAGTGCTTCAACATGACACAAGATTATTTCGAAGCGCGAAAATAAATGGAGAAGTAAGGTGGTCGCTGATAATCAGCCAGGACATATTGATCAGATAAAACAGACCAACGCCGGGGCAGTATACCGCCTGATCGATCAGCTTGGTCCTGTCTCGCGCATTGATCTTTCCCGCCTTGCCCAACTGGCGCCCGCCAGTATTACCAAAATCGTGCGTGAAATGCTGGAAGCGCACCTGGTTCAGGAGACGGAAATCCAGGAGCCGGGGAGCCGTGGCCGCCCGGCGGTTGGCTTAATTGTGGAAACCGACGCCTGGCATTTTTTATCGGTTCGTATTCAGCGCGGGGAGATAAACCTCGCCTTGCGGGATCTGAGCAGTAATCTGGTGGCCCAGGAAACGCAACCGCTGCCGGAAGATGCCCAGCCGCTGTGCGATCGCATTATCCACGAGATCGACCAGTTTTTTATCCGCCATCAGAAGCGCCTGGAACGCCTGACGGCCATTGCGGTGACCTTACCGGGGATCATTAATACGACCCAGGGGATCGTCCACCGGATGCCGTTTTATCAAGTCGAAGATATGCCGCTCAAAACTGCCCTGAGTGAGCATACCGGTGTCCCGGTCTATATTCAGCACGATATCAGTGCCTGGACCATGGCCGAGTCCCTGTTCGGGGCCTCCCGGGGGGCGAGGGATGTTATCCAGGTGGTGATTGATCATAACGTCGGCGCCGGGGTGATTACCGACGGCCGCCTGCTACACGCCGGGAGCAGCAGCCTGGTGGAGATTGGCCATACCCAGGTCGATCCCTATGGCCGGCGCTGTTATTGCGGCAATCACGGCTGCCTGGAAACCATTGCCAGTATCGACAGCATTCTTGAACTGGCGCAACTGCGCCTGAGCCAGTCGATGAGCTCCACCTTGCACGGCCAGGCGTTGACGGTAGCGTCGTTGTGCCAGGCGGCCTGCCAGGGGGATTTGTTAGCCAGGGACATTATTAACGGCGTGGGTAACCATGTCGGGCGTATTCTGGCCATTATGGTAAACCTGTTTAACCCCCAAATGATCCTGATTGGCTCCCCGCTAAACCAGGCGTCAGAGATTTTACATCCCGCCATCCTTGATTGTATCCGGCGCCAGTCGCTACCGGCGTATAGCCAGAAAACCCTGGTACAAAGCACGCAGTTTTCCAGCCGTGGCACCATGGGGGGGGCGGCGCTGGTAAAAGATGCGCTCTATAATGGTTCGCTGTTGCTGCAATTGTTACAGGGATAACGCCGGGACGGGAATAATGACCTGCGAGAGAAATAATTATTCCTGGGTAATTAACCGCCGCCAGGCGCAATATATTGCGTGCGTCTGGTGATAACCGATTTTTGCTGATACTCCTTTCCTGGTATTAATTCGCTATCCTTTACGGGTATGGCTATTCTTTATTCGGGCTAAGGCTGTTTTTTACCGCACAGACCGCGCTGTGGCGCCGGTGAGGATGTGACATTTATCCCCTTGAATTTACGGTGGGATATTCAATGTTACATTTATGCTGTTAACAATTTGCACGGGATTCACCAAAAATTGCGCTACCTCAATCTGGCGGTAAACATCTTCTTTTAGACTTTATTGCAATTACTGAGTTGTTTATTTCTTTGTCCGAACCCCGGAGTTGTCATGTTTAAGCGTTTTTTCATCACAGGTACCGATACTGCTGTCGGCAAGACGGTTGTGTCCAGGGCATTGCTACAGGCTCTGGCGGCCAGTGGCGAATGCGTAGCCGGTTACAAGCCCGTTGCAAAGGGCAGTAAAATGACCCCGGAAGGGTTGCGTAACAAAGATGCGCTGGTGCTGCAAAGCACATCCACCCTCGACTTACCCTACAGTGCCGTGAATCCCGTGGCCCTCAGCGAAGAAGAGAGTAGCGTTGCCCACAGTAGCCCCATTAACTATTCACTGCTCTCGGAAGGGCTGGCCCATCTGAGTGGCCGGGCTGATCATGTGCTGGTGGAAGGCACCGGTGGCTGGCGTAGCCTGATGAACGATCTGCGCCCGCTGTCAGAGTGGGTTGTTCAGGAGCAACTGCCGGTGCTGATGGTGGTGGGTATCCAGGAGGGCTGCATTAACCACGCGATCCTTACCGCGCAGGCCGTGGCCAATGGCGGGTTACCGTTAATTGGCTGGGTGGCCAACCGGATCAACCCCGGGCTGGCCCACTATGCGGAAATTATCGATGTGCTGAGCAAAAAGATCCCGGCACCGCTGATTGGTGAGTTGCCTTACCTGCCCCGGGCAGAGCAGCGGGAGCTGAGCCAGTATATTGATGCCGATAGGTTACACGCTGCGCTGGCGATAGATAGAGTTCGGGTGTAACCAGCGCGATAATACGGAACCCAGCACGCTGGCCAGCAATATCCCGGGGAGTAAACCAAATTCCCCGGTCATTTCACAGACCATCAGGGCGGACATGATTGGCGCGTGGGTGGTGGCCGCCAGAAATGCCCCCATTCCCGTCAGCGCCAGCAAAATAGCGGTGCTATCGCCGGCGGTTAACTGCGCACACTGCCCGGCTATCAGGCCAATCGCCGCGCCGACAAACAGTGTCGGGGTAAATACCCCACCGGGTGCGCCGGAGCCGCAGCTGGCCAGCACCGCGATCAGTTTACACACCAGAATACCGGCCACTACCCACACCGGGGGCGGCAGGGTAAGAAACGATTGCACCACGCTGTAACCATTCCCCCATACCTGGGGCATCACCAGGGATAGCCCGCCAACAATCAACCCGCCAAGGCCCAGTTGCAGGGGGGGAGGGAGCCGCAGTGCGCGAAACCCGCGGCTACTGATCGCCAGCAGCTGTAAAAATAGCGGCCCACTCAGGCCGGCCAGCAACCCGGTCAGCGCCATAAAGGCGTATTGCAACAGTGACGGTGGCGCCACGGGGGTGACGCTGTACAGCGGATGTGGGCTACCGGTCAGCCACTGGGTGAGCAGCAGCGCGCTGACCGCAGCCACCAGTACCGGGCCCAGCGAGGCGAGCAATAATGAGCCGAATAAGATCTCGGCAATAAACAAACTGCCCGCCAGCGGGGCATGGTACGCGCTGGCCATCCCCGCCGCCGCCCCGCATGCCACCCATAATTTCCATTCGTCACTTTTACTCACAGCCCGGGCAATCAGGGACGCCGCCACCGTGGCCAGCAGGATCATCGCCCCTTCGCGGCCGATGGCGCTACCGCTGGCCACCACCACCAGCGAGGCGCTGGATTTTACCAGACTGGCAATAGTGTCCAGCCGGCCGTCACCGGTCTCAATGGCTTCCATATAATCGGTTGGGGCATGGGAGCCCTGGCGGGCTGAACGCTGCCACCCCCAGAGGATCAGGCCCGCGACCAGGCCACCTAGTGCCGGGGTGAGCGCTCTGCGCCACGGGGCCAGGGCCTGGGCGGCCTGCACCAGGCTGCCGCTGTCATTATTGAGCAGCAGCCGTTCCAGGTTAAACATGGCCACGCGAAACAGCCAGACCACCAGCGCGGCAACAACCCCGATGGTGATGGCCATCACCAGGCGGCGCAACAGGGTGCTAAATTCAGGGAATCCTCTGGTTAACATCAGCAGGTCACTTACCGGTAGAGCTTTTTCCCGGCCACCGGGATCAGCAGCGCGTCACGCCAGTGTGCCAGGGTGTGGCGGGCTAACTCGCCGAGCGCCTGATAAAACGGATGATCGGCTGCGGCAATAAACAGGGTCAGAAAACGTTCTGACCAGGGGAGAATATGCCAGGCCAGCAGTTCATCAACCTGGTGCGGCTGTTGCTGTTCTGCCAGCCAGGCCGCCAGCATCAGCAGGGTACCGAAATGGTCATCGGGCTCGTTATCCTGTTGCTGGAATACAATCCCCTGGGCGCGCATCCACTGGCGTAATGCCAGCATCGAATCACCGAACAGTACGCATTCTTTGTCCAGCCAGACAGATCCCCAGGGCGGTGCGGGTAAGGCATCCGGGCCGATAAATAAGCGTTGATGGGCGCCGCGCAGGGCGGCCATATCGCCATTTTTCAGGGCAAGGCTGAGCTGCTCACCGTAATGCAGGGACGACGTATCCTGCCACGGCCACTGGCTGGTCCAGCCGGGGGCGGTGAGGGTGGTGAGCAGCGGGGCGACGGTTTCGCTGTCCGGGGCATAATAAAATAGCGCGCCCAGAATCCGGCCGCTGATGGCAATACCGGCAAGACGTTGGGAATCACAGGCTGAAGGCATAACACGGTTCCTGATGATGTAAAGGGCCGGGCGTGGGCTGGATGTCTGCCCCGCAGAACCCCGTATTTTCTACAAAACAGCAGAAATATCTTTAATACATATCAAACTCAGGGTGTTCAGCGCCGGGAGGCCCCAGCAGCGCCCCGGCGTGGCGGTGTTATTGTGCGCTGTCGTTAGTGCGGGTATAGACAATCTTTTGGGTGTCATTGGCACAGTGGCCGACAACCTGGCCGTTGTTTGGGTCCACCTGATCATTGGGGACAATGGTCAGCGTAAAGTTATTTTCCGGCACGCCATTTTTAATAATGCGCTGTTCGATATCGGCTTTTACGCGTTCGCAGGAGTTGGTTGCTGCCAGGACCGGGGTGGCGGCCATCAACAGTAATGCGCTAATCCAGACCGTCTTTTTCATAGTCTCGTCCTTTGTTGATTGAGTGATGTAATCATAGCAGATTGCGGTGGTGTACGGCTTAAGGTATTGATATTTTCGGAATTGATGAACCAGTACACCAGGCAGAATTACTGGGCGGTAGGGATAACCGGGTTACCCGGAGTACGGTGTTCCGCGAGGTACTGGTGCTGGAAAATACACATCCGGATGGTATTACGGTATTCACCATTAATAAAAAACTCGTGGATTAATTCACCTTCGACCATAAAGCCCAGCTTCTGGTAAATATGAATGGCCCGGGCATTTTCTTTATCGACAATCAGATAGAGTTTATAGAGATTCAGTACCGTAAAGCCGTAATCCATCGCCAGTTTTGCGGCCCGGGATGCCAGACCTTTACCCTGATACTCCGGGGAGATAATAATCTGAAATTCAGCCCGGCGATGAACATGGTTAATTTCCACCAACTCCACCAGTCCGGCGCTGTTGCCGTCACACTCCACCACAAAGCGGCGCTCGCTTTGGTCATGGATATGCTTATCGTAGAGATCGGATAATTCAACAAAGGCTTCGTAGGGCTCTTCAAACCAGTAGCGCATGACGCTGGCGTTATTGTCTAGTTGATGCACAAATCGCAAATCTTCGCGTTCCAGGGGGCGCAAGCGGATAGTAGTGGCTGATGACATGAACAGTCCTTATGGATGCTGAGGTGATGAAACTGCCCCCGGGAGGGCAGTTTGACTATCAGGGGCGAACGACACGGCCGGTGCTGCGATCCAGGCAGCGGCGGGTGCTGGGCTCCCAGTACGCGTTAACATTGCTGCTTTGCAGGCAGTTATCCCGGTTATCAAATGCATTATCGGCTTTATCCCACTCTTTTTCCGCCCGGGTGTTTACCTTCTGGCGCAGGGAGCGGGTATCGTTCCATTGTTCTTTATCCATTGCGGCTTCCTGGCGGCTCTGGGCGCTATCCCCGGACTCAATAACCAGTTTGTTGGTTGCTGCCTGGAGGGGGGCTGTCATCACAACGGCGCCCATGGCAAACACCGCCAGTGCCACGGTGTTGCGAATAAAAATCCTCATACTCTCTTCCTTCTTAGTCGTGCAGGGTCATTATCACCCGCCATCCCACTATATCACCGGACCTCAGCCCCTGAAAGCGGGCGGCATCGGGCACCGGTAGCAATACGTTTCATGGTCTATTGACCGTATTATCTGCGGATAATTCCGGTAGTTACAATGAAAAGACGATGATATTTGGCATGTTTTACGATTTTTGTTGGTCAGCGGTTTAAATATACTTGTATGGTAGATGGTTGGAAGTAGACGCTGCGCATTAATACAGGGTTATGAAACCAGCCGCTATCGTCAGCTTTACTGGTGCCAGCAGTGTGTTGTGCTGGCCACAATATCTGCCAGACGTGTGGAGTAGTGAAGATGAAAAGTATTGTGATTGAGCGGCCGGATACGCTGCGATTTGCTGAACGGGCAGTGCCTGAGCCTGGCCGGCACGAAGTGCGGGTAAAGGTGCGCCTGGCGGGGATATGCGGCTCTGACAGCCATATCTACCGCGGCCACAACCCGTTTGCCCGTTACCCCCGGGTGATTGGCCATGAATTCCTCGGCATTATTGATGCCACCGGCCCGGAAGTCGATCCGGCGCGTCTCGGGGAGCGGGTCGCCGTCGATCCAGTTATCAGCTGTGGCCACTGTTACCCTTGCCAGCAGCAGCGGCCCAACGTGTGTACCTCTCTGGCCGTGCTGGGCGTTCACCGGGACGGAGGGTTCAGTGAATATGCTGTGGTACCCGCGGCAAATGCCTGGGCAATACCGGCGCATATTAGCGATGAGTATGCCGTGATGACAGAGCCTTTCACCATTGCGGCCAATGTGACCGCCCAGGTGTGCCCGCACCCGGACGATGTGGCGTTGATCTATGGCGCAGGGCCTATGGGGCTGACAACGTTGCAGGCGCTGAAAGGGGTCTATCGGGTAGGCCTGGTTATCGTGGCGAACCCGGTGAATGAGCGCCTGGCGATGGCGCAACACTCCGGTGCGGATGAGGTTATCAATAACCGTGAATGTGCCCTGGACGCGTGGCTGGCGGAGCGCAATATTCGCCCGACACTGATAGTGGATGCCGCCTGCCATCCGGCAATTCTTGATGAGGCGATACGGCTGGCTTCCCCGGCCGGGCGGATCGTGATTATGGGGTTCTCTACCGCGTCCTGTACCGTCACGCAGCAGGCGATTACCGGTAAAGAGTTAACGATTTACTCCTCGCGGCTGAACGCCGGTAAGTTTCCGGTGGTGATTGACTGGTTAGCCCGCGGGCTTATCGACCCGGGGAAGCTGATTACCCATAAAGTCGATTATCAACAGGTCATCCAGGCTATTGAATTGTTCGAAAGGGATCAACAGCACTGCTGCAAAGTGCTGTTGACGTTCCCCTAATAACTATAATTATTGCGAGTTTGTGGTCCGCAATATTCATTACGGATAACGATTATGACGCAATCTACTTCTGAACGATCTACCTCTGATTTAGTTAAGGCCGCAGTATCCGGCTGGCTGGGCACCGCTCTCGAATTTATGGATTTTCAACTTTATTCCCTGGGCGCGGCGCTGGTGTTTCATGAAATATTTTTTCCCGAGCAATCTGCCGCGCTGGCATTAATTCTGGCAATGGGAACCTACGGTGCCGGATATATTGCGCGAATTGTCGGTGCGGTGATTTTCGGGCGTATGGGCGATCGGGTCGGGCGTAAAAAAGTTCTGTTTATTACGATTACTATGATGGGGATCTGTACCACGCTGATTGGGGTACTACCTACTTACGCACAGATAGGCATCTTCGCCCCGATATTGCTGGTGACGTTACGTATTGTGCAGGGGCTGGGGGCCGGGGCGGAAATCTCCGGTGCGGGCACCATGCTGGCCGAGTACGCGCCGCGCGGTAAACGGGGCATTATCTCTTCGCTGGTCGCCATGGGGACCAACTGCGGCACGCTGGCGGCCACCGCTATCTGGGCGGTGATGTTTTTCAGCCTTGAACGTGAGGAATTGGTCGCGTGGGGCTGGCGTATTCCTTTCCTTGCCAGCGTTGTGGTGATGTTATTTGCCATCTGGCTGCGCATGAACCTTAAAGAAAGCCCGGTCTTTGAGCAGGTTAATGCCGGACAAGAAGATAACCCGCACCCGGCTCCACCGGCGCTGAATATCAGCAGCATGTTTAAAAGCCGCTCATTCTGGCTGGCCACCGGGTTACGTTTTGGTCAGGCGGGAAATTCAGGGCTGATCCAGACCTTTCTGGCCGGCTATTTAGTACAGCATCTGTTATTTGATAAATCCATTCCCACAGATGCATTGATGATCAGCTCGATCATTGGTTTTATAACCATTCCATTAATGGGCTGGTTATCAGATAAAATTGGGCGCCGGCTCCCTTATATTATTCTGAATATCTCAGCGATTATTTTGGCCTACCCGATGCTGTCGATCATTGTTGATAATGGCTACACCCCGGGCGTTATTATGATGTCACTGATCGTTATCCATAATGTGGCGGTATTAGGGCTATTCGCGCTGGAAAATATCACCATGGCCGAGATGTTTGGCTCCCGGGACCGTTTTACCCGGATGGCGGTGGCCAAAGAGGCCGGAGGGCTGGTGGCGGTAGGGTTTGGCCCGGTACTGGCGGGGATCTTCTGCACCATCGCCGGGAGCTGGTGGCCGATTGCGGTGATGATCGTTTGCTACTCCGCCATTGGGTTACTTGCCTCTGTGCTGATGCCGGAAGTGGGGGATAGGGATCTTAGCCTCACCAGCGATGCCGCGGACCTTCCCGCAGCGCAACATATTCTGGTGAAAGAAGCCCGCTAATGACCGGCAGCCGCGCACCTGCCGTAAATGGCCAGGTGCGCGGTGTGGGGCAGTAACCGGTGGTTGTTATATTTTGTTACATACAACTACCATACTAGTCTTCAAAAGTGTGGGGTCAGGTCAATCACTGCACCGCCACGCTGTTTACAATACCGCCCTGATCCCCAATAACAAAACACCGCAGAGAATAACATTATGGAACATAACTTACTGAATGCCCGCGCCATCGTGCCGGCCTACACCGCTGATGCGCTGACAACGCGTATTGTCCACCTGGGGTTTGGTGCCTTTCACCGGGCGCACCAGGCGGTATATGCCGATATCCTGGCGGCTGAACACGGCAGCGACTGGGGCTATTGCGAAGTTAACATCGTCGGCGGTGAGCAACAAATTGCCGATCTGCAACGGCAGAATAATTTGTTCACGGTGGCGGAGATGTCCGCAGACCAGTGGCGTGCCAGAGTGGTTGGCGTGGTGGCGCGGGCGTTGCATGCGCAAATCGATGGCCTGGAGGCGGTATTACAGGCTATGTGCCAGCCAGAAGTGGCTATCGTATCCCTGACGGTGACCGAAAAAGGCTATTACCACTCTCCGGCCACCGGCGAGCTGCAACTGGATCACCCGCAGATCCTGGCTGACCTTAACGATCCTTTGCACCCGGGCTCGGTGGCCGGGATAATCGTCGCGGCACTGGCCCGGCGTAAAGCGGCGGGGTTACCGGGCTTTAGCGTGATGTCCTGTGACAATATGCCGGAAAATGGCCGGGTGACGCGCAATGTTATCATGGGTTATGCCCGGGCGCTGGACAGCGAGCTGGCCGCGTGGATTGCCCGGCAGGTGAGTTTCCCGTCCACCATGGTGGATAGGATTGTCCCCGCGGTTACCCCGGAGACCCTGGACCACATTGCGCAGCTTACCGGCGTGCGTGATCCTGCCGGGGTTGCCTGTGAGCCGTTCCGCCAGTGGGTGATTGAAGATAACTTCGTCGCCGGGCGCCCGGCGTGGGAAAAAGCCGGGGCAGAGCTGGTCAGTGATGTGGTGCCGTTTGAAGAGATGAAACTGCGCATGCTTAACGGCAGCCACTCGTTTCTGGCCTATTTAGGATATCTGGCGGGGTACGCACACATTAATGACTGCATGGCGGATGACTATTATCGCCAGGCCGCCAGAATGCTGATGCTTGCCGAACAGGCGCCGACCCTGCAAGTGGCAGGCGTTGATTTAGCCCATTATGCGGAGATGCTGATTGCGCGTTATGGTAACCCGGCCCTGAAACACCGCACCTGGCAGATTGCGATGGACGGCAGCCAGAAACTCCCGCAGCGGATGCTGGATTCGGTTCGCTGGCATCTGGCGCGCCAGCGTCCTTTCCCACTGCTGGCGCTGGGTATCGCCGGCTGGATGCGCTACGCAGGCGGGGTGGATGAGCAGGGGGCGGCGATTGATGTCAGCGATCCGCTGCTGCCGGTGATTCGCCAGGCGGTAGCACGCAGTGAACAGGGCCGTGCCCGGGTATTAGCGCTGCTGGGGATCGACGCTATCTTTGGTAACGATCTGCCGGAGAATGCGACCTTTGTGGCGGCAGTCACCGGGGCGTATGAGCAGTTACTGGCGCAAGGGGCGAAACAGACCGTTGAGGCAACGGTGCGTCACCTGATGTGATATGCCCTGCGGGGTAATATAACGCCATATTCAATACAGGCCGCAATTGCGGCCTGTATTCGGAATCAGTCTTCGAACCAGTCGCTGTTTTCTTTGCGGATCAGCAGGATTGACTCGCTGATTTCATGCAGATGGCGGTGCATGGCGGCGGCCACGGCGTCTTCATCGCGGTTATCGAGGGCGTGGAAGATATCCCGATGCTGGCGCAGCAACATTTCCGGCGGGGAGACGTGATCAAGGCTCATATAGCGCACCCGGTCGATGGCGGACTTGATATTTTCTACGGTATCCCACGCCAGCTGGCAGTCGGCAATTTGCGCCAGTGCCTGGTGAAACGCGTCATCAAGGGCAAAAAAGGCGTCCTGCTGCTGGCGTTCAATGGCCATTTTTTGCTGATGCAGATTTTGATCAAGCAAATAGCAGCGCTCGGTATCGATCATCTGTGCGGCGCGGCGCGCCACGGCGCACTCGATAGCTTCGCGAACGAAACAGCCATTACGCACCTGGCGCATCGAAATCTTAGTAACATAGCTCCCGCGCTGGGGGCGAATTTGGATCAGGCCATTTTCCGCCAGTTTAATAAAGGCTTCGCGGACCGGCTGGCGGGAAACATCAAAACGGACGGAAATTTCTTTTTCCGAAAGTGACGTACCTGGTGGAATTAAGCACTGCACAATGTCATGACGCAGAATGCGGTAAATTTGCTGATTAACGGGTTGGGTAGGGTTCAGTACAGTCTCAACGGCCATGTCATTATTCTGTGTGGAAGGTTAACGTTACTATTATACCGTGTTTTACGTGGTGGCTATACCCGGCTCCCATGAGCCGGGTCGCAAATATTAACTTCTGTGGACCGCCAGCCCGGCATAGGTCTGGCTGACCGGCATCATTTCCAGGGTGTTGATATTGACATGGGCCGGGAGCGTGGCGACCCACCATACCGCTTCGGTGACATCTTCTGGTGTCAGGGCATTGGCATCCTGGTAGGTATTGCTGGCTTTGGCATCATCACCTTTAAACCGTACGTTGGAGAATTCAGTTCCCCCCACCAGGCCCGGCTCGATATCGGTGACCCGGATTGCGGTGCCGTGCAGATCGGTACGCAGGTTGAGGCTGAACTGGCGGACAAAGGCTTTGGTTGCGCCATAGACGTTACCGCCCGCGTACGGCCAGGAACCCGCCGTCGATCCCAGATTGATAATATGGCCACGGTTGCGCTCTACCATGCCGGGTAATACTGCCCGGGTCATATACACCAGGCCTTTATTGTTGGTGTCAATCATATTTTCCCAGTCTTCGACGCTGGCTTTATGGGCGGGCTCAAGACCCAGCGCGAGGCCAGCGTTATTGACCAGAACATCAATCGCCTGTCATTCTGCCGGCAGGGAGGCGAGCATCTCATCGATGGTTGCACGGTTACGGACATCCAGACGCGCGGTATAAAGGTTATCGCCCAGCTCGTCTTTCAGCTCCTGGAGTCGCTCTTCCCGACGCCCGGTAGCAATGACTTTATGGCCCTGTTGAATAAAACGGCGCGTGATACATTCACCAAAGCCAGCCGTTGCGCCCGTCACCAGAATAATCATGTTGCTGTTCCTCAATAGGTTTTGATTGAATTAACGCAGTGCTTTTACCTTATCACGTGATTAATGACTTCGCCTGGCATATCTGCCAGCAAATATTGCCCGGCGGCGGCCTGGCGCATACTCTATAACTCAGTTTTGGCATAAGGGAGTAATTATGAGCACCAACAATCCGTTTTTCTCTGTTAGCCTGCTGCCGTACCAGGCACCGGTGTTCGACCAGATCAGGGATGATGATTATCGCCCGGCGTTTGACGAGGCATTACGAATAAAGCGCCAGGAACTTGCTGACATTATCAATAATCCGGCGGCGGCCAGCGTCGAAAATAGCTATCTGGCGCTGGAAAAAAGTGGCCGGATGTTAGCCAGAGTCACGGCGATATTTTTTGCCATGGCGGCCGCCCACACCAATGATCACCTGCAGCAACTGGATGAAGAGTTTGCTACAAAATTGGCCGTGCTGAGCGACGAGATTCACCTTAACGCTACGCTATTCAGCCGCCTGGATGAGGTGTATCAGCAGCGCCATCGTCTGGGGCTGGATGATGAGACATTGCGTCTGGTTGACGTAGTCTGGCAGCGGTTTGTGCTGGCGGGGGCCAGGTTGCCGGAGGCAGATAAAGCCAGACTGGCTGCGCTGAATAAGGAAGCGGCGCAATTGACCAGCCAGTTTAACCGCTTACTGCTGGCGGCCAACAAATCCTGTGGGTTACGGGTGGATACGTTGCAGCAATTAGCGGGCCTGAGTGATGCGGATATCGCGGCGGCCCGGGACGCGGCCCACGCGAAAGGCTGGGATCACGGCTGGTTGCTGACCCTGCTGAACACCACCCAGCAGCCTTTATTGCAGACCCTGGCGGATCGCGATACCCGGGAGCAGCTATTCCGGGCTTCCTGGTCACGTACCGAAAAAGGCGACAGTAACGATACCCGGGACATTATTCGCCGCCTGGCCGCTTTGCGCGCGGAACAGGCGCACATCCTCGGTTTTGCTGATTATGCCAGCTGGAGCATCGCCGATCAGATGGCGAAAACGCCGGAGGCGGCACTGGCGTTTATGCGCAATATTGTTCCTGCAGCCCGGGATCGGGTGGCCCGGGAACAGGCGGATATCCAGGCATTAATTGATCAGCAAGGCGGTGGTTTCCAGGCGA
Source organism: Shimwellia pseudoproteus (assembly GCF_016415625.1). Lineage (GTDB taxonomy): Bacteria > Pseudomonadota > Gammaproteobacteria > Enterobacterales > Enterobacteriaceae > Shimwellia > Shimwellia pseudoproteus. The sequence continues at coordinate 34,684 of NZ_WBXP01000037.1, forward strand.
AAGCCTGGGACTGGGCCTGGTATGCTGAACAGGTTCGGGCACAGCAATATGCGCTGGATGACGCCAGTATCCGCCCCTATTTTGAGCTGAATAATGTGCTGGAAAGGGGCGTGTTTTGGGCGGCCAGCCAGTTGTTCGGGCTGAAGTTTGTTGAACGTTATGATCTGCCGGTCTACCAGGAGGATGTGCGGGTCTGGGAGATTTTTGATCACGATGGCCGCGGGCTGGGGCTGTATTATGGCGACTTCTTTGCCCGGGACAGTAAGTGTGGTGGGGCCTGGATGGGCAATTTTGTTGAGCAGTCCACGCTGCTGGCCAACAATCCGGTGATTTATAACGTCTGCAATTACCAGTATCCGGCGGACGATCAGCCTGCGCTTATCTCCTGGGATGATGTGGTGACGTTATTCCATGAATTTGGCCATGCGCTGCACGGGTTATTTGCCAGCCAGCGTTATGGGAGCCTGTCCGGCACCAATACCCCACGTGATTTTGTCGAGTTTCCGTCTCAGATTAATGAACACTGGGCGCGCCATCCGGTGGTTTTTGAGCATTATGCCCGACACCACGCGACCGGTGCGCCGATGCCGGTTGAATTACGTGAGAAGTTGTTCCGTGCCAGCCAGTTCAATAAAGGCTATGACATGACAGAGCTGCTGGCGGCGGCATTGCTGGACATGAACTGGCACCGGCTCACACCAGGGGAGGCGACGGATGTTGATGTGGTTGAGCCCCGTATTCTGGCCGCGGAAGGGCTGGCGCTGGAGGCGGTTCCCCCACGCTACCGTTCGAGTTATTTTGCCCATGTGTGGGGCGGTGGTTATGCGGCGGGTTATTACGCCTATTTGTGGACCCAGATGCTGGCGGATGACGGTTATAAATGGTTTGAAGAGCAGGGCGGGCTGACCCGGGAAAACGGCCAGCGTTTCCGGGCGGCGATCCTCTCCCGGGGGAACAGTACTGATTTAGCGGCGCTCTATTATCAGTGGCGCGGCCACGACCCGGATATCGCGCCGATGCTGGAAAACCGCGAGCTTAAACACTGACGCTGGAAACAGAGGCCCCGCTTGCCGGGGCCGTATTGTGTCAGACAAGAGAGGTGGTGTAGCCGTCTGCCGGGGGAGGACCGTAGCGGTTGTCACCGTCGCTTTTAAAGCAGGCGAAGATAAGTAATACCAGGTTACCGACGAACGGCACCAATGACAGCAGTATCCACCAGCCGCTTTTGCCAATATCGTGCAGGCGGCGAATGGAAAGGGTGATGCAGGGGATGAAGGTAATAACCACATATAAAAAACTCAGCGGATATCCCGATGTAGACTCCCGTATTTTCTCGGGAGTGAAGCCCAGCAGGGGAGCGATAATTATGGTATCAACCAAATGCAGAACCACTATCGCAATGGCGCTGGCAATAAAAAATAGCCAGTAACCCCGGCGCCCGGTACGGCCTCTCCAGTTGAAATAGTGACTAAAAAAATCCCTGATCGCTCTGATCATAACGGCTCCTTTGATCGTTTTTTTTACCCTTAAAGCATAGCGTGGCCGGGCAGTGCTGTTTGCCGCCGGTAATGTCGCATGGTGCCGGGAATATTATCTGACCCGCGCGGCCCTGGACTGCATGCGGGAACATCTTACAGTATCAGCCAGTAAGATGACGCTGGTGTGATCGTTTTGTAGCAGAATGGTTGAAAATTTTCAGTAAGCGACCCGTTGAATCGCCACCGGTATGGCTGATGCCGGAGTGGGCTATTTATGGGACCGTAAGATGGTTAATCGTGAACAGGATGGCGTATTTAGCCAGGACACTTACATCATTCAGTTTCGCTGATGACTATACTCATAGCTACTTTTAACACGGCATGAGGGTACAGGTATGGCAGAATGTAATGATAAAAAACATGAAAATCATCCGCATAAACATGGTTCCGGCTGTGGTCATACGGCCATTCGCCATGGCGATCATATTGACTATATTCACGATGGTCATTTGCATCACCCACACGGTGATCATGTAGATGAACATGTTATTGAGGTGAGTGATAAGAACCCGGACGGTTGTCATCCTGTTTCCGGCGGCCATGAACCACATCATGTACACGGCCCTGATTGTGGGCATGAGGCCGTTCCACACGGGGATCATACGGATTATCTGGTGGATGGTCGGCTTCATCATCCCCACGGCGATCACTGTGATGATCATGGGCCTGTTGAGGTCGTGAAATCGTAGCGCCTTTATTATATCGCCAGGGCCTGCATCTGCGGGCCTTTTATTACCAGCAAAACACTATTTCATGATGAGATTATTTCCATCTAAAATTGACTGTGAATTTGTGCGAAAAAATTGTCAGACTGCCGGAGTGCATAAAATGACAAAGCCAAAAATGATCTACTATGGTAACTATATTAGCGCATTAACACAGTAGGCACTGTTCTAAGGAAGGTGCGAACAAGTTCCTGATATGAGATCATCATATTCATCCGGAGCGCATCCCAGAGGGACATCATGAGCCATCAACTCACCTTCGCCG
>NZ_WBXP01000038.1 GCF_016415625.1 Shimwellia pseudoproteus
GATTCGATGTGTTTGCGGGAAAAAAATCGGCCCAGATCCGCGAAATTTTAATCAGCGAGTCAGCTTGGGAAGAAATGACCTGCTTATTCGCACCTTCCCAAAGCGTGGAAGCTGCTCGAAGGCACACCGGAGCAGCACAAAGCGCAGGACGTTTACAACATCAGACGAGACGAATTAGAAGGAGCGGCTGCTTAATGGCACATTCGATTACTGTAAGACTAAACAAGCCCGCAAGAGAGTTTCAGGCCGGGGAAAATATCGGATTCAACATCCGTGCTGGCGTTCAGTATTACGATCGCCAGACAAAAAAGAAAGAATGGACAAACTACAGCGCCGTTGTATTTGCCAAGCCGGGAGCGCAAGCGGATTACTACCGTAGCGTTCTGGTTGAAGGAGGCATTGTGGAAATTACCGGAGAAAACATCAGGGTTGATGTTTATCAGGGGCAAAATGGTCAATCAATCACTCTTGAATTACTGAATGCAAAGATTGGATTTGCAGCTTCAGGAAATGGCCAGCAGCAAAGTAGCAATCATCAAAATCATCCTGAATACGACGATTCAATTCCCTTCTAGATTAGCAAAATAAGGCTCCCATTATGCCAGCTCCTCTGTATGGTGCGGATGACCCGCGCCGCTGTTCCGGCAATTCCGTATCGGAGGTGCTGGATAAATTCAGAAAAAACTACGACCTGATAATGTCGCTACCGCCGGAAACGAAAGAGGAAAAGGAATTTCGCCACTGTATGTGGCTTGCAGAGAAAGAAGAACGCGAGCGAATTTACCAGACATCAATCCGACCATTCCGCAAAGCCACATATACCAACTTCCCTGAATATATCGACCCGCGCCTGCGTAATTACCGCTCACGCTATGGCGCTATCAGTAATGACTGAGGAATTTACCATGAGAGGACTTGCATACAATCCCGGCATTCTTCCGGCAGAAATGATTATTCGCCAACGCGTAAAGCCAATGCCATCGAGAGAGGAATTGCTTAAGAGAAATTCTTTTCCTTCAGTGAATCAAAACAAATATCTGAATGCGATGTGGCGGAGTGGTAAGAAATGAAACAAATGACACTAATTGAGATGGATGGTTTTCTGAAAGGTAAATGCATCCCACGAGATTTAAAGGTTAACGAAACAAACGCTGAATATCTGGTGCGTAAATTTGCTGAAGCGGAGGCCAAGTGCGCGGCGCTGGCGGCGGAGAATGCGGCAATGCATGAAACTATTGCAGCCGTTCGCAGTGTTGCGGATAACTCCAGTGGAATTGCCGGATGGCATTTGAATGGCGATATCGCCACATGGGAAGAGATTCTTCCTGAAATTAACGATATCGAAACCCCAGCCACCGACGCTCTCCTGGCTGAAGTGCGGGCGCAGGGGGTGGAGATGTTTGCGGAGTGTGCATACACACTTGAACATCATGATCACGCAGTAGCTTTTGCGGCCGAGCTACGTAAAGGAGATAGACAGTGAGCGAAATTAATTACCAGGCACTGCGTGAGGCAGCAGAACGTGCAATTCCAGCAATGGAACGCCTGTTAATGTTGCCAGCTGATGATGATTTGTTAAGTGAACAGGAACTTAAAGATTACGGTGTAGATATTGATGCGCTCAACGCCTTCAAATTTCTGGCCGGACCAGAAACCGTGCTGGCACTACTGGATGAACGGGAAAGAAACCAGCAATACATCAAACGCCGCGACCAGGAGAACGAGGAGATTGCGTTAACGGTAGGGAAGTTGCGCGTTGAGCTGGAAGCCGCAGAGAAGCGCAACGCAGAACTGGAAGCGCGGGAAATACTGCTCCCGGAACGTAGCAGTATGCTTCATCGAACAGATTTTCACGATGATTACCAAACGGTAATGGCATACAAAGTTTCTGAAGTCATCGATGCAATCCGCGCTACTGGCATTCGCATCAAAGGAGAGTGATATGAGCAGGAATACGGGTTTGTAAAAGATAACGCTTGTGAAAATGCTGAATTTCGCGTCGTCTTCACAGCGATGCCAGAGTCTGTAGTGTCAGATGATGACCGTACTCAAACATCGGGTTGAGTATTATCTTACTGTTTCTTTACATAAACATTGCTGATACCGTTTAGCTGAAACGACATACATTGCAAGGAGTTTATAAATGAGTATCAATGAGTTAGAGTCTGAGCAAAAAGATTGGGCGTTATCAATGTTGTGCAGATCCGGTGTCTTGTCTCCATGCAGACATCACGAAGGTGTTTATGTAGATGAAGGTATAGATATAGAGTCGGCATACAAATATTCCATGAAGGTTTATAAGTCTAATGAAGACAAATCCCCATTCTGCAATGTGCGAGAAATGACTGATACCGTGCAAAATTATTATCACGAGTACGGTGGAAACGATACTTGCCCTCTCTGTACAAAACATATAGATGATTAAACCAAATATTACATAACAATCCTCGCACTCGCGGGGATTTCTTTTATCTGAACTCGCTACGGCGAGTTTTGTTTTATGGAGACAAGAAATGTCAGATTTGGCTATGAAGGTTTTGAAATGGCAATCGACTGGCGATGTCGGCATCAGTAGCGCAACTCTTGCCTCAATCGCATGTGGCCTGAAAAAGAATATCTATGGTCATCACTTCGGCGCTCCCCATGACGCAGCAGACTTTCGGCGATGCGTTGCACTTGTTGAGCAGATTCCAGAAATCAGAGATTCATTCGACAAGGTTGCAAAGCGCGTTCCAGCATTCAAAGGAATCCTCAACGAATGGGATTCACTCGTTGCTCTGTTGAAGTCTGAAATGAAGATACACGGAAACAAAGCACCAGAGACTTACAGAAGAATCAGCGAGCTACGCAAGGACTAACTATGGAATCACACCGCCTCACACTCGATGAGGCATTTTCATTTATCAAGATATCCAGACCTACCGCAATAATACCAACTCAATAAATGGAGATTCCAGGTGGAAGAAGAAATCTTCACTCGTGAAGAGGCAGCGTCGTATCTGAAGGTAGACAAAGGCACTATCACGCAGTGGATACGAAGTGGACGACTTCAGGCCGCAAAGATAAATCCAGATAAACCTAAAAGCCCATATCGCATTTGCAAGTCAGACTGCATTGCGGCGCTTAAGTCTGTAAGACACAATAGCGCGGTGAATGCGGTTGATGTGCAGGAGGTTAAAGCATGTCAATCAAACTACGCGGTGGCACGTGGCACTGCGATTTCGTCGCGCCAGATGGATCAAGAGTTAGACGCTCTCTTGAAACATCGGACAAAAGGCAAGCGCAAGAACTTCACGATCGTCTGAAAGCAGAAGCGTGGAGAGTAAAAAATCTCGGGGAATCACCGAAAAAGCTATTCAAGGAAGCCTGCATACGGTGGCTGCGTGAGAAATCGGATAAGAAGTCCATTGATGATGACAAGAGCATTATATCGTTCTGGATGTTGCACTTCAGAGAAGCCATTCTCTCTGACATAACAACAGAAAAAATAATGGAGGCGGTAGACGGGATGGAAAACCGCCGCCATCGCCTGAACTGGGAGATGAGCCGGGACAGGTGTTTGCGACTTGGCAATCCGGTGCCGGAGTATAAACCAAAGCTTGCAAGCAAAGGAACTAAGACGAGGCATCTGGCAATACTTCGCGCCATTCTCAATATGGCTGTTGAATGGGGATGGCTTGACAGGGCACCCAAAATATCAACACCACGCGTTAAGAATGGACGCATCAGATGGCTTACAGAGGAGGAATCGAAGCGCCTGTTTGCAGAAATTGCTCCTCACTTCTTCCCTGTGGTCATGTTTGCAATCACGACAGGCCTTCGCCGTTCCAACGTTACAGACCTTGAGTGGTCACAGGTCGATCTGGATAAGAAAATGGCATGGATGCACCCTGATGAAACAAAAGCTGGCAATGCGATCGGAGTTCCTCTTAACGAAACCGCATGCCAGATATTAAGAAAACAGCAGGGGCTCCATAAGAGATGGGTATTTGTCCACACCAAACCTGCCTACCGAAGCGACGGAACAAAAACAGCAGCGGTAAGGAAGATGAGAACCGACAGCAACAAGGCATGGAAGGGAGCGTTAAAGCGGGCAGGCATTAGCAACTTCCGCTTCCATGATCTGAGGCATACCTGGGCAAGCTGGCTGGTTCAGTCCGGTGTCTCTCTTCTTGCACTTAAAGAGATGGGAGGATGGGAAACTCTCGAAATGGTTCAAAGATACGCCCACCTTTCAGCCGGGCATCTCACCGAGCACGCAAGCAAAATCGATGCGATTATAAGTCGCAATGGCACAAATACGGCACAAGAGGAGAACGTGGTTTACTTAAATGCTAGGTAACTTATTGATTTAAATGGTGCCGATAATAGGAGTCGAACCTACGACCTTCGCATTACGAATGCGCTGCTCTACCAACTGAGCTATATCGGCCCTGAAGACCGTGCTTGCGATTGCGAGCACGGTGTGCAAGGGTAAGGAAAAGTGGGTGATACGTCAATGGCCTGGATGTCTGACCGGCGATTTTTGCACCACCCTCCTCCTCATCAGGCACGAATAGTGTTATCCCCGAAGCCAATCCATTTGTAGGTTGTCAGCGCCTCCAGCCCCATCGGGCCACGAGCGTGCAGCTTCTGGGTGCTTACAGCCACCTCAGCCCCGAGGCCAAACTGGCCGCCATCGGTAAAGCGGGTGGACGCATTAACATACACCGCCGATGAATCCACCTCATTCACAAAGCGTTCTGCGTGGCGAATATTACGCGTCAGAATCGCATCGGAATGCTGAGTACCGTGGGTGCGGATATGATCAATCGCCTCATCGAGGGAATCCACCAGCTTCACATTCAAATGCAGCGACAAAAACTCATTGTCGTACTCTTCGGGCTTCACCGGAACCACAGCCGCCGGGCCATCATCCAGCAGGCCTATCACGTTCTGATCCGCATGCAGGGTCACCCCTTTCTCCGCCATACGCTGGCTCAGGGCGGGCAAAAACTCACAGGCAATAGCTTTATGTACCAGCAGGGTTTCCACGGTATTACAGGTGCTCGGGCGCTGGGTTTTCGCATTGGTTATCACATCCAGCGCCGGAGCCACTTCCGCGCTCTCATCCACCAGAATATGGCACACCCCAATCCCGCCGGTAATCACCGGGATGGTGGATTGTTCACGGCACAGCTTATGCAGGCCGGCACCGCCACGGGGGATCAGCATATCGATATACTGATCCATGCGCAGCATCTCGCTCACCAGCGCGCGATCCGGGCTATCAATTGCCTGTACCGCACCGGCAGGCAGGCCGCAGGTTTCCAGCGCCTGCTGGATAACCTTCACGGTAGCCGCATTAGTACGGTAAGTCTCTTTACCGCCGCGCAGGATCACCGCATTGCCGGTTTTCAGGCACAGTGAAGCCACATCCACCGTGACATTAGGGCGGGCTTCATAAATAACGCCAATCACCCCTAACGGCACCCGACGCCGCTCAATACGCAGCCCGCTGTCCAGCAGGCCACCATCAATCACCTGGCCCACCGGGTCCGCCAGATTACACACCTGGCGTACGTCCGCGGCGATCCCGGCTAAGCGTTCTGTTGTCAGCGCCAGACGGTCAAGCATCGCCTCACTCAGGCCACTGGCCCGGGCGGCGTCAACATCCGCGCGGTTTGCCGCCAGAATCGCCTCTGCCTCAGCCTCCAGGGCATCAGCAATGGTCTCCAGCACCCGGTTTTTCTCCCGGCTGGAGAGCAACGCCAGTTTATAAGAAGCCGCCTTCGCCGCTTTACCCATTTGTTCCAGCATGCTCAGCTCCTTAATTGACAATCATATCGTCGCGGTGCACTGCCACCGGGCCATATTCATACCCCAGAATCGCATCTATCTGCTGGGAATGGTGCCCGGCAATACGCCGCAGTGCATCACTATTATAACGGCTCACCCCGTGGGCAATATCGCGCCCTTCCAGGCTGCGGATCCGCACCACTTCACCGCGGGAGAAGTTACCGTCAATCTCTTTAATGCCCTTCGGCAACAGCGAACTGCCGCGCTCGATAATCGCGACCCGCGCCCCTTCATCAACGGTTATCTCCCCCGCAGGCGGTGCCCCGAAGATCCAGCGTTTACGGTTTTCCAGCGGGGACTCCTGGGCGTGGAAACGGGTGCCTACCGGAATACCTTCCAGCGCATCCCCAATCACCCCCGGCCGGCTGCCCGCCGCAATAATGGTTTCGATACCCGCACGGTTAGCCACGTCAGCCGCCTGCAATTTGGTGCCCATTCCCCCGGTCCCCAGGCCGGAGACACTGTCACCCGCAATGGCGCGCAGTGTCTCATCAATACCGTGTACGTCTTTAATCAGCTCCGCGCTGGGATTATTGCGCGGATCGGCGGTGAACAGGCCCTGCTGGTCGGTTAACAGCAGCAGTTTATCTGCCCCGGCAAGGATGGCGGCCAGCGCCGATAAATTGTCATTGTCGCCTACTTTAATTTCGACCGTGGCAACCGCGTCATTCTCATTAATCACGGGAACAATTTTATTGTCCAGCAGTGCATGCAGCGTATCCCGGGCATTCAGGAAACGCTCGCGATCTTCCATATCGGCACGGGTCAGCAGCATCTGGCCAACGTGAATACCGTAAATGGAAAATAGCTGCTCCCACAGTTGGATCAGGCGGCTTTGCCCGACAGCGGCCAGCAACTGCTTGGAGGCAATCGTTGCCGGGAGTTCCGGGTACCCAAGGTGTTCGCGCCCGGCGGCAATAGCCCCGGAGGTGACAATCACAATACGATGCCCCGCAGCGTGGAGGTGCGCACACTGGCGAACCAGCTCCACAATATGGGCGCGATTCAGGCGGCGGGAGCCACCGGTCAATACACTGGTACCCAGTTTTACAACCAGGGTCTGGCTGTTACTCATGATTTTCTGCCGTTCAACAAAATAAGATTAACCAGCTGACTGTTTTAACAGGCATCGCGCTGCTTGCCAACTGGCGAAGAGAAAACCCCTCACGGGGATGACTGTCACCTATAATGCCATTTTTCCCGGCCTGACCCTATTGGCAAATTGCGTGATCCTGGCCAAAAAAAAGCCACCTGAAAGGTGGCTATTGACGACGGATGGCCCCAGAGCGGAGCCCGACCACCGCCGGTGGCAGTTACGCGGTCAGTTTGATGGCCTGTGCGTTGCCATCATCAGCGGGCAGCAGGCCTATTTTCAGATCGTCCAGCAAAGCCCGCAGGCGCTCATGGAAGTCACGCAATGTCTGGGCCAGCTTCTCGTCCACTTCCGGCTCGTTGATCTCTGTGGTCACCCAGTTACCGTTTTTGTCGAACAGACCAATCTGGTAGACGTAAGTAAAATGGTCTGGCTGCGCTTCCAGCTCAAGCCACCAGCCCCAGAACTCACGTTTCTCCGGTGCTGGTTTCACATTCACGCACACGGCCAGACAATCGAAAAAGAAACGGTTGCCCTCACACTGGTTCTCCCTCAGGTAAGGGCCCAGCGCGTGGAACTTCTTCAGCAATCTACTTCGGGTATGTCCACTTGGTAACGTCATTGCGATCTCCTTTTGTGAAGTCACTGTTTTACCAAACTGTTAAAAATTATCAATCCATTAACTAAGATGTTGCTTAACGCAAATGCCGCTGCATCCATTCAGCGGTCTGGCTCAGTGCTTTATCAAAATTGCGGTACACCGGGCGGAACGGGATGGGCAGCAATTTGCCCTCAGACGATGACGACGCAATCAGCCGTGACTCCTCCTCCGGGCTGAAGGGATCATTATCCCAGTATCCAGACAGCATCGGCGTCGGGCTACGGCGACCAAGCAGGCCCTGGGTTTTCAGAGAGTAGCGGTTCAGCTCCACCCGCAGCGCGTTATCGGAGGCATCCGCCATGCCTAAACGGCTGGCCAGAACATCCAGATACATCTCCGGCACCCTGCCCTGCTGGAGCGGGTCAATCAGCAGGTTGTGAACAATCGGCCCCAGGCACGCCACCGCTTTCAGGCGGCCGGCCTCCAGGTAACCGAGGCGTACCGCAATATTGGCGCCAAAACGGAACCCAAATGCCGCCACCCGGGTATGGTCCACCCAGGGGACATCGCACAGGGATTGCAGCACGTGCTGATGCAGCAAACTGGTGTCCTGGGTCAGGGTCCATTTAGAGGACAGGCCGACCGAGGGCACGTCAATCGTCAGCATCGCCATCCCCAGCGGGGCAAAGTAACGTTCAAACAGGGCATAGTAATCGCTTTGTAGCGAATCCAGCCCGCCGCAAATCAGCACCGTCGGGCAAGGGCCATCGGCATTGGCCGGGAGATGCAGAAAGCCGGTGATATCGCTACCGCCAGGGATACTGAAATCCAGTTGCCGCAGGCCTCCCCCCAGATGGGTCGCGGCCTCAGAATAAGCACGATTTGCCAGCACCAGCGCCTGTTCAGAGAGGCTATCCCCTTTGATAAACGGATAGGCGGCAATGCTGTACAGGTTACTGGCGTTGAGCCACTCCCGCCCTTTGGTGGTGGATTCATCCTGGAGCCCGGCTTTTTGTTGCCAGAGCATCGCCTGTTTGGACCATTCATAAATCCAGTTTCCCCCCCGATACCCCACAACGGTATCGAACAGCCCCTCGTCGGTGCGCTCGGCATTACTGGCCGCAATACGCGAGAGCACTTCGATGATTTCACGGGGGTCCACGCCGCGCCATACCCACAGCAGGCGGTTTAGCAACCGGTACCAGCGGTGATCAGTACGGCCATCAAGGGCGGAGGTGATAGACGGCGCGCTCCCTTGTTGAAAACGGCGCACCAGGGTCGATGTTTCAGGATGCTTAAAACGCGGCTTAAAGAGTGTTTCGCTGAGGTTAGCCTGGGACATTACGTTCTACCTCTGAATGTCTGTCATTGGCGCTATTGTACCTGCTCTGGCGCTAAAAAAAATTACGCCCGGACAAGCCGGGCGTAAATTACATTTTCTGACGCAGCGCGCAAATAGGGGGATTAACGGCCACCCAGCGGCGGTACAAAGCAGATCCCCATATCCCAGGGCTGCTCAATCCAGGTGTTCTGCTGGATATCAATAACATAGTCATCAACCAGCGGTTTACCGGCCGGTTTAGCGAAAATAGTCACAAAATGCGCTTTCGGATACATTTCACGGATTGCAACCGCAGTGCCGCCGGTATCAACCAGATCGTCGATTACGATAAAGCCTTCACCATCCCCTTCGGCGCGTTTGATAACTTTCAGTTCACGCTGGTTATCGTGGTCGTAGCTGGAGATGCAAACGGTGTCCACGTTGCGCAGACCTAACTCGCGTGCCAGCAATGCACCCGGTACCAGGCCACCGCGGCTGACCGCAATGATGCCTTTCCACTGGTCAGCAGGCAGCAAACGGCTTGCCAGTGTGCGTGCATGGATCTGCAACATGTCCCAGGTGACGACGTATTTTTCGCTCATGTGAATGAATCCCAGCCTGTTAAAAACGGCTTAAAAAGTGTTCAGGGGAAAATAGGTTGCGCGAGATTATAGAGATCCACAGCCTGAAAAACCAGTGTTTAGCAGGATTGAGGGCGGAATTTCCCCCCGGAAGTGCTCCACCGGGCCGGAGAAAGTGTTATCCTCAGCCCATCGCGCAAGCCTCGCTTGTGATGACCAACATCCCGGTAACCCCATGACCGGCCTGTGACTTTTGTGCCGTGTCAACCTCAAGGAGACTCATCGTGTCTGAATTGTCTCAATTATCCCCGCAACCGCTGTGGGATATTTTTGCCAAAATCTGTTCCATTCCTCATCCGTCTTATCATGAGCAACAGCTGGCAGAGCACATCCTGTCCTGGGCAAAAGAGAAAGGGCTGCACGCTGAGCGTGATCAGGTGGGCAATATCCTGATCCGTAAACCTGCCACCCCTGGCATGGAAAATCGTAAACCCGTGGTACTGCAGGCCCACCTTGATATGGTGCCGCAGAAAAATAACGACACGGTTCATGACTTCACCAAAGATCCTATCCAGGCCTACATTGATGGCGAGTGGGTAAAAGCCCGCGGCACCACCCTGGGCGCGGATAACGGTATCGGCATGGCCTCCGCCCTGGCGGTACTGGCGGACGATAGCGTAGAGCACGGCCCGCTGGAAGTGCTGCTGACCATGACTGAAGAAGTCGGCATGGATGGCGCGTTTGGTCTGCAGGCTGGCTGGCTGCAGGCTGACATTCTGATCAATACCGACTCAGAAGAAGAAGGCGAAATCTATATGGGTTGCGCCGGCGGTATTGATTTCATCACCACCCTGAAACTGGATCGGGAAGCTATCCCGGCGGGCTACCAGACCGTGAAGCTGACGCTGAAGGGCCTGAAAGGCGGCCACTCCGGTGGTGATATTCACCTCGGCCTGGGCAACGCCAACAAACTGCTGGCCCGTTTCCTTGCCGGTCACGCGCAGGCGCTTGATGCACGTCTGATCGACTTTACTGGCGGTACACTGCGTAATGCCATCCCCCGTGAAGCCTTCGCCACCCTGGCACTGCCGGCGGCGAACGTTGCAACGCTGAAGACCCAGGCAGAAAGCTACCTCGCTATCCTGAAAAACGAGCTGGCGGCAGTAGAAAAAAATATCGCCGTGCAGGTTGAGGGTATCGATACCGATCACGCCGCGATGACCGTTGCCAGCCGCGATGCCTTTATTCGCCTGATGAACGCCACCCCTAATGGGGTGATCCGTAATTCAGACGTGGCCAAAGGCGTGGTGGAAACCTCCCTGAATCTGGGTGTGGTCACCACTGATGCTGCTGAAGCGCAGGTTATTTGCCTGATCCGCTCCCTGATCGACAGCGGTAAAGAGTACGTGGTTAGCGTGCTGGAGTCCCTGGGTGAGCTGGCTGGCGCCACCACCGAAGCCAAAGGCAGCTATCCGGGCTGGCAGCCAGATGCCAACTCCCCGGTGATGCACCTGGTGCGTGAAACCTACCAGCGCCTGTTTAATAAAACCCCGAACATTCAGGTGATCCACGCCGGTCTGGAATGTGGCCTGTTCAAAAAACCCTATCCGGAGATGGATATGGTGTCTATTGGGCCGACCATTACCGGGCCGCACTCCCCGGATGAGCAAGTGCATATTGCCAGCGTGGGCCAGTACTGGATCCTGCTGACAGAACTGCTGAAAGCGATTCCGGCAAAATAATCCCGCCGATTGATTGCTACCAGCCCCCGCCCTGCGGGGGCTTTTTTTTGGTTTATTGCGCTTTACAGGCCAAGCACCAGCTGGCGCTCCAGTAGCGGATCGATCAGGCTGACATGCAGCCCCACCAGCCTGACCCCCCGCCCGCTGCGCCGGTTTTCCCAGGTTTGCCGGGCAGTACGCAGCAGATCGTCTTTATTCAGCGTTGGCCAGACATGCTCCTGGGTCGTCTGCTGGAAATCATCAAATTTCAGCTTGATCCCCTGACGGGCAATGGCCAGATCCGGCCGCACCCGCTGTAGCCGCCGCTCCAGCTCCGGGTAGAGTTGCTCAATAATCGCCTCGCATTCCGGCCACTGATGAATATCTTCCGCCAGGGTGCGCTCCGCCCCGACGGATTTACGTTGCCGATCGTTGCTGATTTCGCGTGTATCGATCCCCTGGCTGCGTTCCCACAGCACCCGCCCGAATTTACCAAACCGTTTCAGGAGCATAGCCAGGTCAGCTTGCTGGACATCGGCACAGGTCCGCAGCCCCAGGGCATCGAGCCTGGCGGCGGTCACTTTCCCGACCCCGGGGATCTTCCCCAGCGGCAGTGTGTGTAAAAATGCCGGGACCTGCTCCGGGGTGATCACATACTGGCCATTGGGTTTATTCAGATCCGAGGCGATCTTGGCGAGGAATTTGATAGGCGCAATACCGGCAGAGGCTGTCAGTTGCAGTTCGCGGTGGATGGTGGCGCGGATCTCGCGGGCCATCAGGGTGGCAGAACCATGACACAACGGCGTGTCGGTGACATCCAGATACGCTTCGTCCAGGGAGAGGGGCTCGATCAGTGACGTGTAGCGGGCAAAAATAGCCTGGATCTGCCGCGAAGCGTCTTTATACGCGTCAAACCGCCCGGGTAGCAGGGTCAGATGCGGGCACAACTTCAGAGCCATAGCGGTTGGCATGGCGCTGCGCACGCCAAATTTGCGGGCCGGGTAATTGGCGGTGCTGATCACCCCGCGCCGGTCCCGGCTGCCGCCAATGGCCAGCGGAATATCGCGCAGGGAGGGATTATCACGCATCTCTACGGCGGCAAAAAAGCAGTCCATATCGACATGAATGATTTTACGCATCGTCACTAACCCAGCCAGAAATCACTGGATAAGTATACAGGTAGATTTACGAAAAAGGAAAATCCCCCCGCTCACGGGGGGCGTATTATGAAGGCGAAAATCGGAGACGGTCAGAGAATACGGTTCTGCTGGCGCTGGGCTTCCCGGGCGATGCGCTTTTTACGCGCATCACAGGGTTCCGGGCAGTTACAGACCTTTTCAAGGCCCAGTGCCGATATGCCACCACAGCTGCCCTGGAGGGTTTTACGCTTCACCAGGTAGCCCAGCGACATCCCCAGCACCACCAGCAAGAAGATGGCAAAGGTCGCCAGGAAAACGATCATCATATTGCCCTCCCCTTAGCCACCAAAGTCATCCAGCAGGATATTTTCATCTTCTACCCCCAGGCTATGCAGCATGGTTATCACCGAAGCGTTCATCATTGGCGGCCCGCACATATAAAACTCACAATCTTCTGGTGCCGGGTGGTCACGCAGATAGTGTTGATACAGCACATTGTGAATAAACCCGGTGTAGCCGGTCCAGTTATCTTCGGCCAGCGGCTCAGACAGCGCGATATGGAAGCTAAAGTTCGGGTTATCCCGGGCCAGCTGTTCAAATTCATCCTGGTAGAACATTTCCCGCAGGGAGCGGGCGCCGTACCAGAAGCTGATCTTACGCTGTGATGCCAGGCGCTTAAGCTGGTCAAAGATATGGGAGCGCATCGGCGCCATACCCGCCCCGCCGCCGATAAACACCATCTCGGCATCGGTCTGTTTGGCAAAGAACTCACCAAACGGCCCGGAAATCGTGACGCTATCCCCCGGTTTCAGGGACCAGATATACGATGACATGATCCCCGGCGGGGCATCCGGTGCAGACGGCGGCGGCGTGGCGATACGCACATTCAGCATGATGATGCCCTTCTCATCCGGGTAGTTGGCCATTGAGTAAGCGCGGATACACGGTTCTTTGACCACCGAACGGTAGCGGAACAGGTTGTATTTATCCCAGTCGCCGCGGTACTCCGCCGGCACGTCAAAGTCCGCATAGTTAATGTCGTGGGGCTCGCACTCAATCTGAATATAGCCACCGGCGCGGAACGGCACCGCTTCGCCATCTGGGATGCGCAGCTTCAGCTCTTTGATAAATGTCGCTTTGTTATCGTTAGAGATAACCTCACATACCCATTTTTTGACCCCAAAAATCTCCTCCGGCAGGTCGAGTTGCATATCGCTTTTTACCGCCACCTGGCAGGCAAGACGGCAGCCCTCTTTGGCTTCGCGCTTAGTGATATGGGACAGCTCTGTCGGTAAGATCTCGCCGCCGCCGGATTTGACCGTCACCCGGCATTGCCCGCAGGAGCCACCGCCACCGCAGGCAGACGAGATGAATATCCCCTGATCAGAGAGGGTATTCAGCAGCTTGCCGCCGGCCGGGGTATGGAACTGCTTGTCGGGCTCGCCGTTGATTTCAATTAATACATCCCCGGATTTCACCAGCTTTGACTTGGCAAACAAGATCAGCACCGAGAGAACCAGAACAATAAGCGTAAACATCACTACGCCAAGAATAATTTCCATATATCTGCGCCCTTATAGCTGTACACCGGAGAAGGACATAAAGCCCAGCGCCATCAGACCAGTGATAATAAAGGTGATCCCCAGGCCGTTAAGTCCCGCAGGAACATTGGCGTATTTCATCCTCTCGCGGATACCGGCCAGTGCCACAATCGCCAGCATCCAGCCCACCCCGGAGCCAACCCCGTACACCACAGACTCGGTGAAGTTGTAATCGCGCTGCACCATAAAGGACACCCCGCCAAAAATGGCGCAGTTAACCGCGATCAGCGGCAAGAAGATACCCAGCGCGTTATAGAGCGCCGGGAAGTAGCGGTCCAGCGCCATTTCCAGGATCTGCACCAGCGCGGCGATAACCCCGATAAAGGTAATAAAGTTCAGGAAACTCAGATCGACACCTTCGGCAATGGCCCCATCGCGCAGTACCAGGTTGTAGATAAGGTTGTTGATCGGGACCGAGATCCCCAGCACCACAGTCACCGCAATGCCCAGGCCAAAGGCGGTAGAGACCTTTTTTGATACCGCCAGAAAGGTACACATGCCGAGGAAGAAGGCTAACGCCATGTTCTCAACAAACACGGCGCGCACAAATAAACTAATATAATGAGCCACAGTGCGTTACTCCTTTTCCTGTTGTTCCGGCTTCAGCGTGCGCAGGGCCCAAATCAGCATCCCGATGATAAAGAACGCACTCGGCGCCAGCAGGAACATCCCGTTCGGCACATACCAGCCGCCGTTTTGTACCGTCTCCAGCACCGTGATGCCGAACAGTTTGCCGCTACCGATAAGCTCTCGCAGGAAGCCGACGATAATCAGGATAACCCCGTAGCCCAGCCCGTTGCCGATGCCGTCCATCATGCTGGCCAGCGGTGGCGATTTCATGGCATAAGCCTCTGCGCGGCCCATGACAATACAGTTAGTGATGATCAACCCAACAAAGACCGAGAGCTGTTTAGAGATCTCATAGGCATACGCCCGCAGCACCTGATCCACCACGATCACCAGTGACGCAATAATCGCCATTTGCACGATGATCCGCACACTGCCCGGAATATGATGACGGATCAGAGAGATAAACAGATTCGAAAACGCCAGTACCAGGGTAACCGCGATGGTCATCACCAGCGCCGTTTCCAGCTTGGTGGTTACCGCCAGTGCGGAGCAGATACCCAGAATTTGTAGCGTAATCGGGTTGTTATCCACCAGGGGGCCGACCAGCACCCGCTTGATCTCCTTCATATTTGCCATATCAGCCATTGTTCAGCGCCCCCTCACGAACCTGTTTCAGGAATGGGCCAAAACCCAGATCCCCCAGCCAGAAATCAAACGAATGCTGGACACCATTCGCCGTCAATGTTGCCCCTGATAGCCCATCGACCGCGTGTTCATCCCCCGGCCGGGCACCGCCTTTAACGATACGCATCGCCGGGCGGCCGCCGTCATCCAGCAGCTTTTTGCCCACCCACTGGGCGCGCCATGCGGGGTTTTCAATCTCCCCCCCCAGCCCCGGGGTTTCACCATGATCGTAATACGTAATGCCCTTTACCGTGCTGCCATCAGGCTCAAGGGCCACAAAGGCGTGCATGACCGACCACAGCCCGGTGCCGTAGACCGGCAGGACAATTTCCCGCAGCTGTTTGTTGCTGTCACGCACCAGATAGATCTCCACCACATTGGCGCGTGTGCGGATCCCCGCCGGGTCCTGATTGCCGCTCAGTACGGTATTCTGATTCGGGTCCCGGGCGGCAAGTACCGGGTTAAACGTCGCCGGGTTTTGCTCCAGCAGTTTGCCGGTTTTCAGATTCAGCAGACGCGGCGTTACCTGATTATCAAAGGTCTCCTGGACCGTCTCATCGGCCATTCCCGGAGCCAGCAACCCGGTGACGCTGAGAATATTGCGCTGTTTATCCAGTGCTTTTTGGGACTCCTGACGGGGCTTCAGCCCCACCGCGGCGCCGGACACCACTACCGAGCACACCAGGCAGAGGATCAGCACCACCAGCAGCGTTCTCCCTGTGCTATCTTTGTTTTTGCTCTCAGCCACGGGACTTCCTCCGTTTGATATTGGCCTGCACCACCAGATAATCGAACAGCGGCGCAAAGAGGTTGGCGAACAGAATGGCCAACATCATGCCCTCCGGGTAGGCCGGGTTAACCACCCGGATCAGCACGCACATCACGCCAATGAGCACGCCGTACCACCACTTACCGGTATTGGTAAACGAGGCAGATACCGGATCAGTGGCCATAAACATCATGCCGAAGGCGAAACCACCCAGCACCAGATGCCAGTACCAGGGCATCGCGAACATCGGGTTAGTGTCAGAGCCCACCGCGTTAAACAGCGCTGCCGTGGCGATCATGCCGAGCATTACCCCGGCCACAATGCGCCAGGAGGCAACGCGGCCAAAAATAATGACCGCCCCGCCAATCAGAATCATCAGCGTGGACACTTCGCCAATGGAGCCCGGGATCCGGCCCAGAAATGCGTCCATCCAGGTCACCGGCTGCCCGGTCGTCACATTGATCAGCGCTTCCCCGCCGCGGCTCGCCCACTGGGACAACGGTGTCGCCCCGGAAAAGCCATCCGCCGCCGTCCACACCAGATCACCGGAAATTTGCGCCGGATAGGCAAAGAACAGAAACGCACGGCCCGCCAGCGCCGGGTTAAGGAAATTGCGCCCGGTACCGCCAAAAATCTCTTTGGCGATCACCACGCCAAAAGAGATCCCCAGCGCCGCCTGCCAGAGCGGCAGCATCGGCGGGACAATCAGCGCAAACAGAATCGAGGTCACAAAGAAGCCTTCGTTCACCTCGTGCTTGCGCACAATAGCAAACAGCACTTCCCAGAAGCCCCCCACCAAAAAGACCGTGAGATAGATCGGCAAGAAGTAAACCGCCCCGAGGGTCATCATGCTCAGCCAGCCGGCTTCCGGGGTAAAGTTGACCCCCAGCCACTGGGCAAGCTGGTAGTGCCAGTCACTGGCGATCACCTGCTGGAGTTGTTCGGCGCTGTAGAGTTTGTTCAGGGCCGGAATACTTTGCAGGCCGACGTTGTACATGCCCCAGAACATAGCCGGGAAGACCGCAAACCACACCAGAATCATCATCCGCTTGAGGTCAATGGCATCACGCACGTGAGACGCGCCGTGAGTCACCTGGCCGGGGGTGTAAAACAGCGTGGCGGTGGCCTCAAACAGCGGGTAGAACTTCGCCAGTTTGCCGCCGTGGGTAAAGTGCGGCTCCATCTTGTCAAATAATTGCTTCAGGCCCATGTGCTATCCTTCCTGCTCAATACGGGTCAACACGCTGCGCAGTACCGGGCCATATTCATATTTCCCGGGACAAACGTAAGTACAGAGCGCCAGATCTTCTTCATCCAGTTCCAGGCAGCCCAGCGCCTGAGCGCTGTCGGTATCCCCGGACAGCAGATCGCGCAGTAACGGTGTGGCGAGAATATCCAGCGGCATCACCCGCTCATAACTGCCGATGGGCACCATCGACCGCTCCCCGCCGTGTGTATCCGTGGTAAAACTGAACAGCTTGTGTTTCAGGAAGTGGCCCAGGGTAGTGCGGGTGACCGAGTATTTTTCTTTGCCGGGCATCACCCAACCGAACAGCTCTTTTTCCCGACCCTCTTTGAGCACCGACACCTGAAGGTGAAAGCGCCCCAGCCAGGCCCGTGGGCCCGCCGCATTAACCCCGCTCAGCACCGAGCCGGAAATAATCCGGTTTTCCCCGTCCGCCAGTTCACCGGCGGTTAAATCCATCAGCGAGGCCCCCAGCCGGGTGCGCAGCAGGCGCGGATTTTTCACCTGAGGCCCCCCCAGGGCAACCACCCGCTCAGTCCACAATTCGCCGTTAACAAACAGGTGGCCAATGGCGATAACATCCTGATAATTCACATGCCACACCTTCCTGGTCATGCTGACTGGCGCCAGAAAATGAATGTGGGTGCCCACCAGCCCGGCGGGATGGGGGCCGGCAAACTCATTGAACGTGACCTGGCCGCAAGGATGGCCGCCAAGCATGCCGCCACAGGACTGGCAAACATGCACTTTGCCGCTGGTCAGCCGCGCCAGGACAGATAGCCCGGCGTCAAACATGGCGCGCTGCCGGGTAATAATCGGCTGCGGATCGGCACTCAGGGGATTGGTATCGATGGCGGTAACGAAAATGGCGTCCGGGCGGCTGCCGGGAACGGGAGATTTACTGAACGGCCGGGTACGCAGCGCCGTCCACATACCGGAAGCCAGCAGTTGTTGCTCAGCTACGGCGGGGTTTAGCGTTGCCAGGCTCTCAACCGGATGCTGGTCAAAGGCAATCGCCTCTTCGCCCTCAAGCGTGATCACCACGGACTCCAGCACCCGCCGGTCACCGCGATTGATAGCCGTTACGCGGCCGGCGCCAGGGGCGGTAAACCACACCCCGGGATTTTTTTTATCTTCAAATAGCACCTGGCCCTTACGCACCAGGTCCCCTTCCTGCACCCGCATTGACGGGCGCATACCGATATATTCTTCACCCAGGACAGCAACCGAGGCGATAGCGGGCCCCTCTTCGATATGCTGCACAGGGGCACCTGCGACAGGCAGATTCAGCCCTTTATTTATTTTAATCATAATGTTAGCACACTAAAGTTAGCTGTTTTACGCTGTTCAGAATGAGCCAGCGCATGCGTGATGAGCAGTGACATGTTTAAGAAAGGACTTGAAGGTAGGAGTCAGAGTCAGTACCCGCGCGGGCGGGATCCCTTTCCACTCAGGCAAACGAATGTGCTCCGGAAAAGCGTCCAGTCTTATCCAGGGGGGCCATCATCGTTACGGATTGTAACATTATTTCCCGGCTTAACGGCAGAGCGCACCGGAACAAACCCAATGTCTATGTTCTGTAATGGGAGCCAGTACGCAACTTTACTAAAATATCAGGCTGTACAGGGCGACAGATTGCCGCAAAATAGGCCGTGCGGGCCCACTCTCCGCTTGCGAAAAATAATGGCGGTGCTAATGTGAGCGCTCCTGTAGGGAATTCTCCTGTTTTGGGTCTGTTTTCGCCGTCCTGGCGATGTTTTCGGATTTATCAAGGATCAAGCAGTCATGCACAGAGTCGCATTCATTATTGCGATGCTTCTGTTGCCGTGTGCCGCATTCGCCAGCTTATTTGGCGGCAACACGACAGCCAGTGGCACATCAACAATTACCGCCGCAACACGGCATCAGTTTATTGGCTCTCCGGTTTATATTCAGATATTTAAGGAAGAGCGAACCCTGGAGCTGTGGGTAAAAAATGGTGAGCAATACCAGCTTGCCAACAGCTACCGTATTTGCGATTACTCTGGCGGTCTTGGGCCAAAACGCAAACAGGGGGACTTTAAAAGCCCGGAAGGGTTTTACAGTGTCTCCCGTAGCCAGTTGAAACCGGACAGCCGTTTCTATAAGGCTATCAATATTGGTTTCCCTAACCAGTACGATCGCGATCACGGTTACGACGGCAAATACCTGATGATCCACGGGGCCTGTGTCTCGGTGGGCTGTTATGCCATGACCGATAACGGTATTGATGAGATCTTTGAATTTGTCACCGGGGCCCTGGTGTTTGGCCAGCCGCGGGTGCAGGTGAGCATCTTCCCGTTCCGCATGACGGACCAGAATATGGAGCGCCATAAGCACTCCTACTACCGGGATTTCTGGCAACAGCTGAAACCTGGCTATGATTATTTCACCACTAACCACGTGCCGCCGGTGGTCTCAGTGAATAACGGCAACTACGTGGTCAGCGGCCCGTCTACCGGGATTATCCAGCCGCAGCTGGCCTCAAACTATACGGTTTCCGAGGCAAAATAATGCCCACTGACCTGGCGCAATCTTGTGCCAGGTTTCGTTCCCCGTCAGAGGCTGGGTAGCAATCACTGAAACCACATCGTTCGGTGTGGTTTCTGTCTGAAAGTCGATTTCCACATCCCTGTCCAGCAGCTTCGCCACGCCAAAAGGGGCGCGTCGGGTGATCCAGTAGAGATTGCTCGAACAAAACGCCATCAGATAGTTACCATCCGACAGCAGCATATTAAATACCCCTTTCCCGCGCAGCACGTCTGCCAGTTCGGCCACATAGCGGAACATCTCCGTCATCTCTTCCGGGGGCTGTGGGTAACGCAGCGCCAGGTGATGCAGTAGCCAGCAAAACGCGATTTCGCTGTCGGTCTCCCCTACTGGCCGGTAGTGCCCGGTTTCCAGCCCTTCATAGTCCGTGAGCTGGCCATTATGGGCGTAGGTCCAGTTATAGCCCCACATTTCCCGGGTAAACGGGTGGGTGTTCTCCAGCGATACGTTACCGCGGTTAGCCTGGCGAATATGCGCCACTACGGAACATGATTTGATGGGGTAATCCTGCACTAAACGGGCAATCGGCGAATTAAAGCTCGGGTGTGGATCTTTAAATGTCCGGCAGCCTTTGCCTTCATAAAAAGTGATCCCCCAGCCATCTTTATGCGGCCCGGTACCACCACCGCGCTGTACCAGCCCGGTGAAACTAAAGCAGATATCCGTTGGGACGTTTGCGCTCATCCCAAGCAATTCACACATACGTTACCCCCTGCCCCGCGCCTTCGGGGAACCACTAAGAGATACCAGGTACTGCGGGCATGAGCCGGTGAGCGCCATGCCCGCCGGTCAGTCAGGCTTTCGCCATCTCTTTTTCAATTAACAAGATCAGGATATGAATCACTTTAATGTGAATTTCCTGAATACGATCCGCATAACCGAAATGCGGAACGCGGATTTCAACGTCTGCGCTACCGGCCATTTTGCCGCCATCTTTCCCGGTCAGGGTGATCACTTTCATGCCTTTTGCCCGGGCAGCGTCAATCGCTTTAATAATATTGCCGGAATTGCCGGAAGTAGAGATCCCCAGCAGCACATCACCTTCGCGCCCGACAGACTCCACATAGCGGGAGAATACATACTCATAGCCAAAATCGTTACTGACGCAGGATAAATGGCTAACGTCAGAAATCGCTATCGCCGGATACCCCGGACGGTTCTCACGGTAGCGGCCGGTCAGTTCTTCTGCAAAGTGCATCGCATCGCAGTGGGAGCCGCCATTTCCGCAGGACAGCACCTTGCCGCCCGCTTTAAAACTATCCGCCAGCATTACCGCCGCGCGCTGAATAGCGTGAATATTCGCGTCTTCCTTCAGAAAATTCGCCAGCGTTTCCGCCGCTTCATTCAATTCACTACGAATCAGATCCTGGTACATGAGGATATCCTTCATTATTTGCGATTAACCCCGAAAGTGTACCGGATAGCGGGAAAAGCGAGAAGCATCGCGCCGCGCTTTCAGGCGCTGTTTTTATCCTTTGATAGCTCAACATTGTGAGCCATGTTGTAATTATTTTGTGAATATATTGATAAAGAAAATAACATCCACTACAACCTTAGTATCCTAAGTGGTCAGACCTCCTACAAGATAAGGGGCATTTCGCTATGTTGATCTTGAGTATTGTTGCAACACTGGTGCTTTTGGGCATCCTCTTTTACCACCGGGTGGGGCTGGCGCTCAGCAGTGTTATCCTGCTGGCGTGGACCGCCCTGCTGGGTGTCACGCATATCTGGTCAATTTGGGTATTGTTGCCACTGGCCATTATCCTGGTGCCGTTCAATTTCACGCCGATGCGTAAGGCGCTGATCTCGGCCCCGGCATTCCGGGCGTTCCGTAAAGTGATGCCCCCGATGTCCCGTACTGAAAAAGAAGCGATCGATGCCGGGACCACCTGGTGGGAGGGGGATCTGTTTCGCGGTGCGCCGGACTGGCAGAAATTGCATAACTACCCGCAGCCAAAGCTGACTGCCGAAGAGCAGGCATTTCTTGATGGCCCGGTAGAACAAGCCTGCCGTATGGCGAACGACTTCCAGATAACCCACGAAATGGCAGACCTGCCGCCAGAATTATGGGCTTACCTGAAAGAACATCGCTTCTTCGCGATGATCATTAAAAAAGAGTACGGCGGGCTGGAATTTTCCGCCTATGCACAGGCCCGGGTATTACAGAAGCTGTCTGGGGTGTCCGGCATTCTGGCGATCACCGTCGGGGTTCCCAACTCCCTTGGCCCGGGTGAACTGTTACAGCATTACGGTACCGAAGAGCAGAAAAATCACTACCTCCCCCGCCTGGCCCGAGGCCAGGAGATCCCGTGCTTTGCCCTGACCAGCCCGGAAGCCGGATCTGATGCCGGTGCGATCCCGGATACTGGTGTGGTATGTATGGGTGACTGGCACGGCGAGCAGGTGCTGGGGATGCGCCTGACCTGGAACAAGCGCTATATCACTCTGGCCCCTATCGCTACGGTACTCGGCCTGGCCTTTAAATTGTCGGATCCTGAACACTTACTGGGGGATCAGGTTGATCTTGGCATCACCTGCGCGTTGATCCCGACCAATACCCCGGGGGTCGAAATTGGTAAGCGCCACTTCCCGCTGAACGTCCCGTTCCAGAACGGACCAACCCGCGGTAACGATATTTTCGTGCCAATCGACTACATCATCGGCGGCACCAAAATGGCGGGCCAGGGCTGGCGTATGCTGGTTGAGTGTTTGTCGGTCGGCCGCGGTATTACCCTGCCCTCAAACGCCACGGGCAGCCTGAAATCCGTGGCGATGGCCACCGGGGCGTACGCGCATATTCGCCGCCAGTTCAAAATCTCCATCGGTAAGATGGAAGGCATTGAAGAGGCGCTGGCCCGTATCGCAGGCAATGCCTGGGTGATGGACGCCGCGGCCTCACTGGTGACCTACGGGATCATGCAGGGTGAAAAACCGGCCGTGCTGTCTGCCATTGTGAAATACCACTGTACCCACAGGGGGCAGCGCTCGATCATCGACGCGATGGATATCGCAGGCGGTAAGGGCATTATGCTGGGGGAAAATAACTTCCTGGCCCGCGCTTACCAGGGGGCCCCGATTGCGATTACGGTAGAAGGCGCCAATATTCTGACCCGCAGCATGATGATCTTTGGCCAGGGGGCGATCCGCTGCCATCCTTACGTGCTGGATGAAATGGCCGCCGCCCAAAATAACGATCTCAATGCTTATGACAAACTGCTGTTCCGCCATATTGGCCATGTCGGCTGTAATAAGGTGCGCAGCCTGTGGCTGGGGATCACCGGGGGCCGCCTGAGTGCATCCCCTACCCGCGATGCCACCCGCTATTACTACCAGCAAATGAACCGCCTGAGCGCTAACCTGGCGCTGTTGTCAGACGTGTCGATGGCGGTGCTGGGCGGTAGCCTGAAACGCAAAGAGCGTATTTCTGCCCGCCTCGGCGATGTGCTGAGCCAGTTGTATCTTGCTTCAGCGGTGCTGAAACGCTACGAAGATGAAGGCCGTAATGAAGCCGATCTGCCGCTGGTTCACTGGGGGGTGCAGGATGCGCTGTTCCAGGCAGAACAGGCGATTGTCGACTTATTGCGTAACTTCCCGAACCGTGCCGCGGCGGGTGTGCTGCAACTGGTGATTTTCCCTACCGGACGCAAACATCAGGCGCCGTCTGACAAACTTGACCACCAGCTGGCGAAAATTATTCAGGTGCCGTCGGCAACCCGTTCGCGTATTGGCCGGGGACAGTATCTGACCCCCAGCGAGCATAACCCGGTAGGGCTGCTGGAGGCCGCGCTGGAGGATGTGATCGCCGCAGAGCCAATCCACGCCCGGCTGTGCAAAGCAATTGGTAAGAACCTGCCCTTTACCCGGCTGGATGTGCTGGCTGAGCAGGCTCTCGCCCAGGGAAGTATTAACCAGGAAGAAGCAGCAATACTGACTAAAGCAGAAGCAAGCCGTCTGCGCAGTATCAACGTAGATGAGTTTGACGCCGATGCGCTGGCTACCCAGCCGGTAAAGTCGCCACAAGAAGTTCGTAAGGCCCAGGCGGCCTGAAACGAACCGGTGCGCTAAAAAACCAAAGCGGAGCCTCAGGGCTCCGCTTTTTATTACTGACCGAACGTAATGGCGTTATGGCTTACTGATAGTTAAAGGCATCCGGATGATTTTCCAGGCTACCGCTCAGGGCAGCAAACAGCACGGTTTTACCATCAATAGACAGCGCATCAGGCACATGCAGCCAGGTCAGTTTTTCCGTTCCGGTCTTTTCGTCCACGTTAGAGAAGACACCAGTCATGGTTTTGCCATCGGCGGTGTAGAGCACCGCAATCCGTTCGCTGGTACAATCATGAGGTTTACAGGCGCTAACCACCTGATATGCATTCCCCCCCAGGGTGACCGTTTTCGCCGGCGTGCCGGTACCACCCCGGGCTACCCATGCAGGCAGATGCTGGCCTTTCACCATCGCGGCAAAGCTGGATTTGGTGGCGCTGTCGCTGGACAGGCTGCTCACCGTGACATCTGTTTGCGCCCAGGCACCAAATGCAGCCAGCATCAATACGCCGGCGCTCAGAACTTTTTTCATTTCTTTTCTCCCTGTTGATAAAGCCCAAAGTGGGCAGACTTAAGTAAAGCCCAATTTAACGCGCTTATGGTTACCCGTCAGCACAGGAATTGCAAACCCCGCGACGGGAAAAAAATCACCCATAGCGCCCGACATCGTCCGGAATATGGCAGACGTGCTACAGTGATGAAATCCCAGCATAAATAAGGAACAGGTTGTGTCAGGTCTTAAATTGTCTCTGTTACAGCAGCCCCTGGCCTGGATGGACGGTGCGGCAAATTTACGCCATTTTTCACGCCAGCTGGAAAATCTGGACGGGCGCGATCTTATTGTCCTGCCGGAAATGTTCACCACCGGATTTGCGATGGAGGCCGCTACCCAGTCACTACCCGAGCAAGAAGTGATCGACTGGATGCTGGCCAGAGCCTGTCAGTGTAAGGCGATGATCGCCGGGAGTGCCGCCCTGCAAACTGCCAGCGGCCCGGTGAACCGCTTTTTACTGGTGCAGCCCGACGGGGTGATCCACCGTTATGATAAGCGCCATTTATTCCGCATGGCCGGGGAAGATGAGCATTACCGGGCCGGTGAGCAGCGCATTATTGTCCACTGGCGCGGCTGGCGGATCCTGCCGCTGGTGTGTTACGACCTGCGCTTTCCGGTCTGGTCCCGTAACCGTAATGACTACGATCTGGCGCTGTATGTGGCGAACTGGCCCGCGCTGCGCTCCTTCCACTGGCAAACCCTGCTGGCGGCAAGAGCCATTGAGAACCAGGCGTGGGTTGCGGGCTGTAACCGGGTCGGCACCGATGGCAACGGCCATCACTACCGGGGAGACAGCCGAGTCATTAACCCGCAGGGGGAAGTGATTACTGAAGCCGCTCCCCATCAGGCCACCCATATTGATGGCGAGCTGTCGCTGACCGCCCTCCAGGAATACCGGGATAAATTTCCGGCCTGGCGCGACGCCGACAACTTTACGCTGTAACGGCTATGTGGCCGGCGGCGGTGTTTGCCCGGGCCACTTACTCCCTGCCACAATCGCCACACTGGCGGCCAGGAACCCAGGAACCACGCCAAACAGGTCGAATAGCCCGCCGTGGTTCTGGTTCCAGAGCAGCGCCACCAGCGCACCGGTGACCAGCCCAAGAATCGCGCCCAGCCGGGTCATCGCTTGCCAGAACAGACTAAACAGAATAACCGGGCCGAAAGACGCGCCAAAGCCACCCCAGGCATAAGCCACCATACTCAGCAATGTGGCATCCGCTTTCTGGTTGGCAAGGTAAAATCCGGTTAAGGCCACGGCCAGCACCGAAAGACGCGCCACCAGCAGTACCTCGCCATCGGATGCATTGCGCCGCAAGTAGGTGCGGTAAAAATCTTCCGATAGCGTGGAGGAGCAAACCAGCAGTTGTGAATCAATTGTACTCATAATAGAGGCCAGCACCCCAGCGATGATAAGCCCCGCCACAAAGGGATGGAAAATGGCCTGGGACAGGGCAATAAAAATCGTCTCGCCATTGGCCAACGGGGTGGAAAAATAGCTGCGTCCCAGCAGGCCCACCAGTACCGCGGACAACATAGTAACGGCGGTCCAGAGCACAGCAATACGCCGGGAGACCGGGATATCTTCAGGCCGCCGCACACTCATAAACCGCACCAGCACGTGGGGCTGCCCCAGATAGCCAATACACCAGCCACTCAGCGATAAAATCCCCCAAAACCAGCCCATTTCCGGGCGCAGATCCGCCAGAGAAAAGCCCGGAAACATCACGGCGTGCCCGGTATCCCCGGTAATAAAAAACAGCAGCGCCAGGGCCACCACCAGCAGCGACAGCGCCATCAACAGCCCCTGGAAAAAATCCGTCCAGCACACGGCCAGATACCCGCCGAGGAAGGTGTAGGAAACAATCACCAGACCCCCGATCAGCAGCGCAGCGCTAAAACCAATATTGAAGGTCTTCTCAAACAACACCGCCCCACCGCTCAGCCCGGCAGCAACGTAGAAGGTAAAGAACACCAGGATAACCAGGGATGACACCAGCCGCAGCAGGTTGCTGTTATCCGCAAAGCGGTTTTGCAGATATTCGGGGATCGTTTGCGCATCCCCCAGTGACGC
Organism: Shimwellia pseudoproteus; assembly: GCF_016415625.1. Classification (GTDB taxonomy): domain Bacteria; phylum Pseudomonadota; class Gammaproteobacteria; order Enterobacterales; family Enterobacteriaceae; genus Shimwellia; species Shimwellia pseudoproteus. The sequence continues at coordinate 26,404 of NZ_WBXP01000038.1, forward strand.
CGTCAGCACCCGCAGCCTCGGGGCAATACATTGCCAGTTGATATAGACCCCGATAAGGGTGAAAAACACTATCCAGAGATTGCTCAAACCGCCGATATAAATCGCCCCCGGCAGCCCCATCAGCGCCCAACCGCTGAGATCCGATGCCCCGGCGCTGAGGGCCGCGACCGCCGGTGGTAAATTACGGGAGCCAATAATATAGTCCGAGGTATTCAGCGTACGCCGGTAGAAATACAGCCCGATTAATAGCATCGCGATGAGATACAGCAGAAAAGCGCCGTGGAGATAAAACATAGCGTTCTCCGTTTACCGGTAGATTAGTAAGCGGACGAATCGCCAACCGTCAGGCGATGGGTTTCGGTGCCCGTCAGCGGCGGATTAAACACACTCACCAGGATCAAATCCTGATCAACGCTGGCGCGCAGATAGTGACGGTCATGTTCATTAAGTACGTAAATCGTGCCCGGCACAATGCGGAAGCACTCACCGGCCATGTTTTCCACTTCCCCTTCCCCACCAATGCAGTAGCAGGCCTCAAGGTGGTTTTTGTATTCCAGTAGCGACTCACTACCGCGGGTGACCACGGTGTGGCACATCGTAAACCCCATCTGATCATCGCGGGTCAGCAGCCGGTGGCTGGTGCCGTTGCCCCAGTCAACAAAGTTCGCCGTGGCGGCGACATCTTTCAGTGTTCGGATAAACATAGCTACTCCTGGTTAGCACGGGCAGAGAGCAAGAATTTCTCCCTGACAGGGCCGGGCAGAATAGAATCGCCCCCCAGGAGGAACAACTGAATAGATCTCAAGTGAGTGTGAGGATATCTTTTGCGGTGCCTGGGCTCCCCCGATCAAAGGGGGTACTGCCTGAAGTGAGGGCAGCTAAAGGCCAATAGATGAGAAGTCATAAGCGTAAAAACGACGAAAGCCTGAATCATTGCTGATTCAGGCTTTCTGAATAGTGGCGGAACGGACGGGACTCGAACCCGCGACCCCCCTGCGTGACAGGCAGGTATTCTAACCAACTGAACTACCGCTCCGCGTTGTGTTCCCCGTCGGGAACGAGGCGAATATTACGGTTTGGCCGGGTAGCCGTCAACGGTTTTTCTCATCTTTTTAATCGTTTGCTGTAATTTTCGCCGACATCGTTATTTTCCGGCATTTATCAGACGGATTTACCCCCGCCACAGGCAGCTTCCGCCCTTCTTCACCACCAGATCAAGCCGCTGTTCATGGGATGTCAGTTCTTCATCCGTCGCCATTACAACCCGTAACCCCCCCGCCCGACGATTAATCCGCTGGATCCCACCTTCATTCTGGCGCTGTTGCCCTTCACTTTCGCTGGCAAACTTCAGGGAAGTCTGGCCGCCGGTCATCATCAGATAAACATCGGCCAGGATCTGGGCATCGAGTAATGCCCCGTGGAGCGTTCGCTTGCTGTTGTCTATTTCATAGCGGGAGCATAACGCATCGAGGCTGTTACGCTTACCGGGAAACATCCGCCGCGCCAGCGCCAGGCTATCGGTAATTTTGCAGAAGGTTTCGGTCTTCGGCAGGTTACGGCCCAGCTTACTGAACTCGTAATCCATAAAGCCGATATCAAACGACGCATTATGGATGACCAGCTCCGCCCCGCGGATATAGTCAATAAAACCGTCCACCACGGTGGCGAAATCGGGCTGATTCAGCAAAAACTCATCGGCAATCCCGTGAACGCCGAAGGCTTCAGGGTCCACCAGCCGATCCGGCTTCAGATACACATGGTAGTTATTCCCCGTTAACCGCCGGTTGATCACTTCAACCGCACCGATCTCAATGATCCGGTGCCCTTCATAGTGGGCGCCTATCTGGTTCATACCGGTGGTTTCGGTATCGAGGACTATCTGTCGTGTAATTGCAGTGCTCATAACGCTCGTTTATGTCAGACTTGGGTTTTTAATCACAGGAAGTCTACCAGAGATGCGCAAAGAGGTAGAAATTTTCACCGACGGCTCCTGCCTGGGTAATCCAGGGCCGGGAGGTTACGGTGCGATTTTACGCTATAAACAACATGAAAAAACCTTCAGCGCGGGCTACCGTCTGACCACCAATAACCGCATGGAACTGATGGCGGCTATTGTGGCACTGGAGGCGCTGCGGGAACATTGTGATATCACCATCAGTACGGACAGCCAGTATGTTCGTCAGGGGATAACCCAGTGGATCCATAACTGGAAAAAACGCGGCTGGAAAACTGCTGATAAAAAACCGGTGAAGAATGTCGACCTGTGGCAAAGGCTGGATGCCGCCCTCAGCCAGCATAAGATCGAGTGGCAATGGGTCAAAGGCCACGCGGGGCATCCCGAAAACGAACGCTGTGATGAGCTGGCCCGCGAGGCGGCTAATCATCCAACTCTTGATGACGTGGGTTATCTTCCTGATACACCGGCATCCTGAGCGGCTTCTGATACTGGCGGGTCGCCCCTACTGCGGGGCGTAACTGGGCATTTTCTTTGCGTCTTTTCATCGGGTTCAGCGTCAGAGGGATGGTGCGCTTACGGGCGACAATCAGCTGCATACATCCCAGGGCGGGTAAATGGGCGCTGAGTAAATCGCCCCCCTGGCGTTGCCACGGCAGTACGTGAAAATTAGCCTGATATATCACTTCAAAATTGAGCAGCGCCACCCAATCAATTAACCGCATCATGCTGAACATCCGGCTATTATAAGGCACACGGCGGCGCTGAAACGGCACGCATTTCCCCAGTCCCAGTACGCTCACCGGATTAAAGCCGCTGAGCATTAGCCAGCCATCGTCAATCAGCACCCGGTCCACCTCGCGCAGTAAACGATGAGGATCCTGGCACCAGGGAAGTGTATGGGCCAGCAAGCAGGCGTCGATGGAGCGGTTTTCAAAAGGCAGTTGCAGCGGATCGGCCCGCGCCTGGACCCGGTCGCCAAGAGAGGACACGGTCACCTGATGTGAAATGGCACAATTATCGGTGTTAATCTCTGCGCTCAGGGTGCCGATTTTCAATAAATGAAAGCCGAACATTTTGGATAGCCACGGCTGCAGTTGGCGATCGAGCGCTTCACGGTAGTATTCCCCCCAGGGAATATCAGCCCAGTGAAGCGGCGGAGTCAGTGTCTGAGGTATCCTTGCCGGTTTCATTACCACCTTCCATATAGACAACGAGAGGTATTTTATGAATCTTAACAGTATTCCTGCCTTTCAGGACAATTACATCTGGGTCCTCAGCAATAACCACCAGCAGTGCCTGATTGTCGATCCCGGAGAGGCGGGCCCCATCCTTAAGGCCATTGATGAACATCACTGGCAGCCAGCGGGGATCCTGCTAACTCATCATCATGCCGATCACGTGGGTGGGGTGAAAGCCCTTTTAGCCCGCTACCCCTTACTGCCGGTCTGGGGGCCAGAAGAGACCCGCAGTAAAGGTGCCAACCATATCCTCGCTGACGGTGATCGCTTCACGGTGCTGGGGATCAGCATCGAGGCGATATCAACGCCAGGTCACACTTCTGAACATCTGTGTTATTACAGCAAACCTTATCTTTTTTGTGGCGATACGTTATTTTCTGGTGGCTGCGGGCGGCTCTTCGAAGGCACACCTGAACAAATGTATCAATCATTTCAAAAGCTTAATAGATTACCGGCCAATACCCTCATATGTTGCGCACATGAATATACATTAAGTAATCTACTGTTTGCGGCAGCGATCCTCCCCGGGGATCCGGCGGTCAATCATTACCTCCATGAAGTTAAGGAGTTACGGTCAAAAAACCAAAAAACATTGCCGTCAACCCTCGAAAAAGAACGAGAAATTAATCTTTTTTTAAGAATTGATGATGTTGATTTAATTAATGAAATTTCCAAAGAAACATCTTTGCAACACTCTCAGCAGCGATTTGCGTGGTTACGCGCAAAGAAAGATAGCTTCTGAATATTCTTACTTGTCTTCTGGCCGCTTCGACTGTACTATCGTTCGTCTTTTAAGCAACTATTGACACACACATGAAGGCAAAAGCGATATTACTCGCCTCTGTCCTGCTTGCGGGGTGCCAGTCGTCTCATCATGACGGAACGGTCCAACAGCATGCTCAGAGCCTTTCTGCGGCAAGTCAAAGTGAAGCGGCAGGTCGGGCGACCTCTGCGCGGTGGCTGGATGACGGAACCAACTTCGCGCAGGACCATAACCTGTGGGCCTCAATCAGTGACGAGCTCAAGATGGGGATTCCGGAAAATGACCGGATTCGTGAACAGAAACAACGGTATTTAAGAAACAAGAGCTATCTCCACGATGTAACGTTACGGGCAGAGCCGTATATGTACTGGATAGCCGGGCAAGTTAAAAAACGTAACATGCCAATGGAGCTGGTACTCCTACCCATAGTGGAGAGCGCTTTTAACCCGCATGCGACATCCGCCGCAAATGCCGCTGGCATTTGGCAGATTGTTCCAAGCACGGGGCGTAATTACGGTTTAAAACAGACGCGCAACTATGATGCTCGTCGGGATGTTGTCGCATCCACCACCGCAGCACTGAACTTGATGCAGCGTTTAAACCGCATGTTTGACGGCGACTGGCTTCTGACGGTTGCGGCCTATAACAGCGGTGAAGGTCGTGTATTGAAGGCAATCAAAGCGAATAAAGCCCGGGGCCAGGCTACGGACTTTTGGTCGCTTTCACTGCCACAAGAGACCAGGCTCTATGTTCCGAAAATGCTGGCGCTGAGTGAGATCCTCAAAAACAGCAAAAAGTACGGTGTGCGACTGCCAACACCAGACGAAAGCCGCGCACTGGCTCGTGTAGAAGTGAACTCACCGGTTGATATGTCCCAGTTGGCGGAAGTCACGGGTATGTCCCTGACGAAGCTCAAGGCATTTAACGCCGGGTATCGCAATACGACGGTGGTCGGTCAAAACGGTCCACAATATGTCATGGTGCCCCAGAAGCACGCGGCACTGGTACGTAAGTCTATTGCCACTGGTGGTATCGCCGCAGTACAGCCGAGCCAGCAGCTGGCCGCAAATACCAGCAGCACCTATAAGGTACGCGCCGGTGACTCACTGTCTACCATTGCGGCACGTCTGAATGTCTCCAGCCGTGACCTTCAGCAGTGGAATAATCTGCGTAACGGTAAGCTGAAAGCAGGCCAGACACTGCGCGTGATGGGGAGTGCCTCCGGTACCGCTCTGGCGAGCAACAGCGGCGTGACTTACAAAGTGCGTCGTGGTGATTCACTTGCCAGTATCGCCCGTAAACACGGGGTGGGTGTGAAAGATCTGATGCGCTGGAATAGCGACGCCGATGATCTGAAACCCGGTGACCAGTTGACACTGTTCCTGCGTAATACCAATCGCCCGGATGCCTGAGTTAATACTATTGATCAGTCATACCCGCTGAGGGTATTTCCGGATAAAAAAAGCACCTTTCACTGGGTGCTTTTTTATTTCCTGCCGGCCGCAGTAGCGGGCTAGCGGGTACCAGACATCCAGAGGGTATCACTGGTAAATGTACCGTCCGGCTGTAAATCGAAGTAACGTTTAACCTCCTCCGGGGCACTGTCCTGATACAAGCGAATCGCCGCCACCAGTGCCTCAGGCGTGCGCATGCGCTGCACCCAACTGGTGAAGTCCAGCGTCTGTCGCTCACAATGCATCTGATTTACCGCCAGCCCGGCGTGGCTAAAGAACCCGGCCCACTCCCCTGCTGAATAATCGCGTACGTGGGAAGTATCCCGCAGAGCCTCAATGGTTTGCAGCCAAATATCACTCGCCGGGTGGCCCGGCGACATAATATCCATCATCACACACTGCCCGCCCGGGCGCAGAACACGACGAATCTCCCGCAATGCCATCCCCACATCGTGCCAGTGGTGCGCGGAATAACGGCTGATAACGACATCCATACTGCTATCCTCAAACGGCAGCGACTCCGCCACCCCCTGGCGGGTCGTCAGATTGTCCAGACCACGTTCCCGGGCGGTGGCGGCGACCACATCCAGCATCTGGGCAGACAAATCATAGGCAATCACACAGCCGGCCTGGGCAGCCGCGACATAGCTGGCATGTCCCGCGCCACAACCGATATCCAGCACACTGGCCCCGGGAAAAGCCGCTAAAAAGTGTTGCAGCCTCTCCAGATCGCGGCCAGCAGCATGTACCTGGCTGGTTAAATAAGCACAGGCCTGGTCACCAAACTGGCTATCTACGTGATGATGATGCGACGGTGTTGTTGATGTTGTTGTCATGGTGTTTTCCTTGCAGTTAAAAAAGGGCAGTACAGGCCTGCCCCTATGGCAAACCTGAGCAACCTTCTTTTTATGCAGGCTTGCCGGGGCTGAATTCCACCAGTAGTGGATTATGATCGGAGGCGCGGGTCACCAGAACAGAAGCTTCCTGGACATTCAGACCGCGATAGAAAACAAAATCGAGAGGACGGCCAAAGGCACGTTTGCGATGATCATCCGTAAAACGGACTTCACGCAGGGTCATTTCCCGGGCAAAACGGTACAGCGCGTTGATCCGCTGGCGGCTCCAGGCATTAAAATCACCGGCCATGATCACCGGCCCGCGGTGATGAGCAATCTGATCGCCAATCGGATCTAACTGCTTACTGTACACATCAACCCCAAGGCTAAAATTGACTGCGTGGATATTCACCACCATCAGCATTCTGTCATCCGGTAACGGGTACACCGTCACCAGTGCTGACTTAGATAACCGCAGTATCGGCTCCCGCTCACGCAGCGGGCAGCAGTATATCGGCTGGGAGGCCGAGAGTGTCATTACGCCTGAAGGATGCTGGGGCAGAACAATCGCCGGTACCTGATCAGCGGCAAGGTAGTGAGTGGTGGCGAAGTTCACCAATTCAGGGGTGGTTTGCGCTTCCTGCAGCAACATCAGATGGGCGCCTTTGCCAAAACTTTGTAGTACCGATAACCAGTCAGCCCGCTGCTGCTTAAAGATATTCCACACCAGAATACGCAGGGTCTTTTCCCCGTACAGCGGCTCACCAGGAGACAGTGTCAGGCTGCTGGTTCCCGCCAGAGCGGAGGGGGGCAAAATGCGTTCTGCAGGTTGCCCAGGGACATAACGCATGGCGTAAGTTTTTTTTCGCACTTTTGGTGGCGATCCTCTGACAAAATAACCCTCTCCAGGCAGGACAGGGTTACTCAGTTATAGAGTTTTTAGCGGCCAGTTTCAATGGCCGGGCCGCTGAAAGGTGCGATCAACTACCGGACAGCTGTAGTGGTGATTTCCGGCATACCCCGCGATCCAGTAGCCCGCTCCAGATAATCAGTACCAGCGCCACAGCCACAATAATTGCGCCAATCCACGGCGTTTGAGCCAAGCCAAGCGTGGCCACGGTTTGTCCACCGATTATCGACCCCAGCGCAATGCCGATATTGAATGCCGCGATATTCAGGCCAGACGCAACATCCACCGCATCGGGCGTATATTCACTGGCTTTCTGTACCACATACACTTGCAGGCCAGGGACATTACCAAAGGCGAAGATCCCCATCACCAGCACCGTAACCAGCGCCGCGTAATGGTGGCTCACGGTAAACTGGAACACCAGCAGCAACGCAGACAACACCGCGAAAATGAATTTCAGCGCACTGGCCGCCCCGTGTTTATCGGCCAGCTTACCGCCCCAAATATTGCCGATGGCAACAGACACCCCGTAACCGAGCAGGATAATACTCACATCAGAGGCACTAAACCCGGCCAGATCCTGCATCATCGGCGCCAGGAAGGTGAAGGCGGTAAACACACCACCGTAACCCAGTGCAGTCACCGCATAAATCAACAGCAGGCGCGGGTGAGTCAGAACCTGTAACTGCGCGCGCAGGCTGGCGGGCTCACGGGTTGGAATATTCGACGGTACCAGAATAATGCTGCTGATCAGGGCAATCACGCCAATCAGAGAGACCACGAGGAACGTTTCGCGCCAGCCAAAATGTTGGCCAATAAACGTCCCCAGGGGAACACCGGTTACCAGCGCCACAGTCAACCCACCAAACATAATGGCAATGGCGGTGGCCCCTTTCTCTTTCGGTACCAGGCTCGTCGCAATGGTGGACCCAATAGAGAAAAAGACACCGTGCGCCAGCCCGGTCAGCAGTCGGGCAATAATCAGTGTGTTATAACCCGGTGCCTGCCAGGCTATCAGATTGCCGATAGTAAATAATACCATCAGGCCAACCAGTAGCTGTTTGCGCGGCAAGCGGCCCGTTAACGCCGTGAGTACCGGTGCACCAATAGCAACCCCTAAGGCATAGATAGAAACCAGCAGGCCAGCGGAAGGCAGGCTCACTGAAAGTTGTTGTGCAATGGCGGGAACCAGACCAACGATAACAAACTCGGTGGTTCCGATAGCAAATGCGCTGATAGTCAGCGCCAGTAACGCAAGTGGCATACTTAACTCCAAATCAGATGTCATTCTGTGATGGCGTGCAGTATGCCCCTATGTTTAAATAACAAAAATATTCAAAATCTTAATATAATTTTGCTCAAGGTGCAAAAATGAAAGCATCCTCAGATGAGTTAGCCATCTTTGTGGCCGTGGTCGAAAGCGGTAGTTTTAGCCGCGCAGCTGAACAACTGGGCCAGGCGAATTCCGCGGTGAGCCGCGCCGTGAAAAAGCTGGAAATGAAATTAGGTGTCAGCCTGCTGAACCGGACAACCCGGCAGTTAAGCTTGACGGAAGAAGGCGAGCGTTATTTCCGCCGGGTGCAGCATGTGTTGCAGGAGATGGCCGCGGCGGAAAACGAAATCATCGAAAGCCGGCAGACCCCCCGGGGGCTGTTGCGTATTAATGCAGCAACGCCGGTGGTGCTCCATTATCTGACGCCGTTGATTAAGCCTTTCCGTGAACGTTACCCGGAGATGAGCCTGTCGCTGGTGTCCTCAGAGACCTTTATCAACCTGATTGAGCGTAAAGTGGACGTGGCTATCCGGGCCGGTAATCTGGGTGACTCCAGCCTGCGGGCCAGGCCACTGTTTATCAGCTACCGCAAGATAATTGCTTCCCCGGAATATCTGGCCCGTCACGGCGTACCGGAGACAGTGGCCGACCTGGAGCATCATATCTGTCTGGGGTTCACGGAACCGGCATCACTGAATATCTGGCCGGTTGCCTGCTGCGATGGGCAACTACATCAGGTAACTTCAGGATTGTCTTCGAATAGTGGGGAGACGCTTAAACAGCTGTGCCTCACCGGTAACGGTATTGCCTGTCTGTCGGATTATATGGTGGATCAGGAGATAGCCAGCGGTGCGCTGGTAGAAGTGCTCGCGGATAAACGCCTGCCGGTGGAAATGCCCTTCAGTGCGGTGTATTACAGCGATCGGGCGGTCAGCACCCGGATTCGGGCATTTATTGATTTCCTCAGTGAGCATGCCAGGAAACCGGCATAATATCCGGCGAGCAGCGGACACTGCTCGCCTGTGGGTATCATCGCGATTATTGATCCCAAACCGGTGCCAGGCTATCCGGGCTGACCAGACGATCATGACGATCCAGCGCTGCAATAGCCACACGATCGTCCTGATCGAGCTGTACTTCACGCGCCAGCAGATTGCAGGCCAGGTTCTCCCGTTTGGTGGATGACGGAATAACCGCATAGCCCTCACCCATCGCCCAGCTCAGAATAACCTGTGCCGGTGTCGCATTATGTTTCCGGGCAATACGCTGGATAGTCTCATCTTGCAGCGCTTTCCCGTAAGCCAGCGTCATGTACGACGTAATATGGATACCGTGCGCCCGCGCCCAGTCGGCAACGTTACGGTTTTGCAGATAAGGGGAAAGCTCAATCTGGTTGGTGGCTATCTGATCGGCCCCGACAGCGGCTATCGCTTGCGCCATAAGGGCAATCGTAAAGTTTGATACGCCGATTTCCCGGGTCAGCCCCTGCTGTTTCGCTTCCAGCAACGCCGCCATATATTCACTCACCGCGACCTTATTCTCCGGAGACGGCCAGTGGATCAGGGTGAGATCAACATAATCAGTGCCCAGTTTTGCCAGGCTTTCTTTGAGGCTGGGGATCAGTTTTTCTGCGCTGAGGTTTTCAGTCCAGATCTTAGTGGTCAGATACAGTGACGCCCGGGGGATTCCACTCTCGGCTAATGCCTGGCCGATCGCGGCTTCATTATCGTAAATCTGAGCGGTATCAATCGCGCGGTATCCGAGCGCTAACGCGGTTTTTACTGACTGGATAACAACATCATCTTTCAGGCGGAAGGTGCCCAGACCACATGCAGGAATTGTCATTACGTTCTCTTTATCTCATTGTTTGTGCTAGATAAAGATTATCGCCAGTGAGACCGTTGCGAAAAAGGGTCAAATGCGCAGAGGTTAATTGCTCCCAGAGCAATAATCAGCAAAAAAACAAAAGAAAAAGCCCTGAGCAAATGCTCAGGGCCTTATAAAGAGTGGCGGAACGGACGGGACTCGAACCCGCGACCCCCTGCGTGACAGGCAGGTATTCTAACCAACTGAACTACCGCTCCACCGAATTTTTCTACTGCACCGGGTATTAAGGTCCCGGTTTACTGCTTAACTACTCAGATACCCGTTATAACAACGTTTATCCTGATTGGAGCCTGGCAGTTCCCTACTCTCGCATGGGGAGACCCCACACTACCATCGGCGCTACGGCGTTTCACTTCTGAGTTCGGCATGGGGTCAGGTGGGACCAC
>NZ_WBXP01000039.1 GCF_016415625.1 Shimwellia pseudoproteus
TCAGTAGCTGAACAGGAGGGACAGCTGATAGAAACAGAAGCCACTGGAGCACCTCAAAAACACCATCATACACTAAATCAGTAAGTTGGCAGCATCACCGAAATTAGCCCGGAAATTATCCACCGCCCGCGGTTATGCCCGGGGGCGGTGGCGGTTATTTTTTATTCATCTTTCTATCCGGCCCGGGCCTGCCATCGTGGGCGCCAAAAAACTGCGGCGGGTGATCCACCCAGCGATCGTTGCGGGTGGCCGCATAGCCGGGGTTTAGCGGGAAATAGGTGCGGTTATCCGGGTGGGGAGGCTCTTCCACCACCAGGAAGCACACATCCTGTTGGGTATTGTTCAGGAAGGTGTGACACAGGCCAGTACCCGGCGTGAAACCAACGCTGTCCCCCGGCACCAGTTCATGGAGGTAGCCGTTGACCCAAACCTGGGGATACCCCTCCAGCACGTAGATGTAGAGCTCATCGCTACTCTGGGCATAGGGGTAGGACGTACGGCGGCCCGGCGGCAAACGGATATGAGAGACCCCCAGGCGCCGTAAACCGACATGACGGGCAACCGGGGTACCAATCGCAAATTTTTCATCACTCCCGGGGTAGCCTGCGTTATCAGGCCCTTCCAGATCGTGCCAGTGCTTAATGTAATCTGGTCGCTTCATGCTGCCATCTCCCACCATGTCCGAAAAATAAGTATGGCAAAAATCGCGTTTGTCGGCGTTTTTCACAGCCTGTGATAAAGTAACGCTTTACCAGCAAAAAATATGAGGGTGCTGATGGACGCGACCACATCACAATATGTGCTGTCACAGGCTGAAAAACTGTGCGGGCAACGCAATGTACGCCTGACGCCCCAGCGTCTGGAGGTGTTACGTTTGATGACGCTCCAGACCGGTGCCATTAGCGCTTATGATCTGCTGGATCTGCTGCGGGCTTCCGAGCCCCAGGCCAAGCCACCCACCGTGTACCGGGCGCTGGATTTCTTACTGGAACAGGGTTTTGTCCACAAAGTGGAATCCACCAACAGCTATGTATTGTGCCATCTGTTTGATCAGCCTACGCATACTTCAGCCATGTTTATATGCGACCGTTGCGGTGTAGTAAAGGAAGAGTGCGCTGAAGGGGTGGAAGATATTATGCAGTCTCTGGCGGCAAAATCAGGGTTTGCGCTACACCATAATGTTATTGAGGCCCACGGGCTGTGCGCCGCTTGTGTGGAGGTAGAAACCTGCCGTCACCCGGAACACTGCGAGCATGACCATAGCGTTACGGTGAAAAAACGCGGGCGCGGATAAGCGCAGCACACATCGTTGGGGGATTATCGGGGCGAGGGTACCTCCTTGTACCGGTGGGAGCACTACACGCACAAACGCACAAACGCACTAACAGAGACTCATCAACATAGAAGGCGGATTACCAGCGGTAGTCATTACGGGTTGACCAGCTATCGACTTCCTTTTCCGCCTCATCTTTGGCATAACCGTAACGCTGCTGGATTTTCCCGACCAACTGGTCACGCTTACCTTCGATTACCGTCATATCGTCGTCAGTGAGTTTCCCCCACTGCTCTTTCACTTTCCCTTTGAATTGCTTCCAGTTACCGCCGAGTTCGTCTTTATTCATCTCAGGCACCTCTTGTATTGAGTGTGATATCCACTGTGCAGCAAGGTGGTCAGTGAGCATAAATCACGTCGCTCATGGTTAAAGCATAGACGGTCACACTGGCTTTCTGGAAAAAATAAGAATGATTAACCCCGTTACTGGCACTCATTCAACCGGCGAGCGCCCATCTACCGGGAACCAGCGGTTATGGCGCCACAACCGGCGCCATAACCAGCCCAGAGACAAGCCGCGCAGCGCCAGAAACACCATCAGCGCCAGCCACAAACCGTGGTTTCCCAGCCGGGGGATGGTCAGCAACGTTAGCGCAAAACCGGCGGCGGCAATGGCCATACTGTTGCGCATTTCCCGGCCCCGGGTGGCCCCGACGAACATCCCGTCCAGCAGATAGCACCATACCCCCACCAGCGGCAAGACGATTTGCCAGCCCAGGTATTCCCGCGCCAGCGCCCGCAGTGCCGTTATTGAGGTTAGCGCATCAATAATCGCACCGCCGCACAGGGCATAGACCAGGGCGAACCCCAGCGCCACCAGCCCCGCCTGGCGGCAGGCAGCCCGCCATACCGCCAGCAGCTGGCCGCGATCCCGCGCGCCGTAGGCCTGGCCGGAATGGGCCTCTACCGCGTAGGCAAAACCGTCCAGCGCGTAGGCGGTAAACGTCAGAAACGCCATTAACAGCGCGTTAACGGCGACAATCTCATTGCCCTGGCGCGCCCCCAGTACCGTGATCGAGGCAAAACAGACCTGGATCAACAACGATCGCAGCATAATATCGCGGTTTAGCGCCAGTAACCGGCCAACGTCCCCCCGCCAGGCCTGGCACAGCATGGCAGCGGTGATACCGCGCAGTTTCAGCACTTTCCAGGCCATCACCATACCGATAAGCAGGGTGGCGTATTCCGCTATCACCGTCGCCAGCGCTGCCCCCTGAACATTCATACCGGCCCCCACCACCAGCCAGAGATCGAGCACTATATTGAGGAGATTGCCCACCACCAGCAAGATAACCGGCGCCCGGGCATATTGCACCCCCAGCAGCCAGCCCAATAGCACCATATTAGCCAGTGAGGCCGGGGCGCTCAGCCAGCGGATATCGAGGAAACGGTGGGCCTGATGCAATACGGCATCACTGCCGCCCACCAGATGCAGGGACAGGGTAATAAGTGGGGTGCGGAAAAGCAGAATGGCAATGCCCGCCACCAGCGCAATCAATAGCGGCTGGGCCAGTGCCCTGGCCAGTGCCACCGGGTCCCGGGCGCCATAGGCCTGGGCGGTGAGGCCGGTGGTACTCATGCGCAGAAACAGCAATAGCATAAACAGGAAGCTGGTCACCGTGGCGCCAATAGCAACCCCACCCAGATAGTCAGCGCTATCAAGATGACCAATAACGGCGGTATCCACCAGCCCCAGGAGCGGCACGGTGACGTTGGAAAAGATCATTGGCAGGGCAAGACGCCACAGTGCCCGATCAGCAGTGGTGAAGAAACCCATGAAATACCCGGAAGAGAAGATTGCAGGTCGATGACACCGTGATGCGCGGCGGCATCACGGTAAACGCACTCAGCCGCACAGGGCGGGGAAAATTACAGCCATTCCCCGTTGCGGATAACCCCAACAGCCAGGCCTTCGATAGTGAAGTTTTGTTCACGCAAATCCACCACGATAGGGGTAAATTCGCTGTTTTCCGGCAGCAGATGCACAATATTACCCAGTTTTTTCAGGCGTTTTACCGTCACTTCATCATCGATACGCGCCACGATCACCTGGCCGTTGCGGGCTTCCTGGGTTTTGTGTACCGCCAGCAGGTCACCATCCATAATGCCGATGTCTTTCATCGACATCCCGCTGACCCGCAGCAGAAAATCGGCGTTCGGTTTGAAGAGCAGCGGATCGACCTGGTAGTGGCCTTCGATATGTTGCTGAGCAAGCAGCGGTTCCCCGGCGGCCACGCGGCCCACCAGCGGTAACCCCTCTTCTTCCTCTTCCTGCAACAGGCGAATGCCGCGGGATGCGCCGGAAACGATCTCAATGGCCCCTTTACGGGCCAGCGCTTTCAGGTGCTCTTCCGCGGCATTAGGAGAACGGAACCCCAGGCGCTGCGCGATTTCAGCACGCGTAGGCGGCATGCCGGTCTGGCTGATGTGATCCCGAATGAGATCAAACACCTCTTGCTGCCTGGTTGTTAATGCTTTCATTCCGCCCCCTGGGTGTATATACAGTTATGCTGTGAGTATATACAGTCTCCGGTGATTTTGGAACCACATTTCGAGCAAAAAACCAGGCACTTACTGGTTTCTGAAGGCTTATCGAAAATGTTGCCAGAGCAGGGTTGCCCAGATAAAAAATGCCAGCAACAGGGCAAACAGGACCGCCGCAGAGGCCATATCCTTCGCCCGCCCGGACAGTTCATGGTGTTCACTGCCAATACGATCGACAACTGCTTCAATGGCGCTGTTGAGGATCTCAACGATCATCACCAATACCAGAGAGCCAATCATCAGGATCCGGGCTACCGGGTCAACATCCAGCCAGCAGGCCGCAATGATCCCTACCAGGGCCAGTAGCCCTTCCTGACGGAAAGCCGCTTCGTTGATCCACGCGGCCCGAATCCCCTTCCATGAATAACCTGCTGCTTTGATTATCCGGTTAATACCTGTGGTGCTGTTTGACATGAAAATACCTTATGAAAGAAAGAGCCCGTCATCGGGCGCCGATTATATACCGCGAAAGTTTCTATTTAATACAGCCTGTTGCAGACAAGCGCTTGCCCTAAATCCTCGCCAGCGCGCGGGCGAGGAAAAGTGAATCACGGCGACACAGAAATTAAACGCATTTTCTGATATTCTTGCTGCGCATTTGCATGATTAACCCAGAGGCTTTACATCATTTATGTCAGGCTGGCCAAGCATTTACTATAAACTCCTGAATTTACCATTAAGTCTAATGGTAAAAAGCAAATCTATTCCGGCAGATCCGGCTCCTGAGCTGGGCCTGGATACCTCGCGCCCAATTATGTATGTGCTGCCTTATAATTCCAAGGCAGACCTACTCACCCTGCGCGCGCAGTGCCTGGCCCATGAACTTCCGGACCCGCTCGAACCACTGGAAATAGACGGCACCGAATTACCGCGCTATGTCTTTGTACACGGCGGCCCGCGTGTCTTTAACTATTACACGCCGAAAGAAGAAACCATCAAGCTGTTCCATCAGTATCTGGACCTGCACCGGGCCAATCCCGAGCTGGATGTCCAGCTGGTGCCGGTCTCCGTGATGTTCGGCCGTTCACCGGGCCGGGAGAAAGGCGAGCTGAACCCGCCGCTGCGGATGCTCAACGGTATCCAGAAATTCTCGGCGGTATTCTGGCTGGGGCGCGATAGCTTTGTGCGTTTCTCCCCGCCGGTCTCTCTGCGCTGGATGGCAACAGAACACGGCACCGATAAAACCATTGCCCAGAAACTGGCCCGGGTGGCGCGCATCCATTTTGCCCGCCAGCGTCTCGCCGCTGTCGGCCCGCGTTTACCGGTACGCCAGGACTTGTTCAATAAGCTACTGGCCTCCAAAGCCATTGCCAAAGCCGTGGAAGATGAAGCCCGCAGCAAGAAAATCTCCCATGAGAAAGCCCAGCAAAATGCCGTGGCCCTGATGGAAGAGATTGCGGCGAACTTCTCCTACGAAGCCATTCGGATGAGTGACCGTATCCTCGGCTTCACCTGGAACCGGTTATATCAGGGCATTAATGTTCATAATGCTGAGCGGGTTCGCCAGTTGGCCCACGAAGGCCACGAACTGGTCTATGTGCCCTGCCACCGCAGCCATATGGACTACTTACTGCTCTCTTATGTGCTGTACCACCAGGGGCTGGTGCCGCCGCATATTGCCGCCGGTATCAACCTGAACTTCTGGCCCGCCGGGCCGATTTTCCGCCGCCTGGGCGCGTTCTTTATCCGCCGTACCTTTAAGGGCAATAAACTGTACTCTACGGTGTTCCGCGAATACCTGGGTGAGCTGTTTACCCGCGGCTATTCGGTGGAATACTTCGTTGAGGGTGGCCGTTCCCGCACCGGGCGGTTGCTGGATCCGAAGACCGGCACCCTGTCGATGACCATCCAGGCGATGCTGCGCGGCGGTTCGCGCCCTATCACGCTGGTGCCGATTTACATCGGCTACGAGCATGTAATGGAAGTGGGTACCTACGCCAAAGAACTGCGCGGCGCCACCAAGGAAAAAGAAGGCTTTATGCAGATGGTGCGCGGCCTGAGCAAGCTGCGTAACCTGGGCCAGGGCTATGTTAACTTTGGCGAGCCCCTGCCGCTGATGAGCTTCCTCAACCAGCATGTTCCCGAGTGGCGCGAGTCTATCGATCCGATTGAAGCCGTGCGCCCGGCCTGGCTGACCCCCACGGTGAATACCATCGCCAATACCCTGATGACGCGGATTAACAACGCCGGGGCGGCGAATGCCATGAACCTGTGCTGTACTGCGCTACTGGCGTCCCGCCAGCGTTCGCTGACCCGTGAGCAGTTAACCACCCAGCTGGATTGCTATCTGGCGCTGATGCGTAACGTGCCTTATGACAAGGACACCACGACCCCGGCGCTGACCAGTGAGGCGCTGATTGACCACGCGCTGCAGATGAACAAGTTCGAGGTGGAAAAAGACACCATCGGGGACATTATTATTCTGCCCCGGGAACAGGCCGTGCTGATGACGTACTACCGTAACAACATCATGCATATGCTGATCCTGCCTTCCCTGCTGGCGGCCATTATCACCCAGCACCGTAAGATATCGCGTACCGAGCTGCTGCGCCAGGTGGAAGTGCTGTACCCGATGCTCAAAGCCGAGCTGTTCCTGCGCTGGGATAGCCGTGAATTGCCGGGGGTTGTCGACCAGTTGCTCGCCGAGCTGGCGCGCCAGGAGCTGATTACCATTGATGGCGATATGCTGAACGTCACCCCGCCGCACTCCAGAACCTTACAGTTGCTGGCGGCCGGAGCCCGGGAAACCGTCCAACGTTATGCGATAACCTTCTGGTTGCTGAGCGCTAACCCGTCGATTAACCGCGGCACACTGGAAAAAGAGAGCCGTACCCTGGCCCAGCGTTTGTCCGTGTTGCACGGGATTAACACGCCAGAGTTCTTCGATAAAGCCGTGTTCTCTTCACTGGTATTGACCCTGCGTGATGAAGGCTATATCAGCGACACCGGTGATGCCGAGCCGGAAGAAACCATGAAGGTTTATCAGATGCTGGCTGACCTGGTGATGCCGGATGTCCGGCTGACCATCGAAAGCGGCGCCGCAGATTAATAGCCGATCGCTTGAGCTAAAAAAAACAGGCGGGAGATAATCCCGCCTGTTTTTTTATCTGCATGATATGGCAATCAGAAGTGCAGGTAGCTCAGCACCAGGCCAATAAACAGTACCAGCCCCACATAGTTATTGTTCATAAACGCTTTGAAGCAGGGCCCGCGTTCGCGCCCGGCAATCAGCTTTTGCTGATGCACAAACAGCGCACCAGCCAGCAGAATCGACCAGTAGAACGCCGCGCCCAGACCATTAAGCCAGCCAATCAGCGCCATCAGCCCCAGCACCACCAGCTGCAGTATCCCGATGATCAGCTTGTCAAAGCGGCCAAACAGAATCGCCGTCGATTTCACGCCGATCTTCAGATCATCATCGCGGTCCACCATGGCGTACTGGGTATCGTAGGCCACCGCCCAGCAGATATTGGCGAGGAACATCAGCCAGCAGGTCAGCGGCACCGACTCACTGACCGCCGCAAAGGCCATCGGGATAGACCAGCCAAAAGCCGCCCCCAGCACCACCTGAGGCAAGTGGGTGTAGCGCTTCATAAACGGATAGACCCAGGCCAGAGCCAGCCCCGCGACGGAGAGCAAAATGGTCATCTTATTCAGGGTGAGCACCAGCAGGAACGACAGTACCACCAGCACCGCAAACAGCATGCGCGCCTCTTTACCGGTCACCGCGCCGCTGGGTAGCGGCCGGTTAGCGGTGCGTTTTACGTGGCCGTCAAATTTACGATCCGCATAGTCATTCACCACGCAACCGGCGGCGCGCATCAGCCACACGCCAGCCACAAACACCGCCAGAATACCCAGCGGCGGCGCACCGGGGGTGGCCATCCACAGTGCCCATAATGTTGGCCAGAGCAGTAATAGCGCACCAATCGGCTTATCGGTACGCATCAGCCGGTGATAAGCCAGCAGCTTGCTCTGCTTCAGACTCCACTCCATTTCTCTTCCTCTTTAATACACAGGCGCAGCCGGCAGAAACAGCTCGGTCAGCAATAACGGTTTTCCCGACAGGCGCAGGCGGGAGCGTCGCCCCCATAATCCGGCATTCTGGCCTGTCTGAATAAAATCTCTGGTCAGGGTTGATGAGGCAAACAGATACCGCCCCAGCGGGGTCTCCCCCAGTTGCTGCAGGGCCAGCTCCGGGCCGTTCAGGGTCGACAGCGGCACCAGAGTGCGCCCGACCAGCCAGGGCTCACCGTCGCCACAGAGCAGAACCTCCCGCAGCCAGTATTGTGGCTCTGCGGGCAACAGCGGCCGCTCATCATCGGTCATTTCGTGCTGGCCGACAAACCCTTCCCGCAGGATTACCACGCTGACACGCTGGCAATAGCCTTCGAAGCGTTTGGTCATGGAGTCTTCCAGTAACAGCCAGTCGAGAAGCTCCGGGCTTAACGTTGCGGGGATCGAATCAAAATAGTGCAGCCCATAGAGCTGAGCCAGCGCAGGATGAGACATAATACCTCTCCGGGGTTATACCTGGCAGCATTGTAACGCAGAAGCACAGCGACGTGGTGAAGAATACCGGCGGGGATAAGCATAAAAGCAACAATAGCGCAACATCTGTGCGCAGGGCATAAAAAAGGTGCGCCGTAGCGCACCAGTACCGCAAACATCAGCAATGCGGGGAGAACTTACCCCTTGCCTTTTACACTGCTGATAAAAGTAGTGCGGGCAGACTTAGAGCCCAGCCGCTCGGCTTCATTCAGCAGTTTCAGCGCCTTGTCGATATCGCCTTTGGCAGCAGCCTCTTTGATTGCCTTATTGAAGTAACTTTCCGTATCGCTCAGCATCGGTTCGCTTTTCGCGGCCGGCGCAGGCGCTGCGGCGACCGCAGCCGCCGGTGCCGCGGCAGATGCCGCAACCGGGGCTGCAACCGCGGCGGTATTGCCCACGGTCACCGGGCTGGCGCTATTTGATGAACCAAACAGCGGCCCCACCAGGATGCTGGAAGAGGAGTTGGTGCTCACTTTCAGCTTCAGCGTCCCTTCCGTGCCGTGGCGGGCAATGGGGTCCGGGATATCCGGTACCGCATTACCCACGCCTTTGGCGTAAGCTTTGGCCGGGTCCAGCAAGGTGGTGGTGTTCTGGGTATCCCGCGGGGTGGTAAAGACCAGCACATAGAGTTTTTGCTGGCCCAGCGCCGGGGTCAGCTTCATCACGCCTTCCAGGCGGTCCGCAGAGATCGCGCCCGGTGCCTGGTAGGTAAAATAACTGCTCGGGAAATAGGCCGAGGGGGTCATATTCTGGTCAAGGATCAGCACATTGGGTGCGAAGGCCAGATTATTTTTGATTTCACTGCTCAGGGTCAGGGTCAGCTCACCGATATTGCCCGGCACGCTGTAGGCCGCCACCGGCCCGGTAATACCGGCCACATCCAGGCGCTGCCCGCCCGTGGCCAGGGAGGTGGTCTGGGTTTTGGATTGCAGCACCGGCGTCCAGACCAGCTGCTGTAGCGCCGCCTGCGGGATAGCCGGCGCGCTGGAGACATCCTGAGGAACAATATTAACGTCCGCCAGGGAGACCGCAGGGACACTGGCAAACAGCCCTGCACTCAGGCAGAGCGCAATCAACGTTCTATTCATTTTCATTGTTATTACCTCACTGGAACAATAAAGCGCTACCAGGCAATAGCGCGCTTTATCAAAACGGGTATTCGGTATGGCTGATACCGGAGAGGCGGGACACGCCCCTCCGGGTGGTTATGATGTTAACCGGCGATTACCACCAGATTTCCATCTGGGCGCCGAAGCTCCACTCGTCGTCGTTACCGCGGCTGGTGCTGAAGAAGCCGTTACCAGAGGTATCACGGACAGCGGCATTGCTGACATAAGATGTGCCGCCCTGGTCATATTTGGCATAGCCCCAGTCTTCGTTCCATTTGGCATAGGTGGCGAAGACACGGATTGCCGGACGGGACCAGATGCTGTCACCGGCCTGCCACTGCTGGGCCAGGGTGATTTTGTACTGGTTGTTGTTTTCTTTGGTTTCCTGGGATTTGACATTGTCATAGCCCACTTCCAGCAGGGTGCTCATAATAGGTGTCCATTTGAACATCGGGCGCACACCCACAGTCCACCACTCGGTACCCTGGCCGCTGTCCAGGTTGGTGTTCTGGTACATTGCTACGTACATCAGGACCCAGCGGTCTGCCAGCGAGATGGCACCGTGGTCCAGCACGCGGAACATATAACCGTCGTTATTGATATTCTGGCGGGCAAAAGACAAGTCTTCGTTGGAGTTAAAATAAGACCCCTGTGACAGCCCTTTACCCTGCGTGGTCATAGAGTCAGTAGCGTACTGCAGCACCAACTTGTTATAACCTTTCAGCATGCTCTGGGTATGTTCCGCCGTGAACATCCAGCCGTTTTTAGAGGCGTTATCCGCCAGGTGATATTTGTCAGTGTAGTTAGCGCGACCGTAGTCAACGCCCAGCTCCAGCACGCCGTCAGGGTTCGTTTCCAGGCCGGCTAAACGCACGTCAAAGGTGTCGTTCGCGGTGTCTTTGGTTTCTTTGTAAGTGTGGTCA
Organism: Shimwellia pseudoproteus; assembly: GCF_016415625.1. Lineage (GTDB taxonomy): Bacteria > Pseudomonadota > Gammaproteobacteria > Enterobacterales > Enterobacteriaceae > Shimwellia > Shimwellia pseudoproteus. The sequence continues at coordinate 10,461 of NZ_WBXP01000039.1, forward strand.
TTACGGAAGCTGGTAGAGCCGCCCGCTTCCTGAGAACGGGTTGCGGCCAGAGACAGTTTACCAAAGCCCAGATCGATATTTTCGATACCCGCACCAGGACCAGAAATATCCCAGTAGTAGAAGTCGATCATATGGACGTCATGACGCTGGTAGAAGCGTTTACCGGCCCAGATGGTGGAGCCTGGCAGCCACTCGATCAGGTTTTTACCCTGAACGTTGGCCTCACGGAAGGCCGGATCGGTCCCTTCCCAGTCGTTCTGCTGAGCCACGGAGTAAGCAACGTTAGTATCGAAATAGAAGCTTTTATCGCCCTCTTTCCATACTTCCTGGCCCAGTTTTAATTCAGCGTAGGTCTCACATTCGTTACCGAGACGGTATTTACTTTGAGCACCTGTTGCCTGGAAACATTGTTGCTCACCGCCACTGCCTGTCCAGCCGATACCGGAACGTGCATACCCATGGAAGTCAACGGCCATTGCCTGAGCAGACATAATGCCCGCTGCGACGGCGAGAGCCACCGGAAGTTTGCGCAGAGTAATCATCAATCTATCTCCTGAAATGATTAGTTTTTTTTGTTATCTGACTGCTTATACACCTGGCTCTTTGTGTAGCCGACGGCAGGCAGTACCATCCTCGCGGAACAGATGGCAACGCTCCGGCGGCAAGCCGATGGCGAATGTGGCCCCCTCATCTACCAGCACAACATCACTCTGGCGATAGACCAGGTTCTGGCGAATGGCGGGGATTTGAATATGAATTTGGGTTTCGTTACCGAGCTGCTCGACCACCTGCACGTCACCTTCGAGGGTGACATCGGCAATATCGCTGGGTAACAAGTGCTCCGGGCGAATGCCAAGAGACATGTTTGCGCCAACCTGAACATGGGCGCTGTCCACCGGCAGCCAGACGTGCTGGCGGTTCGGCAGTTCCACCTGCACCTGATCAATGGCGGTGGCGGTCACTTTTACCGGCAGGAAGTTCATCTTCGGCGAGCCGATAAACCCGGCCACAAACCGATCCGCCGGATAGTGATAAAGCTCCAGTGGTTTCCCCACCTGGGCCACGCGCCCGGCATCCAGCACCACAATTTTGTCGGCCAGGGTCATGGCTTCGACCTGATCATGGGTGACGTAAATCATGGTGCGCTTGAGGCGTTTATGGAGGCGGGAAATTTCGATACGCATCTGGACACGCAGTGCCGCATCGAGGTTAGAAAGGGGTTCATCCAGCAGGAAAACATCCGGCTCCGCCACCAGCGTCCGGCCAATGGCAACGCGCTGGCGCTGGCCGCCGGACAGCGCTTTCGGGCGCCGATCCAGTAAATGGGCCAGTTGCAAAACTTCAGAAACCTGGTTCACCCGGTGGGTGATAAGATCTTTTTTCGCCCCGGCCAGTTTCAGGCCAAATGACATATTTTCCGCTACGCTAAGATGTGGATAAAGCGCGTAAGACTGGAACACCATCCCCACGCCACGCTCAGCGGGAGGAACATCATTCATGCGGGTTTCACCAATGAACAGGTCACCACTGGTAATGGTTTCCAGGCCTGCGATCATGCGCAGCAATGTCGATTTGCCACATCCAGAGGGGCCAACGAAGACCACGAACTCCCCGGCTTCAATAGTCAGGTTGATGTCTTTTGACACCACCACATCCCCCCAGGCCTTCGTGACTTTTTTCAGCTGCACGCTCGACATCGCACTCTCCCTTACACCACAACAGCCACCTGACACAGGTGAAACCAGATGTGTCGAACTATGCGATATTGATGCTAATCGTAAATCCTCCACCCTTTGCTTTTTTATGGGGGAGGAGGCGGGAGGATGAGGTAGCGGGATTTACCCGGTGGGTTGGGCATTTCGGGCGATTTTCGTGATCGCTGAGTCAAAATTCGCCCTATTTTTTTGTGCGCTGGTGCACAGATTCCCCAAGGTTGTAACAGAGATCACATCTGAACCCCCAGGGGCGTAGAACCCAGGAGGATGAGAAGTGGTTGCCTGATAAGCAGACTGCTGCATGTAACGCCATTCACCTTTGTATCCACACCTCCCTTTCAGTTTCAGGAGGCAGGAAGGCAGTCACTGACCGCCGCACCACGCACCAGCAACGGCACCTGCGCCAGAAGATGAAAGGTATACATAATGACCAAAAGGATGGACTGACTATGAATATCAAAACCGGCGCACGGGTTCTCGCGTTATCTGCATTGACCACCATGCTGTTTTCCGCATCAGCACTTGCCAAGATAGAGGAAGGCAAACTGGTCATCTGGATCAACGGTGACAAAGGCTATAACGGCCTGGCCGAAGTAGGTAAAAAGTTCGAGAAAGACACCGGTATTAAGGTGTCTGTTGAGCACCCGGATAAGCTGGAAGAGAAATTCCCGCAGGTTGCTGCCACTGGCGATGGCCCGGACATTATTTTCTGGGCACATGACCGTTTTGGCGGCTATGCGCAGTCCGGCCTGCTGGCCGAGATCACCCCGGATAAAACCTTCCAGGACAAACTCTACCCGTTCACCTGGGACGCCGTGCGCTTTAACGGCAAGCTGATTGCCTACCCGGTCGCGGTAGAAGCCTTATCCCTGATTTATAACAAAGACCTGGTCGCCAACCCGCCGAAAACCTGGGAAGAGATCCCGGCGCTGGATAAAGAACTGAAAGCCAAAGGCAAGAGCGCGCTGATGTTTAACCTCCAGGAACCGTACTTCACCTGGCCTATCATTGCCGCAGACGGGGGCTATGCCTTCAAACTGGAAAACGGCAAATATGATGTCAAAGATGTTGGCGTCAATAGCCCGGGAGCAAAAGCGGGCCTCGGCTTCCTGGTTGATTTGATTAAAAACAAACACATGAATGCCGATACCGACTACTCCATCGCCGAGGCCGCCTTTAATAAAGGCCAAACCGCCATGACGATTAACGGTCCCTGGGCGTGGTCCAACATTGATAAGAGCAAAGTGAACTATGGCGTGACCCTGCTGCCGACCTTTAAAGGCCAGGCGTCAAAACCGTTCGTTGGGGTACTGAGCGCCGGTATCAACGCCGCCAGCCCGAATAAAGAACTGGCCAAAGAATTCCTCGAAAACTACCTGATGACCAACGACGGTTTGTCCGCAGTGAACAAAGACAAACCGCTGGGTGCTGTTGCGCTGAAATCGTTCCAGGAGCAACTGGAGAAAGACCCGCGCATTGCCGCTACCATGGCTAACGCCCAGAAAGGCGAAATTATGCCGAACATCCCGCAGATGTCGGCCTTCTGGTACGCCGTACGTACCGCTGTGATTAACGCCGTAACGGGCCGTCAGTCGGTAGATGCCGCCCTGAAAGATGCCCACGACCGTATCGTGAAGTAAGACCCTGCGCGGCGGGGTAACCCCTGCCGCGTCACTATTTGTACCGTTGTCGTAGAGGGATACCCCATGGATGTGACGAGAAAAAACCACTGGTGGAACAGTGAAGCAATAAAGTGGTCGGTTATTGGTTTACTCAGCCTGCTGGTTGGCTACCTTATTGTTGTGATGTACGCCCAGGGGGAGTACCTGTTCGCCATTATGACGCTTATCCTCAGCGCCACCGGTCTGTATATTTTTGCCAATCGCAAAGCCTATGCCTGGCGTTATGTTTACCCGGGTCTGGCCGGGATGGGGCTGTTTGTCCTGTTCCCGCTGGTTTGCACCATTGCCATTGCGTTTACCAACTACAGCAGCACCAACCAGCTGACCTTCGAACGTGCTCAGGAAGTCTTAATGAGCCGTCAGTATCAGGCTGGTGCCACCTACCCGTTCGCGCTGTATGCCGATGGGGATAAATGGCAACTGGCCCTGACCGATAACGCCAGCGGTAAATTTTACCTCTCCGCCCCCTTTACCCTCGGGGGAGAGCAACACCTGTCCCTGCAACAGGCCGATGCCCTGCCCGCCGGTGATGCCGCCAACTTGCGGGTCATCACCCAGAACCGCCAGGCCCTGAACCAGTTAACCGCCGAGCTACCCAGCCACGACCAGGTGGTGATGAGCTCCCTGCGCCAGTTCTCCGGCACCCGGGCGCTCTATGCCCTGGATACCGACAGTACGCTTATCAACAATCAGACCGGCACCCAATACCGCCCTAACCCGCATATCGGCTTTTATGAGTCGGTCAATGCCGACGGTAGCTGGGCCGGTGAAAAACTCAGCCCCGGGTATACCGTGAGCATTGGCTGGGATAACTTTTTACGCGTCTTCACCGATGAGGGCATCCAGAAACCGTTCTTCGCTATCTTCGTCTGGACGGTAGTCTTTGCCGCCCTGACCGTTGTGCTGACTGTGGCGGTGGGGATGGTGCTGGCGTGTCTGGTGCAGTGGGAAGCGCTGAAAGGCAAGGCCCTGTATCGGGTGCTGCTGATCCTGCCGTATGCCGTACCGTCGTTTATTTCTATTCTGATTTTTAAGGGGCTGTTCAACCAGAGCTTCGGTGAAATCAACATGATGCTCAGTGCGCTGTTTGGCATCAAACCCGCCTGGTTTAGCGACCCTACCACCTCCCGGGCGATGATTATCATCGTCAATACCTGGCTGGGCTACCCGTACATGATGATCCTGTGCATGGGGCTGTTAAAAGCCATCCCGGATGATTTGTATGAAGCCTCAGCAATGGACGGCGCCAGCCCGCTGCAGAACTTCTTTAAAATCACCCTGCCGCTGCTGATCAAACCGCTAACCCCGCTGATGATTGCCAGTTTCGCGTTTAACTTTAACAACTTCGTGTTAATCCAGCTGTTAACCAACGGCGGCCCGGACCGGCTGGGGACCACCACCCCGGCGGGATATACCGACCTGCTGGTGAGCTACACCTACCGAATCGCCTTTGAGGGCGGCGGCGGCCAGGACTTTGGCCTGGCGGCAGCCATTGCCACCCTGATCTTCTTGTTGGTGGGCGCCCTGGCCATCATCAACCTGAAAGCCACCCGAATGAAGTTTGATTAAGCCCGCGACCATACAAAGGAGTTTGCAGATTATGGCTATGGTTCAACCTAAATCACAGAAAATGCGGCTGTTTATCACGCATCTGTTATTGCTGTTGTTCATCGCGGCAATCATGTTCCCGCTGCTGATGGTGATTGCTATCTCACTGCGTCCGGGTAACTTCGCGACCGGCAGCATTATTCCCGACCAGGTCTCCTGGGAGCACTGGCGTCTGGCGCTGGGGTTCAGCGTCGAACACGCCGATGGCCGGGTCACCCCGCCCCCTTTCCCGGTACTGCTGTGGCTGTGGAACTCAATAAAAATTGCCGGGATCACCGCCATTGGTATTGTGACGCTCTCCACCACCTGCGCCTACGCCTTTGCCCGTATGCGCTTCCCCGGTAAAGCCACGCTGCTGAAAGGGATGTTGATTTTTCAGATGTTCCCGGCGGTGCTTTCGCTGGTGGCGCTATACGCGTTGTTTGACCGCCTCGGCCAGTACATTCCGTTTATCGGCCTGAATACCCACGGCGGGGTGATTTTTGCTTATCTGGGGGGGATTGCCCTGCACGTCTGGACCATCAAAGGCTACTTTGAAACTATCGACGGCTCGCTGGAGGAAGCGGCGTCCCTGGACGGGGCGACCCCGTGGCAGGCATTCCGTCTGGTGCTGTTACCGCTGTCGGTGCCGATTCTGGCGGTGGTGTTTATCCTGTCGTTTATTGCCGCGATTACCGAAGTGCCGGTGGCCTCGCTGTTACTGCGCGATGTCAACAGCTACACCCTGGCCGTTGGTATGCAGCAGTACCTTAACCCGCAAAACTATCTGTGGGGCGACTTTGCCGCCGCCGCAGTGCTCTCTGCCATTCCGATCACCGCCGTATTCCTGCTAGCCCAGCGCTGGCTGGTGGGCGGCCTGACGGCGGGGGGCGTAAAAGGATAACTTGCTACCACTGCATGTTATTACCCAACTGGTTCTTACCTGTGAAGAACATTTGGCGGCCTCCAGGGCCGCCTTTTTTTATGCCCCACCGTGGGGAAATATGGCCGGAGAGGGCCTATTCCCGCTTCAGGCGCTGGCTATTACAGATCCACAACGTAATCACCAGCAGCAGAATCGCCGCCGAGTAGATCAACACATCAATCGGCGAGCTGTGATCGATAATTATCAGCCGCACAATGGCGGTAATACCGATATAAACGAAATAGCGCAGCGGGAAATGAAAGCCCGACTGAAAATACTTCACAATCAGGGCGATAAATTCGAAATAGAGGAAGTAAACCACCAGCCCTTCCACCAGCTGATATTTACTGGACTGCTCGCTGGGATCAAACAGCACATCGGCAAGATGCAGCGTTTCTTTACCGAGGAAAATCACCAAAATCAGCGCCAGCACCGCCAGGCCGATATTCAGCACAGATTGCAATATGGTAGAGACCAGCTCTACCCGTGGGCGGGATGTCGACGTCATACGGCACCTCATGCCTGTTGAATGAGCATTCTGTATACGTCAAAAATGTGATCCAGATCTACATTTTTTACGAAAACTCACACCGGAGCGGCAAAAGGGAGAAGAAACAACTGGGGAAAACAGCGCCGCCCGGTCAGGCGGCGCTCAGCGTATCAGGCACGCCAGGATTTATAACGATTAATCAAACCATTAGTAGAACTGTCGTGGCTGGCAATGTCTTTATCGTCCTGCAACTCAGGCAGAATACGGTTCGCCAGCTGTTTACCCAGCTCAACACCCCACTGGTCAAAAGTGAAGATGTTCAGAATCGCCCCCTGGGTAAAGATTTTGTGCTCATAGAGCGCAATCAGTGCCCCAAGGCTGAACGGGGTAATTTCACGCAGCAGGATGGAGTTCGTCGGGCGGTTGCCTTCAAAGACTTTAAACGGCACCACGTTGTCCAGCTGGGCCGGATCTTTACCCTGATCGCGGAACTCCTGCTCAACCACGTCGCGGGATTTCCCGAAGGCCAGCGCCTCGGTCTGGGCGAAGAAGTTAGACAGCAGTTTCGGATGGTGGTCGGTCAGCGGGTTGTGGCTGATAGCCGGGGCGATAAAGTCGCACGGCACCAGTTTAGTCCCCTGATGAATCAGCTGGTAGAAAGCGTGCTGGCCATTGGTCCCCGGCTCACCCCAGATAATCGGGCCAGTCTGGTAATCCACCTTGTGGCCATTGCGATCCACATACTTACCGTTGGACTCCATATTGCCCTGTTGGAAGTAAGCGGCAAAGCGGTGCATATACTGGTCATAGGGCAGAATCGCTTCAGTTTCAGCACCAAAGAAATTGTTGTACCAGATGCCGATCAGCGCCAGCAGCACCGGCAGGTTTTTCTCAGCCGGGGTATGGGCAAAGTGCTGGTCCATGGCGTGCGCGCCGCTCAGCAGCTGTACGAAGTTGTCATAACCCACAGACAGCACAATGGACAAGCCAATGGCGGACCACAGGGAATAACGGCCGCCCACCCAGTCCCAGAACTCGAACATGTTGGCGGTATCAATGCCGAACTCGCTTACTGCTTTGCCATTGGTGGACAGCGCGGCAAAGTGTTTCGCTACGTGCTGTGCATCGCCGGCAGATGCCAGGAACCAGTCGCGCGCGCTGTGGGCGTTGGTCATGGTTTCCTGGGTGGTAAAGGTTTTGGACGCCACCAGGAACAGGGTGGTTTCCGGGTTAAGCGTTTTCAGGGTCTCCGCGATGTGGGTACCATCAACGTTAGAGACGAAGTGCATGGTTAGGTGGTTTTTGTACGGGCGCAGCGCCTCGGTCGCCATAAACGGCCCAAGATCAGAGCCGCCGATACCGATGTTCACCACATCAGTAATGGCTTTGCCGGTATAGCCTTTCCAGCTACCGCTGATAATCGCGTCGGAGAAGTGTTTCATCTTCTCCAGCACCGCATTCACTTCCGGCATCACATCTTTGCCGTCAACCAGAATAGGGGTATTGCTACGGTTACGCAGGGCGACATGCAACACGGCGCGATCTTCGGTACGGTTGATCTTCTCGCCGGAGAACATCGCGGTAATTGCCCCGCTAAGATCCGTCTCTTTCGCCAGCGCCTGCAGCATGGCCAGCGTCTCTTCAGTGATGCGGTTTTTGGAGAAATCCACCAGCATCAGATCGTCGAAAGTGGCGGAGAACTTACTGAAACGATCGGCATCCTGCGCGAACAGATCGGCTATCTTCACCTCTTTCATTTCAGCGTAATGTTTCTGGAGCGCCTGCCATGCGGCAGTCTGGGTTGGGTTGATGTTTTTCATAGCAATACTCTTGTAAATTGAGAATTGTAACCTGACTCGATTGTAGCGCCCTTGTACTGATTTGTGAGGATTTTTATGCCCTTTCCGGGAAACCCAGCGCAAACCCCCGTATTTCACGGGCCTTAGCACATTTTCCATAATACAAAAGTCGCACACCTGCGACAGTAACCGCAAAAGCCCCGCAAGTCCCCCCAAAAAACACTGCCCCGCAGGCCATATTCAGAACAAAAATCTAGTTCACAGAATGAACGAAACGGTGATATTGACAACGGTCTCATTCCGAATTATCTCTGTACTCCTACTTATACAAATTGTGTAAGCCAGAAGAGGCGCGTCGCCCAGGTACTGTGTCTGAGGAGCCCATCCCGTGACGGCACAGCAGGGGGAGCGGCGCCGAGGTAGTCTGCCGGGGCGCGGCAGAATATCGGCTGCAGGGGCTGAATCCCCTGGGCTGTCACCAGAGAAACGTTCGGCAGTCGGACGTTTCATACCCCCGAGCCCGGCACCACCCGGCTCAGGGGGTATACAAGGTGGGGCGCTTCTGGGTGTACCGTAGTTGTTTGCGCTCTACGTCTGCCCCCCGTTTCCCGCTCTTCCCTTGTGCCAAGGCTGAAAATTAACGCCATCTTAAATGGCGCCCCTGACACGAGGTTGTTATGACAAGCACACATTCACAAACCGTTGTCGCCAAATTTGGCGGGACCAGCGTTGCTGACTACCAGGCCATGAGCCACAGCGCTGACATTGTATTATCGGATCCAAACGTGCGTCTGGTGGTCCTGTCGGCCTCCGCGGGTATTACTAATTACCTGGTCGCACTGGCGGAAGGGCTGGAAACCACCGAACGCGCTGTTAAGCTCGATGCGATTCGCCATATTCAGTACAACATCCTGGAGATGCTGAAAAAACCGGCGGTTATCCGTGAAGAGATCGACCGCCTGCTGGACAATATTGCCACCCTCGCGGAAGCGGCCTCACTGGCAACCTCCGCGGCGTTAACCGATGAGCTGGTCAGCCACGGAGAGCTGATGTCCACCCTGCTGTTTGTCGAAGTGCTGCGCGAGCGCGGTGTGGAGGCCCAGTGGTTCGACGTGCGTAAAGTGATGCGCACCAGCGACCGCTTTGGCCGCGCCGAGCCCGATGTCGCCGCGCTGTCGGTGCTGGCGCAACAGCAACTGGCCCCGCGCATTGCCCAGTCACTGGTGATAACCCAGGGGTTTATTGGCAGTGAAGAAAAAGGCCGCACCACCACCCTCGGCCGCGGGGGCAGTGATTACACCGCCGCCCTGCTGGGTGAAGCACTCAGTACCGATCGGGTGGATATCTGGACCGACGTAACCGGTATTTTCACGACCGATCCCCGCGTGGTACCGACCGCAAAACGCATTGATGTTATTGGCTTCGAAGAAGCCGCGGAAATGGCCACGTTTGGCGCCAAAGTGCTGCACCCGGCCACCCTGCTGCCTGCGGTACGCAGCAATATTCCGGTGTTCGTCGGCTCCAGCCGCAACCCTCACGACGGCGGTACCCTGGTATGCGCATCCACCGAGAATCCGCCGCTGTTCCGGGCTCTGGCCCTGCGCCGTAAGCAAACGCTGCTCACTCTGCACAGCCTGAATATGCTGCATTCTCGCGGCTTCCTGGCGCAGGTATTCGGCATTCTGGCGCACCATAATATCTCGGTCGATTTGATAACCACCTCCGAAGTCAGCGTCGCGCTGACCCTGGACACCACCGGTTCAACCACCACCGGCGGCAGCCTGCTGACCCAAAGCCTGCTGACGGAGCTTTCCTCCCTGTGCCGGGTCGAGGTGGAAGAAAACCTCGCCCTGGTGGCGCTGATCGGCAATGAACTGTCCAAAGCCTGTGGCGTGGGCAAAGAGGTCTTCGGGGTGATGGAGCCGTTTAATATCCGCATGATTTGTTACGGGGCCTCCAGCCATAATCTGTGTTTCCTGGTCCCCGGCGACGAAGCAGAACACGTGGTGCGCAAGCTGCACAGTAACCTGTTCGAGCTGTAATCCGGCCACCCCGCTCTTATTGGTATCCCCACACGCTGACCGGGCTTCCCGCCTGGTCAGCCCCTTGCCCTGAACCTGTCCTTCTGCCCGCGCCATGCCAGGCATAATTACGTTGAATATTTTCTCGCCACACGATAAACAATAGTGATAGCCGGGGGCACACCGGCGCACATAACCAACACAACACCATTATCTGCAAGGAAAATAACATGCTCGCCATCTTCACGCGGCTCTTCCCGCTTTGGGCACTGCTGCTCTCTGTTATCGCCTATTACACCCCGTCCAGCTTCACCGCCATTAGCCCCTGGGTCAGCACATTGCTGATGCTGATTATGTTTGGCATGGGGGTACATCTGCGGCTGAGCGACTTTAAACGGGTGTTATCCCGCCCGGCCCCGGTGGCGGCGGGGATCTTTCTTCATTATCTGGTGATGCCGCTCGCGGCCTGGCTGCTGGCGCTGGCCTTTGCCATGCCGCCAGACCTCTCCGCCGGCATGGTGCTGGTGGGCAGTGTCGCCAGCGGTACGGCGTCTAATGTGATGATTTATCTCGCCAAAGGTGACGTGGCCCTGTCGGTGACTATCTCGTCGGTCTCTACCCTGGTGGGTGTCGTGGCGACACCACTGCTGACCCGGCTGTATGTTGATGCCCATATTCAGGTCGATGTCTGGGGGATGTTGTTCAGTATTTTGCAGATTGTGGTGATCCCCATCGCCCTGGGGCTGGTTATCCATCACCTGTTCCCGCGGCTGGTTAAAACCCTGGAGCCCTGGCTGCCGGCCTTCTCAATGGTCTGTATTCTGGCCATTATCAGTGCCGTGGTGGCGGGCAGCGCCAGCCATATTGCCTCGGTGGGGTTGGTGGTTATCGTCGCGGTGATGCTGCATAACGCCATCGGCCTGCTGGGCGGTTACTGGGGCGGGCGGCTGTTTGGGTTTGATGAGTCCACCTGCCGTACCCTGGCCATCGAAGTGGGGATGCAGAACTCCGGCCTGGCGGCGGCCCTGGGCAAAATTTATTTTTCGCCCCTGGCGGCCCTGCCCGGGGCGCTGTTCTCCGTGTGGCATAATTTATCCGGCTCGCTACTGGCGGGCTACTGGTCCGGCAAACCGGTAACCAACGCCCCCGGCGGGGACGGCAAACAACGCTAGCCCACCTGTCGCCATCACGTTTTTGCGGATAACAGCGGTGTATTTGGCCACCATGCCGTACACTGCTGTTATCCCTCACCACAGAGAAACGCTTATGGCTCTTGCCCGTATTACCCAAAAAGAGATGACCGACGCCGAACAGCGCGAACTGAAAACCCTGCTGGACCGTGAGCGTATCGCCCACGGCAGGGCGCTGACCAACAGCGAATCCAACCGGGTCAAAAAGGACTATATCGACAAATTAATGGCGCAGCGCGAAGCAGAAGCAAAGAAAGCCCGCCAGGTGAAGAAAAAGCAGGCTTTTAAACCGGATCCGCAAGCCACATTTTCGTGGTCAGCCAATACGGCAACCCGGGGCAGACGCTAACCGCCAGGTTAACGTCCCTTCTTCTTACGGCCCGGCTGGGTGAAGCGCTTACCGGAGGGTGCACCGGGGCGGCCTTTTGCCGCAGGCTGGCCGGCTTTTGCTGCTGGCCTGGCGCCGCCGCCCGATGCCGCTTTCGCTTTTGGTTTTGCCTTCGGGGTGCTCTTCTTCTGCGACTCGGATGACGATGACTCAATCCGGTTAAACAGTTCGATAAGCTCGTCGGGCGTAAGATCCCGCCACTCTCCTGGCGGAATACCGGCCAGGCTGACGTTCATGATGCGCGTGCGCTCCAGCCGGGTGACGTCATAGCCGAAGTATTCGCACATCCGGCGGATCTGGCGGTTTAGCCCCTGAACCAGGGTAATGCGGAAGGAGAGCGGGCCTTCTTTCTTCACTTTGCACTTTTTGGTCATGGTACCGAGGATCGGTACACCGGCCCCCATACCGCGAATAAACTCGTCAGTCACCGGTTTGTTTACCGTCACCAGATATTCTTTTTCATGATCATTACCGGCGCGCAGGATCTTGTTCACCAGATCGCCGTGGTTGGTCAGGAAGATCAGGCCATTGGAGTCTTTATCCAGCCGGCCAATGGGGAAAATACGCTGGCTGTGGTTCACAAAGTCCACAATATTGTCTTTCTCACCACTTTCTGTGGTGCTGACAATGCCCACCGGTTTATTCAGCGCGATAAATACCAGATCTTCTGCATCGCGGGGTTCAATCAGCCGGCCATTCACTTTCACCGTATCCCCGGGCACCACCTGATCACCGATGGTGGCGCGTTTACCGTTGATAAAAACATTTCCCTGTTCGATGTAACGATCGGCCTCGCGGCGTGAGCAGATCCCGCTCTCGCTAATATATTTGTTTAAACGGATGGATTGTGTGGACAGCATAGTTTCTCCTGTAAAGCCGAAATATACCGTTAATTCGCCATGCACACCTGCATTTCTGCGAAATTTTTTTGCCTTTATTGCTGGGGTATATGAAGTGCGTATCCACCACGGCCCCGGTTATCGTGTCGCTATCAGGCCGACGGGAAATAGCATCATTGTGCTGTTGTGCGGCGGGGCAAATCAACCCGTCCCGATGATATTGCACAGGCGAAACAACTGGCCACGGGCATGTCCCGTATCGCTGCCGAAACCGGCCTCTCCCGGGAGCAGCTCTACCGCGCATTCAGCGACAAAGGCAACCCCACCCTCAAAAGCACCCTGGCGGCACTTAAGGCACTCGGGATCCAGCTGACGGTAAACATACCGGCACATAAAAAAGCCCCCGTCTGAAACGGGGGCCTGATTAACCATCTCGCCAGATAACACCGGTTCAGGGCTACTCCGTTTCCCGTTCGTCGTCGTCGTCCGGCTGCTCCAGCACGCTGTACGCCACCGCACAGAACAACGAATTCAGGCGCTTCATATTCCCGAGTAATCCCAAATGCAGGGAGCTGGTTTCAATGCTCTGCACATTCTGCTGGTGCAGCCGGTCCACATGGGCATGGGAATAACGCCGGTTCATAATGCGAAAACGGTGCTTACTACGGCGCAAGCGGCGCGCGCTGGGCACATCACCGGAGAAGAACACCGACATGGCCAGTTGCAGGTTGCTGAGCAGCTGATCATACAGGGCATCCAGCTCTTTCAGGCCTTCTTCAGAAAAAGCGCGCCGCGCCGCCAGCGATTTGTCCGCGATCTCGCTGCCCATACGCTCGACAATATCAGACGCCTGCTCAAGGTTGAGGGACATTTCGATAATCTCCGCCCAGCGCCGGGATTCTTCCTCTGCCAGCTCATCTTTCGGCATCCGCGCCAGATACAGCTTGATGGCGGTATACAGCACGTTGATGTCTTCCGCCTGCTTGCGGAGAATTTTTTCCTGGCGCGGTTCACCGTGCATTATCTTGTATAACCCGGCGAGCATTTGCTCCGTCGTGTCCCCGATGCGCAGCGTCTCCCGGGCGGCATTGGCCAGCCCCAGGGCGGGGGTATCCAGCGCGCTGGAATCAAGATATTTAGGCCGCAGGCGGTCATCAAGCTCCGGCGGGTCCTGAATCACCCGGCGGCAAAAACGCGCCATCGGCTCCGCAAACGGCACCATCACCAGGCAACGGATCAGGTTATAGAAGACGTGGAAATAGATAACCAGTTCTGATTCCGGTAAGGCGATCCGGTGTAGCGCATCGCCCACCAGATGAATAAACGGCAAAATAGCCAGACTGCCCACCAGCTTAAACAACAGGCTCCCCAGCGCCACCCGCCGGGCGGCGGCATTGGCCGCACTGTTATTCAGCATCGCCAGTAACCCGGACCCCAGGTTAGCCCCGATAACCAGGCACAGCGCCACATCAAACGAGATAACCCCGGTGGCATTCAGGGTGGCCGTCAGGAGCACCGCCGCCAGGCTGGAATAACTGATCACGGCAAACAGCGCACCGATCAGCGCATCCAGCATAATGTCGCCCGTCAGCGAGGCAAAAATCACTTTCACGCCAGACGCCTGAGTGATCGGGGTGACGGCCTGGACGATAAGCTCCAGCGCCAGCAGGATCAGCCCCAGGCCGATACCCACCCGACCAAGCTGCCCGGCCCGGCTTTGCCGGCGGCCAAGAAAGAAAATCACGCCAATAAAAATCAGCAGCGGCGACAGCCAGGAAAGGTCGAAGGTCAGAATACGCGCCATCAGCGCGGTACCGACATCGGCCCCCAGCACAATAACCAGTGCCGGGGTCAGCGCCACCAGATCCTGGGCCACGAAAGAGGTCACCAACATGGTGGTGGCGTTACTGCTCTGCACCAGGGCGGTAACACCAATACCGGCGCAAAAGGCGAGTGGTTTCTTTTCAACACTCTGGCTCAGCACACTGCGCAGCCGGGCGCCAAAAACCCGCATGACACCGGTGCGCACGATATGCGTTCCCCAAACCAGCAGTGATACTGCCGAAAGCAGGTGTAATAGGGTTAGCACATATACTCCTTATTTCGATTGTCCCTGAGCAACAACAAGACTTATCAGATACCAAATACCGTCAAACACAAGTGCAAAGCGGTGACATCATCATCACAAACACTCAACACATGACAGTAAGTATAAGAGTCAGAAGCAAATAATAAGTCAGCTAAATGGGCTGATTGGCAGTATGTTGTAAAAAAAGATGACGGATTTGTGACAGCACCGCCGGAAACGGCGGTGCTGGAGAGGGTCAGCGGTTAGTCCGCATCATAACCAAGGTTCGGCGCCAGCCAGCGTTCAGCCTCGGCAACGCTCATCCCTTTACGGCGGGCATAGTCCTCAACCTGATCGCGCTGGATCTGCGCCACGGCAAAATATTTGCTGTCCGGGTGGCTGAAGTACCAGCCAGAAACTGACGCACCGGGCCACATGGCGTAAGACTCGGTGAGCTGCATCCCGATCCGCGTTTCGACGTCCAGCAGTGACCAGATGGTGGCTTTCTCGGTATGTTCCGGGCAGGCCGGATAACCCGGCGCCGGGCGGATACCCTGGTAGTTTTCGCGGATCAGATCCTCGTTACTGAGGTTCTCGGTGGGGGCATAACCCCAGTACACCTTGCGCACCCGCTCATGAAGGTACTCGGCAAAGGCTTCCGCCAGGCGGTCCGCCACCGATTTGATCATGATTTTATTGTAATCATCGTGCTGGGCTTCATAGGCCTCTGCCAGGGCGTCCTCCTCCAGGCCGCCAGTCACCGCAAACGCGCCGATATAATCGGGTTTGCGGGTGTGCCGTGGGGCGACAAAATCCGCCAGACAGTAGTTCGCATAGCCGACTTTTTCCGTCTGCTGGCGCAGATGATGGCCTACCGCCAGCACCTTCGTGCGGGTTTCATCCTGATAGATTTCCACATCATCCCCGACCCGGTTGGCCGGGAACAGCCCCACCACCCCGCGCGGCGTGAGGGCCTGGGTTTCGCTGAGCATATCCAGCATGGCGTTGGCGTCCGCAAACAGCCGTTTTGCCTCTTCGCCGACCACCTCATCTTCCAGAATACGCGGGTACTTACCGGCCAGGGTCCAGGTCATAAAGAACGGCGTCCAGTCGATATAGTTGCGCAGCGTCTCAATACTGGCGGTCACCTCCTGTACGCCCAGGCGGTGGGCTACTGGCGGGGTGTAGCTTTCCCAGTCGAACGCCAGATCATTCTCCCGGGCCACTGGTAGCGTCACCGGTGGCGTGCGCGGTTTTTTACGCCCGTGCTGAATACGCACCGTTTCATACTCCTTACGGGTGCGGGCCACAAAATCATCCCGCTGGGTATCAGACAGCAGCGCAGAGACCACCCCGACAGTGCGCGAGGCATTCTGGACATAGACCGTCGGGCCGCTGTAATTCTGTTCAATTTTTACCGCGGTATGGGCTTTGGAGGTGGTGGCGCCGCCAATCAACAGCGGGATAGTAAAGCCCTGGCGCTCCATCTCTTTTGCCACGTTGACCATTTCATCCAGCGACGGGGTAATCAGCCCGGACAGGCCAATCAAGTCCGCATTATGTTCCCGGGCGGTTTTGAGTATTTTCTCCGCCGGGACCATGACGCCAAGATCGATAATGTCGTAGTTATTACACTGCAACACCACGCCAACAATATTTTTGCCGATGTCATGCACATCGCCCTTCACGGTGGCAATCACCATCTTGCCGTTGCTTTGGCCTTTCTCTTTGCTGGCCTCGATATAGGGTTCCAGGTAGGCCACCGCCTGTTTCATCACCCTGGCAGACTTCACCACCTGGGGCAGGAACATTTTGCCTTCACCGAACAGGTCACCGACCACGTTCATGCCGTCCATCAGCGGCCCTTCGATAACCTCAATAGGCCGGTCAGCCTGCTGGCGGGCTTCTTCGGTATCCTGAACAATAAACTCGGTTATGCCTTTGACCAGCGAGTATTCAAGGCGTTTTCTGACATCCCAGCTTCGCCACTCCGCCAGTTGGGTATTGGCCGCCTCATCCGTTTTACTGCCGCGGTATTTCTCCGCCAGGTCCAGCAGGCGCTCAGTGCCGTCATCGCGGCGGTTGAGGATAACGTCTTCCACCGCATCGCGCAGCTCGGCGGGCAGATCGTCATAAATCGCCAGCTGCCCGGCGTTCACAATCCCCATATCCATCCCGTTACGAATGGCGTAGTAGAGGAACACCGCGTGGATCGCCTCGCGCACCGGGTCATTACCGCGAAACGAGAACGACACGTTAGAGACCCCGCCGGAGATCAGCGCGTGGGGCAGATTGCGTTTGATATCTTCACAGGCGCCGATAAAGTCCACCGCATAGTTGTTATGCTCTTCAATCCCGGTGGCCACGGCAAAAATATTCGGGTCGAAGATAATATCTTCCGGGGGAAAGCCAACGTCGTTGGTCAGAATGTTGTAAGCCCGGGTACAAATCTCAATCTTGCGCTCCCGGGTGTCCGCCTGGCCCTGCTCGTCAAACGCCATCACCACCATGGCAGCGCCGTAGCGGCGCACCAGCCGGGCATGCGCAATAAAGACATCGACACCTTCTTTCATTGAGATCGAGTTCACGATCCCCTTGCCCTGGATGCACTTAAGCCCTTGTTCGATAACCTCCCACTTTGAGGAGTCGATCATGATAGGCACCCGGGCGATATCCGGTTCACCGGCTATCAGGTTCAGAAAGCGCACCATCGCGGCTTCCGCGTCCAGCATCCCTTCATCCATATTGATGTCGATGATCTGGGCGCCGTTTTCAACCTGCTGGCGGGCCACATCCAGCGCCTCGCCGTATTTCTCTTCTTTGATCAGCCGTTTAAATTTCGCCGAGCCGGTCACGTTCGTCCGCTCCCCGACGTTAACAAACAGGCTGTCGTCGCCGATATTGAGCGGTTCCAGCCCGGACAGGCGACAGGCCACCGGCAAGGTTGGCCGCTTACGGGGGGCCACCCCGGCCACGGCGCGGCTCATGGCGGCAATATGGGCCGGCGTGGTACCACAGCAACCGCCGACGATATTCAGGAAGCCAGACTCCGCCCACTCTTTGACCTGGGCGGCCATGGTGTCAGCATCCAGATCATATTCGCCAAAGGCATTCGGCAGCCCGGCGTTAGGGTGCGCGGTCACGTAGCACTCGGCAATCCGCGACATCTCCGCCACGTACTGGCGTAGCTCATCCGGCCCCAGGGCGCAGTTGAGGCCAAACGACAGTGCGTCTGCGTGGCGTAACGAGTTATAAAAGGCTTCGGTTGTTTGCCCGGACAGGGTGCGCCCGGAAGCATCGGTAATGGTGCCGGAGATCATGACAGGCAGCGATTGCCCCAGCGCGTCAAATTCCGTTTCCACCGCAAAAATCGCCGCTTTGGCGTTCAGGGTATCGAAGACGGTCTCAATGAGGATCAGGTCTGCCCCCCCTTCGACCAGCGCCCGGGTAGACTCCCGGTAGGCGTCCACCAGCTTATCGAAGGTGATATTGCGGTATGCCGGGTCGTTGACGTCCGGAGAGATAGACGCAGTGCGGTTAGTGGGGCCGAGGACACCGGCCACGTAACGCGGTTTTTCCGGGTCGAGGGCGGTCCATTTATCGGCACAGGCCCGGGCCAGTTTCGCCGCCGTGTAGTTAATTTCTGCGGACAGGGACGCCATCTGGTAGTCCGCCATGGCGATAGTGGTGGAGTTAAAGGTGTTGGTTTCGATAATGTCCGCGCCCGCCTCAAAATAGGCGTCATGAATGGCGGCAATAATATCGGGCTGGGTCAGCACGAGTAGGTCATTGTTGCCTTTCAGATCACAGGGCCAGTCGGCAAACCGCTCACCGCGAAAAGCGTTTTCATCTAAACGATACCCCTGGATCATCGTGCCCATACCACCGTCCAGGACCAAAATGCGTTGTGCCAGCTGCTGGTGCAGCTTTTCTGTTTTATTTTTATTGCTCACTGTCACTCCACTCTACCTATCCACCCGGACGAAAAACCGGTCATCCATACTGGCATAAGTTAACAGGTGGTAAAAGCGCCAAAAGGTGAGACATCTTCAGGATACTGCTCTTACCAGTGCCCGGCAGGTTGCATTATCGCCAAATAAAACGAAAATGATTTCCACGATACAGAAAAAGGAGTCTGTCATGGCCGCTGCCGTCCCTGTTAAACGCGGTAAAAAACCCCGTCCCGCTGCGGCTGCCGCTGCCCCGCAACCCACCGGACAGGTGCAGTCTCTCACCCGCGGGCTGAAATTGCTTGAGGCGATTGCCGAGTCCCACGGCAGCGTTGCGCTCACCGATCTGGCCCAGCAGGCCGGGTTGCCAAACTCCACCACCCACCGCCTGCTGACCACCATGCAGCAGCAGGGCTTTGTACGCCAGGTGGGGGACCTTGGCCACTGGACCATTGGCGCACACGCTTTTATTGTCGGCAGCAGTTTTTTGCAGAGCCGCAATCTGCTGGCCATCGTGCACCCTATTTTGCGCAGCGTGATGGACGCGTCCGGCGAAACCGTCAATCTGGCAGTGCTGGACCACAGTGACCACGACGCGATTATTATCGACCAGGTGCAATGTACCCAGTTGATGCGGATGTCCGCCCCCATTGGCGGTAAATTGCCGATGCACGCCTCCGGGGCGGGGAAAGCGTTTCTGGCGCATCTGAGTGACGATCAAGTGTCTGGCCTGCTGCACCGTAAAGGGCTGCATGCCTATACCCACGCGACCCTGGTCTCGCCGGTGCATCTGAAAGACGACCTCGCCCACATTCGCAAGCGGGGCTACTCCTTTGACGACGAAGAGCACGCCCTGGGGTTACGCTGCATTGCGGCCTGTATCTTCGATGAGCACCATCTGCCGTTTGCCGCTATCTCCATTTCCGGCCCTATCTCACGCATCACCGATGACCGGGTTACCGAGCTGGGCGCCCTGGTGATCAAGGCGGCGAAAGAGGTCACCCTCGCCTGGGGTGGCGTGCGCTAGACCACGTGCCGGACGGGTGGCGGCTCACTGGTGCCATAACGCACACAGAACCGCTGCCTGCGCCGGTAGGCATAGACATCTTCCACATGGCCGTCGCGGATGCGTTGTTGCAGCGCCCGCCAGTAATCCGCCCGGAACAGATCGCTGTGCATCTCATCAAATAACGGGGCGACCCGGGGATCCGCACACAGCCAGTGGCGAAACTCTTCCGGGAAGACATCTCCGGGGGCCACACTATACCAGGGCTCGCAGGCCAGCTCGTCCTCCGGGTAACGGGGCGGCGGGATATCGCGGAAATTTACCTCGGTCATATAACTGATTTCGTCATAGTCATAGAACACCACCCGGCCATGGCGCGTAACGCCGAAGTTTTTAAACAGCATGTCGCCGGGGAAGATATTGGCGGCCGCCAGCTGGCGAACGGCATTCCCGTATTCTTCGATGGCATCCCGTAGCTGGCGGGGTGAGGCCTGCTCCAGCCACAGGTTAAGGGGCACCATTCGCCGTTCAATATACAGGTGGCTGATGGTGACCTGGTGCGCGGTTATGCGCAGTTTCCCCGGGATCTCCTGTTGCAGCAGCCCTAATAGCGCCGGGCTTATCTGCTGGCGATCGAGGACGAAGTTTTCGAACTCCTGAGTATCCGCCATACGCCCCACCCGGTCATGTTCTTTGACCAGTTGATAACAGGCCCGCACGTGGGCGGCGTTCATCTCCTTCTGGGGGGCAAAGGTGTCCTTAATCACTTTAAATACCCGATCAAACCCTGGCAGGGTAAACACCAACATCACCATGCCCCGCACCCCGGGGGCCTCAATAAATTGCTCATCGGTATGGGTGACATAATTGAGATATTCCCGGTAAATCTCCGTTTTACCGTGTTTCTGGCAGCCGATGGCCATATACAGCTCGGCGGTGGTTTTCCCGGGCAGGATCTCCCGCAGCCACTCCACCGTGGCGGCGGGTACCGGGGCATAAACCATAAAGTAGGAGCGGGCAAAGCCGAACACGATACTGGCCTCTTGTGGGGTGGTCAGGCAGGTATCAATAAACAGTTCACCGTCGTCACTGCGGTGTACCGGCATCAGCAGGGGCAGCACACCATCGGGGGTTATCAATTTTCCCACCAGCCAGGCGGCTTTGTTACGGTAGAACAGTTCATTGGCCAGCTGAATATGGCTGCGGGCTAAATGCGCCGGCCCCAGGGCCTCCTCAAGATGGCGAATGATATAGCCAATATCCCGCGGTTTATCCTGCCAGGGCAGGCGCAGCGGTAAGTCTGTCAGCATACGGTTGAGCATCACCGCCCAGCCTTTATCCGGGTGGAAGGCTTTGGCCAGCGGCCGGGAATGGTGCTGGAAGTAGCGTGCCGGCTGGGAGCTGAAAATAAATAACCGCGCCGGTGTCAGCGCCCGGTGATCAAACAGGCGGCAATACACTGAGTTAAAAAAGCTTTCTGCAATCTCGAAGCGCGGATAATCCGGCAATAATTGGGTGTAATGGGCCTTGACCCGCAGCAGGAAGTCGCTGTCTGTGGCCTGCCCCTGGGTGATGCAGCGCAACTGCTCCACCACCAGCCCGACATGGTGATCATAGAGGTGAATACGCTTTTTCATCGCCTGCTGGACTGCATGCCAGTCTGCCTGCTCAAAGCGCTGCTGTGCCCCGGCGGTAACCTCCAGAAAGCGGCCGTACTGGGCATCGAACCCCTGCAAAATAGTTTGCGCTATTAATAGCTCTTTCGCTCTCGACATAGCCACCCCGGGTGATCCGCAGACAACAAAAAGCCCCACCCGGTAAACCGGGTGGGGCCATGATGATCAGAACTGAGATTCTTCCGTTGAGCCGGTCAGCGCGGTTACGGAGGAGTTGCCGCCCTGAATGATGGTGGTGACTTTATCGAAGTAGCCGGTGCCCACTTCCTGCTGGTGTGAGACAAACGTATAGCCCTCACCGGCCCGGGAAAACTCCGGCTGTTGTACTTTCTCAACGTAGTGGCGCATCCCTTCCCCTTGCGCATAGGCGTGGGCAAGGTCGAACATGTTGAACCACATACTGTGGATCCCCGCCAGGGTGATGAACTGATATTTATAGCCCATATCGGCCAGCTCCTGCTGGAAGCTGGCGATGGTTTTATCATCGAGGTTTTTCTTCCAGTTGAAGGATGGCGAACAGTTATAGGCCAGCAGTTTGCCCGGGTAACGGGCGTGGATCGCCTCAGCAAAGCGGCGGGCAAGGGCCAGATCCGGGGTGGATGTCTCACACCACACCAGATCGGCGTAAGGTGCATAGGCCAGCCCGCGGCTGATGGCCTGCTCAATACCCGCGTGGGTACGGAAGAAGCCTTCACTGGTGCGCTCACCGGTGATAAACGCGCTGTCATACGGGTCACAGTCCGAGGTGATCAGATCCGCCGCATCGGCATCAGTACGGGCGATCACCAGGGTCGGCACGCCGAGCACGTCAGCCGCCAGGCGGGCCGCCACCAGTTTTTGGATAGCTTCCTGGGTGGGGACCAGCACCTTGCCCCCCATATGGCCGCATTTCTTCACCGAGGCCAGTTGATCTTCAAAGTGAACCGCCGCCGCACCGGCCTGGATCATCGACTTCATCAGCTCAAAGGCATTCAGTACGCCGCCAAACCCGGCTTCAGCATCGGCGACAATCGGCAGGAAGTAGTCAATAAAGCGCGGATCGTCGCGATCAATCCCCGCCGACCACTGGATCTGATCCGCCCGCAGGAAGGTATTGTTGATCCGCTCAACCACGGCCGGTACCGAGTTAGCCGGGTAGAGCGACTGGTCCGGGTACATACTGGCGGCGAGGTTCGCATCGGCAGCCACCTGCCAGCCAGACAGGTAGACCGCTTCAATCCCGGCTTTGGCCTGTTGCAGTGCCTGGCCACCGGTCAGGGCGCCAAGGCTGTTGATATAGCCCTTTTTCGCGTCACCATGCAGCAAACGCCACATCTTCGCCGCCCCCAATTGGGCCAGGGTGTGTTCCGGGTTAACGGAACCCCGCAGTTTCACCACCTCTTCGGCGCTGTAGGGGCGCTGGATCCCCTCCCAGCGTGGTTGTGTCCATTCCTGTTCCAGTTGCTGAATTTGCTGAGTACGAGAGGTTGTCATGGCAGATGCTCCATTCAGTACCCGGTGAGCCGGGTTTCATTAAGTAAGGTGTCGGTAAGTAAACCAATCTGACCCGCCGGGTTATGCCAGCAGCCGGTATCCCGGCAGGGTCAGGAAGTCGATCAACGCATCAGAGGTGGTTATCTGATCCATCAGGCGGGCCGCTTCTGCAAAGCGACCGGCGGCAAACCTCGCCTCCCCCACTTCCTGCCGAATCACCTCGATTTCCTCCGCCAGCATGGTACTGAACAAGGCTTTAGTGACCTGCTCACCGTTGCTCAGGGTTTTATGGTGGTGGATCCACTGCCAGATAGAGGTACGGGAGATTTCCGCAGTGGCGGCATCCTCCATCAGGCCATAAATCGGCACACAGCCATTGCCGGAGATCCAGGCCTCGATGTATTGCACCGCCACACGGATATTGGCGCGCATGCCGGCTTCGGTACGCTCGCCCGGGCAGGGTTCCAGTAACTGCGCAGCGGTAACCGGAACATCTCCCTCACGGCTGATATCAAGCTGGTTTTTACGATTGCCGAGCACGCGGTTAAACACCGCCATGGCGGTATCTGCCAGGCCTGGGTGGGCAACCCAGGTGCCATCATGGCCGTTATCGGCTTCGAGGGATTTATCCGCGGTGACTTTATCCAGCACCTGGCGGTTACGTTGCTCGTCTTTGCTGGGAATAAACGCCGCCATACCGCCCATCGCAAACGCACCGCGCTTATGGCAGGTCTTGATCAGCAGCCGTGAATAGGCACTAAGGAACGGTTTATCCATCGTGACACTTTGCCGGTCCGGCAGGATGCGATCGGGATGGTTTTTCAGCGTCTTGATATAGCTGAAAATGTAGTCCCAGCGCCCGCAGTTCAGGCCGACAATATGGTCGCGCATGGCGTGCAGGATCTCGTCCATCTGGAATACGGCGGGTAACGTCTCAATCAGCAGCGTCGCTTTGATGGTGCCCCGCGGCAGTGAGAAACGGTCTTCGGTAAAACTGAACACCTCACGCCACCAGGCCGCTTCCTGCCAGGATTGGGTCTTCGGCAAATAAAAATAGGGGCCACTGCCTTTGGCCAGCAAGGCCTGGTAGTTGTGGAAAAAGTAGAGCCCGAAATCAAACAGGCTGCCAGGGATGGGCTCACCCCGCCAGGTCACGTGTTTTTCCGGCAGGTGCAGGCCCCGCACCCGGCAAATTAAAACTGCCGGGTCCGGCTTCAGCTGGTAGATTTTGCCGGCGTCATTGGTGTAGCTGATGGTGCCGTTCACCGCATCGCGCAGGTTAATGTGCCCTTCCATCACCTTTTGCCAGCTGGGCGCCAAAGAGTCTTCAAAGTCCGCCATAAAGACTTTTACATTGGCATTGAGCGCATTAATCACCATTTTGCGCTCTACCGGGCCGGTAATTTCCACCCGGCGATCCTGTAAATCAGCGGGAATACCGCGAATCTTCCAGTCACCGTCACGAATGGAAGCGGTTTCCGGGTTAAAGTCTGGCAGCTTACCCTGATCAATGGCCTGCTGCTCCCGCTGGCGCACGGCCAGTAACTGATTACGCTGGGGTGTAAACTGCGCCACCAGGTCAGTAATAAACTCCACCGCGTCAGCAGTCAGTACCTGGCGCTCCAGTTCCCCTGCTGGCTGGTGAAAGATAATCTCATCGCTCGTTGTTTGTTGTGTCATTGCTAACTCTCCCCTTACTGCTGTTCCCGTTCGCCAACCCTCATCGGATCAGTGCGCACTTTTCACTCAACACAGCTAAGCCTAATTCATTAATTTAAAAAATCAAAAACGATTTCCATTTTTAATTAAAAAATAAAATAATCCGCTGATTAATATAGAAATTAATTTTTATGTGATTAGTAATCGGTTTTCAGTTGCTGAATGGTTACGGCTAATAGCGGGTAATGATGAGCACGCGCTAACCGGAAAGGTGTGGTCGGCAGGCAGGGAATAGCGAAAACCGGCAGGCGCGATACCTGCCGGTAGAGGATCAATCGAGGGTAGGGTTCATCTGGCGTAAATCAAATGGCGTGATCTGGTAAACATAGTAGTTCAGCCAGTTCGTAAACAGCAGATTACCGTGGCTACGCCAGGTGGCACGCGGTTTTTTATCCGGGTTATCTTCCGGGAAGTAGCGATGCGGTAGTTGCGGGTTCAGGCCTGCCTCCAAATCGCGAAAGTATTCGCCGGACAGGGTGTGCGCATCATATTCCGGGTGGCCGGTCACAAAGGCCAGCCGTTTGTCCGGGCTGGCGAACAGGTAGGCGTCCCCTTCTTCAGATTCCGCGAAGATTTCCAGATCGGTGTGTTGCCGGATCAAGGCCGCCGGGAAGTCGGCATAGCGGGAGTGCGGCGCCAGGAAAGCATCGTCAAAGCCTCTGGTCAGCAGCGCGTGAGGGTGAGTGGTGTAGTGCTCATATACCCCGGAGATTTTCTCTTTGCGGGTCTGCTTGGGGATGCCATACAGGATATTCAGGGCCGCCTGAACCGCCCAGCAGACAAACAGTGTGGAGGTGACATGATCTTTTGCCCATTCCAGCACCCGGGTGATTTGCGGCCAGTAAGCCACATCATCAAACTCAACCAGCCCCAGGGGGGCGCCGGTGACAATCAGGCCATCATAGTTCTCGTCCTGGATATCGTCGAAATCACAATAGAACGTATCCAGATGCTCCGCTGGCGTGTTGCGGGATTCCCGGTGATCAATGCGCAGCAGACGAATATCCAGTTGAAGCGGCGAGTTAGACAGCAGGCGCAGGAACTGATTCTCGGTCTCAATTTTTTTCGGCATCAGGTTAAGGATCAGCACCTTTAGTGGACGAATCTCCTGCCCGCTGGCGCGGGATGTTGTCATCACAAAGACGTTTTCCTGACGCAGAAAATTCACTGCGGGCAATTCGTCCGGTACCCTGATTGGCATAACCTTAATCCTCACTACATACGTTTAAACGTTTAGACATCCAGACAGCTGAAGATAGCGATAATTAATTTGAATGTCGAGTCTTCAGGTAAAAGGTGAAAATGTTTCACGACGCGGTTCATCGTAGAATACCGAAAACCCCGGGCAAATAAAGAGGACGTAAAAGATGCAGGTACGCCGCGCACGATATGATGAAGGCCAGCAGCTGGTCAGCTTATGGGGGGCCGCAGTGGATGCCACTCACCACTTCCTGTCGGCAGAGGATCGCAGAGCCATTGGTGAGCATGTCGCGCAGTTTCTGCCCCAGGCGCCGCTGTGGGTCGCCGCGAGTGATGAAGATACCCCAGTGGCTTTTATGCTGCTGGATAACCAGCATATGGAGGCGCTGTTTGTTGATCCCCGCTGGCACGGTAAAGGGATAGGCAGTTTATTGATAGACCATGCGTTAACGCTCTGTCCGGCGCTCACCACCGATGTGAATGAACAAAACCGCGCGGCACTGGCGTTTTATTTATCCCGGGGATTCGAGATAGCGGGAAGATCGGCAACCGATAGCGAAGGACGGGCATATCCGCTACTGCATTTGCGTTACCAGGGGTCGGAGGAATAGGGCGTCGGAAGAGTAATGGAGATCCGTCGTGCGGGCACTGTTCAGTATAGTGCCCGGTAATACTGCTGATACCGTGCCCGTATACCTGACGCCAGTCAGTAAATCGCAGACACAAAAAAGCCCTGTCGCAAGACAGGGCTTTTCCGTTTAATTAAAGCCTGGCAGTTCCCTACTCTCGCATGGGGAGACCCCACACTACCATCGGCGCTACGGCGTTTCACTTCTGAGTT
>NZ_WBXP01000004.1 GCF_016415625.1 Shimwellia pseudoproteus
TTTTGAACTTTTGCTTTGTCACAGGATGTCGCTACAGGGTCAGGAGTGTGGTGATCTGATCCTAATTTCGGCTAAAAGTTCGATTTATTCAACAAAGCCGTGCTGGCCATGATGCAGGCCGTAAGGCGGGGGGCTACCGGGGAACGGGACTATTGTCTGATCCTGCTGGCATTCCGCCACGGTATGCGTATTAGTGAGCTGCTTGATCTGCATTACCGGGACCTGGATCTCACTGAAGGGCGAATCAATATCCGGCGCCTGAAAAATGGCTTTTCGACCATTCATCCGCTGATGCCCGATAAACGTGATGCCATCGAAAGCTGGAGCCGGGCACGTAAAAACTGGCATGCGGCCCATAAAACCGATGCGATTTTTATTTCCCGCCGCGGGACACCGCTTTCCCGCCAGCAGGCTTACCGGATTATCCGCAGCGCTGGCGAGGAGGCAGGTACCGCCACCAGTACCCATCCGCACATGCTGCGCCACGCCTGTGGTTATGAGCTGGCGGAAAGGGGAACCGACACCCGGTTGATCCAGGATTATCTTGGCCATCGTAATATCCGCCATACGGTACGCTATACCGCCAGTAATGCCGCCCGGTTTGCCGGATTATGGGATCGGAATAATTTGCTGGAGAAAAATTTACAGGAACAGCGATATTGGCTTAATACGTTGATTGAAAAGGAAAAATGAAATTGCGAACAAGTCAATTGGGGCCATTTTGACCCATCGTTATAAATGGCTTATTTTTTGACTTTTTAGCGGTATGGTTGGTGATTAGTTCTTTGAATTGATGATTTTTAAGATGCTAAATCTAGTAAATTACCGAGATAAAAAGCAGAAAATGCGGGGGATAACGTGCGATACTGCCGGGCAGTCGGGAGGTTATCAGGCGGGAATGTAAAGAAAGCGCTTAAAATAAACTTATGAAAATAAGTCTGATAATTAATTTTTTTAATAAAGTTCACACTTATTGGTTGCAAAAAATTATAAAACATTTTTATCATGTAAACGGTTTGGCCCCAATTGTCCCATTAATTGGGTGAAAAACGTGCAGAACCGGCAGCCAGATCATGAGACGGACCAGAGGGATGCCTGGATGGTGCACTGGCTGCCAAATAAGGTTCGTAATATTGATTTTGTTCAAAGGAAAAAGACATGAAAATCAAAGCACTGGCAATTGTTGTTCTGTCAGGTCTGTCCCTGTGCTCTGCGGCGGCCCTGGCCGATACGGCCACGGTTAACGGCGGTACTGTGCATTTTAAAGGCGAAATTGTTAACGCCGCCTGTGCTGTCGATGCTGGCTCTATCGATCAGTCCGTGCAACTGGGGCCGGTCCGTTCAGCAAAACTGGCGACCGCTGGCAGCACCAGCTCGCCGGTTGGGTTCAACATCCAGCTGGATGATTGCCATACCACCGTTTCCACTAAAGCCTCGGTTGCCTTCTCCGGGACGGCGGTGAACAGCACCAATACCACCGTACTGGCCCTGCAGGGTTCCGCAGCGGGCGGCGCGACCAATGTCGGCGTACAGATTCTCGATCGCACCGGCACTCCGCTGGGTCTGGACGGGGAAACCTTCAGCAGTGCAACGGTACTGAACGACGGGACCAACGTCATTCCGTTTCAGGCACGTTATTACGCGACTGGCGCGGCAACAGCAGGCACGGCCAACGCCGACGCCACCTTTAAAGTGCAGTACCAGTAAGTCAGTAACCAGACAGGGATGCTATCCGGGCCAGGAGGGCCCGCTATACACAGAGGGACTGGGGTGATAACGATGCAAGGGATGAAAGCCGGATGGTTACTGATGTTGCTGCCGCTGAGTGTCCAGGCCGGTAACCGGTGGAACGTGCTATTGCCCGGTGGTGAAATGCGCTTTCAGGGGGTCATTATCGCTGAGTCCTGCCGGGTTGACACCGGGGATCGTCAGATGACGGTCAACATGGGGCAAATCAGCAGTAACCGCTTTCACGCTGTGGGCGAGGACAGCAATCCCGTGGCTTTTGAGATTCACCTTCAGGACTGTACGACAGCGGTCAGCCAGCGGGTTGGCGTGGCATTTCAGGGGGTTGCCGATGGTAAAAATCCTGATGTGCTCTCAGTGGGGGAAGGGGACGGGATTGCCTCGGGCGTTGGCATTGCGCTGTTTGATGATAAGGACCGCCTGCTGCCGCTTAACGCGCCACCACAAACATGGACCCGGTTATACGCCGGGCCGACAACGCTCCATTTTGTCGCGAAGTACCGGGCAACCAGCCGCCAGGTGGTGGGCGGTGTGGCAAATGCCCAGGCGTGGTTCTCCCTGACGTACCAGTAGCAGGCCCGCCGCCATTGCGCCAATTCGGCACAGACGCACAACAAGAGAGAAAAAAGAGGTAAGTGTGAGAAATAAAGGGGATATCGCGCGCGGTTTACTGGCGGGATTATTGCTGGTGGCCACGCTGGGAATGATGCCGCAGGCACAGGCCGGGGTGGCGCTGGGTGCTACCCGGGTTATTTACCCGGCGGGGAATAAACAGGTACAGCTGGCGGTGACAAACAACGATGACAGCAGCACCTATTTGATTCAGTCGTGGATTGAAAATGCCGCCGGCGATAAAGACAGCCGCTTTGTGATAACACCGCCGCTGTTTGCCATGCAGGGTAAAAAAGAGAACACCCTGCGCATTGTCGACGCCACCAATAACCAGTTACCCCAGGATAGGGAAAGCCTGTTTTGGGTAAATGTGAAAGCTATCCCCTCGATGGATAAAGCCAAACTCAGCGATAACACGCTGCAACTGGCGATTATCAGCCGAATCAAACTCTATTACCGCCCGGCAAAACTGGCGCTGCCGCCGGATCAGGCCGCCGAAAAGTTAACTTTTAGCCGTAGCGGTAACGCGCTGGTCCTGAACAATCCCACGCCGTATTTTCTGACGGTGACCGAACTTAATGCGGGCACCCGTGGGCTGGATAATGCGCTGGTCCCCCCCCATGGGGCAAACCCGGGTGAATCTGCCGCCAGACGCCGGGAGCACCATCACCTACCGGACCATCAATGACTACGGCGCACTGACCCCAAAAATGAAAGGCACGCTGTAACCGCAAGGGGACACACCACTTCCCCAGGGAATAAAAAGCACTGACAGCCGGGCGATGTTGACCGGAGGGACTATGTCACATTTACAATATGGGGTGGGTCACCGGGGAGCCCGGTGCGCCGGGCACAACACTCCGGGTTCTGTTTTTACTGTTACGCCTCTCTTCTTTGCCATTTGGCTGGCGTTACCGGCGGCATCAGTACAGGCCAGTGCCCCCGGGGGGGATCTCTATTTTAACCCGCGCTTTCTGGCAGATGACCCCGCGGCGGTGGCGGATCTCTCCGGGTTTGAGAAAGGCCAGGAAGTCCCGCCGGGGACGTACCGTGTCGATATTTACCTGAATGATGGTTTTATGACCACCCGGGATGTGGCGTTCAACGCCGGGGAAGGCGGCCACGGCCTGGTGCCGTGTCTGACCCGGGGGCAACTGGCGGGGATGGGGATCAATACCGCCGCGGTTGACGGAATGGCGGTACTGGCAGCGGATGCCTGTGTCCCCTTGACCGGGATTATCAAGGATGCCACCAGCCGCTTTGATGTCGGCCAGCAACGGCTGTACCTCACAGTGCCCCAGGCATTTATGGGCAACCGCGCCCGTGGGTATATTCCACCGGAATTGTGGGATAACGGCATCACCGCCGGTCTGCTCAACTACAACCTCACCGGGAATAATGTCCATAACCGTACCGGGGGCACCAGTAATTATGCGTATCTGAATTTACAGAGCGGCCTCAATATCGGCGCCTGGCGCCTGCGGGATAACTCGACCTGGAGCTACAGCAGCGGCGGGGCGGCCACCCACGAAAATAAATGGCAGCACGTCAATAGCTGGCTGGAACGCGATATTACCTCACTGCGCTCGCGGCTGACGCTGGGGGACAGCTATACCAATGGCGATGTGTTCGACGGTATTAACTTTCGCGGTGCGCAGCTGGCCTCCGATGACAATATGCTGCCGGACAGCCAAAAAGGGTTTGCCCCGGTTATTCACGGTATCGCCCGGGGTACTGCTCAGGTGTCTATCCGGCAAAATGGCTATGAAATCTATCAGAGCACGGTGCCGCCAGGGCCATTTACCATCAATGATCTCTATGCGGCGGGGAACGGCGGTGATCTCCAGGTCACCATTAAAGAAACCGACGGCAGTAACCAGGTCTTCACGGTGCCCTGGTCCACGGTGCCGAACCTGCAGCGTGAAGGCCATACCCGTTTTGCGCTGACCGCCGGGGAGTTTCGCAGTGGCGGTGGGCAACAGGAAAAGCCCCGGTTTTTCCAGGGCACGGCGCTGCGTGGCTTTGCGGCGGGCTGGACCCTGTATGGGGGAACCCAACTGGCCGATCGCTACCGGGCTTTTAACGTTGGGATAGGGAAAAACCTCGGCGAGTTTGGGGCGATATCCGTGGATATCACCCAGGCGAACGCCACCCTGCCGGATGACAGCCAACACCAGGGCCAGTCTCTGCGCTTTCTGTATAACAAATCGCTCAATGATACCGGCACCAATATTCAGCTGGTGGGCTACCGCTATTCCACCGAAGGCTATTTCAGCTTTGCGGATACCACCTACCGCCGGATGAGTGGGTATAACGTCGAAACCCAGGACGGGGTGGTTGAGATGAAACCGAAGTTTACCGATTACTACAACCTGGCCTACAGCAAGCGCGGCCGTATCCAGGCCAGCGTTACCCAACAGCTGGGGCGTACCGCGACGTTATACCTGAGCGGTAGCCACCAGAGCTACTGGGGGACGGGACGCACTGATCAGCAACTGCAAACCGGGCTGAACGCGGCCATTGATGATATCAACTGGACGGTGAGCTATAGCCTGACCAAAAACGCCTGGCAGCACGGGCGGGATCAAATGCTGGCGGTTAACGTCAATATTCCCTTCAGCCACTGGTTGCGCTCCGACAGCCAGTCCGTCTGGCGCCACGCCAGCGCCAGTTACAGCATGTCGCACGACCTGAATGGCCGGATGACAAATCTGGCAGGGCTGTACGGCACCCTGCTGGATGATAATAACCTCAGTTATAGCGTGCAGACGGGCTACGCGGCCGGCGGTAATGGCAACAGTGGTGATACCGGTTATGCGGCCCTGAACTATCGCGGGGGGTACGGCAATGCCAACCTCGGTTACAGCCGTGGCGACGGTATTAAGCAGCTGTATTACGGCGTCAGCGGCGGCGTTCTGGCCCATGCCAATGGCATCACCCTTAGCCAGCCCCTGAACGATACCGTGGTGCTTATCAAAGCGCCGGGGGCCGGGAATGCCCGGGTGGAGAACCAGACCGGGGTGTATACCGACTGGCGGGGCTATGGGGTTATCCCTTACGCCACGGAATACCGTGAAAACCGGATTGCGCTGGATACCAACACCCTGGCGGATAACGTCGACCTGGATGACGCGGTGGTTAACGTGGTGCCAACCCACGGCGCGATTGTCCGGGCCGATTTCAATGCCCATGTGGGGGTGAAAATGTTGCTGACGCTGACCCATAACGGCAAGCCGGTTCCCTTTGGGGCCACGGTGAGCACGGGTAATAGCCAGGGGGGCAGTATTGTGGCGGATAACGGCCAGGTCTAC
Source organism: Shimwellia pseudoproteus (assembly GCF_016415625.1). Taxonomy (GTDB): domain Bacteria; phylum Pseudomonadota; class Gammaproteobacteria; order Enterobacterales; family Enterobacteriaceae; genus Shimwellia; species Shimwellia pseudoproteus. The sequence continues at coordinate 5,670 of NZ_WBXP01000004.1, forward strand.
CTGAGCGGGATGCCGCGCCAGGGCAAGGTGCAGGCGGTATGGGGGGAGACGCCGGATACCCGCTGTGTGGCGCAGTACCGGCTGGCGGATCAGGATAAACAACCACTGCTGACCCAGCTGTCCGCTGTGTGCCGCTAAGGAGCCGATGATGACAGCACTATTACATTCTGCACGGGGGGGCGTCCTGGCCATGATACTGGCACTGATGGCCGGTTATGCCCAGGGGGCGGACAGCACCATCACCATCAGCGGCAATGTCCGGGATAACGCCTGTGCGGTGGGCAGTGAATCAAAAGACTTCACGGTCGACCTGATGAATAACCCGTCAAAGCAGTTTTCTGCCGTCGGGTCCACGACGGCGCTGGTGCCGTTTCGGATTGTACTGTCGCCCTGCGGCAGTGCGGTGAGCGCGGTAAAAATTGGCTTTACCGGTAATGCCGATACCAGTAACACCAGCCTGCTGAGGCTGGACAGCGGCGCGGCGTCGGCCACCGGGCTGGGGATCCAAATCCTCGATGCCCGCCAGCACGCGCTGGCGCTGAATGCCCCGTCGTCCGCGATCCCGTGGACCGCGCTGAATCATGGGCAAACCAACACCCTGAACTTTTATGCCCGCCTGATGGCGACCCGGCTACCGGTCAGTGCCGGGCATGTCAGAGCCACAGCGACTTTTACACTCGAATTTCAGTAACCGGAGGAAAAATGAAACGGCATTATGCGGCATGGCTGCTGGCGGGATTACTGGGCCCGGCCCCGCTTTTTTCCCCGGCAGCGGATATCACCATCACGGTAAACGGGCGGGTGGTGGCCGGGCCCTGTACGGTGTCCACGCCTACCCCCAACGTGCCGTTGGACGATTTGTACACCTTCAGTCTGGCTTCTGCCGGGGCCAGTTCAGCCTGGTATAACGTGACCCTTAACCTCAGTAACTGCCCGGTGGGGACATCACGGGTGACCGCCACATTTAGCGGTACCGCCGACAGTACCGGCTATTACAAGAATCAGGGGACTGCAGGCAATATTCAACTGGAGTTACAGGACAACGCTGGCGCCACACTCAATAACGGCAGCAATAAAACGGTGACGGTCAACGGCACAACCCAGGCCGCCAGTTTTCCGCTGCAAGTCAGGGCGCTGTCGGTGAAAGGCGGCGCTACCCAGGGAACCATCCAGGGGGTGATCAATGTCACCTACACCTGGGCCTGAGTCAGGAGAGTCAGTGAATGAAAAAAATACTAACCCTGTTCAGCACGCTGTTGTTGCTGGGCTGGTCGGTGAGTGCCTGGTCATTCGCCTGCAAAACCGCCAGCGGCGCCACTGTCCCCATTGGCGGCGGTTCTGCCAATGTGTATGTCGATCTGGCCCCCGCCGTGAGCGTGGGGCAAAACCTGGTGGTGGATCTGTCGACCCAAATTTTCTGCCATAACGACTACCCGGAAAAAATGACCGATTACGCGACTCTCCAGCTGGGATCGGCATACGGTGGGGTGCTGTCCAGTTTCTCCGGTACGGTGAAATATAACGGCAGCTCCTACCAGTTCCCGACTAACTCGGAAACGCCCCGGGTGGTCTATGACTCCAGAACAGACAGACCCTGGCCCACGGCGCTGTATTTAACCCCCATTAGTACCGCGGGTGGGGTCACCATTAGCGCCGGTTCGCTGATTGCGGTGCTGATCCTGCATCAGACCAATAACTTCAGCGGCGACTCCTTCCAGTTTATCTGGAATATTTATGCCAACAACAATGTGGTGGTCCCGACCGGGGGCTGTGATGTTTCTGCCCGTGATGTGACGGTGACCCTGCCGAATTACCCGGGATCGATGGCGGTACCGGTAACGGTACGCTGCGCGCAGAACCAGCGCATCAGTTATTACCTTTCCGGTACCACGGCGGATACCGCCAATACCGTGTTCACCAACACCGCATCAGCGTCCGCCGCTCAGGGGATTGGGGTGCAAATGACCCATAACGGCAGCGCGGTGGCCGCTAATAATCCCGTCTCGCTTGGCACCGTGGGGACCTCGGCGGTGAACCTTGGGTTAACCGCCACCTATGCCCGCACCACCGGGCAGGTGACCGCAGGCAACGTCCAGTCAATTATCGGGGTGACCTTTGTTTACCCGTAATCATGATCAGCGTGTTATGCGGGAGCGTGTTATTCAGGATTATGTACTCTCGCCGTGCCACTGGGCCGCGAATGGGCTACGGCTGTTGATGGCGTCAGACCAGCAGCCCGTATCACTGCTGCCTGCTGAAGGGCAGGGCAACGGGCCGCGGTTTATGACCGCAGATGTGAAGCGGCTGGTGGTCTTCCTGCCGGGGGAACCCTACTGGGGGCTGGCCACGCTGCACCAGGTGGCGGTGCTGATAGCCCTGGCAGAAAAACCCCTGCCGGTGTTGATCCTCAGCCGCAGCCCGGCGGCCTGGTTATGGAAAACGCTGCTCAACTGGGTAGGGAACCCCCGGCAACTGTCCGCGGTTCACGCGGCGCCCTCGGACTTACCCTATCCGCGCCTGGCGGGGCTGATGCAGCAGCGTTTTCGCTATTGCCCGCTGCTGAAACAACTCTTTCTGGAGGATGCTGAGCGGCGCAGAATACCCAGTGAAGGGCTGACCCGGGCTGAACTGCAAACCGCGCTGGATATGCTGCGCGGCAAAAATATTCATGAGCAAGTAAAACGGCGCGGCATTAGCCTGAAAACCCTTTATCGCCAGAAGACATCAGGGCTGAAAAAAATGGTTGAGTACCATCCCGAGCTAGCGGCCAGGTTCCCCAAATCACTCCCCAGGCACCGGTCGCTGGTGACGCTATCGGCCTTTGAGCGGGCATTTATGCGCGCCATCAGTGAGCAGCAGATAATTCCGGTGTTCCAGCCGATTGTCGACAACAACCGGCGGCTGAAAGGGGTTGAGATCCTGGCGCGCTGGCGATGCAACGACAATAGTCTGTTATTGCCCGGGGAGTTTTTACCCCATCTCCAGGCTGACATCGTGTGGCAGCAGCTGACGGCCTGGGTTCTTCAGGAAGCGGTGTGCGGGATTAATCAGTATGCCGGGGCGTTCTACTTTACGGCTAATATCCCCGCCAGCGTCGCCCGGGAACGGCACCTGCTGGCCATGGTGAAGGCGGCTACGGCGCAGTTGCACCAGCCCCAGTGGGCCGCGCGGCTGGTACTGGAATTTACTGAAACGCTTGATCTCAACCGTTTCCCCCGGGCGGCGGCGAACCTTGAGCAGCTGCAACAGGCGGGGGTCCGGGTGATGCTTGATGACTGCTTCTCGCGTAATAGCGTTTTTTTCCCCGTGAGGACCGCGCATTTTAATGCATATAAGCTGGATATGAGTATTGTCAGCGATGCACAACACGATGATCATGCCCGTAACCTGATAAAAACACTGGTGTATTATTGCCGGCTGACCGGCAGTGGCTGTATTGCGGAAGGGGTGGATAGCCAGGAAAAACGTAGATTACTTGAGGTGTTGGGGATCACGCATTTCCAGGGGTATTTATTCTCACCGCCGGTAACCCGGGAATATTTGCCCGCGCTTATTGACCATTTTTTATCCGACGATACGGTAAAATAGCAAGATAATTCTTATCTATTATAACGCTCGTTGTCAGGTAAATTGCCCGGCGGTCAATATATCAGTGATGCTATTAACAAATAACGGCTGATACTTTTTTATCAAAAACAGTTACTCGCGGTATAAGTATAGTCTATTTTTAATTTCCCGGGGGGATATTTCCCCATCTGATATTCAGTAAATTAATTGTCCCGCAAAAGTCCACATTTTAGTGTGAATTATTAAGATACTTGAACTTTTGTGAACCCCATCAATAAAAAAGTTCCAGCACTATCTTAACTTACAGTAAAGCAATGTTGTGTTGTCGTGGAGAGGGAAATATGGCTGACTTAATTGATTTCACTAGCAGACATTTTGGAAAATTAGCCTTCACCTGGATTATTCTGGGGTTTGTAGGCTGGACATCTGTCGCATATTTCGCCTGGAACAGCGGCCACGCCGGCTCCCTTGGTGGCTATGTGTTAACCAGCTGGCTGGCGTGGGGCCTTTTTCACCTTGCCCCATCATGGGCGATGTCGATGATCTTTTGGGTCAGACGTCGTATTACACCGCCCCGTTTCGGTCATTAATCTGAACATTAATTCTACCCCAGATAAAAAGGCCCGCAAATGGGCCTTTTTATAGTGAGGATAACTCGGCAGTACACATAATAAACGTATTATTTAATGCACAGTCGGGTTATTCACCGGAATACCGCGAGAGATTAATTAAATACCATACCGCCATCAATAATCAGCGCTTGCCCGGTCATATAGTCAGAGTCCGGCCCCGCCAGATAGGACACACAGGCCGCCACGTCTTCCGATTCGGAGATCCGCCCCAGCGCCACGTTTTTAGCCCACTGTTCCAGCCCCCATTCGAGGGATTGGCCGTTTTCATCAGCCACTTTTTGGGCAATACCTTCCATCATTGGGGTCCGCACGATACCCGGGCAATAGGCATTGACCGTGATCCCCCTGGCGGCCAGATCCCGGGCGGCAGTTTGGGTGATACCGCGCACTGCAAATTTAGTGGCGCCGTAGACGGCTAAATCGGGGTTCCCCACCTGGCCTGCCTGTGGGGAGGCATTGATAATTTTGCCGACAATATCGCCGCGGCGCGCCGGGGTCCGGGCGCTAAAATGTTTTAATGCGGCCTGGATACCCCAATAGACGCCGCCGACATTGACATCAAAGACCTTGTGGTAAAGTTCCGGGGTGATATCTTCCAGCGGTGTTGTTGGCCCCAGGCCGGCATTATTGACCATGACATCCAGGCGGCCATAGCGTGCCACGACGGCATCCACGGCAGCAATCACCTGGTCGCGATTGGCCACGTCCACTTTTACGGCAAGGGCGCTACCGCCCTGATCTTCGATTAATTTCACGGTTTGCTGTGCGGTTTCGTTATTGAAATCCAGGCAGCCAACTTGAAAGCCATCTTTTGCCAGACGACACGCAATTGCCCGGCCAATACCCTGACCCGCGCCGGTAACCACGGCGACTTTTGCTACTGTATTCATATTTCAGTCCTTACATAATGTTTGCTTGCGCAATGAATCTGAAATTAATAACTGCGACAAAAAATCACAGGCAGACATATCACGGTGGTGAATATGTCCTGGTCTGGTATAGCAAAAAAAATGTGTGTCATCGACCATAAAGAATAGATTTTCCCGCGTGTTATTGTTTGCCATGACAAGACGCAATAAATCGCGGCCGGAGGGGAGAATATCGGGTGGTGGGGAATCGGTTATTGTCACTATTGGTGATTATAATGACAATGAACCATTATTCGCCCGGGATGATGGGATTATACGTAAAGTGACGCACTGCCGCCGGGGCGGGTTTTAAAACGGCGATGCACCCATAAATATTGCTCCGGTGCCCGCATAATTTCGCGTTCAATGATCCGGTTCATCCATGCGGCAGCGGCAGACTCATCGCTGGCCGGATAGTCGTGCAGTTCCGGTTCAATCACCAACTGGTAGCCGCGATCATGCGGTTTACGTACCATGGTGATGGTCAGCATGGCGGCATTAGAGAGCCGCGATAAAACATAGGTACCATTGGTGGTGGCCGCATTGGGGACCGCAAAAAACGGGGCAAAACAGCTGCCTTTAGGGCCGTAGTCCTGATCCGGCGCGAACCAGACCGCTTCCCCCTGTTTCAGGGCGTTGACCATCTCTTTCAGGTGGCGGCGATCGATCATGCCTTTATTGGAGCGCATCCGCCCTTTGGTCTGGACCCACTCCAGCAGCGGGCTGTTGTGGCGACGATACACCGCCATCATCGGCTGGCAGATCCCCATAATCCGGCCACCCAACTCCAGGGACATAAAATGAACGCCGATCACCAGTACGCCACGTTTATGTTGCTGGGCATCAACCAGGTTCTGAAGGCCATCAACACTGAACCAGCGGCGCAGGCGTTTATCTGACCAGAACCAGGCCATGCCGGTTTCCAGCAGCGCCATACCCAGCGAGACAAAATTCTGTGTGATCAGCTCTTCGCGTTTTTGTTCTGTCAGTTCAGGAAAACATAGCGCGATATTCTGGCGGGCGATCCGTTCCCGACGAGCCAGAAAGCGGCGTGAGGTGCGGCCAGACCAGCGGCCGATGGCGGATATCCACGGGTAAGGGAGCTGAACCAGTAGCCACAGCACGCCTAATCCAAACCATGTGAGCCAGTAGCGCGGATGCAGCAGCGCAGGGGTAAAACGTTGATGTTGTGTCATTATAATAATCTGCGAAGGAGAAGGGGGATGTGTGCGTTGGGGTGAGCGAGCGCTACACGGCTCTTGAACAACGCTATTTAACCACAGTTCGCCCCCAGGAATAGGATGAAATCATGGAGAAATGTGTTATAAATGTTGTGGTTGTTACACAGAAGAATAATCGGCGTATCTTGATGATTTTGATAAATTAATTATCAAAAATATTGTTATCCAGCCAGTGAATAAACAATATTTTGTTGATGAATTCAGTGGTAAATGCTGTAACTGCCGCGTAATGACGGGATCTACACATTAATACATCACAAAACAGTGGTCAGATGTAACCGCAGACGACCGGTTACCTGCTGGCCGCCTGCAGCTGGTTATTTACTGAAATAGTCAAACGCCACCACTGCCAGTGCCAGCACAATGAAGAAAATAGTGGTCTTTTTCATTAGGTATTCCTGTCGCTTTATTCCCGTGGCCTGGCGTCTGGTACGTCATGCCTGTTACAACGCGTGCGCTATCATAGCGGGTGTGGCCGGTGGTGTCCCGATACGGGATCACGTTATCTGGCCGGTCCGGTGATTATTCGGCGTTTTCCAGGGTGCGGCAATCCACCAGTTTCAGTGGGTTAACGGAGTTCATATTGCGGCAGCGCGGCGGCTCGGCACTGAGCCACTCGATCAGGTACATGATCAGCGCATCAAAGAGAATTGCGGAGAGTGCGACGCCGCACAGCCAGAAAACTTTCTTGTTCAGCATAACCTTAACGTTCCTTACGATCAGTCAGCCGTGGCGGCAGTGTACGCACACGATACCATAAACGAGGCTGCAAATTAGCACGGGCCTGGCGGGGGTGCAATGGAGGTGTGCATGGCGGGCGGAGAAGGCGAAAAATAAAAAAAAGGCCGCGAATCAGGGGGAAACGCGGCCAAATATCATTGATTATGGAATGATGCTCCCCGGAGATACCGCAGAGCACCGCTACCATAACCGGTAATCGTGCAGCTAAGATGGAGAAACTAAGGAGAGATAAGCCGCTTGCGGTATGTTTATCTACGGTTAATATTTCCAGCGGGCCGCGGCAGGTGGCCCGACGGTGGCTAACAGGCAGGAGACAACATGGGTAAATATCTGGCAGTAATTAGCGCGCTTATCTTCACGGGCTGCACCAGCACGGCAGCACCGGTAACCGCCCCCGGGGCAGCGGGAATGGCGAACCCGGCGTCAGTATATTGCCTGCAGCAAGGCGGCACTCTGCGCCAGGTCCATTACGCTAGTGGGGTGAGTAATAACTGCCACTTACCCGGCGGTGAGGTCATTGATGAATGGGCGCTGTTCCACCGCGACCACCCCCGGTGAACTCAGGCCGGAGTGGGGCTGAGCCGCCCGGCTATCATCTCTGCCAGTACCAGGGCATGGTTTTGATGGGTGTTTTTGGCGCCATACAGCAAGGTGAGCGGCTGCTGCTCGCTAATACGCGCCAGGCGATCGAGATCGGGGTTACCCGCCAGCTCCTGGCGGTAGAGCGCCCGGAACCCCGCAAAGTCGATAATCTCGCGGTGCCACTGCTGGCGTATCGGGCTGGAGGGGGTTAATGACTTACACCATTCATCGTAGTGCAGCGCCTCTTTTTTAATCCCTCTGGGCCACAGTTTATCCACCAGCACCCGGTAGCCATCGTCTGCTGCCGGGGCGTCGTATACCCGTTTACACCTGATCATCATGATCCTCGCTATTGATTTGCTGTGGATGCCTGGCTGCCAGTGTAATGCCGTGGATTATGCAGATTCAAGCCATCCCGGCAGGGGGATATTCTGATTGCCATTAGCGGGGCGCTTCTGTACGCTGAGGTTCCTTATGTGCCCGTTCCATCCTTCACCATAAGGTCCCTTTCTATGACTGATTCAAGCCATATCCCCGTTATCCGTATTGCCCTGGTTGGGGACTACAGCCCCGAGATTACCGCCCATCAGGCGATTCCGTTAGCCCTCGACGATGCTGCCGCCGTTAACGATGTGCTGGCCCAGTATGAGTGGCTGGCCACAGACGCGCTGCACCACGATGAGCAACTGGCGGAATTTGACGCCATCTGGGTGGTACCCGGGAGCCCGTATCGCAGCGAAGCAGGGGCGATCAGGGCAGTGCGCTACGCCCGGGAGAATGCGGTGCCTTTCCTGGGAACCTGTGGAGGATTCCAGCACGCCATTGTTGAATACGCCCGTAATGTGCTGGGCCGCGAGGATGCCACCCACGGGGAGACGGCCAGCGAAGGCTGGACAGTTATCGCCCCGCTGGCCTGTAGCCTGGTAGAGGCCCAGGACACCATTGAATTGCGCCAGGGGACTGCCATTGCCCGGGCCTACGGGAAAGCGGAAATCAGTGAAAAATACCACTGTAATTACGGGGTCTCCCCGCTGTTCAGTGAGCAACTGACCCATCAGCCATTAAAAGTCACCGGCTGGGATGAACAGGGGGAGATCCGGGCGGTAGAACTGACCACCCACCCGTTCTTTGTGGCGACCTTATTCCAGCATGAACGCCACGCCCTTGAAGGGCGGCCATCGCCGCTGGTACAGGCCTTTGTGCGCGTCGCGGCGCGCTAAGCCGCTTATGGCTGTGCTGGCTGGGGCAAGTCGATAACCCGATCGCGCCCCGCCAGCATGCCGGAGAGGGCCATCAGCGCCGAGAGCAGAGCACACACCATCAGCGCCAGGGCCCAGCTATGGGTGATGTCATGCAGCCGCCCCATCAGCGGTGGCCCGAAAGCGGCCAGTAAGTAACCCACTGACTGGGCCATACCGGACAGCGCGGCGGCCTGGTGGGCGCTACTGGCGCGCAGGCCGATAAACACCAGCCCGAGGATCATGGTGGCACCGGAGCTAAACCCGTACAACACAATCCACAAGCTGGCCAGCCCCGGGCTGAGCCACAACCCCAGCAGACTTATCACGCCGAGTAACCCCACCAGCAGCGCAATACCACGCTGATCTTTCAGGCGGCTGATAACCAGGCCTATCACCAGCCCCGGCGCGGCGGTGGCCAGTTGCAGCAGACCGTGCAGTGAGCCGGCTTCGGCAGTGCTGTAGCCGTAATTGACCAGGATAGCCGGAAGCCAGGCAATCACCACGTAGTAGATCAGTGAGTTCAGCCCGAGGAAAAAGGTCACTTGCCACGCCAGCGGAGTACGCCAGATCTGGCGCTGGCTGAGGGCGCTGCTGCGTCCCACGCCGTTGCTGGCTTGCTGGGGTAACTGGGGCAGCCAGACTAACAGCGCGGCCAGCGGGAAGATAATCAGCGCCAGGAAGGCTCCGCGCCAGCCCAACCCGGCCTGGGCAATCGGGACGATCAGCAGGGAGCCCAGGGCGGCGGCCACCCCCATGGTCAGGGAATAACGCCCGGTCAGCCGGGCTACCTGATCCGCAAAGCGCTGTTTAATCAGCGCGGGCAATAACACGTTACCGAGGGCGATGCCGCAACCGATCACCGCCGTGCCGACATAGAGCAGGGGCAGGCTACCGGCAGATCGCAGGCCAATACCGCCGCAGATCAATAACATCGCGAGGAACAGGCTGCGTTCGGTGCCCAGCCGGCGAGAAATACCGGCCGCCAGCGGCGAGATCAGCGCAAAGGTGATTAAGGGCAGCGTGGTCAGAATACCGGTCTGGGCGGTGGTTAGCCCGTAGTCGTGGCGCAGTTCGTCCAGCAGCGGCGCAATGGCCGTGAAGGTGACGCGCAGGGTGGCGGCAATCAGCAGGATCCCGGGCAGTAAAAATAGCCCCGGGCTGCGGGTGGTGGTGGGCATCAGGTATTCCTCAGTGTGTCGCACGGTTTTTCAACGACAGATACCTTACGGCTTCCCGACGTGGCGATAAACAGACTAAAATGACAACCTATCGCTAAATTCGGACAATTTTATGCGCCAGGGGACAGAACAGCGGCTGGGGCTGAACGGCTTTGAGCCAGATTTACACCACGGGCCGGCGCTGGCTTTCCAGGTAAAAGTGGATGAGCAGCAGACCGAGATCCCGTTACATCATCACCGTAAAGGGCAGTTGATCCTTGCGCTGCACGGCGGGATCAGTTGCCACGTTAGTCGCGGGGTGTGGATGATCCCACCCCAGTATGCGGTCTGGATCCCCGGGGGGATGCCGCACAGTAACCAGGCCACCCCCAACGCGCGGCTCTGTTTTCTGTTTATCGAACCCGGGGTAGTGGCGATGCCGGAGCAGTGCTGCTCGCTGGCGATTTCCGGGCTGGTGCGGGAGCTTATCCTGACCCTGGCAGCGCGGGAAGGGCAACCGGTGACCGCCGAGCGGCAGCGGCTGGAAGCGGTATTATTTGATGAGCTGCCCCGCTTGCCCGCCGGACATTTGCAGTTGCCGGTATCGGATCACCCGAAGATCCGCGCCATGGTGGCTTTTATGGTGGCCCATCCGGCTATTCGCCGTACCCAGTCGGCGTGGGCGCGGGAGCTGGCCATGAGCGAGCGCAGCCTGCTGCGGCTGGTGGAGAAAGAGACCGGGCTGAATTTTCGCCGCTGGCGTCAGCAGCTCCAGATGATTCTGGCGATTCGGATGTTGATTGCCGGGCAAAACGTCCAGCAGGTATCCCATGCCCTGGGGTACAGCTCTACCACGGCGTTTATCACGTTGTTCAGGCAACAGGTTGGCCAGACCCCCGGCGCATGGCTGGCGGAGCTCGCCAGCCATGCCTGACAGTGGCCTGGTAGAGGGTTACCGTAGCGCGATGCGCGCAATACTGTCCGGCCCGTTGGTGGAATGGTCTTTGTTAAACGCCTGCTTGAGCGACACATACAGCGTATTGCCATCATCAGAAAGCAGCAGGCTGTTGGGGTTGGTATCAAAGGACCAGCGTTGTTTAACCGCAAAAGTGGTGGCATCCAGTTGCAGGACGTTTTTCGATTCACGCTGTGAAATATAGAGCGCGTTATGCGGTGCGCTGAATTTGATCCCCAGCGCATCGCCGGGGATACGGTTAATCACCTTACCGCTATGCTCATCAAAGACCAGCGTGGCTTTGCCCTGGGCGTTATCGGTAACGAATAACCGGCCGGTTGCCGGGTCTTCCGCCATATTCAGGAACAGGTAATTTTTCCCGTCCTGTGGTTTCCAGCGTTGTTCGATTTTATGCGTCCCGGGGTTGATAACCAGGATTTCACCGCCGCCATTAGCGGCATATATTTTATTGGTCAGCGGGGAGTAGATTATCCCGGTGACCCATTTCCCGGCATTTTTAATGGTGGTTTTTAGTGTGAATGTCCGGGTATCAACCACATCAATAAAACCGGGATCGGCGACCCGGCCAATATATAACTGCGTGCCGTGGAGCAGCATTTCGCGGGCGCCAGCCGGATTGCCGTCTTTATCTTTACCGCCGCTCAGCGCCAGGCGCTGAATAATCTTGCCGGTCCTGGCATCCACTTTTGAAATACTGCCGTCAAGCGAGTTAGTGGTGTAGAACAGCGTGCCATCATCGCTACGCACCATCCCAAAATTTTTCAGATCAGTATGGGTCTCCCCGGTGGTCTCCAGGGTGGCGGGGTTGAGCCGGTATAGCATTCCGCCCTGGGTATTTTTAAACCCCTGAGCACTGGCAACATAGATGGCATTTGCTGCCGGGGAGTAGACCAGTTCATAGAGGCCTTCCCCCAGCGGGCGCTGGATAACACGCTTATCCGGTACTGTCGCCATTGACGTTATGGCCGGTGCGGCGACGCTGGCTTGCTGAGCATGGCAGACCCCCAGAGTGAATGTTGCCATCACGGCAACGGTCAGCGAGGCCCTGGGTAAACCCAATAATGCTTTCATTCCGTCATCCTTCTGTGAATAACCCTGTTTCCCATGGCAATACCAGGGCGCAGGTATTTTTATCGTCATGCGAATAATACGCATTTGCAATAACTAAGCAAATCATCGGCGAAACCGGTATTAGCACCGGTTGCTGTTCTGCAATGAAACCGCCGCGTTTTCTGTCTGGAATGCACAACAGGCAGACGGCATCCGGTGAGAGACATCCCAATAAGCAGCAAGGTAAAGGGAGTAATTTATTGATTAATATAATAGATATATTTTGTTACATATTATGGCCATGGCCAGCAGGAGGGGGCGGCCGCATCGGGGCGCTGTCTGGGTGAGGTATCCGTTCTGGGCGGTATGGGGTGGTGGAAAGCAACATCAGCCAGCAGTGGATGCCGGCTGATGCTGTGGTTACTCGACGGTGGAGCCTTGCTTGTGGAACAGCTCCCGGAATACCGGGTAGATATCCTCCTGGTCGCGAATATGCTGGATAGCAAAATTATCAAACAGGGTTTGCAGGTGTTCATATTCACGCCACAGGGTCTGGTGGGCGCGCCGGGTGATCTCGATATAGCTGTAGTAACGCACTACGGGCAGGATCTTCTTCGCCAGCAGTTCGTGGCACAGTGGTGAATCATCGGCCCAGTTGTCGCCGTCGGACGCTTGTGCCGCGTAAATGTTCCACTGATCCGGATCGTACCGGGCCTTGATGACCTCATCCATTAATTTCAGGGCGCTGGAGACGATGGTCCCCCCGGTTTCCTGAGAGTAGAAAAACTCATGCTCATCGACCTCTTTGGCCTGAGTATGATGACGGATATAGACCACGTCGACATTTTTATAGGTCCGGCTGAGGAACAGATACAGCAGAATATAGAACCGTTTGGCCATGTCTTTAGTGGCTTGATCCATTGAGCCGGAAACGTCCATCAGGCAGAACATCACTGCCCGGCTGGAAGGTTCTGGCCGTTTTTCGTAATTTTTATAACGTAAATCGAAGGTGTCAATAAACGGCACCCGGGCGATTTGGGCGCGCAGCTCGGCAATCTCTTTGCGCAGTCGCTCTTCTTCCAGCAACTGGGCCGGTTCACATTTTTCCGTGTCGTCGAGCTGCTCCTCCAGCGCGTGCAACTGGCGACGTTTACCGGCGGTCATGGCGGTACGGCGCGCCAGTGAATTTTGTAGCGAGCGCACCACGCTAATGTTGGCGGGCACCCCGTTGGCGGTGAATCCGGCGCGGTGGGTTTTATATTCGTTCAGCTGACGGTGCTGGTTGCGTTTCAGGTTTGGCAAGGCGAGATCTTCGAACAACAGATCGAGATATTCGTCTTTCGAGATCTGAAAGACAAATTCATCCTGGCCTTCACCGTCCTGGCTTGCCTGACCCTGGCCGCTACCGCCACCGCCGCCACCGCCCCCCTGGGGCCGTTCAACCCGGTCGTTTTGCACGAAGTGGTCGTTACCCGGATGCACCCGGTGGCGCAGGCCGCCACGGCCCTGGTGAAACATCGGTTCGCTGATGTCTTCGTTTGGTATAGAGACCGATTCTCCGCTCTCAATATCGGTGACCGAGCGTTTGTTGAACGCCTCGGAGATCGATTGCTTAATTTGCGATTTGTAACGGCGTAAAAAGCGCTGGCGGTTTACCGCGCTTTTGTTTTTGCCGTTCAGTCGCCGGTCAATGAACCAGGTCATAGTTCCCCCCCAATACTGCTAATGCCAGCGCTGCAGAAGGCCGCAGCGGCGCTGCGGCCTGACGGGTCCTGGCGTTATGATGATTTGCGTACCCGCAGATACCATTCACACAACAGGCGAACCTGTTTGCGGGTGTAGCCTTTTTCCATCATACGATCGACAAAATCGTCGTGTTTTTTCTGCTCGTCGGTGGACGTTTTGGCATTGAACGAAATCACCGGCAGTAACTCTTCGGTGTTCGAGAACATTTTCTTCTCGATAACGGTACGCAGCTTCTCATAGCTGGTCCAGGACGGGTTACGGCTATTATTATTGGCCCGGGCGCGCAGCACGAAGTTAACGATTTCATTGCGGAAATCTTTCGGGTTGCTGATCCCGGCGGGTTTTTCGATTTTCTCCAGTTCGGCATTGAGGGATTCGCGGTCAAACAACTGGCCGGTATCCGGATCGCGGTATTCCTGATCCTGGATCCAGAAATCCGCATAAGTGACATAACGATCGAAAATGTTCTGCCCGTATTCCGAATAGGACTCCAGGTAGGCGGTCTGGATCTCTTTGCCAATAAACTCGGCGTATTTCGGGATCAGGTAGCCTTTGAGGAACTCAAGGTAACGTTCAGACTGCTCCTGGGGGAACTGCTCACGTTCTATCTGCTGCTCCAGAACATAGAACAGATGGACCGGGTTTGCCGCCACTTCCGCGTGGTCAAAGTTAAACACCCGGGAGAGGATCTTAAAGGCAAAGCGGGTGGACAACCCGTTCATGCCTTCATCGACACCGGCATAGTCCCGGTACTCCTGGTAGGACTTGGCCTTCGGATCGGTGTCTTTGAGGCTTTCACCGTCATACACCCGCATCTTCGAGTACATGCTGGAGTTTTCCGGCTCTTTGAGGCGCGACAGGATCGAGAAGCGGGCCAGGGTTTCCAGGGTCCCCGGTGCGCACGGGGCGTGAGTCAGCTCACTGTGGTTAAGCAGTTTTTCATAAATGCGCATCTCTTCAGAAATTCGCAGGCAGTAAGGCACCTTGACGATATAAACACGGTCGAGGAATGCCTCGTTGTTTTTGTTATTGCGGAAGGTGACCCATTCAGATTCGTTGGAGTGGGCCAGAATAATTCCGCTGAACGGCAGGGCAGAGATCCCCTCGGTACCGTTATAGTTACCTTCCTGGGTGGCTGTCAGCAACGGATGCAGGACTTTAATCGGCGCTTTGAACATTTCGACAAATTCCATGATCCCCTGGTTGGCCCGGCACAGGGCGCCGGAATAGCCATAGGCATCAGGATCGTTTTGGGCAAAATGCTCCAGCTTACGAATGTCCACTTTACCGACCAGCGCAGAGATATCCTGGTTGTTCTCATCACCGGGTTCGGTTTTGGCAATAGCAATCTGCTCCAGAATAGACGGCCATACCTTCACCACCCGGAATTTGGTGATGTCGCCGCCAAATTCATGGAGCCGTTTCGCCGCCCAGGGAGACATGATGGTGCCCAGATAGCGGGGCGGAACACCGTACTCTTTCTCCAGGATTTGTGTGTCTTCCTGGGGGTTAAACAGGCACAGCGGATGGTCGTTTACCGGGCTGCGCTCACCGTTGGCGCTCAGCACATAAATAGGCACCCGCTGCATCAGCGATTTCAGTCGTTCCGCTAACGATGATTTACCGCCGCCCACCGGCCCCAGCAGGTAGAGGATCTGTTTCTTCTCTTCCAGCCCCTGAGCCGCGTGTTTCAGATAAGAGACAATCTGTTCGATGGCGTCTTCCATGCCATAGAACTCTTCAAAGGCGGGGTAGCGGGCAACTACCCGGTTCGAAAAGAGACGGGACAACCGTGGTTCCAGGGCAGTATCCACCATCACTGGCTCACCAATGGCCATCAGTAGCCGTTCTGCCGCGTTGGCATATGCACTGCGATCTTGCCGGCAAATGGTAAGAAATTCCTGCAGTGTGAACTCTTCGTCCTTGGCAGCTTCATAACGCTGGCGATAGTGATCGAATATATTCATGGTATGCCGTCCTTTCGTTTTTTAGCACAGGTTACAGAGCCATTCGGATGAGTAATAGAGAGGCTCCAGGAAGACGTATACTGACGCTGGCCTTATCCAGCAACCGGCATGCCGGGCCGCTTTATATCCCCGCAGATGGTGTGGTAAGCCTGATCAGTGTGTTGCATCCTCGTAATTTTAAGCGTAGATGGCATTTAGAAAACTTGCACCGCCTCCCTGTAAATTTCAAATACATATCAATAACTCATCCGGCGTTACGTTACACAGATCTCAGGGTTTTTGTTCTGCCATCACAAAGATTTCACGCGGCTGACACTGGCTTGCTACCTGTGCGACGCATAATTGACGATTTGTGTAAATTAATTTTGGTATTGTAAAACGGCTAATTGGAGTCGTCGTTTAGTTTTATTAAAGGATTAAATATATTGTGACCAGGTTAATGAACGTTACCGCAGGGGCTATTATTGCCGCTACCGCATTCGCGGCGCATGCTGATGGTCCCTGGACGATTGGTGCCGGGGCAGGTTTTGTCGAGAATGCCTACAAATCCTATGATCGTGATATCTGGCCAGATCCGGTTATCGGCTATGATGGGGAGAGTGTTTGGTTTGACGGGCTCGAGGGGGGGTACTACCTGTGGAATGACCAAAGCGACAAATTGTCGGTGATGGCCAATTTTGCCCCGCAGTATTTCCGGCCTAAAGACAGTGATAACCGCCAGCTACGCCAGCTTAATCATCGCCGGCCCACCGTCATGGCAGGGCTCTCTTATGTCCACATCTCCCAATATGGTGCGCTGCGCACTTCGCTGGCCGGGGACATTCTTGACAACAGTAATGGGATTGTCTGGGATACCGCCTGGCTGTACAGCTATACCGGGGGGAAATGGGAGATCACGCCCGGTATCGGTGTGGTCTGGAACAGTGCAAACCAGAACCGCTACTACTACGGGGTGAGTTATTCAGAGTCTCGCCACAGTGGCCTGAAACACTACAACCCGGACAGCAGCTGGAACCCGTATCTGGAATTGACGGTAAACTACCATCTGACCAGTGACTGGACGCTGTACGGCACCGGGCGCTATACCCGCCTGAGTGATGAAGAGAAAGACAGCCCGATGGTGGGTAAATCCTGGACGGGGTTATTATCCACCGGGATAACCTATTCTTTCTGACCGATGGCTTGCTATAAAGCACAACAGGCCCGCATGGCGGGCCTGTTGTGCTATCCGACAGCCTGGCCGCCGTTATGCTTTTGCCACCCGGATAATCTGGGTCAGCAGAGAAGGATGTGCGGCGGTCACTTTCTGTGCTTCGGTGGCGACAGCACTTTCCACACAGACAAAGGTTTTGTAGCCGTCATCCGGCATATCGGCCATGCTCACTGACAGCGCCGGGCCGGGGTTCCAGCCCACCACATTCAGATGATGGCGATGTTCGACATCAATACGGCGCCCGAGGCGGCTATCGTGGATGACGCTGACGGCCTGCGGCTCAAGGTATACGCGGTCGGTGCGATCCGGGAAGGTCTGAGTACCGTCAATCAGGGTGCCGATTTCCGCGTTGTTCACTTTATCAATGTAGCGATTGCCCAGGCCACTGACCGACACGGCGCTGATATCACCGACATTAAAATAGCTGTGCAGGGCGCTGGTGGTTTCAAAATCACCGTGCGCTTCGAGGGTTATTTCACAGCTGGCCCCCAGTTTGTACTGGGCGGTGAGGGAGAAATCGTGAGGCCAGTACTGGCGGGAAGCATCGCTACTGTGCAGCTGGAAGGTCAGCACGACGCCGCTGGCGTCTTCACTATGACCGGTCAGGGTCCAGGGCAGGTTACGGGCAAAACCGTGGGCCGGAAGGCCCTGCCGGGCGGCGGGACCAAACCACGGCCAGCACAGCGGTACGCCGCCGCGGATAGCAACGCCTTTCTTAAACGGGGTGTTGCCGCTGAGCCACAATACGTCCTGCTCACCGGTGGGTTGCCAGTTGAGCAGGTGAGCACCCTGTAATGCCACCGCGGCGCGGACCGCCGGATGATCAACGACAATAACGTCCAGCTCGTCCTTGCGGCGCAGTGACAGCGCAGGGGTGATTTTTTCTACAACCGGCAGTGCAAAAATAGATGAAATCATTCAGATAACCCTTAGCGTAAAGCATAAAAAAGGCGACCGGAGTGGTCTTTTTTATTCAATGAGTTCATTGGCTTACTGTTTTACCAGTAATGTGGTTCCACCATTCTACAGCATAAAACCATAGATTGATCATATTGATGACCGCTGCGCTGCGACACATCCGGCGTTTAAACCTCGGGGGGCAGCCCTGGCCGCGCCTGAACGGCTCACCACGACAGGGGAATAAAAAAAGGCGACCGGAGTCGCCTTTTATAAGCCTGTTGCTGGTTACATCTTATTTAGAGATGTGAGCAATCAGATCCAGAACTTTGTGAGAGTAGCCAGTTTCGTTGTCGTACCAGGAAACCAGTTTCACGAAGTTGTCGTTCAGTGCGATACCGGCTTTGGCATCGAACACGGAAGTGCAGGTTTCGCCGTTGAAGTCGGTAGAAACAACGTCTTCTTCGGTGTAACCCAGAACGCCTTTCATCGCGCCTTCAGAAGCGGCTTTCATCGCTTTCTTGATGTCTTCGTAAGTTGCTGGTTTAGCCAGACGTACAGTCAGGTCAACAACAGACACGTTCGGGGTCGGAACGCGGAACGCCATACCGGTCAGTTTGCCGTTCAGTTCTGGCAGTACTTTACCAACTGCTTTAGCAGCACCGGTAGAGGACGGGATGATGTTCTGGGATGCGCCGCGGCCGCCGCGCCAGTCTTTGTGAGACGGGCCATCAACGGTTTTCTGAGTAGCGGTGGTCGCGTGAACAGTGGTCATCAGCGCTTCAACGATACCGAAGTTGTCGTTAACAACTTTAGCCAGCGGAGCCAGGCAGTTGGTGGTGCAAGACGCGTTGGAAACGATGTCCTGGCCTGCATAGGTGTCGAAGTTAGCGCCACGTACGAACATCGGGGTGCTGTCTTTGGACGGGCCAGTCATAACGACTTTTTTCGCGCCAGCAGTGATGTGTTTACGTGCAGTTTCGTCAGTCAGGAACAGACCAGTTGCTTCAGCAACGACGTCAACGCCTGCTTCGTTCCACTTCAGGTTAGCCGGGTCACGTTCAGCGGTAACACGGATTTTTTTACCGTTAACGATCAGATGACCGTCTTTCACTTCAACGGTGCCGTTAAAACGACCGTGAGTGGAGTCATATTTCAGCATGTAAGCCATGTATTCAGCGTCTAACAGATCGTTGATTGCAACGATCTCGATGTCAGAACGTTCCTGAGCAGCACGGAAAACAATGCGACCGATACGGCCAAAACCGTTGATACCTACTTTGATAGTCATATATTCCACCAGCTATTTGTTAGTGAATAAAAGGTTGGCTGTAAAATTACAAAAACCTTACTCAGCGTCAAGCGGAATCGTGTCAATCATTGCGACAAATCAAACGTATGACCACGTATTATTCAATGTATTCCACCTGACAGCCTGAACGCCTCAACCCATATGGGGCCGGACGCGTCGATTTTAAAGGGGTAAATGCATAAAAATGTGATTGTCATCACAATTGTACCCCCAGTAAGACAACCGCCGAGAATTAACACCAAATGAGTTCGGTTACTGTTAATGTTTTGTTAGAATAGAAGGGATAATGTTATCTGTCTAACGTGCACAAGATACCCCTATGAGCAGATCCGATTCCGCTGAAAACGTAAAGCAAACCCTGAGCGATGTTCAATTTTACGTTACCCAACAACGGGGTACCGAAGCCCCCTTTACCGGCCGCCTGCTGCATAACCAGCGTGATGGCCTCTACCACTGCCTGGTCTGCGACGCGCCGTTGTTTACCTCGCAGAGTAAATTTGATTCCGGCTGCGGCTGGCCGAGTTTCTTTGAGCCTGTGACGCCGGACGCTATCCGTTACCTGGAAGATACCTCCCACGGTATGCGTCGGGTAGAGATCCGCTGTGCGAAGTGTGATGCCCATTTAGGCCACGTCTTTCCCGATGGCCCACAGCCCACCGGCGAGCGTTATTGCGTCAACTCGGCCTCCCTGAGCTTTATTGACGGCGCCGACGGCGGCAAAACTAACGGCTAAAGAAACGATTCAGCAAATTATTCCATTCGGGGGAGCACCAATGAATCTCGACGATATGATCACCTCACTGACACCAGAGGTCTATCAGCGCCTGGCCACCGCCGTAGAATTAGGCAAGTGGCCGGACGGGGTAGCGCTGACAGCGGAACAGAAAGAGAACTGCCTGCAACTGGTGATGCTGTGGCAAAGCCGCAACAACCATGACGCTCAACATATGACCCTGAACACCCAGGGGCAGATTGAGATGAAAAGTAAGCAGCAGCTCAAGGCGGATTTTGGCGTGGTGCCGCCGCCTATCACCACGCTTAAACCTCAGTAATTGCCCGCCGCCGGATGGGGCTGTTCCGGCGGCCTATCCGCCGTGGCTTTCCAGCCAGTCCGTCAGGGTGTACAACGTGGCCCCGGCGGCGGCCATGTCCTGAAACGCCAGCGCGCTGTCCTGGGGGGTAATATTCACCCCCCGGCAGCCGTCGGTTATCACATCCACCTGATAGTGCAGATCCAGCGCATCAAGCACGGTGAATTTGACACAATAATCCGTGGCCAGCCCGAGGATAACCAGATGGGTAATCTGCCGCTGGCTCAGCCAGTCATGAAGCCCGGTTTGCTGGCGGTGGCCATTGTCAAAAAAGCCGCTGTAGCTGTCGATGCGCGGATCCTGGCCTTTATCCATGATCACACAGATCCCCTGGCTGTCCAGCAGCGGGTGCAACGCGGCGCCATTGCTATGCTGGACACAGTGATCCGGCCACCAGGTCTGTGCCAGGCCATCAAGGGTTCCCTGGGTATAGGGTTGCGCCTGCTGAACCCGGGCAAAGCTGCCGTGATCGGCGGGGTGCCAGTCCCGGGTGGCCACGACCGCCGCCCCGCGGGCGTTGAACACCGCTATCAGCTGATTAGCAATATCAACCGTACTGTCCCCCTGCGGTACCGCCAGGGCCCCGCCGGCACAAAAGTCATTCTGTAAATCAACCAGCAGTAAAGCAGACTGTTTCATGATGGCTCCGTTGTCAGGTATCAGTCGTCAGGGGTTAGTTCGCCGCGCAGGTTCGTGGTCATCGCTCTGCGGATTTCCTCAACAGTCAACCCCAGACTGAGCAGGTAATGCAACTTGGTCAGCGCCGCTTCGACAGTCATATCATAACCACTGATCACCCCCGCCTGGGCCAGCGCGTTGCCGGTGGCATAGCCCCCCATATTGACCTTCCCGGAGATACACTGGGTGAGGTTAACCACGATAATACCGCGCTGGCAGGCTTCGGTAAGCGTGGCGAGAAACGCCGGTTGCTGGGGGGCATTCCCCACGCCGTAAGAACGCAGGATCAGCGCCCGTACTGGCTGGCGCACAAAATTGCTGACCACCTCGGCGGATATCCCCGGGTAGATGGTCACCACCCCAATGGGCTGGGGAGTAATCGGATGAACAATCAGCGGGCCGCTCTGGGCCGGGGCCGGGGGGGTATTCAGGCGGCGGATATTGATACCGGCTTCCAGCAGGGGCGGCAGATTGGGGGAGTCGAAGGCATCAAAACCATCGGCATGGGCTTTGGTGGTGCGGTTTCCCCGGTACAGCCGGTTATTAAAGAACAGGCTGACGTCGTTGATCGGGTAGTTCGCCGCCACATACAGGGCATTCAGCAAATTAATCTGCCCGTCTGATCGCAGCTCCGCTAACGGGATTTGTGACCCTGTCACAATGACCGGTTTGCCGAGGTTTTCCAGCATAAACGACAGGGCAGAGGCGGTAAACGCCATGGTGTCGGTGCCGTGCAGGATCACAAAACCGTCGTAATGGTCGTAATTCGCCTGGATATCATCGGCAATATGCTGCCAGTCCTCCGGCGTCATATCCGAAGAGTCCATCAGCGGCTGGTATTCATGGATGGTGAAGTCCGGCATTTCCGGACGGTGAAACTCCGGCATCAGTGCCAGCTGGCGCTGTAAATGGCCGGATACCGGTACATAACCGTGGGCAGAGCGTTGCATACCGATGGTGCCGCCGGTATAGGCGACATAAATGGATTTCTTTGCCATAGCTTACTCGGGCCTGTAATAAACAGCCGCAGTATAGAGGGGGACGGGGGAAAAAACAGCCCGGGAATCCCCGGGCCGTTGCGTTTGATTATTTGATGTCCGCACAGTTGAGGCAGAACGCATAGCGATTGCGCGGGTCGTTAAACATTGACAGCTTGTCGCTTTCCACTTTAACCGCACTGGCGGCATCTGCCAGCGGCGCCGGCAGCGCCGCGCGGATGGCTTCCGGCAACATGGCGCGCACCGAGCCATTCAGGCTTGAGAACACCAGATCCAGCATTGACGGATCGTCCTGGTAGTAAGAGAGGGACCAGGTTTTCAGCTTCGCCAGCCCGGCGGCTTTAGCGACGGCGTCATCAAAATCCCCCAGACTGTCTACCAGGCCATTGTTTTTTGCGTCCTGGCCAGTCCAGACATGGCCCTGCGCAATCTGATCGATCTGCTGCGGGGTTTTATTCCGCGACTTCGCCACCAGGTTAATAAAGCGCTGGTAGCCGTTCTCGATAGACAGCTGGATCATCTGCTGCACTTCCAGCGGTAGCGCTTTGGTGGTGGAGACATCCGCCAGCGGCGAGGTGGCCACCCCGTCGGTGTTGACGCCAATCTCACGCAGGCTATTTTCCAGGGTGTTGACCACCCCAAAGATGCCAATGGAGCCGGTAAGGGTGCTCGGGTTCGCGACGATGTAATTCGCCGGGGTCGAGATCCAGTAGCCCCCGGAGGCCGCCATCCCGCCCATAGAAACCACCACCGGTTTGCCCGCCTCGCGCGCGGCTTCCAGCTCTTCACGGATCAGCTCAGAGGCGCTGACGCTGCCCCCCGGGCTGTTAACCCGCAGGACGATAGCTTTTACTGCCGGATCAAGGCGCGCTTCGCGGATCTGGTGGGCCGTGGTATCACCGCCGACATTCCCCGGGGTTTCTTCCCCGTCCATAATCGCCCCGCTGGCATAAATCACCGCAATGGTCGAGGACTGACGGGGTTTGGCTTTGACCTGATAGTCATACAGGCTGACGGCCTGGAAATCTTTGTCTTTCTTATTCCAGCCAAATTTCTCGGTAAGGGCTTTTTCTACCTGAGCCGGGGTGGCCAGGGCATCAACCAGTTTGCTGTTCAGGGCGTACTGGGCCGTATCACCGGAGAGCTTTTGCAG
This sequence comes from Shimwellia pseudoproteus, assembly GCF_016415625.1. Taxonomy (GTDB): domain Bacteria; phylum Pseudomonadota; class Gammaproteobacteria; order Enterobacterales; family Enterobacteriaceae; genus Shimwellia; species Shimwellia pseudoproteus. The sequence goes on from NZ_WBXP01000004.1 coordinate 28,820, forward strand.
CGCATCGAGGGTTGCCTGGGCCCCCGGGAAGAGCTGCTGGGCGGTAATCTGGCGGTTAGCCGCCACGGTGTTCAGGTAGTTCTGCCACAGCTCGCCAATCCAGCGGCCGTCTGCCTCCCGGGCAGCCGGGGACATATCGTCGCGGATAAACGGCTCCACCGCAGACTTATACGTGCCGACCCGGAACACATGGGTAGAGACTTTCAGCTTATCCAGCAGGGATTTGTAATACAGGCCGTTAGTGGCAAAACCATGCAGGTCTACCATCCCCTGAGGGGAGAGCCAGATTTTATTGGCAAAGCTGGCCAGATAGTATTGCCCCTGGCTGTAGCTGTCGCCGATGGCGTACACCGGTTTGCCGCTATCGCGAAATTCGCGCAGCGCCTTACCGATATACTGCATTGATGGCTGATCGCCCCCGGCAAAATCTTTTAAATCCAGCACCAGGCCGGTGATATTGCTGTCGGTTTTCGCCTGACGGATTGCATCGACGATATCAAACAGGGAGTTTTCCTGCAGTTTGTCGGTGTTGGCACCAAACAGCTGGCGGCCAATAATGCCGATTTTGTTGCTAACGGAGGGTTTGTCTACCACCACCCCGGTGATATCCAGCAGCAGTGCGCCGCGTGCGGTTTCCGGTGAGGTAGAGCTGGATTGTACCCAGATGCCGGCAATAATCAGCACCAAAGCAATAAAGATCAGATTAAAGAACAGTGAGCGGGTGAAATTAAGCAACCGCCATGTCCATCTAAAAAATGCGCTTATATAACGCCAGAGGGTACGCATGTCTTCTCCATATCATAGAATGTGAGCTCCCTGACATTCGGACAGGGTGGTGGTCTATCCTAAAGACCGATTAGCCCCTTGTCAGCAGGAAATCGGGGCGGACTGTAACAAAATACCTTGCTATGTTAGTTTTGTGCACAAATCGGAAGACAGGAGCGAGTTAAATGGATGCACTTGAATTGCTGGTTCAGCGCCGCAGCGCATCGCGGCTGGCGGAACCTGCCCCCGAGGGGGATGTTCTGCAAAATATTCTGCGGGCCGCCATGCGCGCCCCGGATCACGGCAGTTTGCAGCCCTGGCGTTTCACGCTGATTGAAGGCGAAGGCCGCGACCGGTTTAGCCAGCTGCTGGAGCAGGCGGCCCGTGAAGCGGGTGAGGATGACAAACGAATTGAAAAGGCCCGCACCGCGCCGTTCCGTGCGCCACTGATTATTACGGTTGTCGCCCACTGTGAGCAACATCATAAAGTGCCCCTGTGGGAGCAAGAGATGAGCGCCGGTTGCGCGGTGATGGCGATGCAAATGGCCGCGCTTGCCCAGGGGTTTAACGGCATCTGGCGCAGCGGTGTGTTAACCGAAAGCCCCGTGGTGCGCACGGCGTTTGGCTGCCGTGAGCAGGACAAAATTGTCGGCTTCTTATATCTGGGCACCCCCCAGTTAAAATCGTCCACCACCCTCAGCGTGGTTGACCCGGCGCCGTTTGTGCGTCGGTTCTGATGCCAGACTGCCCGGGTCGCCGGGCAGTTATGGTTACGCTTTATCCGCCGCTGCCGGCATTTTGCCGTCCAGCCCCGCGAATTCAGAGTCCGGCACTTACCTGTGGCAGCCCGACGCGCTACCATAGGCTGCCGTGTTGCCAGAGGGCATTGGCGGCATCACCCGGTGCGTGTTTATCCATCAGCAGGAGTAGTCCATGAGTGAGCATTCCGTAACCCCCGATAACGTCCGTTTGACCCAATACAGTCACGGAGCAGGTTGTGGTTGTAAAATTTCCCCCAAGGTGCTGGAAGCTATCCTGCACAGTGAGCAGGCGAAGTTTGTTGACCCGAACCTGTTGGTTGGCAACGAGACCAGCGACGATGCGGCGGTATATGACCTGGGTAACGGTACCTGCATCATCAGCACCACGGACTTTTTTATGCCCATCGTTGATGATGCCTTCGATTTTGGCCGTATCGCAGCCACTAATGCCATCAGCGATATTTTTGCCATGGGCGGTAAACCTATCATGGCTATCGCTATCCTCGGCTGGCCGATTAACGTGCTCTCGCCGGAGATTGCCCGCCGGGTAATTGAAGGCGGCCGTTTCGCCTGCCAGCAGGCGGGGATTGCCCTGGCCGGCGGGCACTCTATTGACTCCCCGGAGCCCATTTTTGGTCTGGCGGTCACCGGCGTTGTATCTAGCGAACGAATTAAGAAAAACAGCACTGCCGAGGCGGGCTGCAAACTGTTCCTGACCAAGCCGCTGGGCATTGGTGTCCTGACCACCGCCGAGAAAAAATCCCTGCTGCGCCCGGAACACCAGGGGCTGGCAACCCGCGTGATGTGCCAGATGAACCTGGCCGGGGCGGATTTTGCCGCCATCGACGGGGTCAAAGCGATGACCGACGTCACCGGCTTTGGGTTGCTGGGGCACTTGAGTGAAGTCTGCCGCGGTGCCGGTGTCCAGGCGCTGGTGCGCTACCAGGATGTGCCTAAACTGCCCGGGGTGGAGGAATACATTGCCCAGGGCTCCGTCCCCGGGGGCAGCGGGCGTAACTTTGCCAGCTATGGCTACCTGATGGGGGAGATGCCGCAAGCCTGGCGCGATCTGCTGTGCGATCCGCAAACCTCCGGCGGCTTATTGCTGGCGGTCACCCCGGATGCGGAGGCCGCTGTTCAGGCCGCAGCCGCAAAATACGACATCACGCTGACCGCCATTGGTGAGCTGCGTGACGCCCGCGCCGGGCGGCCGATGATCGAGATAGTATAATCTGATGCGGTTGTTTATTGCAGAAAAACCGAGCCTGGCCAGGGCCATTGCCGACGTGTTGCCTAAGCCCCACCGCAAAGGGGATGGGTTTATCGAATGTGGTAACGGCCAGGTGGTGACCTGGTGCATCGGTCACCTGCTGGAGCAGGCCCAGCCGGATGCTTACGATAGCCGTTTTGCCCGCTGGAACCTCGCGGACTTACCGATTATTCCCGAGAAATGGCAACTTCAGCCCCGGGCTTCAGTAACCAAACAGCTTAATGTCATTAAGCGCTATCTCCATGAGGCCAGTGAAGTGATCCACGCCGGTGACCCGGATCGCGAAGGGCAACTGCTGGTGGATGAGGTGCTGGACTATTTACACCTGCCGGCGGAGAAGCGCCAGCAGGTCCAGCGCTGCCTGATAAACGATCTCAACCCCCAGGCCGTGGAACGGGCCATTGACCGGCTGCGGGCCAACAGCGAGTTTATTCCGCTGTGTGTTTCCGCCCTGGCCCGGGCCCGGGCGGACTGGCTGTACGGGATCAATATGACCCGGGCCTGGACTATCCTTGGCCGGAATGCCGGTTATCAGGGGGTATTGTCCGTGGGCCGGGTACAAACACCGGTACTGGGGCTGGTGGCGCGGCGGGATGAAGAGATTGAAAACTTTGTCCCCCGGGATTTTTTTGAGGTCAAAGCCCATATTGTCACCCCCGCAGACGAGCGTTTCGTGGCGGTATGGCAGCCCAGTGAGTCCTGTGAGCCTTATCAGGATGAAGAAGGGCGCCTGCTAAACCGGGCCCTGGCGGAACATGTGGTCAGGCGCATTGCCGGCCAGCCCGCCGCGGTGACCGCCTATAACGATAAGCGCGAGTCAGAACCGGCGCCGCTGCCGTTTTCGCTCTCCGCGCTGCAAATTGAAGCGGCGCGCAAGTTCGGCCTGAGTGCGCAGAACGTGCTGGACATCTGCCAGAAGCTCTACGAAACCCATAAGCTTATCACTTATCCGCGCTCCGACAGCCGCTATCTGCCGGAAGAGCATTTCGCCGGGCGCCATGCGGTACTCAACGCCATTGGGGTACATGCGGCGGATTTACTGCCCCAGCCGGTGGTGGATGCCGATCGCCGTAACCGCTGCTGGGACGATAAAAAAGTGGATGCCCACCACGCCATCATTCCCACCGCGCGCACCGGCCAGGTGCGCTTAACGGAGCATGAGTCCCAGATTTACCAGCTGGTGGCCCGCCAGTATCTGATGCAGTTCTGCCCGGATGCGGTGTTCCGTAAATGCGTTATCGATCTGGACATTGCCGGTGGCAAATTTATTGCCAAGGCGCGTTTCCTGGCCGAGGCCGGATGGCGCACCTTACTGGGCAATAAAGAGCGCGATGAAGAGAACGACGGCACCCCGCTGCCGGTGGTGGCCAAAGGGGACAGTTTATTGTGTGAGAAGGGCGAGGTTGTTGAACGCCAGACCCAGCCGCCCCGGCACTTTACCGACGCGACACTGCTGTCCGCCATGACCGGGATTGCCCGCTTTGTGCAGGATAAAGATCTGAAAAAGATCCTGCGCGCCACTGACGGGCTGGGCACTGAGGCCACCCGGGCCGGGATCATTGAGCTGTTGTTCAAGCGCAGCTTTCTGGTGAAAAAAGGCCGCTATATCCACGCCACCGAGGCGGGGCGCGCCCTGATCCACGCCTTGCCGGAGATGGCCACCCGCCCGGATATGACCGCCCACTGGGAGTCGGTATTAACCCAAATCAGTGAAAAGCAGTGCCGCTATCAGGATTTTATGCAGCCGCTGGAATCAACGCTGCATGATCTGATTGGCCAGGCGCGTAATACCTCGGTGCGGCAGTTCCGCCAGGTGGTAGTGTCTGCGGGCAGTGAGCAGAAGGCACCGCGGCGAAAGACGAGGAAAAAGCCCGCCGCAACTGATTAGCGGGCCGGTGATTGCCCGGCACAGGCCGGGCAATTATGCGGGTCAGACCCCCGGGATTAACGCGACAGAGGGCTTAAATAACCCCCTGGGCTATCATGGCATCCGCCACCTTAACAAAACCGGCGATGTTCGCCCCCTGAACATAGTTGGTTTGTTGCTGCTCGCCGCCGTATTCGACGCAGTGCTGGTGAATATCCAGCATAATATGGTGCAGGCGGGCGTCGACTTTTTCCGCTTTCCAGCTCAGGCGCGCCGCGTTCTGGGCCATTTCCAGCCCCGACGTGGCTACCCCACCGGCATTCGCCGCTTTACCCGGCGCAAACAGCACCCCGGCATCGAGGAACAGCGTGGTGGCGTCAATGGTGGTCGGCATATTTGCCCCCTCCGCGACCGCTTTCACCCCGTTGGCAATCAACACCCGGGCGGCGTCGGTATCCAGTTCGTTCTGGGTGGCACAGGGCAGGGCGATATCGACCGGAACCGCCCAGGGCTGCTGGCCTTCCAGATAGGCTAAGCCGAACTCCCGGGCATAATCTGCGACCCGGCCATCGCGGCTGGCTTTGATTTCGCACAGTCGGGCCAGTTTTTCCGTGGTGAAACCGGCTTCATCCACCACGGTGCCGCTGGAGTCAGACGCGGTCACCACCCGGGCGCCGAGGGCCATGGCTTTCTCAATGGCATACTGGGCCACATTGCCGGAGCCGGACACGGCCACCCGCATCCCTTCAAAATCCAGCCCGTGGCGTTTCAGCATCGCCTGGGTGAAGTACACCAGTCCGTAGCCGGTGGCTTCCGGGCGGATCAGACTGCCGCCGAAGGAGAGCCCTTTCCCGGTAAAGACACAGGCGCTGTTGTTAGACAGCTTACGCATCATCCCGGCCATAAAGCCCACTTCGCGCCCGCCGACCCCGATATCCCCGGCGGGGACGTCAGTATCCGGGCCGAGGTGGCGATACAGTTCGGTCATCAGGGCCTGGCAAAACCGCATTACCTCACCGTCGCTTTTGCCTTTGGGATCAAAATCACTGCCGCCTTTACCGCCGCCCATTGGCAGAGTGGTCAGGGCATTTTTAAAGGTTTGTTCGAACCCGAGGAATTTCAGGATAGACAAGTTAACGGACGGATGGAAGCGCATCCCGCCTTTATAAGGGCCAATGGCGGAGTTGAACTGCACCCGCCAGGCGCGGTTTACCTGCACCTGGTTATGGTCATCGACCCAGACCACGCGAAACTGAATGGCGCGCTCCGGCTCTACCAGGCGCTCCAGCAGTGAGAGCTGGCGGTAACGGGGGTGTTGTTCGAGGAAGGGCCACAGGGTGGACATCACTTCCCGGACGGCCTGAGCAAATTCCGGCTGGTGCGGGTCCCTGGCGTGAACCCTATCAAGAAAAGCAGAGAGCGAAACAGACTGATCCATAGCGATAAGAACCTCTTATGGTAATGCGGTTGTAATTATGATGGTTGTGTTAAATTTTGGCTTGCCACCGCACTATACCACCCGTAACCCTAAGTACATCAAGGGGAAATATGGCGCTGCGCTAAAATAATTATCTGCGGGGGATCATCATAAAAAATGATGATAATCCGGGGGTTTTACCCGGTGATATCGCGCCGGATAAACGCCTCCAGCAGCGGAATATCCGCCGGGGCGAGGGGGTAGTCCCGGGCCTGCCCGGGGGTGCACCACACCAGGGCACTGTGGCTGGCGGTCTGTTGCAGGCTGCCGCTAAACTGCGGCACACACCAGGCGTGCAGGTGGATTATCCGCCCCGAGACGGCCTGCCGGTGGCTGGCAATCCACTCACTGGGGGATGCGCTGATCCCCAGCTCTTCGGCCAGCTCCCGGCGCAGGGCCTGGGGCTGGGTTTCACCGGGTTCCACTTTGCCGCCGGGAAACTCCCACAGCCCCGGTTGATCGCTGCTGGCAGAGCGGCGGGCGAGTAATATTTTGCCGTCCATCACTATAATCGCGGCGACAACATCAATCGTTTTCAGCATGGTTGTCAATATTCAGTAGCCAAAAATGACATATTATCCCCGCCTTCCGATAACCGAAAGTCAGGAGTCTTCGGTGAGCCAACAATCCCCCTGGGTTAAGCCATTAACGGCGTTGCCCGCGTCATTGCGCCCGCTGGTGGCGTTACAGAAAAAACATTATGGCCAGTTGCTCAATCCCACCCGCTGGTGGGGGCGCAGCCCGTTTCTGTTCTGGCTGGTGGGGCTCTTTGTCGGCCACCTTGAGCGCCGGGCCTCGCCGGTCGCCCCGCTGACCCGGGCGCTGGTGATGACCCGGGTCTCCCAGCGCTGCCACTGTGCGTTTTGCATTGATGCCAATAGCCTGAAGCTGGCCGGGCATCAGGGCGGGCAGGATAAACTGCTGAAGGTGGCCCAGTGGCAGACTGCCGGGGGCTTCAGTGATGCCGAGCAAGCCGCGCTGGCCTATGCAGAGGCGATGACCGCCACCCCGCCACAGATTGACGCGGCGCTCAAGGCCCGTTTGCAGGCGCACTATAATGATCAGGCGATCACCGAACTCACGGCGATTATCGCATTCCAGAACCTGTCGGCGCGCTTTAACAGCGCGCTGGCGATCCCGTCCCAGGGGCTTTGTGCGGCAAAAGGGGTGGATACTGATGTTAGATAGTCGCCTGCATCCGCTGGTGAAACCGCTCCTTAACGGGATGGTGGCGCGCATTGACCGGCCCGGGGTCAGCCCCGATGGGCTAACGCTGATTGGTTTTGCTATTGGGGTATTGACCCTGCCGTTTCTGGCGCTGCACTGGTATCCGGCGGCGGTGCTGACCATTGTGCTCAACCGGCTGTTTGATGGCCTGGACGGGGCGCTGGCCCGGCGGCGTGGCTTAACCGATGCCGGGGGGTTTTTAGATATTACACTGGATTTTCTGTTTTACGCCCTGGTGCCGTTTGGCTTTATCCTCGCCGATCCGCTGCACCACGGGTTACCCGGCGCCTGGCTGCTGTTTGCTTTTATCGGTACCGGCAGCAGTTTTCTGGCGTTTGCCGCCCTGGCGGCGAAACACCAGATAACCTGCCCGGATTATCCCCATAAATCGTTGTTTTACCTCGGGGGGCTGACCGAGGGGAGCGAAACAATCCTGGTGTTTATCCTCAGCGCGCTGTTTCCGCCGTTCTTTCCCTGGCTGGCGTGGATTTTTGGGGCTCTGTGCTGGTTCACCACCCTGACCCGCATCGCCGGGGGCTACCAGGCCCTGAAACAGGCGGCGCGGCGCTAACATCACGGGGGCTGGCCCCCGTGATGGTTGACCCTGCGCGGTTAGCGGGTGCTGTCCGGGGTGCGCGGGCCGGTGGCTACCGGGTTGTGCGGATCACTGCTCCACTCATACCAGCCGCCGTCATAGAGGGCGATATTTTTCCAGCCCATGGCCCGGGCATACATAAAGGTTTCTGCCGCCCGCCAGCCGGTGCCGCAATAAAACGCCACTTGCTGATCGGGCCGGATATGCCAGCCCGCCCACATGCTTTCAATATCACCGGCACTGCGCATGGTGCCATCCGGGTTATGGAAATCTTCCATATGGGTTGAATCACTGCCCGCATGGCCCCAGCGCGCGCCGGCAATATCGCCTTTCGGTTTGATATAGCTGTAGCCGCTGGTGGTGCCGATAAACTCCGGCCAGGAGCGGATGCTGACCAGGGAGGCGTCATTACGGTGCAGCAGCGCCCGGGCCTGTTCAGTATTGAGCATTAACTGGGGCTGGGCCGGAATGGTCACCCCGAAGTCCGCCGCGGGTGGCTGGGGCGACGGCAGGCCGCGTTCGACGGGTAAATCCGCCGCAGACCAGGTTTGCCATCCGCCGTCCAGCAAGCGCACGTCGCTCACCCCGGCATAGAGCATTATCTGGGCAACCCGGGCGGCGGCATAGACATCGCGGCTATACAAAATCACCGTGGTGTCATGGCGCACACCGTGTTTGGCCAGCATCGCCTTGAGTGCCGGCGCGGAGACGGTATTCCACAGCGGCTCGCTTTCTACCTCGTTGGTGTCAATATAACCGGCCCCGGGGATATGGCTCAGCAAGTAGCGTTTCGGGGCTCCCCAGCCCGCCTCAAACACTTTCCAGTCGCCCTGAGGTTTGGCGATGACCGGCTTGTGGTGTTGCAGATCGAACAGCCACTGGGGGTAAACCAGTTGTTCAAAATGCGCTAAGCGCTGCAGACGGGCATTGTCACGCAGCGCATCTTGCAATAGGACCAGATGGGTGAACTTTATCCCGCGCAGCCGCTTGCGGACCGCGGCTACCTGCTCGCTGTCACCATACAGGGCAATCGGGGTGTCCGGCATCAACTGGTGCTGCCGGGCCCAGGCCGCCAGTTGATCGTCGCTCATGGCGTCCAGCCAGGTGGCGGACAAGTTAAGGGCCTGGGGCTCATGGCCAGATGTCGCCCCCTGGGGGGCGGGCCAGCCATTGAAAAACGCGCTGGGGCGGGTGTCAATAATTGCCCCGCGTTGCTGCTGGATTTGCGCCAGAGTGGCCTGGTCTGGGGCCGCCGCGCAGGCGTGGCTGACCAGTCCACTTCCCAGCAGCAGGGAGAGGGCCAGCGTGGTTAGTTGAGAAACACGTTTCATCGAGTAACCCGGAGGTAAGTAAAAAAGAGGCGCTATTGTGCCGGTAATTCCCCGGGGTTACTTTGCGCTAACGCATAGCCGGGGCCCATTGGGCCATCTGGAGCGCCCGCCCGCCGGGGGGGATATCCTGGGCATCGTGGGTCACCTGGATAACCGGGATGGCGCGTTCGGCCACCCGGGAAAAGACCCACTGGCGAAAATCAGCGCGCAGGGTGCTGTCCAGCCGTGAGAACGGCTCATCCAGCAGCAGTGCCCGGGGCTCTGCCAGCAGGGCGCGTAACAGGCTCACCCGGCTGGATTGTCCCCCGGAAAGGGTGGCCGGATCGCGGTGAAAAAATCCCCCCAGCCCGGCGTGCGCCAGGGCGGTTTCTGCCCGGGCGATACGCTGGCGCGGGTTACCACTCCCTGCCGGAAGGGCCACCAGTAAATTGTCGCCAACACTGAGGTGGGGGAATAACAGCGGCGCCTGAAACAGGATCCCGCAACGGCGCTGTGTGGTTGGCAGGTGGTCAATTCTGGCCCCCGCCAGCCACAGCTCTCCTTGTGCGGTCATGCCCGGTGGGAGCGCACCGATCATCCAGTGCAGCAGGCTGGACTTTCCGCAGCCAGATGGCCCCATCAGGGTTAATACTTCCCCCGGGGCGACAGTGAAATTCACCGCCTGTAACAGCGGCTGGCGGTGGTTGTTGAGCGCCAGATGGGCAACCTGCAACATCAGAGAACTCCTTGCCGGCGCCGGGCCTGCCAGCGGCGCAGGGCGGCGGATAACAAAAATAGTGCCAGCGGCAGCAGCGCCAGCAAAAGCGCCTGGCCGGACTGGCGCTGGACATCGCCACCGCTGCTGAGGGCGACCGCCTCGGTGGTCAGGGTCGGGATCCGGCCGCCCCCGTTATACAGCGTGCTGAGGTATTGGGCGACGCTGACCGAGAACCCGATAGCAAAGGCCGTCAGCAGGGGGCGCAGCATCAGCGGTAACGTCAGGCGCCAGAAACGGCGGGCGCTACCCCATCCCAGGGTCCGGGCGGTCAGCGCCAGTCTGGGGTCAATGGCGCGCCAGGCGGGTTGCAGCACCATCAGCATCCAGGGCAGCACCCATAACAGATGGCTCCAGATAACCCCGGCCAGTTGACCATCCAGCCCGATAGCCAGCAGGGTGTGGTATTGCCCGCTGATAAGCGGCAGGGCGGGCAGCACCAGGGGCAGCCACAGCAGGCGGCTAACGCGGCTGAGCCCGCTGTACAGCCATAACAGGCTGACTACCCCCCCGATAGCGCTACTTAGCAGGCCGATGATCAGGGTGTTATACAGTGGGCGCAGGTCCAGCCACTGCCAGGCAGTCAATGACACCGCCAGGGAGGCGCTAAACGGCACCACCAGCGATGTTACCGCCAGAATGGCCAGCGCCAGCCAGGTGACGCTAGTAATAATTCCGCCCCCCAGTGGGCCGATAACCGGGATGATATCGCGGCGTCGTTTACCGCCAGGATGGGTGCTGCACCGGCAGAATAACCGCCACAGCAGCCACCCCAGCAGGCTGAGCCCGGCCAGCAACAATACCAGCAGCAGCGCCACCAGTAACCCGGCCTGCTGGCGCGCGGGGTCAGCATCATTCAGCCACTGCCAGCTAAGCACGGCGAGGGTCGGCGGGTTGCCGGGGCCAATAACAAGGGCGACATCCACCACCGAGAGGCTCCAGGCCGCAGAGGCCAGCAGCGTTGGCACCAGGGCAGGCAGTAACCCCGGCACCACCGCCAGTATCACCGCCTGCCAGGGGCGGTAACCCAGGGTCCGGGCGGCCATCATCCGGGGGGCGACTTCTTCGCGGCCAATCAGGCCCGCCGTGACCCAGAGCAGAAATCCCCCCTCTTTCAGGGCCAGCACCAGCCCCATCCCCAGCCCCCAGGGATCGGCGATGCTGTGATAAGCCGGCCAGATCCGGCTTAGCCAGCCGCCGTCGCTGAACAGCAACAACAGGGCGCTGGCAACGGCGAGGTGCGGCACCGCCAGCAGCCAGGGTAACTGCCGGAGCTGGCGCTGCCAGCGCGGGCCGGGCCAACTGGCCGACACGATAACCAACACCAGTAACAGCGCGCCGCCCAGTGCCACCAGGGTGGAGATCAGTGTGGCGGCCAGAGCCCGGGGGAGTTGCGCTTCGCCCAGCAGCAGCCCCCAGCCCGGGGGGCTGGCCAGTGCCTGGACGCAGTTATACAGCCCCGGCAGTATCGGGAAGCCAATGATCCCGGCCGCCAGCAGGCTTAATCCGGTGGTTAGCGGGTGCCGTAGCGGTGCAGCCATGCCTGCTCCAGCAGTGGTACCCAGGCGGCATTCGGTTCGCCGAGCACGGCTACTGGTTCCTCTGGCTGATGACGGGCGAGCCGTTCACCCCAGGGGGCGGGCACCTTCTGCGCATCGAGCACGCTGGGATCGCCCCAGACCGCAGGGTCGGTTTTGGCGGCCTGGGCCGGTGGGGATAGCAGATAGTTAGCCACCACCTGGGCGGCGGCCTTAGCGCGGGCATTGGCCGGGATGGCGACAAAATGCACGTTGCCTATCATCCCGCCCCGAAAGCCAAATGTCTGGCTGTCCGCGGGCAGCTGTTTGCTCAGAACCAGATGGCGGGCGTGGGCCGGGTTAAAGGTCATCGACATCATCAGCGCCCCCTGGGCGAACAGGCGATCCAGTTGGCCCGGGTTGGCGGGGAAGTCTTTCCCCTGGCGCCATAACAGCGGGTGGAGCTTATCCAGATAGGCCCAGAGCGGCGCGGTGACCTGGCCGACGGTGGCGGGGTCCGGCGGCTGGCGCAGGGCCCGGGGATCCGGGGTCAGCATGCTGAGCAGTTGCTCAAGAAATGCCGTGCCGGTGAAATCCGGCGGCCGCGGGTAGCTGAATTTCCCGGGGTTAGCCCGGGCGGCATCCAGCAGCGCCTGGCTATCCCCGGGGTGGGGGGACGACTGGCGAGTAATAAACAGCAACTGGGCACTGCCCCAGGGGGACTCTGACCCGTCGGTGGGGTGGGTAAAATCTTCCTGAACCGGGAGCGCGGTGTTGACATAGCGCCAGTTGGGGAGCTGTTGCGCCCAGCCCTCCAGCAGCAACCCCTGGCGCTTGAGGGTGTAAAAATTCTCCCCGTTAACCCACAGCAAGTCGACGGAGCCGCCATCTGTGCGGCGGCCGCTGGCGGTCTCAGTGGCGATGCGTTTTACGCTGTCTGCCGCATCGGCAATGTGCACAATATTAAGGGTGATATTGTAGTGGCGCTTCATCTCGGCGCTCACCTGGTCGAGATAACGATTCACCGCGCTATCACCGCCCCAGGCATTAAACCAGACGGTCTGGCCGCTGGCCTGCTGGCGGGTGGTTTGCCAGTCTGCCGGGTGTGCGGCGCCGGTCAGGGAAAATAACAGCGCGACCATCAGCGATAACGCGAACGGCAGGGGGAGGCGTTTCAACGGGGGCTCCTGTGCGTAAACCTTTTCGCCAGCGCCGGGCGAATAACGCGCACCGCCAGCGGTAACAGGCCGATAAGTATCAGCGCCAGGAGCATGCCCGGCGAAACAATATCCTGCAGGCGATGTATCTGGCTGAGCTGATGCCCGGCATTCAGGTAGATAACCGTGGCCGGTAACATCCCCAGTTGGCTAACCCACCAGTAACGCCAGAGTGAGAGGGGGGTGAGGCCCATCAGCAGGTTAACCAGGAAGAACGGGAACAGCGGCATCAGGCGCAGGGCGAACAGGTAATAGCTGCCGTCCCGGGCGATGCCCCGATTGACGCGGGCCAGCCGGGTACTGAATCGGCGCTGTACCAGGTCGCGCAGCAGATAGCGGCTGGTTAACATCGCCAGGGTGGCCCCGGCGGTGGAGGCAAATGAAATCAGCAGGGTGCCCCACAGCAGGCCAAATTGCGCCCCGGCAAGCAGGGTGAGTACCGTAGCCCCGGGAAATGACAGCGCCGTGGCCAGGATATACACCGCGAAAAATACCCCCGCGGTTTGCCAGGGGGCGTGCTGCGCCAGCAGGGTAAAGTGTTGCTGGTAAGCCAGCACGGATGTGAGGCTAAGTGCTCCGGGGGGCAGTAGCCACCACCCACAGAGCACCAGGGCCAGTACCATAAACAGTAAAAAGCGGCGTGGGCCTTTCATCAACAGCGTACCCGACAATCAGAGATCAAATACCACCCAGGCCGGAGCATGGTCTGAGGGTTTTTCCATTCCGCGGATCTGATAGTCGATACCGGTTTCAACACAACGGCTGGCCAGCGGCTGGCTGGCTAACAGCAGATCTATTCGCAGCCCGCGGTTATCGTCGAACCCTTTCGAGCGGTAGTCAAACCACGAGAAGTGATCAGCAGTTTGCGGGTTAGCGTGGCGGTAGGTGTCCACCAGGCCCCAGTTAAGCAGGCGATCCATCCACTCACGCTCTTCCGGTAAAAAGGAACACTTCCCGGTGCGCAGCCAGCGTTTGCGGTTTTCTTCGCCGATGCCGATGTCCAGATCGCTGGGGCTGATGTTCATATCCCCCATAATCAGTACCGGTGATTCCCGGGTGAGTGCGGTGGTCAGATAATCTTGCAGGCTCTGGTAAAACGCCTGTTTGGCCGGGAACTTGGTCGGGTGGTCGCGGCTTTCCCCCTGGGGGAAGTAACCATTAATCACCGTAATATTCCCCAGCGCCGAAGGGATCTCCGCCATGATCAGGCGGCGCTGGGCATCTTCACCATCGTCCGGGAAGCCCCGGCGCACCGACACCGGTGTCGCCTTGGTAAGTAAGGCGACACCGTAGTGGCCTTTTTGCCCGTGGTAGAACACGTTGTAGCCGAGTTTTGCCACCTCCTCCAGCGGAAACATATCGTCATGCACTTTGGTTTCCTGGAGGCCGATAACGTCCGGCTGGTGCTGCTCGACAATGGCAGCTAACTGGTGGGGACGTGCGCGCAGTCCGTTGATATTAAAAGAGACAAATTTCATATTCGCCGCCAATTTTGCAGATGAAGGTGGCTGGATGTTAGCAGAAAACGCGCGCCACTGCCCGCTTACTCTGCATTGCGGTTCGCTATAATAAGCACAGTGGACAGGGGAGAGTGTCAATAATGATGCTTCGCGATGGTTATTATTCCTCTGAGGGCGCATTTCTGTTAATTAAGCGGCAAATTTAATAAATAAACAGAATATTCCTGGATACGACTATCGAAAATGATATCCGGGGAGTATACTTCTTCATAATCTCTTAGTAATCAATGCAGTGTAATAATCTTAAAATAAAAATTCACTATTTATTCTTTATTCCTCCATAATTGGTTAGAAAATGTTTTTTATCCTTTCACTGTTTTACGGATGCATTGATTAATTGACTTAATTAGTCGTAATATTAATTTCGTCAACACGGCACGGTCCCCCAAATAATACTGAACGTGCTGCTGAATAACCAAATATAAGGATACTGATAATGCGTAAGTTAACTGCAATTTTTGTAGCATCTACTCTGGCTCTGGGCGCAGCAAACCTGGCTCATGCTGCGGATACCACTGCTGCACCAGCAGCTAACACCGCTGCCGGGCACCATATGAAAGGCCCTCATCGTGGCGGCATGCACGACATGATGTTTAAAGACCTGAACCTGACCGACGCGCAGAAAACCCAGATCCGCGACATCATGAAAGCTGAGCACGGCAAAATGCAGCGCCCGTCAGTAGATGAACGCCGCGCGATGCATGACATCATTGCCAGCGACAGTTTCGACAGCGCTAAAGCGCAGGCTGCAGCAGACAAAATGGCAGAGCAGGGTAAAGCCCGTATGCTGGCACATATGGAAACCCAGAACAAAATTTACAACATCCTGACACCGGAACAGAAAAAACAGTTTAACGCTAATTTTGAAAAACGCCTGACCGAACGCCCGGCACGCGGCCATGCTGCGCCGGCAGCAGACGCTGAATAACACTAGCTAACGGAATTTGCTTCTATAAGACCGCCGGTCTTGCCCGTCATCAGCAGATGATGGGCAGAACCGGCGGTTTTGTTTGATCTGCGCCCGGTTCGCTATCAGCGCGAAATGGGTGAGGCCGCCCACTCTCTGACACCGTTCAGGTAACCGGTAATCAACTGGGTTAGTACCGGCTGCAACTGTTGTGCTTTGGCCGGTAGCCAGCGGTAAGGCGGATGTTCATCCATATACAAGTTTTGGGCGATGATCACTTGCAGGGCGCAGATACCCTCCTCTGGCCGGGCCACCGCCCGCAGCGCATACCCCTCACGGAACGGGCCATCCACCGCATAACGCAGCTGTTTGTACTTATCCAGCCCGCGGGTGATCGCTTCCAGAACGGCGGCCGGGCAGCGCTCTGCGTTGCCGGTCAGTATGTTGATGTCGGCGTTATTGGTCACCAGCCGTGACGACAGCGCCTGGATATCCAGCAACTGGGCATAGCCGTACTGGCGTTTGAGCCGCTGTAATTCACTGTTGACCTGCTGATGCCAGGGTTTCCAGATTTGCTCGAAGACTTGCTCGCGATCTTTAATGGTCGGGGCCTTGCCCGGGGTAAAACTCGGTGTGCCGTCCTGCAAGGTTTGCGGCCAGAGATCGCTGTTCTGGTGGTTACCCGGCGGCGGGCAGTCCACATCGATAACCATACGCGAATAATTGGCCATCAGAATACTGGCCCCGGCGGCCCGGGCAAATTGCCACAGTTTATCCTGATGCCAGTCGGTATCCGGTAAGGCCCGCGCCTGTGGGATCAGCGCGGCGGAAACATCGGGGGTTAGCTGGGTGCCGATATGTGGAACGATGATCAGCAGGGGAAGGCTCCCCTGGGAAAACTCAAATGCGCGCATCTGTATCACTCCCTGAAAAGTCACACTCACTGTAACAGTGGCAGGCTTGATCCAAAGCCTGGTTGATATTTGGTTGGTATCTGGTTGCAATAATGTTATTAACAAGCCTATGGCTAAGATTAGCATGAATTATGAATCTGCGGCGGCCCAGGCCAGGGAACTGTGAGCCAGATGGTGGTTAATAATGGCGATTCCGGGGGCATCGCCGCCCCGGGAAAATGAGATCCGGCGCGGAAAAATAGCCGGGTAGGTGGCAAAATGGCACTGATAGATTAATTTGTATAGACAAGTCTATACCAATAATTGATTAACAACAGGATGTCTTTATGCCCCAGTCAGCCCCGTTATGTGAACTGGCCCCCGGCCAGGTGGACCTTGCAACCCTGCGGACTATTTATCAGGGTGGGGTACGGCTCTCGTTGTCGGATGATGCCTGGGAACAGGCCATGGACGCGTGCGCCACCGTGGTCAATATCGTCGATAGCGGGGAAACCGTCTACGGCATTAATACCGGCTTTGGCCGCCTGGCCCAAACCGCTATCCCGCATCATCAACTTGAGGCGTTACAACGTAACTTAATTTTATCGCACAGCTGTGGGGTGGGAGAACCCCTGCCCGATGCGGTGGTCAGGCTGGTGCTGGCGATAAAAATTATCAGCCTCGGCCGGGGGTGTTCCGGGGTGCGCCCGGTGGTTATCGAACATTTACTGGCGTTATTTAATGCCGGTGTGCTGCCGCTTATCCCGGAGAAAGGCTCAGTCGGGGCTTCCGGGGACCTGGCGCCGCTGGCGCATATGGCGCTGGTGCTGATTGGTGAAGGTAGCGTCATTATGCAGGGGGAACACTACCCCGCCAGTGAGGGGCTGGAGCGGGCCGGGATTGCGCCCCTGACCCTCGGCCCTAAAGAGGGGCTGGCATTGCTTAACGGCACCCAGGTCTCTACGGCGCTGGCGCTGCGCGGATTGTTTGAGGCAGAAAATATCTTCGCCGCCGGGCTGGTGGCCGGCGCACTCTCCAGTGAGGCGATTAAAGGCTCGGTAAAACCGCTGGATCGCCGTATTCATGAGGCCCGGGGCCAGGTGGGGCAAATTGCCGTTGCCGGGGCGCTGCGTGGCCTGCTGAACGGCAGCCCGATTGTTGCCTCCCACCAGGCATGCTCCCGGGTGCAGGATCCCTATTCAATTCGCTGTGTTCCCCAGGTGATGGGGGCCTGTCTGGATAATTTATGCTATGCCGCCCGGGTGCTGGCCATTGAAGCTAACGCCGCGTCGGATAATCCGCTGGTGTTCAGTGAGGACGGGATTGTGCTCTCCGGGGGGAATTTCCACGCGGAGCCCGTGGCGTTTGCCGCGGATATTATCGCCCTGGCCGTGGCGGAGATTGGCGCGATTTCTGAACGGCGCATCGCCTTACTGCTGGATGCGCAGCTCTCCGGTTTACCGCCGTTTCTGATTAATGAAGGGGGGCTGAACTCCGGCTTTATGATTGCTCAGGTCACGGCGGCGGCGCTGGCGTCGGAGAATAAGTCCCTGGCGCACCCGGGGAGTGTGGACAGCCTGCCGACCTCTGCCAACCAGGAAGATCATGTCTCTATGGCCGCAGGGGCCGCCCGGCGGTTAGGGGCGATGTGTTTTAACAGCGCCACTATTGTTGGTATTGAGGCGATGGCGGCCGCCCAGGGGATCCATTTTCATCGCCCGCTGCGCAGTACGCCACTGCTGGAAAATGTGCTGGCCGCCATTCGCCAGCGGGTCCCGTGGCTGGATAAAGACAGATATATGGCCCCGGACATTGAGGCCATGCGGCTATGGGCGACCGGTGGGCAGTGGCCGCAGCCGATCATGCGTATTTTGCCGTCTGGTGACGGCCACAGCCGCCAGCGTGGAGATTAACGCCCCCGGGTGGCGTAGCTGCATAACAGCGATCCACCCACCACCATTGCCACTCCCTGCCAGAAAGGCCAGCCGGGCGAGAGCCCCAGCCACAGGCTGGCCAGCAGGGCGGATAGTACCGGGGTAAAATAGGACGCTGCCGCCAGTACCGCCATATTGCCGTGCTGGATCCCGTGGTTCCAGGCGGAATAGGCCAGCGCCGTGGAGGCCCCCATAAAGGCCAGCTCCAGGGTTGGCCCCGGGCTAAAATGCAGCGGCGGTTGTGCGGTGAACAGGTATTTCCCCCACAGCACCAGCGCCGTTGCGCAAAAAAACAGACTGACCCCGTTCTCGCCGTTGCTCCAGCGGTGGGTCAGATTGCAGTAGAGTGCCCAGACCAGCGCGGCACTGAACGCCAGACCGTAAGCGAGTGGGTTGTCCTGCATGTTGTGCCACAGCGCGCTGAATGACCACGGGCTGCCCCCGCGCATCACCTGGAACACCCCGAGGACAGAAAGCGCCAGCCCCGGCCATAGCCAGAGGCTGCTGCGCTGCTGGTTAATCACCAGGGCCAGCAGGATAGTGAGCCCCGGCCACAGGTAGTTGATCATACCCAGCTCCAGGGACTGGCTGCGGCTATGGGCGAGGCCAATCGCCAGCGCGAGGCTTATCTCATAACCGACAAACAATATCCCGCCCACGATCAGGTAGCGGCGCGGCAGGCGGCCCGGCCGGGGAATACCGCGGCTGAGGCATAACAGCACGGCGCTCACGCTGTACACCAGTGCGGCACCGCCGGTGGGGCCAAAGGCCTCGCTGATGCTGCGCAGCAGCCCAACGGACGTGCTCCACAAGAGGACGGCCAGCAGGCCCGCCAGCGTGGCGCGTGACGTCGTGGCGGGCAGGATCTCCTGATGTTCGGTCATCGTTTTACTCTCACGGGATAACCCCCGGCAGCGGCGGGGCCAAAATGAAACCGGGCTGAGAATACTCAGCCCGGTGGTGACACGGTATAGCAAGCAGGCTATCAGGCGCCGATATGTTCCGCAACGCCCTGCTCGTCGGTTTGCGCGCTGGCTTCCAGCTCGCCTTCGTTTTTCGACAACATGGCGGTGGCGATACCGTTACCGAGCACATTAATGCCCGAGCGGCCCATATCGAGGAAGTGGTCAATCCCCATCAGCAGTAAAATACCGGCCACCGGAATGTGGAAGCCCGGAATGGTGGCTGCCAGCACAACCAGCGCCGAGCGCGGCACCCCGGCAATCCCTTTCGATGCCAGCATCAGGGTTATCATCAGTACCGCGATTTCGCTGCCGCTGAGGTGGATATTGTAGGCCTGGGCAATAAACATCGAGGCGAAAGAGCAATAGACCATCGAGCCGACCAGGTTAAAGGAGTAACCGATGGGCAGGACAAACGCCGCGATATTTCGCGAGCAGCCGAAGCGCTCCAGCTGGTCGAGGGTTTTCGGGTAGGCCGCTTCCGAACTGCTGGTGGTAAAGGCGACGATCACCGGATCTTTTAACATTATCAGCAGGCGGTAAACGTCTTTTTTGAGCACCACATAGCCCGCCGCCAGCATCACGATGCAGCTCAGCAGGATAGCAACATAATAGCCGCCAATAAATGAAGCGTAATTGGCGAGGATCCCCAGCCCCTGGGTAGCAATAACCGACGAGATCGCCGCAAAAATAGCCAGCGGGGCAACGTACATCACATAGCCGGTGACTTTAAGCATAATGTGGGAGACCACATCCAGAGCGGCCACCAGCGGCGCGTTAAATTTTTGCCCCAGTGACGCCCCGGCAATACCGAAGAACATCGCGAAGACGACGATTTGCAGGATTTCGTTATCGGCCATTGCGCCGACGATGCTGGTAGGAATGGTATGGGTAATAAACGCTTTCAGGGTCATCCCGCTGACCGCCAGACCGGTTTGCACCTCGCCCGCGGGCACGGTCAGGTTCAGGCCACGGCCCGGGCCTTCGAGGCTGACAACCAGTAATCCCACCAAAATGGAGATAATCGAGGAGGAGACAAACCACAACATGGCCTTGCCGCCAATCCGCCCGATGGTTGAGGTTTCCCCCAGACGCATAATGCCCACGGTGAGGGTACAAAAGACCAGCGGGGCGATAACCATCTTAATTAGCCGTAAGAATATATCGGTGAGCAGGGTGATATTATCTGACCACGCGGTTATCGTCTCCGGGGATGACAGTTGATGGATAAGCGCCCCGGTAACGATCCCCGCGACCATGAACAGTATGATGTATAAAGTGAGCTTATTTGAGTTTGACACGTTACCAAAAGCCTATCTTGCCTGAAACTGGAATGGATACCGGGACGCCAGCGTGAATGTATTATTATGTGGCGTATTTTTATTCGTTATATAAATTGTATTAAAGTGCCATCAGATACAACCTTTTTTTATATTTTATTTATTTTGTTTAGAAAACAAACGTCTGATATTTGGCGTGGTGAGATAATGATTTTTAATAACAAATTATTTACTTTGTGGCCGTGATAATAATCCCCGGTCAACGGGGAATATTATCTGCCATATAATCACAGGGGGAAAAGATGCCCGGTAACGTCCAATTGCGGGCAGGGTGTGGACATGGTGCGGCGCCCCAGTGCCGCCAGGAGAGGTCACAAGGGACGCGTGCCGTTATCAGTGTAACCAGGTCAGCCCGGCATCCGGGGTGAATTGTGCATTATAACGGGCCTGAAAGTGTTTCAATTCCCCGATATCCGGCTCCAGCTCGCGCAGAAAGCCCATTGCCAGGCGGATATGCCCGTCGGTAAGCGGGGTGGCCAGCCGGGCTTTGCGCAACAGCCGCAGCCAGTGCTGGAGCGTCAGCTCGCTGCTGTCGATAATAACAACCTGCCAAATCAGTAATACCTGCACCGCATTTTGCAGATGCACTTCATTCGGGCGCGCCAGGTAGCGCATAAATTCCCCGCCCGCGGTGTGGCCCATCTGATCGACCATTGATTCAACCACCACCGGCTGAATCGCCAGCCGCTCAGTGATGCGGCGTACCGCCCGCCGTGGCCCCGATGTCAGCACGCGGAAACCAACGATAAATACCACCACCAGGGTGGCCAGTGCCAGCCAAACCATCTGTTTTCTCACTTAATTGCCCGGGCGCCATCATACGGGACCAACCGCCGGTATCGCAATCAGAAGCATACCGGACAGGCGGTTATCGCTATGGCGTAACTGAAGGCGCTGGGTGTCGCATTGCGGTGGTCAACCGGGGCGTTGCGCAACATCCCCCGGGGCACTCTCTATCATCAAGTTGTTAACATCAGGTAATGCAACATCGTGTATCTGCTGCCATTTTTATCGAGGCTGTCGCAAATATGAATGCGGCTTTTGATAATTATAAACCATCGTTTTATAGATCGGTGACATCAGTCCAGAGTCTCTTTGTATTTCTGCCATCAGCGGGGGGAGTCTGGCAGAGAGAAAAAGGTTTCTCATCGCCGGTGATTTTACTTTACCCGTAAAGCCCGGCGCATTCCCTGAACGGAAGCGCGGATGTGCTCACCTAACGCTACGGGGTTACGCAAATGACAACAACAGCACGCAAGCCAGGCCTGATTAATTATCTTGCCTATGGCTCAGGGGATTTTCTTGGTGCCGGAACCACGGCGCTTACCGCCGCCTGGTTACTCTATTTCTATACAACGTTCTGTGGGCTTACCCCCATTGAGGCAACCTTTATTTTTGCCATGGCAAGGGTACTGGATGCGGTTGTCAGCCCGCTGATGGGGTTCCTGACTGATAATTTTGGCTCGACCTGGCTGGGGCGTAAATTTGGCCGGCGGAAGTTCTTTATCCTGCTGGGCATTCCCTGTGTCTTCAGTTACAGCCTGATGTGGGTCGGGGAGATGCACTACTGGTACTACTTATTGACCTATCTGGTGTTTGATGTGGTCTACACCATGATCCTGGTGCCCTATGAAACCCTGGTCCCGGAAATGACCGATGATTTCAAAGAGAAAACTAAATTTTCTGGCGCCCGTATTGCCCTGGCCCAGCTCTCGGCAATCCTTGCGGCGTTCCTGCCGGGGATTTTGCTGAGTTATTTCGGCAAAGACAATCCCGATTCGTTTTTCTACGCCAGCCTGGTGTTCTCAACCATGTGTGCGCTGGTGCTGTCGCTGGTCTGGATTTACACCTGGGAACGCCCCCGGGAAGCGTGGACCGAGGCCCAACTGCGGGCCGAGGAAGAACGCAAAGGGCTGACCCTGAAACAGAGCCTGAAACGCCTTAACGTTGAGCTGGCATCCACCCTGCGGATCAAAATTTTCCGCCAGCATCTGGGGATGTACCTCGGGGGCTATATTGCCCAGGACGTGTTTAATGCGGTGTTTACCTACTACGTGGTTTTTGTGCTGATGCAGAGCGCGACTGTGGCCTCCAGCCTGCTGGGCACCATGGCAATCCTGCAGTTTATCTCGGTGATTGCCATGATCCCGCTATGTATCCGATTCGGGCCCGCGCCCTCTTACCGTATGGTGGTGGTGTTATTTGGCCTGAGCTCACTCTCTTACGCCGTGCTCTGGTATGCGGGTCTGAGTGATGTGATGTCGCTGCTGGTACTGGTGTCTGCTCTGGCAGGGCTGGGCCGTGGGGGGATCAACTACGTGCCGTGGAATACCTACACCTATATTGCCGATGTCGATGAAGTGATAACCGGCCAGCGCCGGGAAGGGATCTTTGCCGGGATCATGACGCTGACGCGTAAAGCCTCCCAGGCCGGGGCGGTGATGCTGGTGGGGATTGTGATGCAGCTCTCTGGTTTTGTCAGCGGCCAGAGTGAGCAGCCCCCGGCAGTGGCCCATACCATTCTGATGATCCTGAGTGTTGGCACCGTTGCGGTACTGGCCGTCGGGTTCTTTATCTCACTGAAGTTCAAACTGAATTTGCAAACCCACAGCGTGCTGCGTGAAGAAACCGCCAAAATGCGCACTGCCGGGCGCGCCACCCCTGAATCTATTACCCCGGAAGCCCGCGCCACCGTTGAGATGCTGGCCGGCATGCCTTACGACAATCTGTGGGGGAATAACAATATTGGTTATCTCAACCGTAATAAAGCGGCCGCACCAAAACTTGCCGCACCGTCAGCCATGAAGTCGACATTGAGCAGAGGTTAATTCGATGATTATTTATCCCGTTAAACACAGCCCGTTATTGCGCCAGCCAACGCGTTTTATTGCCCGCGATGAGCTGAAAGCCATGATCCATAAGATAACCGATAATCTGATTAATATTCACGACAATAGCGGCCAATTTTTACTGCGCCTGGATGATGGCCGGGTGATCGACACCAAAGGCTGGGCCGGCTGGGAGTGGACCCACGGGGTGGGGCTGTACGGGATCTGGCAGTATATGAGCCAGACCGGCGATGAAAAAATGCGCGCCATTATTGATAACTGGTTTGCGGACCGGTTTGCAGAAGGGGCCACCACCAAAAATGTTAATACCATGGCCCCGTTTCTGACCCTTGCCAACCGCTATGCAGAGACCGGTAACCCGGCCTGGCTACCGTGGCTGGAGAGCTGGGCGGAGTGGGCGATGCACGACATGCCGCGCACTGACCACGGCGGTATGCAGCACATTACTCTGGCGGAAGAGAACCACCAGCAAATGTGGGATGATACCCTGATGATGACCGTACTGCCGCTGACCCGGATTGGCAAATTGCTCAATCGGCCGGACTATGTGGAAGAGGCCACCTACCAGTTCCTGATGCATGTCCAGTACCTGATGGATCGCAAAACCGGGCTGTGGTTCCACGGCTGGAGTTTTGACGGCCAGCATAATTTTGCCCAAGCCCGCTGGGCCAGGGGAAATAGCTGGCTGACCATGGTTATCCCGGATTTTCTGGAGCTGGTTGATCTGCCGGAACACAGTGCGGTACGCCGTTACCTGATTCAGGTGCTGGAGAGCCAGGTGGCGGCGCTGGCCACATGTCAGGATGACAGCGGGTTATGGCATACCCTGCTGGATGATCCTGACTCCTATCTGGAGGCGTCGGCAACCGCAGGCTTTGCCTACGGCATCCTCAAGGCGGTGCGGATGCGTTATATCGGCAAGCACTATGCGGCGGTGGCGGAAAAAGCCATTCAGGGCATTGTGCGCAATGTCTCCCCGGAGGGGGAGCTGCTGCAAACCTCATTCGGCACCGGAATGGGGCAGGATCTGGAATTTTACCGGCAGATCCCGCTCACCTCGATGCCTTACGGCCAGGCGATGGCGATCCTCTGCCTGACCGAGTATCTGCGCACCTATCTGTAACCGGGTACTGAACGGCTAAGCCGGGAGCGATGACCAAAAAAAGCCCGCCCTCAGCGCACTGAGGGCGGGCGATGAACCCGACAGGGTTAACGAACATTACATCCGTTCGATGGTTTCGATACCCAGGGTATCCAGGCCCAGTTTCAGCGTTTTCGCGGTGAGCAGGGCCAGCTTCAGGCGGCTCTGGCGCACGTTGTCGCTGTCGGCATTGAGGATCGGGCAATGTTCATAGAAGCTGGAGAACAGCCCGGCCAGATCGTACAGGTAGGAACACATCACGTGCGGGGTACCGTCACGGGCTACCACGGTGAGGGTTTCTTCAAACTGCAACAGGCGGGCGGCAAGTAACGCTTCGCGGTCGTCATTGAGCACCACCGGGGCGCTCAGGGCGCTTTCATCGATCCCGGCTTTGCGGAACACTGACAGCACACGGGTATAGGCATACTGCATATACGGCGCGGTGTTACCTTCGAAGGCCAGCATATTATCCCAGTCGAACACGTAATCAGTGGTACGGTTCTTGGACAGATCGGCATATTTTACGGAGCCGATCCCGACAGCGTTAGCCAGTTTTTTCAGCTCGTCTGCGTCCATATCCGGGTTCTTCCCGGCCACCAGGCGCTGGGCGCGATCCAGGGCTTCGTCGAGCAGGTCGGACAGTTTGACTGTCCCACCGGCACGGGTTTTGAACGGCTTGCCGTCTTTGCCCAGCATCATACCGAACATATGGTGCTCCATCGGTACCGAATCCGGCACATAACCGGCTTTGCGCACGATGGTCCACGCCATCATCAGGTGCTGGTGCTGACGGGAGTCAATGTAGTACAGCATCCGGTCGGCGTGCAGTTTCTCGTAGCGGTATTTGGCGCAGGCGATATCCGTCGTGGTGTAGAGATAGCCACCGTCTTTCTTCTGGACGATAACGCCCATCGGTTCGCCTTCTTTGTTTTTAAACTCGTCGAGGAACACCACGGTGGCGCCTTCACTTTCCGTTGCCAGGCCTTTTGCTTTCAGGTCGGCGACAATCGTCGGCAGCATCGGGTTGTACAGGCTTTCACCCATAATGTCGTCTTCGGTCAGGGTGACGTTCAGACGTTTATAGGTGGCCTGGTTCTGGGCCATGGTGATGTCCACCAGCATGCGCCACATTTTCAGGCAGTATTCGTCACCACCCTGCAGTTTAACCACATACCCACGGGCGCGTTTGGCGAATTCTTCGTCTTCGTCGTAGGCTTTTTTCGCTTCGCGGTAGAAGGCTTCCAGGTCAGACAGCCCCATGTCCGCGGAGTTTTCCTGCTGCTGTTTTTCCAGCAATGCGATCAGCATCCCGAACTGGGTGCCCCAGTCGCCGAGATGGTTGGCGCGGATAACGCGGTGGCCAAGGAATTCCAGGGTACGGACGGCGGCATCACCAATGATGGTGGAGCGCAGGTGGCCGACGTGCATCTCTTTCGCCACGTTAGGGGCAGAGTAGTCCACCACCACGGTTTGCGGGTGAGCAACAGGAGCTATCCCGGCGCGGTCGCCTTTCACGGCGTCATCAATATTACCTGCCAGGAATGCAGGATCGAGGAAGATATTAATAAATCCAGGCCCGGCAATTTCAGTTTTACTGGCGATCCCAGACAGATCCAGGTGGTTTATCACCTGCTCAGCGAATTGTCGCGGTGGCACGCCCAGTTTTTTCGCGATAGCCATCACGCCATTGGCCTGATAATCGCCGAACTGAACTTTTGCTGACTGACGAACCTGCGGTTCGCAATCCGCAGGCGCACCTGCGGCAATCAGTGCCTGACTGACTTTTTCTGAGAGAAGAACCTGAATATTCACGGCTTACCTTACTTTTATAAACGCCGCTCAGACTACCGAACGGCAGGCATATTATTGATAAAATTATGGCGATTATACTGTATTTCACCGGGAGCGTCAGCATCGGCAGGCACCACGGTTATACCCGGAACTGGCGAGGGGCAAATAACTGCGGTAGATTAGCCGTTTTCTTAACCCGGAGGCGACCATGGCCCACTGGTATGATATTGAGCAACTGGCGGATATTGCCGGGGATTTACCGCGATTTATTGCTGAACTTCAGCAACTGGCCGCAACGCTGCAACTCGATGTAACGCCCCTGACGGCGGACCATATTTCACTACGCTGCCACCAAAATACCACCGCAGAGCGCTGGCGGCAGGGGTTTGCCCAGTGTGCCACCTTGTTGTCTGAGAATATCATCAACGGCCGGCCTATCTGCCTGTTTAAACTGACGACGCCGGTGACGGTCGGCCACTGGAATATTAAGGTTGTCGAATTGCCCTGGCCCGGGGAAAAACGCTACCCCCATGAGGGCTGGGAACATGTGGAAATTGTCCTGCCCGGCCCCCCGGAAACCCTGAATGCCAGAGCAGTGGCCCTGTTGGGCGATCGGGGGCTGGCAACCCCGGGAATCGCTTTAAAAACCAGCGCCCCCCGGGGCGAAAAAGAGCGCTTACCCAACCCGACACTGGCGGTTACCAACGGCAGGGTGACCATTAAGTTCCACCCGTGGAGCATTGAAGCCGTCGTGGCCAGCGAACAAGAGGCTCCCTGAGTGACATCCCGGGCCGTGAAGCCCGGTAAGCAACGCGGCTAACCCACCAGTGCCTGTCTGAGCCGGGTAATCGCTTCCTCCAGGGTGCTGGCCGGGCAGCCAAAGTTGATGCGTACAAATTGCGGGGCGCCAAAATCTTCACCCGGGGAGAACCCCAGCCCGCGCGCCGCAAACCAGCGGGTGGGGTTATCCACCCCCAGACCGCTGGCATCCACCCAGGCCAGATAGGTGGCCTGAGGGGCCACCATTTTTAACCCCGGTAATGTGCTAACCGCCTCTGCCAGCCGGTCCCGGTTGTGGCGCAGGTAGCCGAGCAGCGCCTCGCGCCAGGGGCCGCCGTTTTGCAGGGCGGCGGTGGCGGCGGTCAGCGCCAGCAGATCCACATGGGGCAGGATACCGTTCCCGGTCGCCACAAAGCGGCGCCGCAGCTCAGGATTGGGGATCACCGCAAATGAGGCACCCAGACCGGCAATATTCCAGGTTTTTGACGGTGACATTAGCGTAATCGAGCACTGGGCGGCGTCTTCACTCAGGGTGGCAAACGGGATGTGGCGTGCAGCCGGGTCGAGGATCAGATCACAGTGGATCTCGTCGGAGCAGACAATGAGATCGTGCTCCCGGGCAAAGGCGAGGTGTGCCTCCAGTTCTGCTTTGCGGTAGACGGTGCCCCCGGGGTTTTGCGGGTTGCAGAGCAATAGCAGTTTTTCTGAGCCATCCATGTCGGCGGTCAGGGCCGGGAGATCGAGTTGCCAGCGTCCCTCCCGGAGGCGTAGCGGCGCATGCCGCTGCCGGCGCGCCGCCAGACGGGCTGCTTTATGAAACGGCGGGTAGATAACCGCCGGGGCAATGCTCTGCTGTTCCGGGCCGGTAAATGCCCGGAGCGCGAGGTTTAAGCCCGGGACCACCCCGGGAATAATCACCAGCCACTCTGGGCGAATGTGCCATTGATACTGGCTGGCGAGCCAGTGGACTATCTGCTCAATAAACGGTTGCGGGTGTCCGGTATAACCAAACACGCCATGATTCACCCGCTGGTTAAGGGCGTTAATAATGCAGGGGGCAGAGCGGAAGTCCATATCGGCAACCCACATCGGCAGGACATCTGCGGGGTATTTATTCCATTTAACACTGTCGCTGTGACGACGCTCGATCCTTTCATCAAAATTGAATGTCATGATACGGGGTCCTGGAAAATGGTTTTTCAGCTTATCACGGTGGCGATAAGCGACGACAGACTGTCTGAAAATTAAGGAGAAAGTAGTGCCATTACTGGAAATTTGCTGTTATGGACTGGATAGTGCGCTAACGGCACAGCAGGCGGGGGCGGACCGGCTGGAACTGTGCAGCGCCCCGGCAGAAGGCGGGCTGACCCCGTCGGCGGGCTTACTCCAGGCCGTGCGGCAACAGGTGACTATCCCGGTGCACCCGATAGTGCGCCCCCGGGGCGGTGATTTTTGCTACACCGGCGCAGAGTTTCAGACCATGCTGGCTGACGTGGCCTGGCTGCGCGATCTTGGCTTTCCGGGGCTGGTGGTGGGGGTGCTGGATGAGGATGGCCAGGTTGATATGGCGCGGATGGCACAAATAATCGCCGCCAGTAATGGGATGGCTGTCACATTTCACCGCGCTTTTGATATGTGCGCGGATCCGTTTTATGCCCTTGAACAACTTACAGATTTAGGTGTTGCGCGCATTTTAACCTCTGGCCAGCAGGCCAGCGCAGTACAAGGAGTTTCACTTCTCAGGGAACTAAATGCCTGTTCCCGTGCTCCAATCATTATGGCCGGTGCGGGAGTACGCCCTGATAATGTCCGGTTGTTTCGCGAGGCAGGCTTGCAGGAGGTGCACAGCTCTGCCGGGCATCAGGTGAATTCACCGATGCGCTATCGCAAAGCCGGGGTGTCCATGTCATCGGGTCCCGGTAATGATGAATATAGTCGCTATTGTGTCAGTGCGAAAACAGTAGCGGCGCTGAAAAACGCCCTCGCGGGATGACGCTTTTTGCCGCGCATCATGTCGCCCAATGTGATGTTTGCATGTACCAGACCCCGGCCTTTCTTGTCGGGGTTCTTTTTATCTGTCGGTTACTGGCCCGGCGTAAGGGAATAACGGATAACTAATAACGCTGTGCGCGGGTATTACCCCGGACAGTTAACTACTGTCTGACTGGCCGTGCGAATAATAACGTAGCGATAGCAATAAAAGGTGAATAATATCATCCAGACGGTTGTGGATGTCCGGGTGTCAGCGATGGTCTGTGGTGGCGATATAATATTTCCGCCTGATGTGGCGTGGGGTGTTTATTGGCTCAGGGTGATGGTGGCGTGCGGAGGGTATCAGGTGGCTAACAGCATTATTTTTATTGTAATTACAGTAAATACATTGAGTTAGGTTGTTTTCTCCATTAAAAACCACGGGGGGTACGCTGTCTGGTAATACGTTGCCCGGTTAACGTGAACAACTACAGGATGGTGTATTTATATTATCTGTTTCGCACAGTAATAATGTAACTGTCGCGACATCGTTAATCAATAATACCCTTAAAGGCGTAATCCAGCGTGGCCGGGAAAAATAAACTGACTGGAAATTTAATAATTATTTATATCCGCCAGACGAAACATGACAAAGGGTATGGTGTAATTCACTCACCCAAGAGGTAGTCAATGAAGTAAATGCCATTTGCCGCCAGTTTCCCTGCTGAGCGGCATTTTTTTTATGGCTTACGGGCAATTAACACCGCGCGTAATGGGGCGGGGTAGCCTTCAATGGTTTTGGTGGCGTCTGCCGGGTCGAGAAAGTCCCCAAGCGATTCCGAGGTCATCCAGGTTGTCCGGCGCTGCTCTTGTTGGGTGGTGTAACAC
Organism: Shimwellia pseudoproteus; assembly: GCF_016415625.1. Lineage (GTDB taxonomy): Bacteria > Pseudomonadota > Gammaproteobacteria > Enterobacterales > Enterobacteriaceae > Shimwellia > Shimwellia pseudoproteus. The sequence goes on from NZ_WBXP01000004.1 coordinate 58,577, forward strand.
TGGTCGGCGATACGCACATCCACAAAGCCGCATTTCTCCAGCCACTTTTTCAGCGCCAGGGCGGAGGGGATAAAATAGACATTACGCATCTGGGCATAACGATCCCCCGGTACCAGCACGGTATTTTCGTCACCGTCCACCACCAGCGTTTCCAGTACCAGCTCGCCGTCTTTAACCAGTTGATCTTTTAGCTGCCATAAATGATCGAGGGGAGAGCGGCGGTGATACAGGACCCCCATCGAGAACACGGTGTCAAAGGCGTTGAGTGGCGGGAGCTGTTCGATACCCAGCGGCAGAACATGGGCGCGCTGGTCATCCCCCAGCAGCTTACGCACTGCTTCGAACTGGCATAAAAAAAGCTGGGTTGGATCAATACCTACCGCCAGGCTGGCACCGGCACCCACCATGCGCCACAGGTGATAACCACTGCCGCAGCCAACATCAAGAATGGTACGGCCCGCCAGCGGGCTGATATGGGGCAGCACCCGATCCCATTTAAGGTCGGAGCGCCATTCGGTATCAATATGAATGCCATAGAGATCAAACGGCCCTTTGCGCCAGGGCATCAGGTTGCGCAGCAGCTTTTCAATCCCGGTTTTTTGTCCCTCGCTCAGCGGCGTGGCCGCTTCTGCCTGTACCCCGTTCAGTATATCAAGGCGGGCAGGGGTTATCTCCGGCAGGAAGCTGACACTGCGCATCCACTGCTTAAATTGCCCGTGAAGGGCGTCCCGCTGCCAGCTACCCACCTGGGCGGGCAGCGTTTCCAGCCAGTGGGCGAGGGGGCCGGTGGCAATCTGCTGATAAAATTTACCAAAGTCGATCATGACGGTGAACCTGCTTTGATGGCCACCAGGGAACCGAAGTTAAAACACTGGAACCACAGTTCGCTGTGGGTGAACCCCGCCTGACGCAGCCGTTTTTTATGGGTTTCTACCGAGTCAGTCAGCATGACATTCTCCAGCATGCTGCGTTTCTGGCTGATTTCCAGCTCGCTGTAGCCGTTGGCCCGCTTAAAATCATGATGCATATTAAACAGCAGCTCACCTACTTCGGCGTCTTCAAAACTGAACTTCTCCGATAACACCAGGGCGCCACCGGGGTTCAGCCCCTGGTAGACGTTATTCAGCACTTGCTGGCGCTCGGCGGGTTCGAGGAATTGCAGGGTAAAGTTGAGCACCACCAGCGAGGCGTTTTCGATGGTGACCCGGCGGATGTCATCTTCCTGTACCTCAACCGGGGTCTGGGCTTTGAAGGCGGTAACATGGCGGCGGCAGCGTTCCACCATCGCCGGTGAGTTATCCACGGCGATAATCTTACAGCCGGGTTGCTGAATATTGCGCCGTACCGACAGGGTGGCGGCCCCCAGGGAGCAACCGAGGTCATACACCTGGCTGTCCGGGGTGACAAAACGCTCGGCCAGCATGCCGATCATCGAAATAATATTGGAGTAACCAGGGACAGAGCGCTGGATCATATCCGGGAAGACTTCGGCTACTCGTTCATCAAAAGTCCAGTCCCCCAGTTTGTCAATCGGGGCGGAGAAAAGCATATCGCGGTTCGACATAAAACCTAAAATCCGGGAATAACGAAAGTGGAGTATTGTGCGTTAATGGAGACTGAAAACCAACTCCCACGGCATATACCAGAGATTTGACAGTACCATTAGCAGCAGTGCAGCCCAGGTGGCGCTCATTCCGGAGCGCCGCCAGCGTATCAGGCGGTGGTGAAAGCCATAATAATGCATCAGGCGTCCGGCAGTCAGTAATAGACCGCAAACATGGACCATCCATGTTTCGGCACCGTCCATTTCCATCAGTAATAATAACAGTAGCCCAACGGGGATATATTCCACCGCATTGCCGTGGATACGAATGGCGCTTTGTAATTCAGTAAAGCCACCGTCGCCATAGGAGACGTGATATTGCATACGCAGGCGCACCACATCAAAGGAGAACTTTATCAGCAACAGGGCACCCAGCACGGCATAAAGCGCGCTTACCATATTCACTCCGTGTAAACCTGATTCTTTGCCTGCACATCATAGCCGCTCCCCCGCACGCTGTCGCCTGTATGACGATGGATAACGCCCGGTATCAGGTAGCGGCGGTGAACAATTAGAACAGTTGATCCTGCTGAGGAATCGCCGGCAGGGGGCCAATATCGGGGAAGCGCTGCTGTAACGCGGGCCATAAGGTGCGCACCAGCGCCGGCGCCTGGGCAATATCCGGGGTATGTAAAAACAACCAGGGGGAGCCGTTCTGGTACCACTGCCCGAGTTTTTCCAGCCAAACCGCAAACAGCGCCTGATTGCTGGCCATATCGTCGCTGCCGATAAAGCGCACCATCGGCTGATCGGCGGTGGCGATGGCATGCACCGGCAGGCGGGGTTTTTTACGCTGAGCCTCACGCAGGGCTTCACTGTCGGGGCGGGCAAGATGCACTGGCCTGCTGTCGAGGATTACCCGGTTAATCTGGTGCTGATGCAGCCCGCGGTTCAGGGCCTGTTCGGCGTCCCCTTTGGCAAAAAAGGACGGATGGCGGACCTCAACACCGTAGCGAAACGCCCCGGGCAGGCCGTCAAGAAATTGCCACAGGGCCGGGAGGTCCTCCGGGCCGAAGGTGGCCGGTAGCTGGAGCCAGTATTGGCCGGTGCGGGACGCCAGCGGGGCCAGACGGGTAAAAAATTCGCAGGTCAGATCATCACAGTGGCGCAGGGCCGCCTGATGGGAAATGGTGGCCGGGAATTTAAAGCAAAAGCGGAAATTATCGTGGGTCTGTTGATACCAGCGCTGTACCACCTCCGGTGACGGCAGCGCGTACAGCGTGGTATTGCCCTCCACACAGTTAAAGTGGCGGGCATAATCTTCCAGCGAGGTGATCCCCAGGCGCCCCCATTTGGGGTGCGACCACTGGGGCAGGCCAATAAACAGACTCACAGTGCGGCGAGGATCTCAGCGCAACGGCGCACCCGGCCAATGCGCGGGAAAATATTGCTGATGCTGCTCTGGTGCTGTTCGGCACTTGCGGCACTGCAGGCGTCTTCGGCAAATACCAGCGCGAACCCCCGTTCCCAGGCATCACGGGCGGTGGATTCCACCCCGATATTGGTTGAGATCCCGCACAGCACGATGGTGTCAATACCCCGGCGGCGTAACTGAAGCTCTAAATCGGTGCCGTAAAATGCCCCCCACTGGCGTTTGGTGACTTCGATATCGCTGTCTCTTTTACCCAGCGCCACCGGGTAGTGCCACCACTCGGCGGGGAGCGGGGCCGCAGGGGCGGTCATATCGGTGGGCTGTTTTAGTGCCTCGGCATAATCCGGGGACCAGCCCACGCGCACCATCACCACCGGGGCGTGCAGGCTGCGGAATTTTTCCGCCAGCAATGCCGCCTGGCTAACCACCTGTTCGGCGCTGTGGGGGCCTTTGGCAAAAGGCAGGATCCCCTCTTGCAAATCAATGATAACCAGGGCTGAGGTGGCGGGATTCAGTGCTAACATAAAAACTCCGAAACAAAAGTTTGTCTTAACGACCTGTTAATTACACCTTAAACGGGAATAGCATTAGAAGCGTTTACAATTTTTGTTAGTTTTTGTGAGAATAATTACCCCCTGATGCGCAGCAAACGCGCAGTAAGGGTAAGGGCGGACTTATCTCAACGTGGAATTTCCAGTATGATAAGCCCCTTTTTAATTTGTTGTGACATTCAGTGCAGCCGCGGTAAGGCCCTCTGTAGCAACAGAGTTGTGCAGCCAGCGGCTGGCTAAGGGATATCTCATGCGTACACAATACTGTGGGCAGCTCAATCTGTCCCATGTAGGGCAACAAGTGACTCTGTGTGGTTGGGTCAACCGTCGTCGCGATCTGGGTAGTCTTGTTTTCATTGATATGCGGGACCGTGAAGGCATCGTTCAGGTCTTTTTTGACCCGGATCGTCAGGATGTTTTCAAGTTTGCCTCAGAGCTGCGTAATGAGTTTTGTATTCAGGTAACCGGCACTGTACGTGCCCGTGACGAAAAAAACATCAATCGTGATATGGCCACCGGTGAAGTCGAAGTCTTCGCGACCGATCTGAACATCATCAACCGTTCTGAGCCGCTGCCGATTGACTCTAACCATGTCAATACCGAAGAAGCGCGCCTGAAATACCGTTATCTGGACCTGCGTCGTCCGGAAATGGCCCAGCGACTGAAAACCCGGGCGAAAATTACTGCTTTTGTGCGCCATTTTATGGACCGCCACGGTTTTCTGGATATTGAAACCCCGATGCTGACCAAGGCAACCCCAGAGGGTGCCCGCGATTACCTGGTGCCGAGCCGCGTGAACAAAGGTAAATTTTACGCGCTGCCGCAGTCCCCTCAGCTGTTTAAACAACTGCTGATGATGTCCGGGTTCGATCGCTACTATCAGATAGTGAAGTGCTTCCGCGATGAAGACTTACGCGCTGACCGCCAACCTGAATTTACCCAGATAGACGTTGAGACCTCCTTCATGACCGCCGCCCAGGTGCGTGAGATCATGGAAGAGATGATCCGCGGTTTGTGGATGGAAATTAAAGGTGTTGATCTGGGCAAATTCCCGGTGATGACCTTCGCTGAAGCGGATCGCCGTTACGGTTCTGATAAACCGGATCTGCGTAACCCGATGGAACTGGTTGATATTGCCGATTTGCTGAAAGACGTTGAGTTTAAAGTCTTCTCCGGCCCGGCCAATGATGCGAAGGGCCGTGTTGCGGCACTGCGTGTACCGGGCGGTGCCCAGCTGAGCCGTAAACAGATTGATGAATACGGTAAATTTGTTGAAATTTATGGCGCCAAAGGTCTGGCCTACATGAAGGTCAACGAACGCGCCAATGGCCTGGAAGGGATCAACAGCCCAGTGGCTAAATTCCTGACGGCGGAGATAGTGGAACAGATCCTGTCCCGTACTGCGGCCCAGGATGGCGATATTATCTTCTTCGGTGCGGATAAAGGCCGGATCGTTTCCGATGCGATGGGTGCTCTGCGCCTGAAGCTGGGTAAAGATCTGGGCCTGACCGACGACGCCAAATGGGCGCCGATGTGGGTGATTGACTTCCCGATGTTCGAGGAAGATGGCGAAGGTGGCCTGACTGCCATGCACCATCCGTTCACCTCACCGCGCGATATGTCCCCGGAACAGCTGAAAGCACAGCCGGAAACCGCCATTGCTAACGCGTACGACATGGTCATTAATGGCTATGAAGTGGGTGGTGGTTCAGTGCGTATTCATAACAATGCGATGCAGCAGACCGTGTTCGAAATCCTCGGGATTAACGAACAGGAACAGCGCGAAAAATTCGGCTTCCTGCTGGATGCGCTGAAATACGGTACTCCGCCACACGCTGGCCTGGCGTTCGGTCTGGACCGTGTCACCATGCTGCTGACCGGCACCGAAAACATTCGTGACGTTATTGCGTTCCCGAAAACCACGGCTGCCGCGTGTCTGCTGACCGATGCGCCAAGTTTAGCTAATCCGGTTGCGCTAAATGAGCTGGGTATCGCCGTTGTGAAGAAAGGCGAATAACAGACATGGCCTGGAAGCAACCCGTTTCGGTACTGGTGGTGATTTTTGCCCGGGACACGAAGCGGGTGCTGATGTTGCAGCGGCGCGATGATCCTGATTTCTGGCAGTCGGTTACCGGCAGCCTGGAGGCAGGTGAAAGCGCCCTGCAGGCTGCGCAGCGCGAAGTAAAGGAAGAGGTTGCTATTGATATTGCCGCTGAGCAATTACCCTTAGTTGACTGCCAGCGCTGCGTAGAGTTTGAAATTTTTACTCATTTTCGTCATCGCTATGCGCCGGGTGTGGTGCGTAATACCGAATATTGGTTCTGTCTTGCGCTCCCTCACGAACGCCAGATTGAGATCAGTGAACATCTTGCCTGGTATTGGGCTAATGCAGCGGAGGCCGCCGCATTAACCAAATCGTGGAGCAACCGGCAGGCGATTGAAGAGTTTGTAATTGATGTCGCCTGATACAGGCGCTTTTGGAGATATTTATGGCAGGTCATAGTAAATGGGCCAACACGAGACACCGTAAAGCGGCGCAGGATGCCAAGCGCGGTAAAATTTTCACTAAAATCATTCGCGAGCTGGTCACCGCTGCCCGTCTGGGCGGTGGTGATGCGGACGCTAACCCGCGTCTGCGCGCCGCGGTGGATAAAGCGCTGTCTAACAACATGACGCGCGATACCCTGAACCGCGCCATTGCCCGCGGTGTGGGTGGCGATGATGATGCGAACATGGAAACCATCATCTACGAAGGGTACGGCCCTGGCGGTACCGCCGTGATGATTGAGTGCCTGAGCGATAACCGTAACCGTACCGTAGCTGAAGTGCGTCACGCCTTCACCAAATGCGGCGGCAACCTCGGCACTGATGGTTCTGTGGCTTATCTGTTCAGCAAGAAAGGGGTTATCTCCTACGCGCCGGGCGTTGACGAAGATGCCGTCATGGAAGCAGCCCTGGATGCCGGTGCTGAAGATATCGTTAACTACGATGACGGTGCTGTTGACGTGTACACTGCCTGGGAAGAACTGGGCAAAGTGAAAGATAAACTGGATGCCACCGGCCTGGTCGCGGAAAGCGCTGAAGTCGCCATGATCCCGTCAACCAAAGCGGATATGGATGCGGAAACCGCACCGAAACTGATGCGGATGATCGATATGCTGGAAGATTGTGACGACGTGCAGGAAGTTTACCATAACGGTGAAATTTCTGACGAAATCGCAGCAATGCTGGATTGATCCGAATATAACGACAATATCACCTGCGTCAGCGGGGGATTAATGCGTTAATGTGGGCTGCACGCTTTTGGGCGAGCAGCCTTCTTATTTAACGACAGGATGTAATATGGCGATCATACTCGGTATTGACCCGGGATCGCGGATTACCGGTTATGGCGTGATCCGCCAGACTGGCCGGCAGCTAACCTATCTGGGCAGTGGCTGTATTCGTACTCAGGTAGTGGATTTACCCTCGCGCTTAAAACTGATTTATGCCGGGGTGTCAGAAATTATTACCCAGTTTCAGCCTGATTATTTTGCCATTGAGCAGGTCTTTATGGCCAAAAATGCTGACTCAGCCCTCAAGCTGGGCCAGGCGCGCGGCGCGGCGATTGTTGCCGCCGTGAATCAGGAATTGCCGGTGTTTGAATACGCCGCCCGCCAGGTGAAACAAACGGTGGTGGGCATTGGTAGCGCGGAGAAAAGCCAGGTACAGCATATGGTGCGTACCTTGCTCAAGCTGCCTGCTAATCCTCAGGCAGATGCGGCGGATGCGCTGGCCATCGCGATTACCCACTGCCATATCAGCCAGAATGCTATCCAGATGAGTGAGTCCCGGCTCAATCTCGCCCGGGGCCGGTTAAAGTAATTAAGGCTGGATAAACATCCAGCCTTTTTTATATCATAGGCAATTCATCAAGAACCGAATACAGGAACATAACGTGATAGGTCGCTTAAGAGGTATCGTCATTGAGAAACAGCCCCCTCTGGTATTGCTGGAAGCGGGTGGCGTAGGCTATGAAATTCATATGCCGATGACTTGTTTCTATGAGCTACCGGCGCTGGGCAAAGAGGCCACGGTGTTCACTCACTTTGTGGTGCGTGAAGATGCGCAGCTGCTGTTCGGTTTTAGCAGCAAGCAGGAACGCACACTGTTCCGCGAGCTTATCAAAGTTAACGGTGTCGGGCCAAAACTGGCGCTGGCTATCCTGTCCGGTATGTCGGCTCAGCAATTTGTTAATGCGGTGGAACGCGAAGAGCCGGCCTCACTGGTGAAATTACCGGGGATCGGTAAAAAAACCGCGGAACGGCTGGTGGTTGAGATGAAAGACCGCTTTAAAGGGATGCATGGCGATCTGTTTACGCCGGCGGCCGATCTGGTGCTGACATCCCCCGCCAGCGGCGTGGCGGACGATGCCGAAGCCGAGGCAGTTGCTGCGCTGGTGTCGCTGGGGTATAAACCTCAGGAAGCCAGCCGGATGGTCAGCAAAATTGCCCGGCCGGATGCAGACAGTGAAACCCTAATCCGCGACGCATTGCGCGCGGCGTTGTGAGGTAAAGGATGATAGAAACAGACCGTCTGGTCTCCGCGGATACCTTAACGGTAGAGGATGTTGCGGACCGGGCTATTCGCCCGAAACTGCTCAGTGAATACGTTGGGCAGCCCCATGTCCGCTCCCAGATGGAAATATTTATCCAGGCGGCGAAGCTGCGTGGTGATGCGCTGGACCATTTACTGATCTTTGGCCCCCCGGGGCTGGGGAAGACTACCCTTGCCAATATTGTTGCCAATGAAATGGGGGTCAACCTGCGCACCACGTCTGGCCCGGTACTGGAAAAGGCCGGCGATCTGGCGGCAATGCTTACCAATCTTGAACCTCACGATGTGTTGTTTATTGATGAGATCCACCGGTTATCGCCGGTGGTGGAAGAGGTGCTGTATCCGGCAATGGAAGATTACCAGCTGGATATTATGATTGGGGAAGGGCCCGCGGCCCGCTCAATTAAAATCGATCTGCCGCCGTTTACCCTGATTGGCGCCACCACCCGGGCCGGCTCGTTAACGTCGCCGCTGCGGGACCGCTTCGGCATTGTGCAGCGGCTCGAGTTTTACCAGGTGGCGGATTTACAGCATATCGTCGGGCGTAGCGCCAGTTGCCTGGGGCTGACCATGGACGAGGCCGGCGCGCTGGAAGTGGCTAAGCGCGCCCGGGGAACGCCGCGTATTGCCAACCGTCTGTTGCGCCGGGTGCGGGATTTTGCCGAAGTACGCTACAACGGCGAGATTTCTGCCGATGTCGCCGCCCAGGCGCTGGATATGCTGAATGTGGATGTCGAGGGCTTCGACTATATGGACCGTAAACTGCTTCTGGCGGTGCTGGATAAGTTTATGGGGGGCCCGGTCGGGCTGGATAACCTGGCCGCCGCCATTGGCGAAGAGCGGGAGACCATCGAAGATGTGCTGGAGCCGTTCCTGATCCAGCAGGGTTTTTTGCAGCGCACGCCGCGCGGGCGTATGGCCACCCCGAGGGCCTGGCAGCACTTTGGTATTATCCCCCCGGGTAGCGGGGAGTAACCCCGCGTGGATGCACCATAAAAAAAACCGCCATCTGGCGGTTTTTTGGCCTTCAGCGCTGGCATTACACCGGCTGTTTGCGGGCCATACTGATAATAAACAGTACCGCTGCCGCCAGCACCACGGACGGGCCTGCCGGGGTGTCGTAGAAGGCGGAGAACGTCATCCCGCCGCTGACGGCAATCATACCGATAATCACGGCGATACCGGCCATTTGCTCCGGGGTGCGGGCAAAACGGCGGGCGGTGGCGGCCGGGATAATCAACAATGAGGTAATAATCAGCGCGCCGACAAACTTCATTGCCACCCCGATAGTCAGCGCGGTCACCAGCATCAGTAGCAGTTTAACGCGCTGCAATTTCACGCCGTCCACAAAGGCCAGGTCGGCACTGATGGTCATGGCCAGCAAGTTGCGCCACTGCCAGCCCAGCACCGCCAGGACGATAACCACACCAACACCAATCCCCCACAGATCCTGCGGAGTAACGGACAGCAAATCCCCGAACAGATACGCCATCAGATCTACCCGGATACCCGACATCAGGCTCACCACGACCAGGCCAAGGGACAAGGCGCTGTGGGCGAAAATCCCCAGCAGGGTATCAATGGCTAAATGGGGGCGTTTTTCCAGCCAGACCAGCCCGGTAGCCAGCAACAGGGTGACGGCAATCACCGTCCAGAACGGGTTAACATTCAGCAGTAACCCGAAGGCCACCCCCAGTAATGAGGCGTGGGACAGGGTATCACCGAAATAAGACATCCGCCGCCAGACCACAAACGAGCCCAGCGGCCCGGCGGCACAGGCCAGTAACATCCCGGCCAGCCAGCCGGGTAACAGTAATTCAATCATGGGTCCCGGTACCTCTGCGCAGCACGATACGGCCACGTAAATCGTGACGATGGTTGTGGTTATGCCGGTAAATACCGAGCTGTTCCGCACCGCGCAGGCCGAACATGGCCTGGAACTCGGGATGGGTGGAGACCACCTCAGGGGTACCGGAACAGCAAATATGGTGGTTAAGGCACAGCACATCGTCTGTCTTGGCCATGACCAGATGCAGATCGTGGGACACCATCAGCACGCCGCAATTAAGCTCGTTACGTAATTGGTTAATCAGATCGTAGAGCGCCAGTTGGCCGTTAACATCGACCCCCTGGGTGGGTTCATCCAGCACCAGTAACTGCGGCTGGTTCAGTAACGCCCGGGCCAGCAATACCCGCTGGTTTTCCCCGCCGGACAGTTTTTGCATGGGGGCATCCATCAGGTGTGCTGCCTGTACTCGCTTCAGGGCCGGCAGAATATCGGCCTTTTTCACCCCGGGGCGCAGGCGCAGAAAACGTGACACAGTCAGGGGGAGGGTGACATCAAGATGCAGCTTTTGCGGCACATAGCCGATACGCAGTTTCGGATCGCGGGTGATTACCCCGGCATCCGGCTTAATCAGCCCAAGCACAATCCGTACCAGGGTGGATTTCCCGGCCCCGTTTGGCCCCAGCAGGGTCAGAATACGGCCCGGTTGCAGGGTAAGTGAGATATCAGCAAGGACGCGTCGCTGCCCGAAGGAGACCGACACTTTTTCCAGGGTAACCAGATTAGTCATTTACATTTATAGGCTTGAAAGAGTAGGCGAATGTTATAATATCACAGCGCCTACATATTACCGGGGATTATTTCGCATTATGACACAGAAAAATACGTTTCTTTACGCTACGGCCAGCGCAGTCTTGCTGATGAGCGCTTCCTTCGCTGCACAGGCCGCCGTATTAACCTCAATTAAGCCATTGGGGTTCATTGCATCGGCGATTACCGATGGGGTAACGGACACCCAAATACTGCTGCCGGACGGCGCCTCTGAGCATGATTATGCATTGCGGCCGTCTGATGTAAAACGCTTACAGGACGCTACTTTAGTGGTATGGGTCGGCCCGGAAATGGAAAGCTTTATGACCAAATCCGTCGGCCAGATGCCGGCGAGTAAACAGCTTTCACTGGCCGCACTTCCGGCGATTAAACCACTATTAAGAAAAGGCAGTGATGATGACGACCATGATCATCACGACCATGACCATGGTACAGAAAATCGTGACGAAGATCACCATCATGGTGAATACAATATGCACATCTGGATGTCACCCCCTATGGCCCGCCTGTCGGCGGTTGCAATCCACGATAAATTAGTGGAACTTATGCCGCAAAATAAGGCCAAACTTGACGCGAATCTGCATGCTTTTGAGGCAGAATTAGCAACCACTGATCAGCAGATCAAAACAGCGCTGGCACCGTTGAAAGGAAAGGGGTATTTCGTTTTTCATGACGCCTACGGCTATTATGAAGAACACTACGGATTGACGTCTCTTGGACACTTTACCGTGAACCCGGTTATTCAGCCCGGTGCTCAGCGTTTACATGAAATCAGGACACAGTTGGTTGAGCAAAAAGCAGTCTGTGTTTTTGCTGAACCGCAGTTCAGGCCAGCGGTTATTGATGCTGTCGCCAGGGGGACCAATGTGCGCATGGGAACCCTTGATCCGTTAGGGACTGCAATTAAACCCGGTAAAGAGAGTTATATGCAGTTCCTGACCCAATTGGCGGACCAGTATCAACGTTGCCTGAAAGGAGAATAACGAGGAAGTGAATACGTGCAACAGATAGCCCGCGCTGTCGCCCTGGCGTTTAATAATTTGCCAAGACCCCACCGTGTGATGCTGGGGTCCCTTTCAGTTCTTACGTTGGCCGTCGCAGTATGGCGGCCTTATGTTTACCATCCGGACAGCACCCCGCTGGTCCGCGCTATTGAGCGCGACGTCCACGAAACGCGGACCCTGCTGCCCGATGCCAGTGAACCCATCGATCAGACCGCCGACACCGATGACGGCGACGACACCCTGCCGCAGGATGGGCTGGATGATAAGTCCACCGGGGCCGACACCGGCCATGACTATGTGGTCTCCAGCGGCGATACGCTCAGCAGTATTCTTAACCAGTACGGTATCGATATCGGCGATATCAGCCAGCTGGCTAATGCCGACAAAGATCTGCGGAACCTTAAAATCGGCCAGCAGCTGACCTGGACCCTGAACAACGACGGGGATTTACAGCAACTGACCTGGGAGATGTCCCGCCGCGAAACCCGTACCTACCAGCGCACGACCAGCGGTTTTAAAGTGGACCGTGAAACCCAGCAGGGCGATTGGGTAAACCATGTGCTCAATGGCCGGGTGGGCAGTAACTTTGTGGCCAGCGCCCGTAGCGTCGGCCTCACCAGCAATGAGGTGAGTGCGGTGATAAAGGCGATGCAGTGGCAGATGGATTTCCGCAAACTGCGCAAAGATGACCAGTTCGCGGTGTTGATGTCCCGGGAAATCCTCGACGGCAAACGCGAACAGAGCCAGCTGCTGGGGGTGCGGTTACGCGCCGCAGGTAAAGATTATTATGCGATCCGCGCCGAAGACGGCAAATTCTACGATCGCAACGGGTCCGGGCTGGCAAAAGGCTTTATGCGCTTCCCGACGGTAAAACAGTTTCGGGTATCGTCCAGTTTTAACCCGCGCCGTCTGAACCCGGTTACCGGCCGCGTGGCGCCCCATCGCGGGGTGGATTTTGCCATGCCGCAGGGCACGCCGGTGCTGGCGGTTGGTGACGGTGAGGTGGTGATGGCGAAGCGCAGCGGTGCGGCCGGGAACTATGTGGCTATTCGCCACGGCCGCAGTTATACCACGCGCTATATGCATCTGAAAAAGCTGCTGGTGAAACCGGGGCAGAAGGTGAAGCGCGGCGAGCGTATTGCGCTGTCGGGCAACACCGGGCGTTCTACGGGCCCCCACCTGCACTATGAAGTGTGGATCAACCAGCAGGCGGTTAACCCGCTGACGGCGAAATTGCCGCGCAGCGAAGGGCTGGCCGGGAGCGATCGTCGCGATTATCTGGCGCAGGTTTCCCAGGTGGTGCCGCAGTTGACCCTTAACTGACAGGCAGGAATCGTCTGACTCTGTAAAAGCCGGTGCCCTTGCACCGGCTTTTATTTTTGTCTGCCGGCCCGCCTGCCGCTAAAATAGCCCTCAGGTGGTCGCAAAAAATCAGCTGAACCTAGATGCTGAAATAAATAAAGGATTGATCGGCGCAAGCCGGGAATAAGCATGGCACAAGAAAAAAAATCCAACATCGAATTTATCCCGCAGTTTGAGCGTGCGTTTTTCCACCCCAAATATTGGGGCTCCTGGCTGGGGATCGCGGCATTTGCCGGTCTGGCATTGACGCCCGCCGCTTTCAGGGACCCGATTCTGGGCAAGATTGGCCGTATTGCCGGGCGGCTGGCAAAAAATGCCCGCCGCCGGGCGCAAATTAATCTGCTGTATTGCTTTCCTGAACTGACCGAGGCGTATCGGGAAGAGATTATTGATGAGATGTTTGCTACTGCGCCCCAGGCCATGAGCCTGATGGCGGAGCTGGCGATGCGCGGCCCGGCCACGGTACTGGCGAAAGTTGACTGGCACGGCAAAGAGATTATTGATGCCATGCAGCGTAACGGTGAGAACGTTATCTTTCTGGTGCCCCACGGCTGGGGGGTGGATATCCCGGCGATGCTGATGGCGGCCAGTGGTCAAAAGATGTCCGCCATGTTTCACAACCAGAGCAATCAGTTGCTGGACTATGTGTGGAATACGGTGCGTCGCCGGTTTGGCGGCCAGCTACATGCCCGCAATGACGGTATTAAACCGTTTATTAGTTCGGTGCGTAAAGGCTACTGGGGCTACTATCTGCCCGATCAGGATCACGGGGCAGAACACAGCGAGTTCGTGGACTTTTTTGCCACTTATAAAGCCACGTTACCGGCCATTGGCCGGCTGATGAAAGTGTGTCGCGCCCGGGTGGTTCCGCTGTTTCCGGTCTATGACGCCCGCACCCACCGGCTGGCAATTTATGTCCGCCCGCCAATGGATGATTTGCTGGACGCGGACGACAACACCATTGCCCGGCGAATGAACGAAGAGGTGGAGGTTTTTGTCCGGCCCCACCCGGAACAATACACCTGGATCCTGAAATTGCTGAAAACCCGTAAGCCTGGGGAGATCCAGCCTTATAAACGCAAGGATCTCTACCGCTAACCGGCGGATGCGGCAGTATAAAAAAGGGCGCATGTTCAACATGCGCCCTTTTTGCTGTGCCGGTAACAGACCGCGGTATTATTCCACCGTCATGATACGGGTCGTATTGGTGGTACCAATGGTACCCATGACATCACCCTGGGTAACGATAACCAGATCGCCGGTCATCAGATAGCCTTTATCGCGCAGCAGATTAACCGCGTTATGGGCTGCGGCCAGGCCGTCATCATCACCGTCAAAATAGACCGGCGTTACCCCACGGTACAGCGCCGTCAGGTTCAGGGTGCGTTCGTGGCGGGACATGGCGAAGATTGGCAGCCCGGGGCTGATACGGGAAGTCATCAGCGCGGTACGGCCAGACTCGGTCATGGTAATGATGGCGGTCACCCCTTTGAGGTGGTTGGCGGCATACATCGCCGACATGGCAACCGCCTCTTCTACGTTATCGAACTGCACATCAAGGCGGTGTTTCGATACGTTGATGCTGGGGATTTTTTCGGCACCCAGACAGACACGGGCCATGGCGGCCACTGTTTCTGACGGGTACTGACCGGCCGCCGTTTCAGCAGACAGCATCACCGCGTCGGTACCATCCAGCACGGCGTTAGCCACGTCCATGACTTCTGCGCGGGTCGGCATCGGGTTGGTTATCATCGACTCCATCATCTGGGTCGCGGTGATCACCGCACGGTTCAGGCGACGGGCGCGACGGATCAGGGTTTTCTGAATACCCACCAGTTCCGGATCGCCAATTTCAACCCCGAGGTCACCACGGGCAACCATCACCACGTCAGAGGCGAGGATAATATCGTCCATCGCTTCATCGCAGCTGACCGCTTCTGCACGCTCTACTTTGGCAACGATTTTGGCGTCACAGCCTGCATCCCGGGCCAGGCGACGGGCATAGTGCAGATCTTCGCCGCAGCGCGGGAAAGAGACCGCCAGGTAATCAACGCCAATTTTCGCCGCGGTCAGAATGTCCGCTTTGTCTTTCTCGGTCAGGGCTTCGGCTGATAACCCACCGCCCAGTTTGTTGATGCCTTTATTGTTGGACAGCGGGCCACCGACGGTGACCTCGGTGAAGACTTTCATGCCCTGAACTTCCAGGACTTTTAACTGCACGCGGCCGTCGTCCAGCAGCAGAATGTCCCCTGGTACGACGTCGGCAGGCAGGCCTTTATAGTCGATACCGACTTTTTCTTTATCGCCTTCGCCTTTGCCGAGGTTGGCATCCAGCAGGAATTTATCACCAATGCTGAGGAATACTTTGCCTTCTTTAAAGGTGGACACCCGGATTTTTGGGCCCTGTAAGTCGCCGAGAATTGCCACATGGCGACCCAGTTTGGCGGCGATCTCGCGGACTTTATTGGCGCGGATTTGGTGATCTTCCGGTGAGCCGTGAGAGAAATTCATCCGCACAACGTTAGCCCCGGCGGCGATAACTTTCTCCAGATTATTATCGCGATCGGTAGCCGGGCCTAAAGTGGTAACGATTTTGGTTCTACGTAGCCGTCTGGACATGTGTTACTCCATTGTCTGACAAGTTTTGGTGTTGCATGAACAAAACCGGTTAAGGGCAACATGCGGGATGTCGAACCCATCACTAACCGAATGAAAAATCATTTCTTGTATCATGCCCTGCGGCTTTCAGGTGGCAACCGGTAAAGTTACTACCTGAAAGCCCGTAGAGCGTTTAGCTATCTTTTCCTGAAACAGGTTTCTCTGTAACGGACAGCGCTTTATCAAAACGCGATTCTTTGAGTGCTTCCTTGACCCGCTTCAAGTTATCCCTGAATTTTGCGCCGCGGCGCAAGGTGAACCCGGTGGCGAGGACATCAATAACCGTCAACTGCGCAAGCCGGGAGTTCATCGGCATATAAATATCGGTATCTTCCGGCACATTAATGAAAATCGGCAGCGTCACTTCCCGGGCGAGGGGGGTATCCTCCCCGGTAAGCGCAATCACCATCGCGTCATTTTCCCGGGCCAGCTTCGCCAGTTCAACCATATGTTTTGTCCGGCCGGAGTGGGAGATAAGCACCACCACATCGCCGTCGCTGCTGTTCATACAGCTCATTCGCTGGAGTACTGAGTCATCGGAGTAGATAACCGGCACATTGAAGCGGAAAAATTTATTCATGGCGTCGTGGGCCACGGCGGCAGAAGAGCCCAGCCCAAAAAAGGCAATTTTCTTGGCCTGGGTTAATAAATCCACCGCCCGGTTAATGGCCAGCAGATCCAGCGATTGATGCACCAGATCAAGACATGCCATCGCCGATTCAAAGATTTTACCCGTGTAAGCATCAACGCTATCATCTTCATTAACATTGCGGCTGACATATGGCGTACCATTAGCCAGGCTTTGGGCAAGTTGCAGTTTGAAGTCCGGGAAGCCTTTGGTTTCCATGCGGCGACAGAAGCGGTTGACGGTCGGTTCGCTGACGCCTGCCTCGCCGGCCAGGGCGGCAATGCTGAGATGGATGGCCGTTTGCGGTGCGGAAAGAATGGCTTCAGCCACTTTGCGTTCTGACTTGCTCAGGTGTTCCAGCTGCGACTGGATTTGTTCCAGCATATTCATAAGGCAGGATACTCACTCATAGTCATGATTCACTGCTCATCAGCGAATCATCTGACAGACAAGCAAGAATATACTTCTGCCCCCTGGAAAGGGAGGTAAAAACAGCCAAAATATGTTGTTTTTTTTCATAACATGATCGACGTCGGATTTTAGCAACGGAATAACGTTGCACGTGAAAGCCACTATTTGTCATGTATGGTGATTTACATCACGTAAAATGACCGAAAACTCGCTTGTCGCGCGCTGGTAATGCGGTGTCACGGAATTAGGGTTTCATGGCCACCGCAAACCAGATACATTGAGCCGTAATAAAATTACAAGCAGGGCCTGGCAGACAACTGCCGGGATATCCGAAACGAGGAGAGTAACATGGCGGTAATGCAAACAGCCCAGGCATGTGATCTGGTTATCTTCGGGGCGAAAGGCGACTTAGCGCGCCGGAAGTTATTGCCTTCGCTGTATCAACTGGAAAAAGCGGGCCAGATCAACAAAGATACCCGGATCATCGGTGTTGGCCGTGCTGACTGGGATAAGGACGCCTATACCAAAGTGGTGCGTGAGGCGCTGGATACCTTTCTCAAAGAGAAAATTGACGAGTCACTCTGGGAAACCCTCAGTGGCCGGCTGGATTTCTGTAACCTCGATGTCAATGACGTTAAGGGCTTCTCCCGTCTGGCAAAAATGCTGGATCAGAAGAACCGCGTCACCATTAACTACTTTGCCATGCCGCCATCAACGTTCGGTGCCATCTGTAAAGGTCTGGGGGCGGCCAAACTGAACGCCAGCCCGGCCCGGGTGGTGATGGAGAAGCCACTGGGACGATCTCTGGTGACCTCCCAGGAAATCAACGACCAGGTGGGGGAATACTTCGACGAATCCCAGGTTTACCGTATAGACCACTATCTGGGAAAAGAGACGGTACTCAACCTGCTGGCGCTGCGCTTTGCCAATGCGCTGTTCTCCAATAACTGGGACAACAGCACCATTGATCATGTGGAAATCACCGTCGCGGAAGAAGTGGGCATTGAAGGGCGCTGGGGGTATTTCGATACCGCCGGTCAAATGCGCGATATGATCCAGAACCACCTGTTACAGATCCTGTGCATGATTGCCATGGCGCCACCATCTGATCTGACGGCGGACCATATTCGTGACGAAAAAGTCAAAGTGCTGCAATCCCTGCGCCGTATCGATCGCAGCAATGTCCGGGAGAAAACCGTACGCGGGCAGTACACCGCCGGGTTTGTCCAGGGTGAAAAGGTGCCGGGCTATCTGGAAGAAGAGGGTGCTAACAAAACCAACTGCACCGAAACCTTTGTTGCCATCCGGGTGGATATTGATAACTGGCGCTGGGCGGGGGTTCCGTTCTACCTGCGTACCGGTAAACGCCTGCCAACCAAATGCTCCGAAGTGGTGGTGTACTTCAAGAGCCCGGCAATGAATCTTTTTAAAGATTCCTGGGCGGAGCTGCCGAACAACAAACTGACGATTCGCCTGCAGCCGGATGAAGGGGTGGATATCCAAATCCTGAATAAAGTCCCGGGTCTGGACCACAAACATAACCTGCAAACGACTAAACTGGATCTGAGCTATTCGGAAACCTTTAATCAGACCCATCTGGCGGATGCCTATGAACGTCTGTTACTGGAAACCATGCGCGGCATTCAGGCGCTGTTTGTGCGCCGTGACGAAGTCGAAGAAGCCTGGAAATGGGTGGATTCCATCACCGAAGCCTGGACTTTGGATAACGAAGCACCAAAACCGTATCAGGCGGGTACCTGGGGCCCGTTAGCCTCGGTGGCGATGATCACCCGTGATGGCCGCTCCTGGAATGAGTTTGAGTGATCTGTATCAGATAAATGCGGGTAATTATTTTACCGGTAACATGATCTAACACAGCCTCAGCAAAAATATTTTTAACTTAAAGCCCCGTTCTGGATTAACCAGCGGGGCTTTTTTAGTTACACTAGCTGAAGCGATTTTGCCCCTATGGCCCGGTAAACATAGCGCCAAAGGTGTTTTATACTTACTGCTTGTGAGACTGTGCCGTCTGCTTCGGCAGGAATTTTATGAGGATCTATTATGAACCCGAGTTTGTTACGCGTAACAGAACGCATCATTGAACGCTCTCGTCCGACTCGTGAAGCCTACCTGGCGCGCATAGAGAAAGCGAAGACCAACACTGTCCACCGTTCTGAACTGGCTTGTGGCAACCTGGCCCACGGTTTTGCCGCCTGCCAGCCGGAGGATAAAGCCTCTCTGAAAAGCATGTTGCGCAACAACATCGGGATCATTACCGCCTACAACGATATGCTCTCTGCGCACCAGCCCTACGAGCACTACCCGGAGCAAATCCGCAAAGCTCTGCACGATGTCGGGGCAGTAGCCCAGGTTGCGGGCGGCGTACCGGCAATGTGTGACGGTGTTACCCAGGGCCAGGACGGGATGGAGTTATCCCTGCTGAGCCGTGAAGTGATAGCCATGTCTGCGGCGGTTGGCCTGGCCCATAACATGTTTGATGGCGCGCTGTTCCTTGGGATTTGCGATAAAATCGTCCCCGGGATGGCCATGGCGGCGTTCTCTTTTGGTCATCTGCCTGCGGTGTTCATTCCTGCCGGTCCGATGTCCAGCGGCCTGCCGAACAAAGAAAAAGTCCGTATCCGCCAGCTGTATGCGGAAGGTAAAGTGGATCGCGCGGCGTTACTGGATGCCGAAGCGGCGTCTTATCATGCGCCGGGCACTTGTACTTTCTACGGCACTGCCAACACTAACCAGATGGTGATTGAATTTATGGGGATGCAGCTGCCAGGCTCGTCCTTTATTCACCCTGATGCCCAGTTGCGTGCTGAACTGACCGCCGCCGCGGCCCGTCAGGTAACCCGCTTCACCGGTAACGGTAACGAGTGGATGCCAATCGGTAAAATGGTGGATGAAAAAGTCTTCGTCAACGGTATCGTCGCGCTGCTGGCGACCGGTGGCTCTACCAACCACACCATGCATATGGTGGCCATGGCGCGCTCAGCCGGCATTATCATCAACTGGGATGATATCTCTGAAATTTCCGATGTGGTTCCGCTGCTGGCGCGGATCTACCCGAACGGCCCGGCAGACATTAACCACTTCCAGGCAGCCGGTGGTATTCCGGTACTGGTCCGTGAGCTGCTGAAAGGCGGCCTGCTGTTTGAAGACGTTAACACCGTGGCCGGGTTCGGCCTGCAACACTACATGATGGAACCGTGGCTGGATAACGGCAAACTGGCATGGCGTGACGGCCCGCAGGCGTCTCTGGATAAAGACGTTATCGCGTCAATCGAGCAGCCGTTCTCCCATCACGGCGGCACCAAAGTAATGAGCGGCAACCTTGGCCGTGCGGTCATGAAAACCTCTGCGGTACCGGCTGAAAACCAGATTATCGAGGCTCCGGCCGTGGTATTTGAAAGCCAGCACGATGTGGTTCCGGCCTTCGAAGCGGGCGAACTGGACCGCGATTGCGTGGTTGTCGTGCGCCACCAGGGGCCAAAAGCCAACGGTATGCCAGAATTACATAAACTGATGCCGCCACTTGGTGTATTATTGGACCGCCGTTTCAAAGTTGCGCTGGTCACCGATGGCCGTTTATCCGGCGCGTCCGGTAAAGTGCCTTCTGTTATCCACGTAACACCAGAAGCTTACGATGGCGGCCCGCTGGCAAAAGTACAAAATGGCGACATGATCCGTGTTAACGGGCAAACCGGTGAATTGACCTTACTGGTTGATGACGCCGAGCTGGCGAAACGCACAGCGTTCCACCCTGATTTCAGCGCTGAACGCGTGGGGATGGGCCGTGAATTGTTCGGCGCGCTGCGTGAAAACATGTCTGGCGCAGAACAGGGTGCAACCTGTATTAAATTTTGAGTTAACAGCGCCCCGGAGCGGGCGCAATAACCGATTAAAATTCACGGGAGAGAGTCTCTGATGAAAAACTGGAAAACAAGTGCGGAACAGATCCTGAAAAGCGGTCCGGTTGTTCCTGTTATCGTTGTAAAAAAACTGGAACACGCGGTACCGATGGCTAAAGCACTGGTTGCCGGTGGCGTTCGCGTTCTGGAAGTTACCCTGCGTACTGAATGTGCCCTGGAAGCTATTCGCCTTATCGCCAAAGAAGTACCGGATGCCATCGTTGGCGCGGGTACAGTTACTAACCCGCAGCAGCTGGCAGACGTCACCGCAGCGGGCGCGCAGTTCGCCATCAGCCCGGGTCTGACTGACTCTCTGCTGAAAGCGGCAGCCGCAGGTACTATCCCGCTTATCCCGGGTATCAGCACCGTGTCTGAGCTGATGCTGGGTATGGATCACGGCCTGAAAGAGTTTAAATTCTTCCCGGCTGAAGCAAACGGCGGCGTTAAAGCCCTGAAAGCCATTGCTGGCCCGTTCGCGCAGATCCGTTTCTGCCCGACTGGCGGTATCTCTCCGGCTAACTACCGCGACTACCTGGCGCTGAACAGCGTCCTGTGTGTTGGCGGCTCCTGGCTGGTACCGGACGACGCAATGGAAGCCGGTGATTACGATCGCATCACCGCGCTGGCAAAAGAAGCCGTTGCAGGCGCCAAACTGTAAGTCTGGCCCTGAATAAAAAATCCCCCTGTCCAGGGGGGATTTTTTTTGCCCGCGCGCCGTGGGCTGGCGGTTAGCGGGCCGGTTATCAGGGTACGACCTCAACGGTTTCTGCTGCCTGCTTCGCCCGGGCAACCGCGTCGTCAATGGTCTCGCCGCTGGCGAGCGCCACACCCAGCCGCCGGGTACCGTCAATATCCGGTTTGCCGAACAGCCGTATCTGGATACCCGCCCCCAGGGCCTCTGGCACCCGGGCAAATTTGACATTATCGCTGGTCAGGGCCGGCAAGATAACCGCCGAGGCGGATGGCCCATATTGGCGGATACCGCCCACCGGTAGCCCGGTAAAAGCCCGCACGTGCAGGGCAAACTCCGACAGATCCTGAGAGAGCAGGGTGACCATCCCGGTATCGTGGGGACGGGGGGACACTTCGCTAAAGATAACGTCATCGCCGCAGACGAACAGCTCAACCCCAAACAGGCCGTGTCCCCCCAGGGCATTGACCACCTTCGCCGCGATGGCTTCGGCCCGGGTGCGCGCCAGCGGGCTCATCTGCTGGGGCTGCCAGGACTCACGGTAATCGCCATCTTGCTGGCGGTGGCCAATTGGGGCGCAAAAATGGATGCCGTCCACGGCGCTGACCGTAAGCAGCGTGATTTCAAAATCAAAATTAACCACCCCCTCCACAATCACCCGTCCGGCGCCGGCACGTCCCCCTTGCTGGGCATATTGCCAGGCCGCCTCCAGTTGCCCGGCGCTGCGAATAAAGGTTTGCCCTTTACCGGAGGAGCTCATCACCGGTTTAACGATACAGGGCAGGCCAATCTCACTGACCGCCTGGCGGAAGCTGACGTCATCGTCGGCAAAACGGTAGCTGGAGGTCGGCAGCCCGAGGGTTTCCGCCGCCAGGCGGCGAATGCCTTCCCGGTTCATGGTCAGACGGGTGGCGTTGGCGCAGGGCACCACGCACTGGCCGCGGGCTTCCAGTTCGGCCAGCGCATCGGTGGCAATCGCTTCGATTTCCGGCACGATATAATCCGGCATCTCGCGGGCCACCAGCGCTTTCAGGGCTTCGCCGTCCAGCATATTGATAACGTAGCTACGGTGGGCGACATGCATGGCGGGGGCATCCGCGTAGCGGTCCACCGCGATCACTTCCAGCCCGAGTCGCTGGCACTCAATGGCCACTTCTTTGCCTAATTCACCGGAGCCTAACAGCATAACGCGCGTGGCTGCCGGGCGCAGTGCGGTTCCCAACATAGACATAAATTCTGTACCTGCGGTAGTTAACGACCGGCGCAGTATATACGAAAACGATTGCGTATGGGGAGTACACCCCGCTTGAGTCACCACAGATAATTACTTATACTGGATAAAAACACAGTTAATGGAGTGTGTGATGGCAGTTGTTGTTAAGTATGTAGTCACCAGAGAGGGCGAGGAAAAAATGGCTTTCACCAGTAAAAAGGAGGCCGACGCCTACGATAAAATGCTCGATTTGGCGGACACGCTGAACGGCTGGCTGGCCCAGGGGCCGGTTGAGCTTGAGGCCCGGCAACAGGATACCCTGGCCATGTGGCTGGCGGGGCAGCGGGAGACATTAAGTGCGATCCTGAAAACCGGACAGTTGCCGGATGCGGCGTTAACCGCCACCCCTGGCGCTGAGCCTGCGCCGGTCGTGCCTCACCGTCCGGCCACCAAAAAGCCCCGGGCCGCCTGATCCGCGGTTTGCAGTTCGGCGATTTTGTACCAGAGTTTCTGTAAGCGTTGTTGGTATTACAGGAGCCTTGCTATGCGCTACAGGATGCTGATGTCCGCCGTCATGTTACCTCTGTTGGCTTTCCCCGGGTTATCTGCCGCGGCGAGCCCGTCCCGCGATACTCCCCGTGAGGTGACTATCCCCCCTTGTACCGGCGTGGATGCCGCCGGTATTGCCGCCCTGGTGAAACAAGACTATCTGACCAACCGGGTGGTTGCCTGGGCCGCTGATCGGGATATTCTTGGCCAGGACGATCCGGTTGCCTGGGTGAATACGGCGGATATTGTCGGCCAGGGTGACCACTGGCAGGTGCCATTAATGGTACGGGGTAAACAGGGCGATATTCACTACTCGGTGGTGGTGGAATGTAAAACCGGGACGGTGCACTATATGTCTTAAGCGGCCGCGGTATTTGTTGCGGCGACAGATATTCCCGTTAGATATTCCCGTTAATAGTGAAGTGACATGCCACCAAAAGCGAAAAAAATACCCCACACCATGACTTTGCATGGTGACACCCGGGTTGATGACTATTACTGGCTCAGGGACGATTTCCGCACAGACCCCGAGGTACTGGCTTATCTGGAGCAGGAGAACCAGTACGGTAAGCAGATCATGGCCAGCCAAAACCGGCTACGGGACACGCTGCTGCAGGAAATTATTCAGCGTATCCCCCAGCGGGATGCGTCAGCCCCCTGGGAGAAAAACGGCTACCGTTACCGGCATATTTATGAGGCCGGCGGTGAATACCCGGTTTATCAACGCCAGCCCGTGGCGACCAATACCCCCGACGCGTGGCAAATCCTGCTGGACGGTAACCAGCGGGCAGCGGGAAGTGAGTTCTGGGATATGGGCGGGATGAGCATTAGCACCGATAACCGCATTATGGCGGTGGCGGAAGATTACCTCTCCCGACGCCAGTATAGCCTGCGGCTGCAAAACCTGGAGACCGGCAACTGGTACCCGGAAACCCTCAATAATGTCTCATCGAGCTTTGTCTGGGCCAACGATGGCGCCACCCTGTATTACATTCGTAAACACCCGCAGACACTGTTGCCTTATCAGGTCTGGCGCCACCAGGTGGGCCACCCTGCCGACCATGATGTGCTGATATACGAAGAGCAGGATGAGCGTTATTACGTCAGCCTGAGCAAAACCACCTCGCGTAAATATGTGATGGTTTATCTGTCCAGTACCACGGCCAGTGAGATCCTGCTGCTGGATGCGGATGATCCTGATGCCCGGCTGGTCAATTTCCTGCCGCGCAGTAAAGATCACGAATACAGCGTCGATCACTACCAGTACTGGTTTTATATCCGTTCTAACCGCGACGGGAAAAATTTTGCTCTCTACCGCAGCCGGGTGATGGAACCCGCGGCCTGGAAGGCGATTGTTGCCCATCGCCCGGATGTGATGCTGGAAAGCTTCACCCTGTTTTCCCGCTGGCTAGTACTGGAGGAGCGCCAGCAGGGCCTGACCCAGTTGCGGCTGATTAACCGCCAGACCCATGAGGAATCCCGGATTGCCTTTGATGATCCGGCGTATGTGACCTGGGTGTCCACGAACCCGGAACCCGATACCCCGTGGCTGCGCTACGGTTATTCGTCGATGACGGTGGCCGATACGCTATACGCCCTGAATATGGATACCGGTGAGCGGGTGGTGCTGAAACAGCAGGATGTGCCGGGCTATCGCCCGGGTGACTACCGCAGCGAGCGGTTATGGGTCACCGCGGCGGATGGTGCGCAGATCCCGGTGTCGCTGGTCTATCACCGTGAGCATTTCCGCAAAGGGGCCAATCCGCTACTGGTATATGGCTATGGCGCCTATGGCAGCAGTATTGATGCGGACTTCAGCACCAGCCGCCTGAGCCTGCTGGATCGCGGTTTTGTGGTGGCCATTGCGCATATTCGCGGCGGCGGTGAGCTGGGGCAGCAGTGGTATGAGGATGGCAAGCTGGACCACAAAATGAATACCTTTACGGACTATATTCAGGTTTGTGAGTCCCTGTTGGCCCAGGGCTATGGCGCGGCAGAATATCTCTATGGTATGGGGGGCAGTGCCGGGGGGCTACTGATGGGCGCGGTGGTCAACATGCGGCCCGACCTGTTCCGGGGTATTGTGGCCCAGGTACCGTTCGTGGACGTGCTGACCACAATGCTGGATGAGTCTATCCCGCTGACCACTGGGGAGTATGAAGAGTGGGGTGATCCTAATGAAGCCCGCTGGTATCAGTATATGAAGCAGTACAGCCCCTATGACAACGTCACGGCCCGGGAATACCCGCACCTGCTGGTCACCACCGGGCTGCATGATTCCCAGGTGCAGTATTGGGAGCCCGCTAAATGGGTGGCGAAGTTACGTGACACCCGGCTGGGCGACAATCTGCTGCTGCTATGTACCGATATGGATACCGGTCACGGCGGTAAGTCCGGGCGCTTTAAATCCTGGGAGGGGGTGGCCCTGGAGTACACCTTCCTGGTGGCATTAACACAGGGCACGTTACCGGGGCACGAAGACTAACCGGCCTGTGCGGGCCGGATTTAGCCCGGGGGTTTAAGACTGCTGGCGGTCAAGGTAGTGTTTGAGGGTGCCGCGTAATTCTGGTGTCATAGTGGTCAGGTTGTTCCACATCCAGCGCAGATAGCCAGGGTCCCGTTCGGCAATGGTGGCAACGGACTGCCCGCGATACTTACCGAACGGCATCTCTGCCAGCAGGGCCGGGCGGCCAGTGACATCCACCATTTGCTCCGGGTCCCAGCCTGAGACCTCCATAATGCGCAGCATCAGCGCGGCGGTGATATAGCAGTCATACAGCGCCCGGTGCTGGTGCAGCCCGCTGGGGGTCTGTACCTGAAGCTTCAGGCTATGGTACAGCCCCATATTGCTGTATTTGATTCCCGGCCACAGTCGGCGGGCCAGTTTCATAGAACAAATCCAGCTGCCGGGCATTTCCGGCAACACCCGGCTATCAAAACTGGCGTTATGGGCCACATAGTAGTCGCTACCGTAATAACGGGGCAGCACCTCTTCTATCCACGGCTTATCCGCTACCATACTTTCGGTGATCTTGTGAATCGCCATCGCTTGCTGGGAAATAGGGCGATCCGGGCGGACCAGATCGCTCATCGGGTTGACTATTTGGCCGTCAATAATATCGACAGAGGCCACTTCCACAACGCCACCCTGCAAGCCGCAGGTTTCGGTATCGATAATTCGTAGCATTGGGCTCTCCGCTGGCAAAAACGCTAGACTAACGGAATGACCTCGCCCTGCCAACCCCGCTCGCTGCGGCGGCTGATAACCAGCAGCTCGCCTTCATCGGCCCGGACAATCAACTGACCCCGTTCATCCCAGCAGGCGCTGCGTCCGGCGGTGCGGGTACCATTGACGCTCCAGGCATGGTTAGCCATCAGCACCGGCAGGCGGTACTTGTGGGACCAGCGCTGTAAGTGCATCACTTCGTGCTGCCAGGCGATTTCCGAGACGATACGCCCGGTGGTATACAGATCTGCCCCCTGATCGGCGGCGCTGCGTGGCCAGGTCTCATCCTGGCCTTCAGAGTTGATCCCCAGTGCAAAACTACGGCCCTGACGGCCAATAATCGGGGCGCCGTCGCTGATCCCGTCCCAGGCGCCGGCGGGTTTATGGCACGCCATGCGGCTGCCATCGGGCATAAACCCGACTGCACCCGGCAGAATTTGTTCTGCTTCCCGCAGGGGCAGGCCGACAATGACGGTCATCTGGTGCGCCATTGCTGCCGTTTGCAGCACATCAAGGGCCGGGCTATCGAAAGAGAGACCATTAAGGGATTCGGTACAAGGGGAGAGCCCGGTGAGCGAGTATTCCGGGAAAACCAGCAAGTCCACCTGCTCCCGCGCGGCGCGGCGGATAAAGTGCAGGTGGTGGCGGATATTGGCGTCAAGCTCGCCATCATGGCAGCCATACTGGGCTGCGGCGACATTCCATTGCGTCATCAGAGTATCCTTTCTGAGGTTATCTGACACCGGATCCGTGGTGCCAGTTGGCCGTCGGCCTGTGAGTCAGGCCATTACGTTGCGCAAATCATAATAGCAGATAAATGGTTACGGTAAGTCACCAATCTGGCGTTATTTTGATTTTGGTTCGTAAGGCAGCCGTGACAAATTCACCGACGCCAGGCGATGGGCGATTAATCGCTCGCGAAACCAGCCCCGTAACGCCGGCGGTTGTTCCATCTCCACCTGATCGGCGATAACCGGCATATTGTAACGCTCTTTAAAAGCCACCCCTGCGGCAGCAAGATCAACATTCACTTTGTCCATCTCGTCCTGGGACAAATCAGCAAGATTATGGTTGTGCATGGGTCCTCCGGTAGTGCAGGCCAACACGGTACTGATTAGGCATGGTGATGACAAGGGCTGAATGCAATTTATCTTTCCGGCCCGGCTTTCATACGAAAGTTAACGCGACAGCAGAAAGTGTGACCGTTATCATAATGGGCGGCGGGGAATGGATAACGGCTCCCCGGGCTAACGGTATGATTGAGGTGGTATGAAAATTAAACTGATCGCAGTAGATATGGACGGTACGTTCCTTGATGATCGCAAGCAGTACGACAGGCCGCGTTTTATGGCGCAGTACCAGGCGATGGTGGAGCAGGGCATTCGCTTCGTGGTGGCCAGCGGCAACCAGTACTATCAGCTGATTTCGTTTTTCCCAACCCTTCGCCACCAGATTGCTTTCGTGGCGGAGAATGGGGCCTTTATCTACGATGGTGATGAGCAAGTGCGCCACGCCAGTCTGTCCCGGGAGGCCTATTTACATGTGCTGGATGCTCTGGACGCCAGCGGCGCCGATAATTACGTCATTTGCGGCCTGAACAGCGCCTGGTACGCCCGCAATGCGCCTCAGGCATTTATTGATCTGATGTCCCGCCACTACCACCGCCTGCAGCCGGTGGATAACCCCCGGGATATAGACGACACCATTTTTAAATTCTCACTCAATTTACCGGATCAGGATATCCCGGCGCTGATTAACCAGCTCAGCCATACCCTGGATGGCATCATGACGCCGGTGACCAGTGGTTTTGGTTTTGTCGATCTGATTATCCCCGGTGCCCATAAGGGCAGTGGGTTACAGTGCCTGCTGGACCGCTGGCATATTGCGCCGCAGGCGTGTGTGGCTATCGGTGACAGCGGTAACGATATCGAGATGCTTAAGCTGGTGGGGTACCCGGTGGCGATGGCGAATGCCGTTGAGCAGGTAAAAGATATCGCCCGTATCGAAACCCGTTCTAACAATCATGACGGGGTCCTGAGGGTTATCGACGACGTGCTGAACCGGCGCGGGCCCTTTGCCTGATAGCGGGCGGTTCAGAGGTCAATAGCCGCCAGGCGCCAGCGGGGACGAGGCTGGCGCTGGTACAGCGCACCGGCCATTGCCTCGCCAATCTCCGCACAGGCAATAAGCCCCTGGATGAAGGGCCGGTCGTGCATCAGCCAGGGAATGGCCCCGAAGGCTATCCGCCCCTGGGCTTCATCCGGGGCCAGTAAGGTATAGTCGTGGCTGACCGGCGGGATAGCCTCACCGGCAGACTGGATCTGGCGGCGCAGGGAGGGGAAAGGCAGATCCTCAGTTTGCAGGGCCTGCTGTCCGCGGGCATCAATAAAAACATCGAATTGCTCAACTGCTCCCCGGACGGTGATGGTGGTGTGATGCGCCGCCGTGCTGCACCGGTAATCCTCCCCAAGCGCAATCATACTCAGCACCCCCGCATCATGTAGCGCCAGCAGGCGGCGAATCGACTGGGGCGGCACGGCGGCATAGTTGTCAATAAAGACCCGCGCCAGCCCGCGTTCAACGCGCCGGGCATCCTGGTCTGTCAGCCAGGGGATAATTTCCTGGAATGCCTCATGCAGTCGCAGCACGGCATAGCGCCAGGGAACGGTGTAGCGCTGGTGCTTATTGTGTTCCACTTCGCGAAGATTACGCCGGGCCCAGAGAAAGGGATCGTGACGCTGGCGTTCGGCAAACCAGGCGGTTGTGAAGCTGTCGGCATCCAGGGTATGCAGGGATAACCGGGCACTCCAGTCAGGATCGGCGAGGGTTATCTCTTGCACCATCAGCTGGAAAACCCTATCGAGTAACCCTTCTGCACCACTGGCAATTTCGCGGCGCAGGGCGGCGGGGGTTACAATTTGCAGCGGCTGGTAAGGGATCGGGCAGTAGAAATCGGCTTCTGGCAGAATGCCGGTACGCGACATCAGCACAATCTTGAGCGCATGACTGTGGCGGTGCAGCCGGAAGCGCAGATTCGCCTCATCCTGGCTGATAAAATCACCGTGCTGGATAGCCACCGCCATAGCTGCATCTATTCCGCTAAGGGAGGCACCGAGGATCCCAATCCGTCCCGGGGGCACATGGGCCTCCATCAGGCCGGACCACGGGCTGGGGTAGAATGCGCGGGTGGCTTCTGATTTATCCGGCCAGACATGCCCGGTGGCGATAGCCACAAAATCGAACATGTCAGGCTCGGTATTGTCCCTCCGCCAGAGCCTGACCCCCTGCGCGGTGGCCTGTAAATCCGTCACCGGGCACGCTTCATGCACCGCCACCCGATAGCCCAGCGCCCGGGCCTGGGCCACCAGCGCCTGAAACTGATGATGGAAATAGTCACCCAGCAGAATACGCGGCAGAAACTGGCGGACGTGCAGGTTGTCACGCACTACGCCGTAGCGGGACAAATAGGCGTCATCCTGGGTTTTCAGCCATTCGAGGTAGGTTTGCCCCAGGGGCGGGATTTCGATACTGGCGATGTTGGCCAGCATGATATTCGCGTTTTCTTCACGGCTGTAGGGCATCCCGACCCCGGCACTGCTGGCCTGTTCAAAAATGGCAATAGCCACTGGCTGAGCGCGTTTTATCAGGGAATACAGGGTGTAAATTCCTGTCGGGCCTGCGCCGACGATAGCAATATTTTTCATTATTGTTCTCTGGGGCATGTTTGGTGGCGCAATGCACTAGCGCTGAGTAAGTGTGGCTGAGGATCGGCGGCATAGCCAGTATCATGCAGGAGATTAACACGGCATTATCTGCGGGGATAATCAGAATACGGCACGACAGGTAATAGTATGAAAACAGCAATAAAATCGGAAACGAAACAGAAGGGAAATTATAGCGAAAATCATGGTGCGTCCGAGTGGACTCGAACCACCGACCCCCACCATGTCAAGGTGGTGCTCTAACCAACTGAGCTACGGACGCACTGAATAAGAAGAGATGGTGCGTTCAATTGGACTCGAACCAACGACCCCCACCATGTCAAGGTGGTGCTCTAACCAACTGAGCTATGAACGCATTGCTCTGTGACAACGGGGACGAATATTAGCGGCAGGCCCCGGTCCTGGCAAGGGGGAAACGCGAAATTTCTGTAATAATTCACGCGATTGCTGCTGTTACACGCAAAGTGATTGAAAAACAGCCGCCGCTGTGTTGCCATACAGCGTTACACACCGGCGGTCGCAGGTTAGCGCGCAGCGC
This sequence comes from Shimwellia pseudoproteus, assembly GCF_016415625.1. Classification (GTDB taxonomy): domain Bacteria; phylum Pseudomonadota; class Gammaproteobacteria; order Enterobacterales; family Enterobacteriaceae; genus Shimwellia; species Shimwellia pseudoproteus. The sequence goes on from NZ_WBXP01000004.1 coordinate 89,235, forward strand.
GCTGCAAAATAAACTGTGACGGCTGGCGTTGTAACCAGCGCATACGCAACATCATCATGATGGCGGCGGAGGTCAGGCCAATAATAAACCCGATCCAGAACCCGGCAGGCCCCATCCGCGGTACCACCCAGTCAGTGAGTGCCAGGGTATAACCACAGGGCAGGCCCAGCACCCAGTAAGCGATAAAGGTCACGTAGAAGATGGCGCGGGTATCTTTGTAGCCGCGCAGCACCCCGCTGCCTATCACCTGAATAGAGTCCGAAATCTGGTAGATTGCCGCCAGCAGCATCAGGTGCGCCGCCAGGGTGACCACATTAGGATCTTTGTTGTACAGCATGGCGATGGGCTCACGCAGGCTGATGGTGAAGATAGCCGTCAGCATTGCCATGCAAACTCCGACACCGAGCCCGGTTCTGGCGGCGGTCTGGGCATTTGCCGTTGACCCCTCACCAAGACGGAAACCCACCCGGATAGTCACCGCCGCCCCGAGAGACATCGGCAGGACAAACATCAGTGAGCTAAAGTTCAGGGCAATCTGGTGGCCGGCCACGTCGACAATACCCAGCGGAGAAACCAGCAGCGCCACCACGGCAAACAGGGTGACTTCAAAAAACAGCGCCAGCGCAATCGGCAAACCAAGCTGCACCAGGCGTTTAAGCAGGGCAAGATCGGGCCCGGTAAACGTTTCTGGCGGGCGGATATCGCGCATAACGTGGGCATGTTTAATAAAGTACAGCATGCAGCCCGCCATCACCCAATATACCGACGCGGTAGCGACACCACAGCCGACACCCCCTAACTCCGGCATACTAAAATGGCCGTAGATGAAAATGTAGTTAATCGGGATGTTCAGCAGCAGGCCGAGGAAGCCCATCACCATACCCGGTTTGGTTTTCGCCAGACCTTCACACTGGTTACGGGCAACCTGGAAAAACAGATACCCCGGAGCTCCCCACAGCAGGGCACGTAAATAGCCCACCGCTTTGTCTGCCAGTTGGGGGTCGATGTTGTGCATCGCATGGATGATATAACCGGCATTCCACAGCACCACCATGACCAGTACCGATACCATTCCCGCCAGCCAGAAGCCCTGGCGAATCTGGGCACCAATGCGATCCCGGCGCCCGGAACCATTTAACTGGGCAATAATCGGGGTCAGCGCCAGCAGCAGGCCGTGGCCAAACAGAATGGCGGGGAGCCAGATAGAGGTACCGATGGCCACCGCGGCCATATCGGTGGCGCTGTAACCACCAGCCATGACGGTATCGACAAAACCCATGGCTGTCTGCGCGACTTGCGCGAGGATAACGGGGATCGCCAGTGCCAGTAACTGACGCGCCTCGGTGAAATACTTCTGCACGTTACACCTATATATTTTTGTTATAAAGAAAGATAAAGCATCTGCCCAATGGGCGGAAGAAAGAATAAAAGAGGGAGATTCGATCTTATTCTAGCGGCAGTTAACCAATACGCCAGCGAAATAGTCTGCGCCAGCACAGAGTGGCTGGCAACCTTTTTTGCCAGCTGTTATTGTGCTTGCTGCGGTATGTCTGGCCCGGGCCGGATTGCGGTATAATGTTCGGATCAATCGCTCTGCTGTAATCGTTACGAGATTGTTATTAAACCAGGAGTTAATTATGTTTACCGGTATCGTCCAGGGCACAGCCCGCGTGGTGTCTATTGAAGAAAAACCGAACTTTCGTACCCATGTGGTCGAACTGCCGGATGCCATGCTACCCGGTCTGGAGACCGGTGCCTCTGTGGCACATAACGGGTGCTGCCTGACCGTAACCGAGATTAACGGCAATCAGATTAGCTTTGATCTGATGAAAGAAACCCTGCGTATCACCAACCTCGGTGAAATAGTGGAGGGGGATAAAGTAAACGTTGAACGCGCGGCCAAATTTAATGACGAAATTGGCGGTCATTTAATGTCCGGTCATATTATGACCACTGCTGAAATAACCAAAATTCTGGCCTCAGAAAACAACCGCCAGATCTGGTTCCGGGTTCAGCACCCGGAATTAATGAAATATATTCTGCACAAAGGATATATCGGCATCGACGGTATTAGCCTGACGGTTGGCGAAGTTACCGCCACGAAATTCTGTGTGCATCTGATCCCGGAAACCTTAGAACGTACTACGCTTGGGGAACGCCGGATTGGCCAGCGGGTGAATATTGAAATCGATCCCCAGACCCAGGCCATTGTTGATACCGTTGAACGGGTACTGGCGACGCGCGGTCTGGCGGGTGGGCTCGGCGGCGCTATTGAGGCGCTACAGCCGCAATGACGGGCACATAAAAAAAGCCCATGCAAAAAATGGGCTTTTTTTACCGGCCCCGAAGCGCGCAGTGGCGCACCGGGGTTTTTATTTAGCGGGCAACCCGCAGGCCGTTTTCCACACCCCGGGAGAACATCACCTGCCAGAGCTGAATATCCCGGGCGCGGAAAGCCCCGGCGCAGGCATTCAGATAATAGGTGAACATCCGTTTAAAGCGCTCGCTGTAGTTGTCGGCAATTTCCGGCCAACTGGCGAGAAAGCGTTTATTCCAGGCCATTAGCGTGGTGTCATAGTCCTGGCCAAAGTTGTGCCAGTCCTCCATCACGAAATGCTTTTCACTGGCGATGGCAATCTGGCGTACCGAGGGCAGGCAACCATTAGGGAAGATATATTTGTCGATCCACGGATCGACATTATTATCGGTTTTTTTCGACCCAATGGTATGCAGCAGGAATAAACCGTCTGGCTTCAGATTACGATCGACAACAGTAAAGTAGGTATCGTAGTTCTTCGGGCCAACGTGTTCGAACATCCCCACGGAAACGATACGATCATACTGGTCATCCAGATCGCGGTAATCTTGCAGCAGAATAGTGACATCCAGATCTTTACAGCGTGCCTGGGCCATTTTCTGTTGCTCTGCCGAGATAGTCACCCCGTGGACGGTGACCCCATAATGGCGGGCGGCAAACTCAGCCAGGCCGCCCCAGCCGCAACCAATATCCAGCACCTTCATCCCTGGCTTCAGCTGTAACTTCTCACAGATAAGTTTTAGCTTCGCCTGTTGAGCCGCTTCCAGTGTGTCAGCGTCTTTCCAGTAGCCGCAGGAATATTGCATAAAAGGGTCGAGCATACGGTGGAATAAGTCATTACCCAAATCATAGTGTTCTTTACCTACGATCCAGGCACGCTTACGGGACTGCAAATTAAACAAGCGCGCACTGAGAATGCGCAGCGTATCCTTCAGGTGTTGCGGGATTTGGTCTTCCAGACCGGCACGCAAAATTTTGGTGAAAAAGATATCCAGCCGTTCGCACTCCCACCAGCCGTCCATATAACTTTCACCAAGACCAAGAGAGCCCTCCTGGAACACCCGTTTAAAAAAATCCGGGTTTTTCACCTGAATGTCGCCCACTGCATTGCCGTTAATGGTGACGCCGGCTTTGCTAAGCATTTCATGGGCCAACCGATACCAGTCATTGTCAGTTACGCTTGTTTCTTCTATACACGATGAACTCATAGCTTCTCCATCACCTTGTTGTGATTAGAACCTCAGAAAAGCGTAGACGCTAATTCCTGGGTGTGAGAAATCTCACGGAAAAATCCGTGCGCCTGGAATCCGACGTAGAACAGAGAAAGGAAAAACTCTCCCCGAAAGGCACGGTCCTTCGCAAAAAAAACGAGAGAATCCGCTCTCGTTGATAGTAAAAAATTATGATATTTCTGATTCAACTGTATAGCAGTATATGCCTGCTTTTTGGGTGATTCAATAAAAAATTGTTAGCGTGCTAACAGGAGAATCACCCGCCTTATCATTGGGTTATTGCCTGTTTAGCTGCTGTTGATATTCTGAATTATCCCGCAGGGTCGCACGTTTCGTTATCCAGTAACCGGCCAGCGCCAGGGGAACGGTTCCCAGCATTACGCTGGTGGTGGTGAGCAGCGGGGTCGCCACCAGCCAGGAAACCAGCATACTGGCCAGGAAACACAACCCCAGCTGTAAGGTATTTTGCAGAGCGGCTGCGCGCCCGGCGGCCCGGGGGAAGGGCAGTAATGCTGCCGCCACCACTATCGGGTAGATAGCCCCATTGACCATAGCCATCACGCAGAACGGGATCAGTAACTCCACCAGGCTTGGGTGGCTACTCAACGCCACCCCAAACACCGCCAGCACACTCAGTGAGTAAACCGCCAGCAGGGCGGGTAATAGCCGTGACCCGGCGCGGCGGCTCAGCAGCACTTTACAGCTATACCCCCCGACGAGAAAGGCGATGGTTTGCGGGACGTAGCTCAGGCCCGTGACCGCCGGGCTATAGCCCATGGCGTGGAGAATAAACGGTGAGCCGGTGAGCCAGGCGAAAAAACTGGCCGAACAGGCGGCATAAATCAGCACATTGCCGTGGAAAAACGGTGACACCAGTAAGGTGATAAAGCGCACGGGGGCATCCGCAGCGGCGGGCCGGCGGCGATGTCCGGGAGGTAAACGTAATGCCGGGATAATCAACACCAGGGTGATGACAAACAGTACCGCGAAGATCCCCTGCCATTCGAAATGGTTCAGTATCCAGCTACCCAGTAGCGGCGCCAGCGCGGGGGACAACCCCACCAGCGGCATAATCGTCGCAAACACCTGGTTCACTTTTTGTGGCGGGTAGTTGTCCGCCACCAGAGCCTGCCAGCTGACCGTGGCGGAACAGACACCGACTGCCTGAATAAAGCGCAGCACCAGCATGAGCCGGGCATCCTCTACCCACAACATGCCCAGACAGCCGAGGGCGAAAATAGTCAGGCCTATTACCAGAACCGGCTTGCGGCCGAAATGGTCGGAAAGCGGTCCCCACACCAGTTGGGCAAGGGCAAACCCGGCGAGAAATACACTCAGGCTGGCGCTGACGGCAGCGGCGCTGGTGCCTAAATATTGTTGAATGGCAGAAAATGCCGGCAGGTACATATCGGTGGCCAAAAAGCCTAACACACTCAGGCCCGCCAGCCAGATAAGAAATCCTTTTGATGGTTGCATCACATACTCTTCTGTCAAATTATTTCAAATGTCGGCAAATAAGGTTAAGCGACAGGAGTGTAGGCAGTGCAACAACGCTTGTGAAACGCTAATATTTGCCAGTTACATTCAAAAAATTTAAAGGCAAATTATGTGGTCCGAATATGCACTGGAAGTGGTTGATGCCGTGGCGCGTAACGGTAGCTTTAGTGGCGCAGCCCAGGAGCTGCACCGGGTGCCGTCGGCAATCAGCTATACCGTAAGGCAACTGGAAGCCTGGCTGGCGGTGCCGCTATTTGTCCGCCGCCACCGGGATGTGGAGCTCACCCCCGCCGGGCGCTATTTCCTGCAGGAGGGCCGGGACGTTATCAAAAAAATGGTTGCCACCCGCCAGCAGTGCCAGCAAATCGCCAACGGCTGGCGCGGGCAACTGGCTATTGCGGTGGATAATATTGTCCGCCCCGAGCGCACTCGCCAGTTAGTGTGTGATTTTTATCGCCATTTCCCGGATGTGGAGCTGCTGGTCTCACTGGAGGTGTTTAACGGGGTCTGGGATGCGCTGGCGGATGGCCGGGTAGAGGCGGCAATTGGCGCCACCAGGGCTATCCCGGTTGGCGGCCGCTATGCTTTTCGGGATATGGGGATGTTGCGCTGGCACTGCGTGGTGGCGAGCCACCATCCGCTGGCGGCCCGGACCGGGCAACTGGATGATGACAGTTTGCGCAACTGGCCGTCACTGGTGCTGGAAGATACCTCCCGTTCACTGCCTAAGCGCACCACCTGGCTGCTGAATAATCAGCGGCGGCTGGTTGCCCCGGACTGGGCTGCCGGTATCGATTGCATTCGGGATGGGCTGTGTATCGGTATGGTGCCGGAACATATTGCCGCCCCGCGTATTGCCAGCGGTGAGTGGCGGGTGCTGGCGCTGGAGAACCCGTTTCCCGATGCCGCCTGCTGCCTGACGTGGCGGCAAAGCGACCCCTCACCGGCATTACGCTGGTTGCTGGCGTATTTAGGGGACAGCGCGACGTTAAATCAGGAGTGGTTACAGGTGCCGGTGGATCCGGCACCTGCGGCGTAGCTTTGGGCAAGATTAGCGGCGATAGTCGAGGAACGGACCGTCCGCCACGGAGCGCCGTTCGACCAGGCGCGGATGTACTTCAATGGTGCGGGAGTCTTCCCGTTTATTGATGATGCGATCGAGCAGCATATTAAACGCGGTTTCGCCCAGGGAATCTTTCGGCTGGTGGATGGTGGTCAGCGCCGGGCTAAAGTAGCGCGAGTGGCGAATATTATCATACCCGATCACTGAAATATCTTGGGGGACGCGCAGGCCCATTTCATCCGCCGCGCAAATGGCCCCCATGGCCATCACATCGCCACCACAGAACACGGCGGTGGGGCGGTGGGATTGTGACAGGATCTGCTGCATTGCCCGGTAACCGGACTCCGGCTCAAAATCGCCCTGGACAATCCAGTTGTCCGGCAGGGTGATCAGCGCTTCTTCTACTGCTTTGCGAAACCCGGCTAACCGGCCAGCCCCGGTATTGCGCTCCAGCGGGCCCGGGATCACGCCAATTTCGCGGTGGCCGCGTTCAATCAGATAGCGCCCGGCCATATACCCGCCCTGGAAAGCGTTATCAATTACTGAGTCGGTAAAGTCTGCTTTGGCTTCACCCCAGTCCATCACCACCATGGGAATATGGCGATACTCTTCCAGCATGGTCAGCAGGGATGCGGGATATTCAGAACACATGACCATCAGGCCGTCTACCCGTTTCTGGGCCATCATGGACAAGTAAGCGCGTTGTTTTTCCTGATTATTCCAGGCGTTTCCCAGGATCAGGGTATAGCCACGGGCAAAGCAGTTTTTCTCAACCGCTTCGATAATCTCAGCAAAATAGGGCGCTTCACTGCTGGTGGCCAGCAGACCGATCGATTTGGTGTGATTCACCTTCAGGCTGCGGGCCACGGCACTGGGGGAATAATGCAGTTCTTTGATAGCCGCCCAGACCGCGTTGCGCGTCTCTTCCGCAACAAAACGGGTTTTGTTGATCACATGTGATACGGTTGTAGTGGAAACGTTTGCGCGTTTCGCTACATCTTTAATTGTCGCCATGAAAGTTGCTCCGGCCCATATCCTAACCCGGTGAAAAAAATCTGGTTAATCGTTTGCGTATACTTACCGACAGCCGCAACAATCGAAGGTTGCGTGTATGCCGGGGAAGTCGACACAAAAATACGGAAGGGCGTAAATAGGTAGTTCATAATAATTTAGCCCGGGATTGTGGCTGATCCGGGCTAAAAGGGGAAGAGGGAAAATGCAGTTTGGTGAAAATTCAGGTAATATTTTTAACGATTGCTATGTAAAAATGATGTCGTCCGCCCGCTGGCGGAAACCACAAGGAGTAAGAGATGAGCACTGAGCTGAGATATTCATTAATCACAACCGTGGTTGCCCTGAGTCTGATTGTTGCTGCAAGTTTTACCGCTATTCTGCACTGATTTGCGCAACCCTTGCGCGGCATGGCGATATCCGGTGCCGCGCATCATCCTTTTATAGTGTGCATAGAGTACACCGTGCTTTTGTTGCGCAACAGTTTGTCGCGATTATTCCTGTATCCGCAATACTCTTTTCTATTAATGTTACTTTTCCTTTTCATCTGTTACTGGGATGATGCACCTCCATTAGTTGGTTATCTTTCGGCGTTTCGCGCGCTTTGCCGGGTTACTCCCGGTAAGTTTTGCCGCCCATGAAGATGCTGTCTCCCTGTAACCGGAGTTATTCATGAAAATCAATTTTCCGCTACTGGCGCTGGCTGTTGGCGCGTTTGGTATTGGTACTACGGAGTTTTCCCCGATGGGATTACTGCCGGTGATTGCCCAGGGGGTTGGGGTCTCTATCCCCACGGCCGGGATGTTAATCAGCGCGTATGCCATGGGGGTTATGGTTGGGGCACCAATCATGACACTGTTGCTGGCGCAGCGCGGTCGCCGCAATGCACTGTTATTGCTGATGGCGATTTTTACCCTCGGTAATGTGCTCTCTGCGTTGTCGCCGGGTTATGCCACGCTGCTGGTATCCCGGGTGATAACCAGCCTGAACCACGGCGCTTTCTTTGGCCTCGGTTCTGTGGTGGCGGCGAGCCTGGTGCCTAAAGATAAGCAGGCCAGCGCCGTGGCCACCATGTTTATGGGGCTGACCATCGCCAATATTGGCGGGGTGCCGGCGGCCACCTGGCTGGGTAACGTAATAGGCTGGCGGATGTCATTTCTCGCCACCGCGGGATTAGGGGTTATCGCGATGATCAGCCTGTGGCTGTCGCTGCCTGCCGGCGGCGCCGGGCAGAGGCCGGATGTGAAGCGTGAACTGGCGGTGTTAATGCGCCCGCAGGTGGTTACCGCGTTGCTGACGACGGTGCTGGGGGCCGGGGCGATGTTTACCCTGTACACCTATATTACGCCGGTGCTGGGGGCTATCACGCACGCCACGCCGGCGTTTGTCACGGCGATGCTGGTGTTGATTGGGGTTGGCTTCTCGCTGGGGAACTACCTCGGCGGCCGGTTTGCGGACCGCTCAGTAACCGGTACCCTTAAAGGTTTCTTATTACTGTTAATTGTCATTATGCTGGCAACCCCCTGGCTGGCGCGCACTGGCGCAGGGGCGGCAGTCGTGATGGTGGTTTGGGGGGCGGCAACGTTTGCGGTGGTGCCACCGCTGCAAATGCGGGTGATGCGGGTTGCCAGTGATGCGCCCGGGCTGTCTTCTTCAGTGAATATCGGGGCATTTAACCTTGGCAATGCGCTGGGGGCCGCTGCCGGTGGGGCGGTTATCTCTGGTGGCCTGGGGTACAGTATGGTTCCCGTGATGGGAGCTATCATTGCCGGGGCCGGGCTGCTACTGGTATTGCTGACCAGCCGGACCAATGTCCAACCGGTGTGTGAGGCGGATTAACGCGAAAAAAACGGAGAGCCCTGGCTCTCCGTTTGGTCGTGACTGACCCAGAACAGCATCAGATTCAGGCGGCGAGGTTTTTAGCCACAAATGCCCAGTTAACCAGCGCCCAGAAGTGGTCCAGATACCCGGCACGGGCATTACGGTAATCGATGTAATACGCGTGTTCCCAGACGTCGACCGTCAGCAGCGGTGTGGCATCAGTCGTCAGCGGGGTGCCGGCGTTAGCCGTGGAGACAATCGCCAGGCTGCCATCCGGGCGTTTTACCAGCCAGGTCCAGCCGGAGCCGAAGTTTTTAATTGCGGCATCGGTAAACTGCTGTTTAAAACTGGCAAAATCACCAAAAGAGGCGGTGATAGCGGCCAGCAGATCCCCGGTCGGCTCGCCGCCGGCCTGCGGCGCCAGGCAGTTCCAGTAGAAGGTGTGGTTCCACACCTGAGCCGCATTGTTGAATACACCACCTTCCGCACTGCGAATAATCTCTTCGAGAGATTTCCCCTCAAAAGCCGTGCCTTTAACCAGATTATTCAGGTTAGTCACATAGGTTTGATGATGTTTACCGTAGTGGTAGTCGATGGTTTCAACAGAGATATGCGGCAGAAGCGCATCTTTTGCGTATGGTAATGCAGGTAATTCAAATGACATTGTTCACTCCTTGTTAACTTCTTGTATTTACTCACTTTAAAAACAGTAAGGTTCCATCAAAATTTAACAGTTACTGCGCAATGTTGCGGCCATTGTTACAGGGCTTTTCTTGTGATGGGAATGTTAACACCGCCGGCGGGCAGTGAAAAGCCTTACACCATAAAAGGTTATCCCGGCGCATTAACTGCCTGGAGGCAATGACAGGAGAATTATCTGCTGGCATCTGTACCCCAGGCTATCATCAATTACACTTGGCGGGTGGGGATGGTTGTCTGGCCCTGGTGTACGCTGGCCGGCGAATGTCAGTGACAATCTCGCAACATTTACTTACCGGTTTGCATCACTATTTTTGCAGGCTGTGGCCCACAGATGGCGCTATTCCAGGCAGGATGTGGCCGGGCTTGCCGGATACGGTTGGTAAATAGTTGTCGGGCGAGGGGAGGGGAAAATAAAACGACCTGTCGCGCAAGACAGGTCGTGGTCATTAACGGATGTTATCGGCGGTCATCACCCGGCGTGCGCCGACGTAATGGCGCTGCCAGTAATCATCACTGAGGGAGGTGATGACAATATCGCGGCCGGTACGCGGGGACTGAATAAACTTACCGTTGCCGACGTACACCCCAACATGGTCAGCGGCCCGGTGGCTGTGGGTGCGGAAGAACACCAGATCGCCACTGACCAGCTCGCCTTTGTTGATAGGCGCCGCATCACGCAGGTGGTACATTTCGTTTGCGGTACGCGGCAGGCGGAAGTTCACCAGATCTTTATAGGCATAATAAATCAGCCCACTGCAATCAAAACCGGTTTTCGGTGTTGCGCCGCCCCAGCGATACGGTTTACCTAACTGATTCATCAGTTTATTCATTGCTGTCTGCTGAGCAGACAACACCCGCCCTTTCGGGATGTTATTGATCGGCGTATCCGCCAGATCATAAGTATCTATGCTGTCTCCAGCATCAAAACCAGCGCTGTTACCCCGGGTATGCACCTTGATACAGCTTGGTTTTTTATAACCTTTACGGGTGATGCATTTACGCATCAGTGAACCAGATTCACCTGATCCTGCCAGGCGGGTAATAAACTGGTCCATTTCATCGTTACGCATACTCTGGCCGAGTTTGGTGTAACGCTTACTGCGGGCGACAAGATCGGACTTAACCGTCCTGCGCTCAGTGCGGCTCTTTGCTGCTGTGCGAGTCGCTGTCGATTTCTTCTTCGCCGAGGCGTGCTGCTTGCTACTGGATGATTCCTTGTGCTTGCTAGTAGTATGCTTTGCCTTACTGGTGTGCGCTTTGTGTGTTGCCGCGCTGCTGGCGTGCGGTGACGCCAGTGATAATTGTGAGTAGGGCAATGTAAAGAGCAGAGCACAGAGCGTGAGAGATGATTTTGTTATCCGCGCCACTCGTTTGGATCCCCTGATAAGATTCAGTCAAATTTGCCTGAACATGAATTCGTAAAACCCGAAGATTCTAATCCATAAGAACCAGTAAAGTTAATAGCCTTTTTCAATTACGGTTAAGATTCATGGTCAGGCGCAAATTTTTTATACAGAATAAGGACCTGGCAGAAAAATATTGCGTTAAATTGTTACTAATTATTGGCAACATTTATCCAGCATAACCGGTATTATAAATACGGGTTCTGTATTACGCCAATCTCATGACCACACTCATGATAACAGGGGATACCCCTAAAATTAATGGTGTTTTCCCGCTGGCGGGGAACCGTTACAATAGACGGCTAAGCCGTAGTAGCACTGAGGAAGCAAGACATGAGCACGACAATTGAAAAAATTCAGCGCCAGATCGCTGAGAACCCGATCCTGCTGTACATGAAAGGGTCCCCGAAACTGCCAAGCTGCGGTTTTTCTGCCCAGGCTGTTCAGGCGCTCTCTGCCTGTGGTGAACGTTTCGCTTATGTAGATATCCTGCAAAACCCGGATATCCGCGCCGAATTACCGAAATACGCAAACTGGCCGACGTTCCCGCAATTGTGGATCGAAGGGGAGCTGGTTGGCGGCTGCGATATTATTATTGAAATGTACCAGCGCGGTGAGCTGCAACAGCTGATCAAAGAAACCGCCGCGAAGCACAATGCTGACGCCGAATAATCGTTAGTTGCTGAATGCAAAAAAACCGCCGTAATGGCGGTTTTTTATTGGCTGAATCACCGGCTCAGGCACAGTCTGCCGGGCTGTCTGCGCTGACCATGACCGGCCATCCGCCCATGCGTTTCCAGCGGTTAACGATTTCGCAAAACAGCAGTGACGTCTGCTGCGTATCATACAGCGCAGAGTGCGCCTGGCTGGCGTCGAAGGGGATCCCGGCGGAGATACAGGCTTTAGCCAGCACCGTCTGCCCCAGCGCCAGGCCACTCAGGGCGGCGGTATCGAAGGTTGCAAACGGATGGAAAGGGTTGCGTTTCAGGCTGGCGCGTTCCGCGGCGGCCATTACAAAGCTGTGATCAAACGTGGCGTTATGGGCCACAATAATCGCCCGGTTGCAGCCGCTGTCTTTGACCCCTTTACGGACCATTTTAAAAATAGCGTGCAGAGCGTCATGTTCGCTCACCGCGCCGCGCAGCGGGTTGTGGGGATCAATACCGGTAAACGCCAGCGCTTCCGGGTTCAGGATTGCGCCTTCAAAAGGGGAAACATTGAAGTGCAGGGTCTGGTCCGGGGAGATCCAGCCATCGCTGTCCATTTTCAGCGTGATGGCGGCAATTTCGAGTAGCGCATCGGTTTTGGCATTAAAACCTGCGGTCTCTACGTCAATGACCACCGGGTAAAAGCCACGAAAACGGTCACACAGACCATTAAGTTGAACGGTATCAGACATCAGCGTCTCTATATTACGGGGAAAGTGCAGCGCGCATTATGGCAAATTTCGCGGAGTGATGCAGTAAAACGGCGCGTAAAGCGCCGTCCAGCTTAGTTGCCAAGGCCTCTGCCAGCGTCTTTCTCTTCAATCAGTTCAATTTTGTAGCCATCTGGATCTTCCACAAAAGCAATGACGGTGGTTCCCCCTTTGACCGGGCCCGCTTCACGGGTGACATTGCCTCCGTTCTGGCGGATACGCTCGCACGCGGCGGCGGCGTTATCCACACTCAGGGCGATATGGCCATACGCGGTACCCAGGTCGTAACGGTCAACGCCCCAGTTATAGGTCAGCTCGATCACCGCCGTGTCGGTTTCTTCACCATAACCGACGAATGCCAGGGAATATTTGTATTCCGGGTTTTCGCTGGTGCGCAGTAATTTCATGCCCAGCACGTTAGTGTAAAATTCGATGGCGCGCTGCAAATCGCCCACGCGCAGCATAGTATGAAGTAAGCGCATAATAGCCTCTCAATGCGGTATTGTGATTCTGAGGGTCATCAGTATAGCGGCGATGGTTCGCCGCTATCAATGGTAGTGGCCGGAATGGGCCGTTTACAGGGTCGGATAGTCAGTATATCCCTGTGCACCGCCGCCGTAGAAAGTTTCCGGGTGCTGGGTATTCAGCGGCGCATTGCTGTGCAGGCGGGCCACTAAATCCGGGTTGGCAATCCAGTCGCGACCAAAGGCGACGGCATCAATATAACCGTTGGCGATCATCTGTTCGGCTTTCTCCCGGGTATAGGCACCGGCACCGACAATCACGCCGCGAAACCGGGCGCGCACCTGAGCGCGGAAGGCATCGCTGTAAGGTTTACCCCCGGCCCAGTCCGGCTCTGAAATATGCAGATATGCCAGGCCGCGTTGGCCAAGTTGCTCAACCAGATACAGCGCGGCCTGCTCTTGATCTTCACCGTTATCCAGCCCGTTAAACGGCCCCAGCGGTGAAATACGGATCCCAATCCTATCGGCACGCCAGGCGGCAATGGCGGCATCAACCACTTCCAGCACAAAGCGTGTGCGGTTTTCGATGCTGCCACCGTATTGATCGCTACGCTGGTTAGACGCCGGGGAGAGGAACTGGTGCAGCAGATAGCCGTGCGCCGCATGCAGTTCAACCAGATCAAACCCCGCCTCCCGGGCATTCCCCACCGCATGGGCGAAGTCCGCCACGATCCCCGGGATCTCGTCAGTGTCGAGGGCCCGCGGCATTGAGGTATCAACGCGAACCGCAAGGCCATTTTCATCCCGCAGGGTGGTGCGTCCTGCGGCCTTTATTGCCGAAGGGGCAACCGGCGCGCCACCACCGGGCTGGAGGCTGGCGTGGGAAATCCGGCCGGTATGCCATAACTGCACTGCCATATGGCCTTGTTCATCGTGTACGGCGGCGGTTATCTTCTTCCAGGCGGCAATCTGCTCTGCGCTATGCAGGCCCGGAGCACCGGCATACCCTTTGGCCTGGGCAGATACCTGGGTGGCTTCGCTAATCAGTAACCCGGCGCTGGCCCGCTGGCGGTAATACTCAACCATCAGTGGGGTGGGGATATCCCCCGGCTCTTTATTACGCAGCCGTGTCAGGGGAGCCATAAAAACCCGGTTAGGGACGGTAACTGCACCCAGTTGTAATGGGGTAAATAAAACGTCTGTAGACATAACTGACTCCGCAATAAATATGAGTAGACCGGTCGTCTTGTGTCGGGGTAAAAAAAGAGCCCGCTGTCAGGCGGGGTCCTGAAGTATCTGTTCGGCATGGGCCAGTGCACTTTCCAGCGCCCTACTGTGATGGGCTATTTTGGCCTGCAAATTGGCACCCAGCCATAAGGAATAGAGGGTGTTAGCCAGTTGGGGCGCATCATAGCGGGCCGGGATGCTGCCTTCATCAATACCCTGCTCAATGGCCCAGGCCAGCAGGGCGGTAATCCGGCTAACGCCTTGTTCCAGCTGCTGGCGCGTATCTTCAGAAAGATCACACACCTCCGCCGAGAGCTTTACCGTCAGGCAACCGCTGATCATACCGCTCTCCCGGAACTGCACCAGGGCATGGCGGAAGTAGCCCAGTACCCGCTCCCGGTAATTTCCCTGGCCGCCGGTAAAGTGCTGGTTTAATAGCCGATAATAGGTGGCGTAGTGGTTTTCCAGCATGGCTACGCCAAAGGCTTCCTTAGAACGGAAGTAATGATAAAACGAACCTTTGGGCACGCCTGCGGTGTGCAATAACTCACTCAGCCCCATGGCAGTGAAGCCTTTATGGAGAGAGAGCTGTTCCCCGGTGAGCAGCAGATGCTCCCGGGTTGGGGTTTCGCGCTGTGTGTTCATGGCTGCACCATAATAGACCAGTCGGTCTAATGCAAGGGATTTATTCGGACACGGGCAGGCACTACGGGAGCCGGGTAGGGGGATTAATGGCGAATCAGCGGCATTTTCGCGCTGAAAGGCTTGCATCCCGGGGCGCCAGCAGCTTCACTTGTAGCTAACATGTTAACAGGAGTCTGCAGTGGCACAGCAATTGGAGTTTTTCCCGATTCAGAGTCCCTGTCGGGGCATTTGCCAGAGTGATGAGCGCGGTTATTGCCGGGGCTGCCAGCGCAGCCGCGAGGAGCGCTTTCAGTGGCTCACCATGACGGACGATCAAAAGCAGGAGGTGCTGCGCCTGTGCCGCCAGCGCCAACTGCGCAAACAACGCGCAAACAAACCGGATGCAACGCAGGAACCGCAACAACCCTCACTGTTTTAATCATCCCGGCCGCTATACTGGCTGCCAATCATTTTGACAGGAATTCATGTTATGGTTCAACGTATTGTCATGGCGCCGCAAGGGCCGGAGTTTTCACGTCTGGTGATGGGCTACTGGCGGCTGATGGAATGGAATTACAGCCCGCGCCAGTTAGCGAGTTTTATGGAGCAGCATCTGGATCTGGGGATAACCACGGTGGACCACGCGGATATCTACGGTGGTTACCAGTGTGAAGCGGCATTCGGTGAGGCGTTGCGTCTGGTCCCGCACTTGCGCCAGCGTATGGAAATCGTCACCAAATGCGGGATTGCCACCACGGCACTGCCGGGGAACCCGATAGGTCATTACATTACCGACCGCGACCATATTATTGCCAGCGCAGAGTCTTCCCTGCAAAAGCTGGCCACTGACCACATTGATTTGCTGCTGATCCACCGTCCGGACCCGCTGATGGATGCCGATGAGGTGGCCGAGGCATTCCTCGCCCTGCACAAAAGCGGCAAGGTGCGCCACTTCGGGGTGTCGAATTTCACCCCCGCGCAGTTTACCCTGTTGCAGTCCCGGGTACCCTTTACACTGACCACTAACCAGGTCGAGATTTCACCGCTGCATCAGCCGGTATTGCTGGATGGCACCCTTGATCAGTTACAGCAGGCGCGCATTCGGCCGATGGCCTGGTCCTGCCTGGCCGGGGGCCGTTTGTTTAGCGATCCGGCCTGCCAGCCCCTGCGGGATGAGCTGGCCGCCGTGGCCCGGGAAATTGGCGCAGAGACCATTGATCAGGTGGTTTATGCCTGGGTACTGCGTTTACCGTCCCAGCCGCTGCCGATTATTGGCTCCGGCCGCATTGAGCGCGTGCGCGGGGCGATTGATGCGCTGTCGCTGCAACTCTCCCGCCAGCAGTGGTTCCGGATCCGCAAAGCGGCGCTGGGCTACGACGTACCCTAATAACCCGCCCGGCGCTACGGGGCCGGGGTTAGCGGTTTAGCCTCCCCGCCTGGGGGGGCAAGCTCCAGCTGTTGTAACGCGCAATACAGCCGCCAAATCACCCCGGCCAACTCCCGGGCATTGTGATTATGGTGGTGGGCGAGGCTGGCGGAAATGCGCTGTAATTCTGCCAGGGCGCCGGACAACGGGCGGTGGCGGATCCCCTCGGGGCTCATTACATCGCGCAGCAGGGCGATACAGTTGTCCTGCACCAGGCCCAGCGGATCGTTCTTCACCGGCTGGTGGCGCAACTGCCAGACCACATGGGAACAATTCAGCAATACCGCCCCCCAGCGTAGTACCCAGCGCCGGGTTTCATCGTCTTTGCTGCTACTTAACTGGGCAATGTGATGGTAGACCAGTGATTCAAACTGTTGCTCGTTATGGTGCGGCACCCGGCTGAGCTGATCGATAAATCCTTTACGTAATGCCCGGATATGCCGCCGGCCTTTGCGCCGATCCGAACTGGGCGCCAGTACGGAATAGGCTATCCATGTCAGCCCCACCCCGAGTACTTTCGCCAGATTATCGTTCAGGAAACTGCCGTAGTCATATACCGGCGGATTGGTGACGGAAATAAACGACCCCATAAAGACAATCAGCTGCCCCCACAGCCCGGCATATTTGGGCATTTGTTGTTTTAGCAACTGCATGGTGGTGAGCACCACAAACAAGAAAATTAAAAACTCCCACAGCTCGGTTATCTGCACCATCAGGCCAAATTTTACGCCGAAGGCAAACAGCGACAGTAATCCCAGGGTCCGTAACAGCAGGGTCACGGAGCTGAGTGGGCTGGCGGCGGTAGAGTAAAGCACACAACAGATGGCGGCCAGGGTCAGCGCCGCCGGTGCCGAAGACCATTGGGTAGCAATGCACCAGGCACCGGTGATGGCTACCACCACAAAAGTACGTAACGCCCCCCAGAGCGCTTCGGCATTATCGGTGTGTCGGGTCAGTGATGACGCCCGCGGGGTGGTGACGCTGTCAGCCAGTGGCGCGCTTTCCAGGTGGTGAAGCCAGCGGCTGCTGTCCAGGTAGGCCCAGCAAAAATAGCGCAGCCGCTCGCGAAATGCCCGGCAGCGATAATCATCGCGCTGGGTGGGCCCCAGCTCTGCCAGCAGGCGGGCGACGCGGTATTTACTGGCCTCCGGGCGGGCAAGTTCTGCCAGCAACCGGTCTAGCAGCGGCCACAGTTGCTCCGGCGGATTAGGCCAGTTAAGTAAGATGCGCCGTATCCCGGATATGACGCTGGTGAGCCGTAACTGCTGGTGGAGTAAATAGTTGAGTAAGTCATTTTGCTGGCGGAAGCGATAATGGCTCCAGAAGGCCTGGATACGCAGCAGGTTCATGGTGAGGATTTGGCTGATAACCGATTCGTGTGCCGAACGGATGGTGTCCGTGGTCTCCTGGCGCCAGAGCAGCGTCGCGTGCTCCAGCAGGCGGGCGTGCATATTCTTGAGGGAGCTAAGCAAGGTGCTGCCGTCTGACAGCGACGGTAATATCATCATCATCATGCCGCCACACAGCAGGCCGAGCATCACTTCACACACCCGGGCCTCGGCAATCATCCAGATCTCGCTGATATCGTCCAGATTGATGGTCGGGAAGGCGATAATCGCCGCGGTATACCCCGCGAGGGCAAAAGCGTAGGCCACGTTGTTCTGATACTGGCTGGAGACCCAGGTACACAGGGCCAGCCAGCCCGCCATCGACAGGGTAAACAGCCAGGGGTCATTCAGGGTGTGCCCGGCAATAATCAGTGCGGCGGTCGCCCCGAGGATGCTGCCCGCAGCCCGGCCAAAGCTTTTACTGATAACCCCACCGACGGTGGGGAAGCTGACCACCGCGGCGGATGTCATTGCCCAGTAAGGCTCGTCCAGCTCCAGCCAGTAGGCAATGGTGAGGGCGAGGCACATGGCCAGGGTATTGCGCAGGGCGTAACGCCACTGTGGCCAGTTTGCCTTCCCCCAGGGGGTTGCCTGCCAGCGCAGGTCCGGAATGGTCATCAGGGATGGCTAATGGAGATGGTACAGGTGGTGCCGGAGACCAGGGTGGCATCTGCCGGAACCCGATCAAGACGGATGCGTACCGGTACGCGCTGGGCAAGGCGCACCCAGGGAATATTGGGTTTCACATCCGGGATCAGATCGCTGCTGTTTTCGGTGCTCTGGTCGAAAATGGCCCGGCCAATACTGTCAACGGTGCCGGTTATTTCGCTGCCGCCGTTGTACAGGATGATCCGCGCGCTGTCGCCGACGCGGATATTATGCAGTTTGGTCTCTTCAAAATACCCCAGCACATAAAACGAATGGCTGTCGACCAGGGCAAACACCGGCTGCCCGGCCGTGGCAAAATTACCTTCCCGGGTGGTCAGGTTAGTGACCCAGCCATCTACCGGTGCACGCACGGTGCTTTGCTCCAGCTGCCAGCGCGCCTGGCTAAGCACCGCCTGGGCGGCAGCTTCGCTGGCGATGGCGGCCTTTAGCCCCAAATTTGCGCTGTCGAGATCTTCTGCTGAAATATAGTTTTGCGGGAGATTTTGGCGGCGTAAGGCTTCATGCCGCGCTTTGGCCGTATCGGCATGCGCTTTTGCCAGCATTGCCTCGGCATTGAGCACGGCGATTTTCAGCGGCGCCTGGTCGAGGGTAAACAATACGCTGCCCGCGTGGACAAACTGATTATCTTTGACCATCAGCTGGGTAATGGTTCCGGACACTTGTGGCGTGATGCTGACCTGCTCGGCGCGTACTTTACCGTCGCGGGTCCAGGGGGACTGCATATAATAATTCCAGGCCATCCAGCCTGCCACCACGGCGATAGCGAAGACCAGCACGGTGGAGAAATACTTTATTGTTTTCAATTTCATAGTTAAAACACCACCAAAAAGGCCAGCGCACTGCTGACACAGATCACAAACAGAGAGAGATCCAATAGCGTGGGGTGCCACACCTCACCAGAATATATCCACTCCCGGAATAAACGGTGTAATATCAACCAGATAAAAAAACCTAAGCACACCGCCTTAAAGGCAGGGGGAAAGTAGACCGTGGCACCAAACAGTAGGTCCTGTAGGGGGAGTCCAGTGTGATATGTTGACGGTATCAATTAGGTTATTCCTTTAAATTACATGCATTCTCTGCCGTTTCCTGCCGCCTGGTTGTAGAATGTCACTGTTGGTGTTTGCGTAACGTCAGTAAATGTAAGGTGTTTGTGTTTTTTAATAAAACCTGAATTAATAGTCTAAATTTAGCATAATAACTTAGCAATCTAATTATAAGGAGATGAAATTGGAATCGCCACTGGGATCAGATTTATCGCGCTTAGTGCGCATATGGCGTGCGCTTATTGACCACCGGTTAAAGCCGCTGGAGCTAACGCAAACGCACTGGGTTACGTTGCACAACATCCATCAACTGCCGCCGGAGCAGTCGCAAATTCAGCTGGCCAAGGCGATTGGTATCGAGCAGCCGTCTCTGGTGCGAACCCTGGATCAACTGGAAGAGAAGGGATTGATTTCGCGGCATACCTGCGCGAACGATCGCCGGGCTAAGCGGATCAAACTCACGGACAAAGCGGCGCCGATCATCGTCGAGATGGAAACCGTCATCGACAAAACGCGCGGTGAGATCCTTAACGGATTTAGTGAAGAAGAACAGGCGATATTGACCGAGATGATTGCACGCCTTGAGCGCAATATTATCCAGCTGCAGGAAAAGGACTAAGCAGGTTCTACGCTATACCGAAGGGAACTACCGGCGGCGCAACGCAAAAAAACAGTGAAAAACGACGCCCCGGAAAAACCAGGCAGCCAGTGGCTGCCTGAATAGTTTTTGGCTTAGCGTGGAGATACGGTGATCTCACGACCATTGCTGGCCATAACCACACGCTGCCCGGTAGAGAAGTGGGTATCACCCTGTTTCTGCACCACCATAATGGTGTTACCGTCGTCTTTACGAATTTCCAGCTCAACGCCCTGGGTTTTGTTAATCGCACCCTGAACGCTCTGCCCGGCAACCCCACCGGCAACGGCACCCGCGGCTGTTGCCAGCGAACGACCGGTACCGCCACCAACGGTATTACCAAGGAAGCCACCCAGCACTGCACCACCCAGAGCACCGATGACGTTGCTGTCATCACCTGCCTGGATCTGTACCGGACGAATGTGAACGATAGTCCCGTAAGTGACGTTCTGGACCTGTTTTGCCTCAGAAGCCGAATAGACATCCCCGGACAAGGTGCTGGTATTTGCGCAACCAACGAGCGATAAACCTACTAATGAAATTACCAGTGCGCGCGACATCATTTACGACTCTCCTGTTCATACATAAACGCTTTCTCAAGCATTCACCGCAGCTGAATTGACCTGTATTAGAGCGTTTGGCCAATACATTGTTCAACCTGCCTAGGGCAAAGATAATAAAATAATACCGCTGAATGACGCATCAACCAACGATGCGGTATGAAGAAAACTGTTTTATTTTCTTATGATTGTTAATAAGTATTAATAAATCATAGCACTATCGACAAGATTATGCTGTAGTAACCTCCAGACAGGGCATATACATAAGGAACAACGGATGAAATCAGGTCGTTATATCGGCGTGATGTCGGGGACCAGTCTGGATGGTGTTGATGTGGTTCTGGCAGCTATCGATAGCTCGCTGGTTGTGCAACAAGCCAGTTATACCCATCCCATTCCTCTGCAAGTGAAGCAGGATATTCTGGCAATTTGCCAGGGGCAGCCTTTAACGCTCTCACAGCTTGGTCAGCTTGATACACGCCTGGGGCGGCTATTTGCTCAGGCGGTCAATGCGCTGATGCAGCGCGAAAATCTGACCCGTGATGATATTGTGGCCATCGGCTGCCACGGGCAGACTGTCTGGCATGAGCCGGCGGGGGATGCGCCGAATACGCAACAAATTGGCGATAACAACCAGATAGCGGCCCTCACCGGGGTGACCGTGGTCGGGGATTTCCGGCGCCGGGATATGGCGCTGGGCGGCCAGGGCGCACCGCTGGTGCCGGCGTTTCATCAGGCGCTACTGGCGGACCCGCAAGAACGCCGGATGGTGCTGAATATTGGCGGCATTGCTAATCTCTCTCTGCTTATCCCGGGTACCCCGGTGCGGGGCTTTGATACCGGGCCGGGCAATATGCTGATGGACGCCTGGATTTGGCGCCAGCAGGGTAAAGCCTACGACAAAGACGCCCAGTGGGCCTGTAGTGGTCAGGTGATTATCCCGCTGTTACAGCAAATGCTGAGCGATCCCTATTTTACCGCCCCGGCGCCGAAGAGTACCGGACGGGAATATTTCAATTACAGCTGGATTGAGCGCCAGCTCCAGGCGTTCCCGGTGCTGGCGCCTCAGGATGTGCAGGCGACTCTGGCGGAGCTGACGGCGGTGACCATCGCGGAGCAAGTGATGCTAAGCGGTGGCTGTGAGCGTTTGCTAGTCTGTGGGGGTGGCAGCCGCAACCCGCTGCTGATGGCCCGGCTGTCCGGCCTGTTGCCGGGTACCGAAGTGGCCCCGACGGATGCCTTTGGCATCAGCGGTGATGATATGGAAGCCCTGGCATTTGCCTGGTTAGCCTATCGCACCTTGTCCGGCCTGCCCGGTAATTTACCTTCCGTTACCGGTGCGACCCAGGCCAGCGTATTGGGGGCAATATACCCCGCGAACCCGCCGCAAAATCAGAGTTAACTGACTCACTGGCCTGGTTCTTATTCGTACACTGAGGGAGAGACCAGGGGGCCGTGGCCTCCCTGGATGTGACATCGCAGGATGGATTCCAATGACAAAAAAACTCTTACTTGTGCTACCCCTGATGCTGACTGGCTGCAGCTACTACAACAGCCTCTACAATCGCTTTGTGGACAATATGAACACCGATACATTGCAGTATCAGTGTGATGAGAAACCGCTCACCGTGCACCTGAACAACGCCAGACAGGAAGTGAATTTTATTTATGATAATAAAAATCTGGTGCTGAAACAGGGGATGTCTGCCTCGGGAACCCGATATTCCGACGGTATTTATGTTTTCTGGTCTAAAGGTAATGACGCCACGGTCTACTATCAGGACCGGGTTGTCCTGAACAACTGCCAGCTCCAGACCGCTCAGCGTTGAGATTTCAGACGGTGGAGCGCAAAATAGGCTCCACCTTTTGATTACTGATAACGCACCTATGTCCGACATTGATGAGAATCTGCAACACATTGCCCATTTACGCCGGGAATACACCAAAGGTGGATTGCGCCGTAGCGATCTGACCAACAACCCACTGGATCTTTTCCAGCACTGGCTGTCTCAGGCCTGCGAAGCCAAACTGGCGGACCCTACCGCGATGGTGGTGGCCACCGTTGATGAACACGGCCAGCCTTACCAGCGGATCGTGCTGTTAAAACATTACGATGACAAAGGCATGGTATTTTATACCAACCTCGGCAGCCGCAAAGCCCGGCATATCGAAGGAAATTCCCGGGTCAGTTTACTGTTCCCCTGGCATACCCTCGATCGCCAGGTGATGGTACAAGGCCGTACGGAACGCCTTTCCACCCTTGAAGTGATGAAATACTTCAGCAGCCGTCCCCGGGACAGCCAGATAGGGGCCTGGGTGTCTAAACAGTCCAGCCGTATCTCCGCCCGCGGGATCCTCGAGAGTAAATTCCTCGAACTTAAACAGAAGTTCCAGCAGGGGGAGGTTCCGCTGCCGACATTTTGGGGCGGGTTCCGCGTCAATATTGACCAAATGGAATTTTGGCAGGGCGGTGAACACCGTCTGCATGATCGTTTTTTGTACCAGCGCGATGGTAAAGACTGGAAAATCGATCGTCTGGCCCCCTGATCGGCTGTTTTGATGTGTTAAGCGCTGGCACTCCGCGGGCTGGGGCTTTATTCTATGTATCTTTACATTTATTCCGCCAGCGCGGCGGAAAACCGTGTACCGGTAGAGGTGCAGTCGTAAACTCATGGAGAATTTGATGGCAAGTAATCTGATTCAACAATTGCAAGAGCGGGGCCTTATCGCCCAGGTAACGGATGAGGAAGCATTAGCAGAGCGTTTGGCTCAAGGGCCTATCGCACTCTATTGCGGCTTCGATCCGACTGCCGACAGCTTGCATTTGGGCCATCTGGTTCCGTTACTCTGTCTGAAGCGCTTTCAGCTTGCTGGCCACAAACCAGTAGCGCTGGTGGGGGGCGCCACCGGCATGATCGGTGACCCGAGCTTTAAAGCCGCCGAACGTAAACTGAACACCGAAGATACCGTAAAAGAGTGGGTGGATAAGATTCGCCGCCAGGTTGCACCGTTCCTGGACTTTGATTGCGGTGACAATGCGGCCATTGCGGCCAACAACTATGACTGGTTTGGCGGCATGAATGTGCTGACCTTCTTGCGTGACATCGGGAAACACTTCTCGGTGAACCAGATGATCAACAAAGAAGCGGTAAAACAGCGCCTGAACCGTGACGATGTCGGGATCTCCTTTACGGAGTTCTCTTACAACTTACTGCAGGGCTATGATTTCGCCTGCCTGAACAACCTCCATAACGTGGTGCTGCAGATTGGCGGCTCTGACCAGTGGGGCAATATTACCTCCGGTATCGATCTGACCCGTCGCCTGCACCAGAACCAGGTCTTTGGCCTGACTGTGCCGCTTATCACTAAATCCGACGGCACCAAGTTTGGTAAGACCGAAGGCGGCGCCGTGTGGCTGGATCCGAAGAAAACCAGCCCGTATAAGTTCTACCAGTTCTGGATCAACACCGCTGACGCGGATGTCTATCGCTTCCTGAAATTCTTCACCTTTATGGCGCTTGACGAAATCAACGCCCTGGAAGAAGAAGACAAAAACAGCGGTAAAGCCCCGCGCGCCCAGTACGTACTGGCGGAAGAAGTCACCCGCCTGGTACACGGTGAAGAAGGCCTGAATGCGGCAAAACGCATCACCGCCAGCCTGTTCAGTGGCCACGTCAGCGACATGACGGAGGCGGACCTTGCCCAACTGGCACAGGACGGGATGCCGATGGTTGAGCTGGAGAGCGGTGCCGATCTGATTCAGGCGCTGGTGGATTCTGATCTGCAACCGTCCCGGGGCCAGGCGCGCAAAACCATCGCCTCCAATGCGGTCACCGTTAACGGTGAAAAGCAAAGTGATGCCGAGTATGTCTTTACCGACAGCGATCGGTTGTTTGGCCGCTATACTTTGCTGCGTCGCGGTAAGAAAAATTACTGTTTGGTTTGCTGGAAATAACCGGCCAACCGGCACGGGGCGCGGCAGATACCGCGCCCCTGCTTTTATCTGTGTACCATTCGGATCTGTAAATGAAAAACATCCTTGCTATTCAGTCCCATGTTGTTTACGGCCATGCCGGTAACAGCGCGGCTGAATTCCCAATGCGCCGTCTTGGCGTTAATGTCTGGCCGCTGAATACGGTGCAGTTTTCCAATCACACCCAATACGGAAAATGGACTGGCACCGTAATGCCGCCCTCCCATCTGACCGAGATTGTTCAGGGGATTGCCGATATTGACCAGCTCAAGCGCTGTGATGCGGTATTGAGTGGTTATCTGGGGTCGGCAGAGCAGGGAGAGCATATCCTCGGTATCGTCCATAAAGTGAAAGCGGCTAACCCCAATGCGCTTTACTTCTGTGACCCGGTAATGGGGCACCCGGAAAAGGGCTGCATTGTGGCCCCCGGTGTGGCGGAGTTCCATACCCGCTATGGCCTGCCGGCCAGCGATATTATTGCGCCGAATTTACTGGAGCTGGAAATGCTCAGCGGTCGCGATGTGCACTCGGTAGCCGACGCGGTGGCTGCCGCCCGGGAGCTGATTGCCAAAGGCCCGCAGATTGTGCTGATCAAGCACCTGTCCCGGGCAGGCTACCATAAAGATCGCTTTGAAATGCTGCTGGTCACCGACCAGGAAGCCTGGCACATCAGCCGCCCGCTGGTGGACTTCGGCACCCGCCAGCCGGTAGGCGTGGGTGATGTAACCAGTGGATTGCTGCTGGTGAAATTGCTGCAGGGGGCAGGGCTCCAGGAAGCGCTGGAGCATGTCACCGCCGCGGTGTATGAAATTATCATCGCCACCAAAGCGATGGGCGAGTATGAACTTCAGGTGGTCGCCGCCCAGGACCGTATTGCCAGGCCGGAGCACTATTTCCAGGCGATTGCGCTGTAACGGATAAGCAGAAACGTAAAACCCGGCATAATTGCCGGGTTTTTTATTGGCTATCGCGGCGTTATTGCAGCCCTTCGGCCGCCAGAGCGGCGGCAACGGCCGGGCGAGCGGCAATGCGTTGGTAATAGCGCTGTAATGCCGGCAGATGGCTCAGATCCAGCTTGAGCATAAAAGCCCAGTTCAGCACGGTAAACAGATAGGCATCGGCCACGCTAAAGCGCGAGCCCTGTAAATAATCGTGTTCACTTAACTGCGTGTCCAGCAGCGCGAAATGGCGCAGCAGACGGTCCGTAGCCATCTTTTGGTACGCTTCCGGTACCCCAGGGGTAAATAACGGTGAAAACCCTTTGTGCAGCTCTGTGGCGATGAAATTCAGGGACTCAATGGCGTGATAACGTGCCAGGGTGCCCGCCGGCGCAATCAGGTTACGGTCTGGCACTTGATCCGCCAGATACTGCACAATCGCCACCCCCTCGGTGAGCATATCGCCACTATCCAGTAACAGTGCCGGCACCTGGCCTTTCGGGTTGATGCGCAGATAATCTTCGCCAAATTCCGTTTTTTTACTCGCCAGATCCACACGCTCAAGGGTGAAATCAAGCCCGGCCTCACGCAGAACAATATGCGGCGAAAGCGAGCAGGCGCCCGGTTTGTAATACAGTTTCATACACAACTCCTTTTAGCGGTATTGGTGCTGTAAATCAGGGTGTCCGGCGGTGGTTATCCGGTGGCTTACTTGCCATCGTTATAACAGATCTTGCGGCACAGTGACGAGAGCTGAATAGCCGGGAACGGTACAAAGCGAGCGATAACCGGGTCAACAGGCCGGGAGAGGAACAAAAAAAAGACCTGCCGGAGCAGGTCTTTAGCGGTGCAACAGGTCAATAATCAGGCCACAGAATTTTGCGCTTTTTGCGCATCATCCGCGGTGTTATCCATTGTCATACGGTTCAGCAGTGGCGCGGTGAGCATCATCAGGATGGCAATAACACCGGTGACGATACCAATCTGCTGGAACACATGGCCGTAGACATCCAGGGATACCAGCGGGTCAGTGACGTCTTCCGGCACCGCCATCATGTTGGCGACCCGGCCGGCGATCAGCGCGGCGCCGGCGGTGGTCAGGAACCAGCTACCCATAATAAAGCCCATCAGGCGTTGCGGCACCAGTTGTGCCACCATGGCCAGACCCAGGCCGGAGATCATCAGCTCACCAATACTCTGCAGCGCGTAGCTCAGTACCAGCCAGTTGATGGAGACAATACCCGCGTCAGAGGCAAATTTCGCCCCCAGCGGCAGCACCAGGAAGGCACCGGAGCACAGGATCATCCCGACAGCAAACTTATGCGGCATCGGCAGGCGGTCACCCATTTTGTTATAGATAGCGGCCAGAATCGGGCTACCAATCATAATCCAGAACGGGTTCAGCGCCTGGAACTGTTCCGGCTCAAAGGTTATCCCTAACAGGGTGTGTTCCACGTTACGAATGGCAAAGAAGTTCAGTGAGGTTGGCATCTGGCTATACAGCACGAAGAACACCACGGCTTCAGCCATCAGGATAAACGCCACAATCATTTTACGGCGGGCAGCACCCTGCATGGCAAAGGTTTCTTTCGCAAAGATAAGCACGATACCCAGGGCAATCACGCCCAGCGCCAGACGGGCAATGGTCTGGTTGTGCAGCAACCAGGTTGCTATCGCCACCAGAATCACCACACCCACCAGGGTTGCCAGCAATTTGCCTTTATGTACCGGCTCAAAGTCAGGTTTGGAACCGTAGGCCTTTACCCACTTACGGCAGAACATAAAGTTGATCAGGGTTAACAGCATCCCCACCACGCTCAGGGCGAAAGCAACGCTCCAGCCGAAGGTCGCGGCCAGCCACGGGGTGGCGAGCATGGAGAAGAAAGAACCGATGTTGATAGCCATGTAGTACATGGTGAAGGCACCATCAAGGCGCGGGTCGTCTTTCTCATAGCAGGTAGAGAGCAGGGAAGACGGGTTGGCTTTAAACAGGCCATTACCTACGGCGATAGTCGCCATCCCCATATAAACGACACCGGCGTCATGACCGGACCACGCGACCAGCGCATAGCCAATGGCCAGCACAATGGAGCCGAGCACGATAACGCGTTTAGTCCCGAGGACTTTATCGCCCAGCCAGCCGCCGATGGCGACCAGGCCATACACCATGGCACTAAAGGAAGAGAACAACGTGATGGAGGAGGCTTCAGACATACCCAGCATTTTGACCAGGTAAACGGCCATAATGCCCTGCAGGCCGTAGAAACCGAAACGCTCCCACAACTCAATAGAAAAAATAAGATAGAACGATCGCGGTTGTTTGAAAGCGTTCATACTTACGCTTTCTGCTGGTTTATTGTTTGCTGTCGACACATATACCTCTTTTTTTACTACCCGCATTAACTACGGGTGTCATGCAGTGTGTTGCCGTGGGGCAGTCACTTTCTAGTTATAGGGAGGGTGAAACGGACAGTACTGTTCCTCATCCTGCGCCTTCCCGCAAGGCTCTGGTAATAATCTGTTACATTTAAAAAATTCAATATAATTAACCTGTCGCTTAAATGTTATTCAGCGTTAAATTTTATAAGCGAAGCGGTTGGCAAATTTTTATCTCAAAGTTACCGATTTATAATCGTAAACAGAGATATATTCTGCGGAAAAGCCTTTGTTATGGTGTATATCACCATTAATCCGAATAACGTATGGATGGATGTTCCATCGACAATCTGCCGATATTGTCAATAGGGTGCGCTAACCTGCGGAAAAGATATGTAAATTTAACATCTGGTTATCAATGTGATCCTCATCACGTAATTATGAAAAATTCTTATCATGAAACAATGATTAATCAGTTTTATTGATAAGGAGTAGAGGATCTGGCGAGATGAACATCACGGAAAAGGCGGGAAACAAGGCCGTGGGGATGCCCACAGCCAGGCACTCAGATATCGGTTTTCTCTTTGTAATCGCAGAGATCTTCAATCAGGCACGAGCCGCAACGCGGTTTGCGGGCAATACAGGTATAGCGGCCGTGCAGGATAAGCCAGTGATGGCAATCGACCTTAAACTCAGCAGGGACCAGCTTCAGCAGTTTCTCTTCTACCTGCTCCACGGTTTTGCCCGGCGCGAAACCGGTGCGATTACAGACCCTGAAAATATGGGTATCCACGGCAATGGTCGGCCAGCCAAAAGCGGTGTTCAGCACCACGTTCGCGGTTTTACGGCCAACACCGGGCAGCGCCTCGAGGGCGGCGCGATCTTCCGGCACCTCGCCACCGTGTAGCTCAAGCAGCATACGGCAGGTTTTGATGACATTTTCGGCCTTGCTGTTAAACAGCCCGATGGTCTTGATATAGCTTTTCACCCCCTCGACGCCGAGGTCCAGCATGGCCTGGGGGGTATTGGCCACCGGGTAGAGCTTCGCGGTGGCTTTATTGACGCTGACATCGGTGGCCTGGGCCGACAGCAGCACGGCAATCAACAGTTCAAACGGGGTGCTGAACTGCAATTCAGTGGTCGGGTGCGGGTTAGCCGCCCGCAACCGGGTAAGGATCTCACGGCGTTTGGTGTTATTCACTGGCGTGCTCCGGGCTGATAGCCACCTGGCGCTGGGCGTTGGCCTGCCGGGCACGGGTGCGCTCATCAATCAGGTATTTCACTGCCAGCATCAGACCGAGGCCGATAAACGCCCCGGGGGGTAACATCGCCAACAGGAAGGGGGTATCCGTATGGAAGACCTCAATACGCAGCACTTTCGCCCAGGGGCCCAGCAGGGCATCAGCGCCATTAAACAGCGTGCCGTTGCCGAGGATCTCGCGCAGTGAGCCCAACACAAACATAGCGCAGGTGGCCCCAAGCCCAATAGAGAACCCATCCAGCGCCGAATGCAGTACCCCGTTCTTGGCGGCAAAGGACTCGGCGCGGCCCACCACGATACAGTTAGTCACGATCAGCGGAATAAAGATCCCCAGCGCCTGATATAACCCCAGCGCCAGGGCGTTGATCAGCATCTGAACCACGCTGACCACGCAGGCAATGATCATCACATAAATCGGGATACGCACTGCCGGCGGCATCCAGCGGCGAAAGGCCGAGATAGCGCTATTGGTCAGGGTCAGCACCAGGGTGGTCGCCAGCCCAAGGCCCAGGGCGTTGGTGGCGGTTGAGGTCACCGCCAGCAGCGGGCACAGGCCGAGCAGTTGCACCAGGGAGGAGTTATTCTTCCACAGTCCCTGAACGATAATCTCTTTTACCGGGGTACTCATTGGTTATCTCCTTGGCAAGCCGGGAGCTGGTCAAGCTGGTCTGGCAGGGTCTCTGCGTATAATCCAGCGCGTTTTACCGCATTGACCACGGCCCGGGGGGTGATGGTGGCACCGGTGAACTGATCGAACTGCCCACCGTCTTTCTTCACGGCCCAGTTTTTATCTTGCGGGCCATTGATAATCTGGCCGGCAAAATGGCGGATCCAGTCACTGACGCGCAGCTCTATCTTATCGCCCAGCCCGGGGGTTTCGTGATGTTCCGTGACCCGTACCCCTTGCACGGTGCCGTGAAAATCAGCACCCACCAGAATGTGAATGGCGCCGGAATAGCCGTCCGGCGCGGTGGCTTCCATCACCACCCCAACCGGGTTGCCTTTCAGGGTGGCCACATAGATTCGGTGCTGGCCCTGGCCCAGTTGCGGCGCGGTAGCCAGCAAGCAGCGCTGCTGCGGGTTATTATCATAGCCGGAGGCGGGGTACACCTCATTAAACAGCGCCTGCTGTTGCGCCGCATTCTGGCGGGCAATGGTCCCCTGAGTCAGGGCATTGACCACCGCCGTCAGGCCAGTGGTTAAGGCGGCAAAAACCGCCAGGGTCACCCCATGTTTGCGTAATGTCTGTAACATGGTAACTCCTTAACGGTGACCATATACCCGGGGACGGGTGTAGTAATCAATTAACGGAACCGTGATGTTCGCCAGCAAGGTGGCAAACGCCACACCATCCGGGTAGCCACCAAAAGACCGAATCAGCCATACCAGCAAGCCCGCCAGGGCGCCAAAGACCAGGCGGCCCCGGGGCGTGGTCGAGGCGGTGACCGGATCGGTAAGGATAAAAAAGGCCCCCATCATCGTCGCCCCGGAGAACAGCTGTACCAGCGGGGAGACAAATTTATCCGGCGAGCACAGGTACGCCAGTGCCGAGCAGATAAACAGCGTGGCCAGGAAGCTGACCGGAATATGCCAGCGAATATTGCCGTTCAGCAGCAGGAACAGCCCGCCCAGTAGCCAGGCAACGTTGACCCACTGCCAGCCGAGCCCGGCAATCACCCCGCCATAAATGGTCGACTGGCGCAGTTCACTGGCCGGGTGGCCTGCGTGAAGGCCGGTTTTAAAGGTGTCCAGTGGCGTGGCCTGGCTGATGCCGTCAATGCCCATCTGTAAATCGTGGACCCCAAGCCCGCCGATGCTGTGACCAGAGAAGATAATCTGTAAGGTGGTGGCAAAATCCGGGGCGCTGGCGGCAATAGACGCCGGTGGTAGCCAACTGGTCATTTGTACCGGGAACGAGATAAGCAAGACCACGTAGCCAATCATCGCCGGGTTAAAGGGGTTATGCCCCAGGCCGCCGTACAGCTGCTTCGCGATGATCACCGCAAAAACGGTGGCCACAACCACCATCCACCAGGGGGTGAGCGGAGGAATGCTGGCCCCCAGCAGTAAGCCGGTAAGCAGGGCGGAGTTATCGCCCAGCACCTCACGCATCTGCTGTTTACGCAGTTTGACCACCAGAGCCTCCGCCAGCAGGGCACTCACCGCGGCGAGCGCCAGCTGGATAAGCGTGCCCCAGCCGAACATCCACAGGCTGGTGAGTATCGCCGGGATCATGGCGAGGATAACCATGGTCATGATCCGCGCTGTGCGGCGGTGGTTATGGGTAAACGGGGAGCTTGCGATTCTGAAAACCATGAGTTTAGCTATCCTGATGCATATGCTGGGCGGCTTTACGGGCTTTGGCCCGGGCGATAGCCGCTTCTACGGCTGCTTTACGCGGATCAACGGCGCTTTCGGTGGCCGGTTCTGCTACCGGCGCGGGCTCTGCCGGTGCCGCCGCCGCTTTACGGGCTTTGGCCCGGGCGATAGCCGCTTCCACGGCTGCTTTACGCGGATCAACGGCGCTTTCGGCGGCCGGTTCCGCTACCGGCGCGGGCTCTGCCGGTGCCGCCGCCGCTTTACGGGCTTTAGCCCGGGCAATGGCCGCTTCCACGGCCGCTTTACGCGGATCAACGGCGCTTTCGGCGGCCGGTTCTGCCACCGGCGCGGGCTCTGCCGGTGCCGCCGCCGCTTTACGGGCTTTGGCCCGGGCGATAGCCGCTTCCACGGCTGCTTTGCGCGGATCTACGGCGCTTTCGGCGGCCGGTTCTGCCACCGGCGCGGGCTCTGCCGGTGCCGCCGCCGCTTTACGGGCTTTGGCCCGGGCGATAGCTGCATCCACGGCTGCTTTGCGCGGATCAGCGGCGCTTTCGGCGGCCGGTGCTGGTTGCGGTTGTTCTGCCTGGCGCGCTTTGGCCTGGGCTTTACGGGCGGCTCTGGCGGCTATGGCCGCCTGGTTATCCGGCTGCTGCCCGGCGATAATCTCAATCGGCTGGGCTGCGGTGGCGGCTTTATCCCGCACCCGGGCCAGGGCGGCCTGAATAGCCTGATGGTCCTGAGCCCCGGGCTGGATAGCCGCCTGTTTATGGCGCTCCTGACGGGCGGTTTTTTCACGCTCCAGGCGCTGCTGGCGCGCTTCAAACCGCTGTTTGGCTTCCGCGTTGCGGCGGGCCTCGGCTTCTAGTGCATAGATCTCGGCCTTTTCCTGGCGGAAATACTGCACCAGCGGAATGCTGCTTGGGCATACCCAGGCGCAGGCACCGCATTCGATGCAGTCATTGATCTGCCACGCTTTGGCTTTGTCGTGCTGCTCGCCTTTACTGAACCAGTACAACTGCTGGGGCATCAGATCCGCCGGGCAGGCTTCGGCACAGGCACTACAGCGAATACAGGACTGCTCTTCCGGTGTTTCCCCCATTTCCTGGGACGATGGCGCCAGCAGGCAGTTGGTTATCTTGACCACCGGCACATCCAGCCACGGCAGGGTAAAGCCCATTAACGGCCCCCCCATGATCACCATATTATTGCCGTTTTGCGGCATAAACCCGGCAAACGCCAGCAGGTGTTTCACCGGGGTACCAAGCCGCGCCCAGACATTACCTGGCCGGGCGATGGACTCGCCGGTTAAGGTCACCACGCGCTCGGTGAGGGGCTCGCCATCTACCACCGCGCGTTTCACGGCATAGGCCGTACCGACGTTTTGCATCAGTACGCCGATATCCGACGATCGCCCGCCGTGGGGCACTTGTTTGCCGGTCAGGATCCAGGTCAGCTGTTTAGCGCCGCCGGACGGGTACTTGGTCGGGATCACCCGCAGGGTGATGCTGTTATCGCCGTCAAGCACAGCGCGCAACATCGAGATAGCCTGCGGTTTATTATCCTCAATACCGATAATCACCCGTCGGGGCTGGAGAATATGCGCCAGGATGCGCACCCCCTCGATAACCTGGGCAGCACAATCCTGCATCAGACGATCATCGGCGGTAATATAAGGCTCGCACTCGGCGGCGTTAATGATAAGGGTGTCGATTTTATCGCCGCCCCCGGCCAGTTTATTCCCGGTCGGGAAGCCCGCACCGCCAAGGCCCGCCACCCCACACTGGTGGATACGTTCGATTAACGCTTCCCGGCTGTGGGACTGATAATCGCCCCAGCCCTCCCGGGGGCACCAGGTATCTTCACCGTCGGGCTCGATAATCACGCTTAACTCTGCCAGCGCTGACGGGTGCGCCGTAGAGTGGGGGGCTATTGCCACCACGGTGCCGGAGGTCGGGGCATGGATGGGCAGCATCCGCCCCCGGCCGCGGGTCAGCGGCTGGCCGCGCAGTACCCGATCGCCGACGCTGACACACAACTCACCTTCCGCCCCCAGATGCTGCTTCAGGGGCATCACAAAGCGATTCGCCAGCGGAACCTGGCGCAGTGGGGTGCCACTGGACTGGGTTTTCATTTCCGGTGGATGAATACCCCCGTTAAAGTCCCAGATTTTATCTTTGCGAAAAGCGGAGAATAAATTAAGCATGATGTTCCACGGGAATATTGCGTACGGGAATGGAGCCCAGGTCCCATTTCCAGGTATCAGGTGTGGTCGCGACAGGGCGCAGGGTAATGCACTGCGTCGGGCAGGGGGCGACACACAGGTTGCAGCCAGTACAGAGATCGGCGACCACGGTATGCATGGCGCGGGTTGAGCCGACAATGGCATCCACCGGGCACGCCTGAATACATTTGGTACAGCCGATGCAGTTCGCCTCGTCGATCACCGCCAGCATCCGTTCAGGCTCCTGGCTGTCGGCATCGCCATCAATGGGCTGCGGATCGACGTTTAACAGGGTGGCGATTTTTTGCATCACCGCCTCGCCCCCGGGGGCGCAGCAGTTAATTTTTTCGCCCTTATTGGCGATGGCTTCCGCATAGGGGCGGCAGCCCGGGTAACCGCACTGGCCGCACTGACTTTGCGGCAGCAGATCGTCGATTTTCTCAACAATGGGGTCATCGGCCACGGCAAAACGGCGCGAGGCATAACCCAGCACCAGACCAAACACCAGACCCAGGGCGGCCAGTACCGCCACCGCGATGACAATCATATTCATCAGAGTTTCACCAGCCCGCTAAAGCCCATAAAGGCCAGCGACATCAGACCGGCGGTAATCAGCGCAATCGCATTGCCTTTAAAGGGGGCCGGCACGTCCGCCACGGCCAGGCGCTCGCGGATGGCGGCAAACAGTACCATAACCAGAGAGAAACCCAGCGCGGCCGAGAAGCCATACAGGGCGGACTGCATAAAATTGTGCTGTAAATTGATGCTTAACAGCGCCACCCCGAGCACCGCACAGTTGGTGGTGATCAGCGGCAAAAAGATCCCCAGCAGCCGGTAGAGCGCCGGGCTGGTCTTACGCACTACCATCTCGGTGAACTGCACCACCACGGCGATCACCAAAATAAAGGCCATGGTCCGCAGGTAGGTCAGGGAAAGAGGAACCAGAATAAAGCGGTTGATTATCCAGGAGCAGATGCTGGCCAGGGTCATCACGAAAGTGGTCGCCATTCCCATGCCGATGGCGGTTTCCAGTTTTTTAGAAACCCCCATAAACGGGCACAGACCAAGGAACTTCACCAGGACAAAGTTATTGACCAATACGGTCCCGACAAAGAGCAACAAATAATCAGTCATTTTTCGACCTGAAACAAAAGTAGCCGCCCATTATCGGACAATCCGGTATGGACGACAACGGAGTATCTATAAGGTTATTAATCCCTGGTAAAGGTCTGCTTTACGCGCGCTGAATGGCGAAAGTAGGGGGCCAGAATGGCCGCCGCCAGCAGCGGGAAAAGTAGCTGACGCACCGCAATGTCGTCACTGACAGGTGCGAAGGCAAACGATTTAATTGCCAGTAATACGGTGACCAGCAACCAAATAACGTAGTGGCGGCGTACGATACGCCGGCGTTTAACAAAGGCTACCGTCAGCCACAGGGTATAACCCCAGACCGCATAGGCGCACACCAGCGACAAATACCAGAGCACCACTTGCCCGGTGGACTGGGTACCCAAAACCTGGTGGCTATGGGCGCTGAACAACGCAGTGGCATAAAACACGTTAATCAGCGTGGTGCTAAACAGCGTGAGCAATAGCCATGCTAGCGGCGCCAGCAACCAGCCGCCAATTCGCACCGGTGAAGTTGTGGTCATTGTGCCTCCAGATGCGGCTAAACAAATGCGGAAAACAACGGGAACGCCCTCCACTACGGGAGGGCATGGATTATAAGGATTTTCCTGTGAATTGCTACCTGAACCGGGGTGGCTACTGCACAAAGCGCCAAATGGTTTTCGGTATCTGGCCGGGATCGAAAAGCCGTCCCCCGGAAACTAACTCTGCCCGGCGGTGATCCGCCGCGCGATACATATTAATCAGTTCCTGGCCGTCAGTAAGAGAATAATTAAGATGATCGAAGAGTTTTTCGAGGCTTTCCAAATTGTTTATTTTGCGAAATTTTAATATATAGTCCAGCACGGTCATTATCGCGATCCTGGTATAAAAATGTTAATGCTTATTGGCCTGTTATTGCCGGTTATTGTTATGTGCAACCCAGAGGGCGTGCAGCGTGGTTTCTTTATTGTCTCCGTTTATGCCCGCTATCCCTGTGGCTATCAACAATGCCGGATAACGGCACTGGCGATAAACCCCGGGTGCACTCTGGGGCGGGGGCCGGTAATTAGCGGGGCTGTCATGCTTACTGCATGACCCTGTGGCGCGACTATAAAGGAAACGCCAGAGAATATTACCCGGATTGACGACAATAATCTGTGACTCAGCCAACTTTACTGCCTTAACCTTTTGTTAAGTTGTGCGGCTTATTGTGGGTTACGTAAAAAAATGCATCTGCAAATATTAAATGGCTTAATAGAATCTCACCATGATTACTATTTCCTGCGTAGATATTAGCTGCAAAAATAAAATGTCCGCTAGCCCGTTATTATTTGTGGTTATTGTAAAGCCGTCCGGGTAATTGATAATGTGCTGCGGGGCTTGTGAGATGTACGTTAATGATGTGAAATGCAGATAACAATCCAAAAGAGGGCAATGTATGGTGGACAATATTCGCGTCGGGCTGGTGGGATACGGTTATGCCAGCAAAACATTTCACGCACCGCTGATTGCCGGGGCTTTGTTGAATAAATCGAACTTTTAGCCGAAATTAGGATCAGATCACCACACTCCTGACCCTGTAGCGACATCCTGTGACAAAGCAAAAGTTCAAA
>NZ_WBXP01000040.1 GCF_016415625.1 Shimwellia pseudoproteus
GGTGCAGTAGAAAAATTCGGTGGAGCGGTAGTTCAGTTGGTTAGAATACCTGCCTGTCACGCAGGGGGTCGCGGGTTCGAGTCCCGTCCGTTCCGCCACCCTTATTTAGGGGCGTAGTTCAATTGGTAGAGCACCGGTCTCCAAAACCGGGTGTTGGGGGTTCGAGTCCCTCCGCCCCTGCCAAAAAATTATCCTTAGCTTCGGCTAGGGATTTTTTTTTGCCTGTTATTCAGGATCCCGAGCCTGCTATTCGATCCTATCTCCTGCTTCCCTCCCGCATTCAGCTTGTTACCCAGACACTCCTTGTCCTGTTGGTTATTGTGCTTATCTACGCTTCTCTGTCATGTTAGCTGTGGCGATACCCGCTCAGTTAGCGGGCAACAGCGAGGGGGTAACGGCATCCGCATTCAGGGGCAGTGATTTAAGTAGAGCTTTGATTTGGCTTTGTTTATCGCTGTTCAGCAGCCAGATAGCATAGAGCGGCCGGGTAATACTCTGGCCATCGGTAACCCATGCCAGTGGCCCAGGTTGCTGTACCGCCCAGTGGCTTGGCAACCAGGCAAAACCATTCATCTCGGCAAACATTTGCACAGTGAGCTGTGCAGAGCTGGTTGTCAGCTCGGGAAGTTCATCGCTGGCAAGTAATGTGCTTTCGTGTTGCTGAAAATCAGGGCCCCATTCCAGGCGCAGATAATTCAGATCTGCCTTCGGCCGCGACGGGGATGTGCAGTAAAGCGCAAGCTCGAAATGGCCTAATAGCTGGCTGGCCAGCTCATCCATTTTAGGGGACTCTGTGGTGATCAGGAGATCCAGTTGACGCTCATGCAGTTGTTTGACCAGGGACTGGCGCTGTGCAATACGTGCTTCAAATTGCATCCCCGGATGGGTCTGATAAAGCTGCCTGAGCCAATCGGTAAGCAGGCATTCCCATAAGGCCGGGCTGGCGCCGATGGCAAACTCATTATGTTTAGCCGTCTGCGCCACCTCTTTTTTGGCCGCCAGCCAGGTACTCATCAAATTCTCGGCATAGGGGAGCAACCGCTCTCCGGCCGGAGTCAGCCGGATATTGTTTCTGTGCCGGGTGAAGAGATTCACGCCCAGCTGATTCTCCAGCTGGCGGATACGGAAGCTTACTGCGGATTGTGTCAAATAGAGCGCTTCTGCCGCTCTCCCAAAGTGCCTTGTACGGCTGACTTCGAGAAAGGTTTTCAATAATTCTGTATCCACAGCCGACCCCTAAAAAAAATCATTCGATATGATTTAAATCTTTTGTTTTACACTCTGTCAAGCCTATCTAATACTCCGCGCCATAAATAGCTCGGCCAAGAGAATTAGGAGCGTGTAGGATGGCGGAAAGCTTTACGACGACTAATCGATTTTTCGACAATAAAAATTATCCGCGCGGGTTCTCCCGCCACGGGGATTTCACCATTAAAGAAGCTCAGATGCTGGAGCGTTGTGGGCATGCCTTTAATGATCTGGATCTCGGCAAGCGTGAACCTGTTACGGATGAAGAAACCCTGTTTGTTGCCATGTGCCGCGGTGAGCGCGAACCGGCAACAGAAGCAGAACGTATATGGTCTAAATATACCTCCCGCGTGAAACGCCCGAAGCGTTTTCACACGCTGTCTGGCGGTAAGCCGCAGATGGAAGGTGCTGAAGACTATACCGAAAGCGACGATTAATCGAATCAGGGGCGAAAGCCCCTTTTTTTATGCCAGTTGCTGCTGAAGATGGATCAATAGCCTGTCCATCGCCCGGTAACTTAGCGCTTCCTGGAGATGCTGCCTGCTAAGCTGCTCCTCACTGGCAAGATCGGCAATCGTCCTCGCCACCTTCAATACCCGCTGCCAGGCCCTGATGGACAACCCCAACTGGGTTATCGCCTCCTCCAGCCATATGGCATCTGCCTGTTCCAGCATACAAACCGCTTTTACCTCCGGGCCCGTTAACAGCGCATTGAGCTTATGCTGGCGTATCTCCTGCCGCTGCCGGGCGGCGATGACCCGTTTTCTTACTGTGGTACTGCTCTCTCCCCCGGCGGGTGGCTGGCTTATCATGCCGCTGGCCAGCAGCGGGATCTCCAGCGTGATATCGAACCGATCAAGGAACGGCCCGGATAACCGGCTGAGGTAGCGCAAGGTTTGTTCGGGGCTGGAGCGATTATGCTCCCCCTGGTAGTGGCCCGCCGGGCTGGGGTTCATGGCGGCAATTAGCTGAAAACGCGCGGGGTAACGTATTTTTGCCCGGGTACGTGAGATATGGATCTCACCGGTTTCAATGGGTTCCCGCAAAGCATCCAGCGCCCGGCGATCGAAATGGGGCAACTCATCCAGGAAGAGTACGCCGTTATTCGCCAGTGAAATCTCACCCGGAGCCGGTATCCGGCCGCCGCCCACCATCGCGTTAATCGATGCACTGTGGTGAGGTGAGCGAAAAGGGCGCTGCCGCCAGCTGTCTGTCAGGCTCCGGTTATCGACCATACTCCGGATGGCAGCACTTTCCAGTGCCTCAGAGAGGGTTAACGGCGGCAGCAGCCCAATCAGCCGCGTGGCCAGCATTGTTTTCCCGGTACCGGGTGGGCCGATCAACAGTAAGTTATGCCCCCCGGCGGCGCCTATCTCCAGTGCCCGTTTACCCTGTTCCTGGCCAATCACATCCTGTAAATCGGCTGTATGATTCGACGAGGACGCAGGCGCCGGCGGACGGGGCCGGGTGGGCGTCTGTTTACCTTCCAGAATAGCGCAGACCTCCAGCAGCGTTGCGGCGATATAGCAATCCGCCCCTTCGAGAAGCCCGGCTTCGTCTTCGTTATCCTGCGGCACAATAATCTGTCTGCGAGCGTTGTTCGCCTGTATGGCACTGGATATTGCCCCAGGAACCCCGCGAAGCGCCCCTGTAAGCGCCAATTCGCCGATGAACTCATACTGACTTAGCGCCGTAGCGGAAAGCTGCTGTGAGGCCGCCAGAAGCGCAATAGCGATAGGGAGGTCATAACGCCCCCCCTCTTTGGGAAGGTCCGCCGGGGCGAGATTAATGGTGATTTTACGCGCCGGAAAGGTATAGCCGCTGTTGATGATCGCGCTGCGTACACGATCTCTGGCCTCTTTGACGGTGGTTTCGGGTAAGCCGACAATGGTCAGGGCAGGTAACCCCGCACTGATATGGGCCTCTACCGTGACGTAGGGTGCCTCGATACCCAGTGCCGCTCTGGTATGAATTCTTGCTAATGTCATGGTCCCTCCATTGAGCGGACAGTAACCGCTGCGCTGTCCTGGCGCGAGAGGGGATTGTGATTCTCAGATGTCTGATCGCAGTAATTTCCCGTTATGTCAGTTTGTTATTGCAGAAATTTGCGGCGTATCACGTATTTTAGCGGGAATATTTTTTTCTCCGATGATGAATATCTTTCATGTGAGAATTATATCAATAAAAACAATGGTATTTGAGGGATTGATTTGCGTGCTAGCGAAAAACATCATAAATAAATCTTGTATTGTGCTTTGCCCCTGTGATAACTCTGTAGGTATTCCTTCGAACAAGATATAAGAACGTACAGAAAATGACAGCCCTCCTACTAGTGATTAGCCTGGTCGTGATTAGCGTGGTGGT
The DNA here is from genome assembly GCF_016415625.1 of Shimwellia pseudoproteus. Taxonomy (GTDB): domain Bacteria; phylum Pseudomonadota; class Gammaproteobacteria; order Enterobacterales; family Enterobacteriaceae; genus Shimwellia; species Shimwellia pseudoproteus. The sequence goes on from NZ_WBXP01000040.1 coordinate 3,613, forward strand.
GATTATTATCCCACCGTGCGGGGCTGCACTTCGAGGAGAAAAGGCTTAGAAATCAAGCTGAATCAACGAAACCCCCGCACCGAAAGGTCCGGGGGTTTTTTTATATTTCGATAATCCTGGCGAGGAACAGACATGACGAGTTTTAGAATAAAATTCTGTTTTCCGCAAACTAAGGCGGGGAACTAGCTATGAACGGAGCGCAGTGGGTGGTACATGCTTTGCGGGCCCAGGGGGTTGAAACGGTCTTTGGCTATCCTGGTGGCGCGATAATGCCGGTCTACGATGCACCGTATGACGGGGGCGTGGAACATCTGCTGTGCCGGCACGAGCAGGGCGCCGCGATGGCGGCCATCGGCTATGCCCGCGCTACGGGTAAAACCGGCGTTTGTATTGCGACATCGGGACCCGGAGCAACCAACCTGATAACCGGTCTGGCGGATGCCTTACTGGACTCCATCCCGGTGGTGGCGATCACCGGCCAGGTGGCGGCGCCGTTAATCGGTACCGATGCCTTCCAGGAAGTTGATGTGCTGGGGCTTTCCCTGGCCTGCACCAAACACAGTTTTATCGTTCAGTCTTTTGACGAGCTGCCCCAGATTATCGCCGAGGCTTTCGCCGTTGCCCGCTCCGGGCGTCCTGGCCCGGTGTTGATTGATATTCCTAAAGATATCCAGTTAACCACTGGCGAGCTGGAGCCGGTACTGTCGGCAGTTGAGCCGCCTTTCGCCCTGCCGGAAAAGGCAGTAGCCGAGGCACGCCAGATGCTGGCGGCGGCTAACAAGCCGGTGTTATACGTCGGCGGCGGTGTCGGGATGGCCAATGCGGTAGCGGCGCTGCGGGATTTTGTGGCAGGCACTGGGCTTCCGGTCGTCGCCACCCTCAAAGGGCTGGGGGCCGCCGATCATCAGCACCCCGGCTATTTGGGCATGATCGGTATGCACGGTACCCGGGCTGCAAATCTGGCGGTGCAATCCTGTGATTTGTTAATTGCAGTCGGGGCGCGCTTTGATGATCGCGTCACCGGCAAGCTGGACACGTTTGCCCCCCACGCCAGCGTTATCCACATGGATATCGATCCGGCAGAGATGAGCAAACTGCGCCATGCCCATGTGAGCCTGTGCGGCGATCTGAACCAGCTGCTGCCGGCACTGGCGCAGCCGCTGTCGCTGGCTGACTGGCAGGCGGAAGTGGCGGAATTACGCCAGCAAAGCGCCTGGCGTTATGACCACCCGGGTGAGGCGATTTTCGCGCCGCTGCTGCTGAAACAGCTGTCTGACCGCAAACCGCAGGATGCGGTGGTGACCACCGACGTTGGCCAGCACCAGATGTGGTCCGCTCAGCATATGGCATTTAGCCGCCCGGAAAATTTTATTACCTCAAGTGGCCTGGGCACCATGGGATTCGGCCTGCCTGCGGCGGTGGGCGCGCAGGTTGCCCGGCCAAATGACACCGTTATCTGCATCTCTGGTGACGGTTCATTCATGATGAATGTTCAAGAGCTGGGTACCATCAAACGTAAACAATTGCCGGTCAAAATTGTCCTGCTGGATAACCAGCGCCTCGGCATGGTGCGCCAGTGGCAGCAGTTGTTCTTTGAGGAACGCTACAGCGAAACCACGCTGACAGATAACCCAGATTTTCTGATGTTGGCCCGGGCCTTCGGGATCCCCGGCCAGCACATTACCCGTAAAGACCAGGTAGAAGCGGCAATAGACACGATGCTGAAGAGCGAAGGGGCTTATTTGCTGCATGTCTCAATCGACGAGCTTGAGAATGTCTGGCCACTGGTGCCCCCTGGCGCCAGCAATGCACAAATGCTGGAGAAATTATCATGATGCATCATCAGCTTGCTGTGAACGCCCGCTTCAGACCGGAAACCGTAGAGCGCATCTTGCGTGTGGTGCGCCACCGTGGTTTTCAGATCTGTGCCATGAACATGGAAACCGATCTGGCGACTGACGATATTAATCTTGAATTGACCGTTGCCAGCCTGCGGCCAGTCGAATTACTGTTTAGTCAGTTGAGCAAATTAGTCGACGTCGCGCGCGTCGAAGTACACCAACTGACATCACAATCACAACAAATCCGCGCCTGAGCGCAAAAGGAAGAAAAATGACAACCAAGAAAGCTGATTACATCTGGTTCAATGGTGAGATGATCCCCTGGGGCGAAGCCAAAGTGCACGTTATGTCCCACGCCCTGCATTACGGTACGTCGGTCTTCGAAGGTATCCGCTGCTATGACTCTCACAAAGGCCCGGTGGTGTTCCGTCATCGTGAACACATGCAGCGTCTGCATGATTCAGCCAAAATCTATCGTTTCCCGGTGTCTCAGAGCGTTGACGAACTGATGGAAGCCACCCGCGCCGTTATCCGTAAAAACAAGCTGACCGGCGCGTATATTCGCCCGTTGGTGTTTGTCGGCGATGTGGGCATGGGCGTTAACCCGCCAGACGGTTACACCACTGATGTCATTATTGCCGCCTTCCCGTGGGGGGCGTATCTGGGTGCTGAAGCGCTGGATCAGGGTATCGATGCCATGGTGTCATCCTGGAACCGCGTTGCCGCCAATACCATCCCAACCGCGGCGAAAGCTGGCGGTAACTATCTCTCCTCTCTGTTAGTGGGTAGCGAAGCACGCCGCCACGGCTATCAGGAAGGTATCGCGCTGGATGTGAACGGGTATATCTCAGAAGGTGCCGGTGAAAACCTGTTTGAGGTAAAAGACGGCATTCTGTTCACCCCGCCATTTACCTCTTCTGCGCTGCCGGGCATCACCCGCGATGCTATCATCAAACTGGCGAAAGACATGGGTATCGACGTCCGTGAGCAAGTGCTGTCTCGCGAATCGCTGTACCTGGCAGACGAAGTCTTTATGTCCGGTACCGCAGCAGAAATTACGCCAGTACGCAGTGTCGACGGTATCCAGGTGGGTGAAGGCCGCTGTGGCCCGATCACCAAGCGTCTGCAGCAGGCATTCTTTGGCCTGTTCACCGGTGAGACCGAAGACAAATGGGGCTGGCTGGATCCCGTAAACCAGTAACACAACAGCGTATAATAACCGGGCGGCTATGAATCGCCCGGTTCACACAGACAGACCGGGAGTAAATAAAGCATGCCTAAGTATCGTTCAGCCACCTCCACACACGGCCGTAATATGGCCGGTGCCCGTGCCCTGTGGCGCGCCACCGGTATGACCGATGGCGACTTCGGGAAGCCGATTATCGCGGTCGTTAACTCGTTTACCCAGTTTGTGCCGGGCCACGTGCACCTGCGCGACTTGGGTAAACTGGTTGCGGAACAGATTGAAGCCGCCGGTGGGGTGGCCAAAGAGTTCAACACCATTGCGGTTGATGACGGGATAGCGATGGGTCACGGAGGCATGCTTTATTCACTGCCGTCGCGGGAACTGATTGCCGACTCGGTCGAGTATATGGTCAATGCCCACTGTGCCGACGCCATGGTGTGTATCTCGAACTGCGACAAAATCACCCCGGGGATGTTGATGGCCGCGCTGCGCCTGAATATCCCGGTGGTGTTTGTCTCCGGTGGCCCGATGGAAGCCGGTAAAACCAAGCTGTCTGACAAGATAATCAAGCTGGACCTGATTGACGCCATGATCCAGGGGGCCAACCCGTCAGTGAGCGACGAGGTTAGTGCCCAGTATGAGCGTTCCGCCTGTCCAACCTGTGGTTCTTGCTCCGGTATGTTCACCGCTAACTCCATGAACTGCCTTACCGAAGCCCTGGGCCTGTCCCAGCCGGCTAACGGCTCGTTGCTGGCGACCCACGCCGATCGCAAAGTGTTGTTTGAAAACGCCGGTAAGCGCGTTGTGGAACTGACCAAACGCTATTACGAGCAGGATGATGCCAGCGCCCTGCCGCGCAATATCGCCAGTAAAGCCGCATTTGAGAACGCCATGATGCTGGACATCGCCATGGGCGGCTCCACCAATACGGTGCTGCACCTGCTGGCCGCCGCCCAGGAAGGGGAGGTTGATTTCACCATGAGTGATATCGATCGCCTGTCCCGTAAGGCGCCTCAGCTGTGTAAAGTGGCCCCCAGTACGCAGAAGTACCATATGGAAGATGTCCACCGCGCCGGTGGCGTGATGGGGATCCTCGGTGAGCTGGATCGCGCCGGGCTGCTGAACCGCGAGGTAAAAAATATCCTCGGCCTGAGCCTGCCGGAAACCCTGGCGCAGTATGACATCATGCAGACTGAGGACCAGGCGGTAAAAACCATGTTTACCGCGGGCCCGGCGGGGATCCGCACCACACAGGCTTTCTCTCAGTCCTGCCGCTGGGACTCGCTGGACGACGATCGCCAGGACGGCTGCATCCGCTCTCTGGAGCATGCTTATAGCCTCGAAGGGGGTCTGGCGGTGCTGTACGGCAACTTCGCCGAAAAAGGCTGTATCGTGAAAACCGCCGGGGTGGATGATAACAACCTCACATTCCGCGGCCCGGCGAAAGTCTATGAGAGCCAGGATGATGCGGTAGAAGCTATCCTCGGCGGCAAGGTGGTGGCCGGTGATGTGGTGGTTATCCGCTACGAAGGCCCGAAAGGCGGCCCGGGGATGCAGGAAATGCTCTACCCGACCAGTTTCCTCAAGTCGATGGGGCTGGGGAAAGCCTGCGCGCTGATCACCGATGGCCGGTTCTCTGGCGGCACCTCGGGGCTATCCATTGGTCACGTTTCGCCGGAAGCGGCCAACGGCGGCACCATCGGGCTTATCAACAATGGCGATATTATAGATATTGATATCCCGTCACGCAGTATCTCGCTGGTGGTTGACGATCAGGAACTGGCCCAGCGTCGTGCGGCACAAGAGGCCCGCGGCGATCTCGCCTGGACACCGGTTGATCGTGACCGTCAGGTTTCCTTTGCTCTGCGCGCCTATGCCAGCCTGGCCACCAGTGCCGATCAGGGTGCGGTGCGCGACAAGTCGAAGCTTGGGGGTTAACCATGTCTGAATCACAACCGCTATCTGCCGCCCCGGGAGGGGCGGAATATCTGCGCGCGGTGCTGCGCTCTCCGGTTTACGAAGTCGCCCAGATCACGCCGCTGCAAAAAATGGACAAGATCTCTGCCCGGCTGGATAACACCGTTCTGGTAAAACGTGAAGATCGCCAGCCAGTGCACAGTTTTAAACTGCGCGGCGCGCACGCCATGATTGCCGGCCTCACCGCTGAGCAGAAAGCCCATGGGGTTATCACCGCCTCTGCCGGTAACCATGCTCAGGGGGTTGCGCTGTCATCGGCCCGCCTTGGGATCCGCGCGCTGATTGTGATGCCAGTGGCGACAGCAGATATCAAGGTGGATGCGGTGCGTGGTTTTGGCGGTGAGGTATTGCTCCACGGGGCCAACTTCGATGAGGCCAAGGCCAAAGCCATCGAGCTGGCGGCGCTGCAGGGTTATACCTATGTGCCGCCGTTTGATCATCCGGCGGTGATTGCCGGCCAGGGGACGCTGGCGCTCGAAGTGCTCCAGCAGGACCCGCATCTGGATCGGATCTTTGTCCCGGTAGGCGGCGGCGGCCTGGCGGCCGGGGTCGCGGTACTGATCAAACAACTGATGCCGCAGATCAAAGTGATCGCGGTGGAAGCCGAAGACTCCGCTTGCCTGAAAGCCGCGCTGGATGCCGGGCACCCGGTGGATTTGCCCCGGGTGGGGTTATTCGCCGAAGGGGTAGCGGTGAAGCGCATTGGCGATGAAACCTTCCGCCTGTGCCAGGAATACCTTGATGACATCATCACTGTGGACAGCGATGCTATCTGCGCGGCGGTGAAAGATCTGTTTGAGGATGTCCGGGCGGTGGCTGAGCCTTCCGGTGCGCTGGCGCTGGCCGGGATGAAAAAGTACATCCAGCAGCACAATATTCACGGCGAGCGGCTGGCCCATGTGCTGTCCGGCGCCAATGTGAACTTCCACGGTTTGCGTTATGTGTCTGAGCGCTGTGAGCTGGGTGAACAGCGGGAAGCGCTGCTGGCGGTGACCATTCCGGAAGAGAAAGGCAGCTTCCTGAAGTTTTGCCAGTTGCTGGGCGGCCGTTCGGTAACGGAGTTTAACTACCGCTATGCGGACACCCGGGAAGCCTGCATTTTTGTCGGGGTTCGCCTCAGCCGCGGGCTGGAAGAGCGCCAGGAGATTATTCAGGGGCTCAACGGTGGCGGCTACGGTGTGGTGGACCTCTCCGATGATGAGATGGCCAAGCTCCACGTGCGTTATATGGTGGGGGGCCGGCCGTCCCACGCGCTTCATGAGCGGTTGTACAGCTTTGAATTTCCGGAGTCCCCCGGGGCGCTGCTGAAGTTCCTGCAAACTCTGGGCACCCACTGGAATATCTCACTGTTCCATTACCGCAGCCACGGCACGGATTATGGCCGCGTACTGGCGGCCTTTGAGCTGGGCGACCATGAGCCGGACTTCGAAACCCGTCTGCATCAACTGGGTTACGAGTGCCATGACGAGACCAATAACCCGGCTTTCCGGTTCTTCCTCGCCGGTCAGTGATTCGCGGGCAGTAACTGCCAGAACGCATGAATAAGCGGCTCATTGAGCCGCTTTTTTTGTACGCACACGCCAAGCTCAAACGGGGTCTGGTCATCACTGCGTTCGAGGATCTGCACCCGGTTACGTACCGGTTCCGGGCTGTTTTCCAGCACCACCTCCGGGATCAGCGCTACCCCACATCCCAGCGCCACCATTGAAACCATCGCTTCGTGGCCCCCGACCGTGGCATAGATAGCCGGGTTGACTATCTTATGGCGCCGGAACCACAGCTCTATGCGGCGGCGCACCGGGCCCTGGTCCGGCAGGATAAACGGCACCGTGGGCCAGTCTGGCTCTGGCTGGCTGACCTGGCTGCGTACCGGGCAGGCCAGCGCAGGCGCAATCAGGACCACGGCGAGATTTTCCAGCATCGAAAAATCCACCGCCCCGGGCAGGTGCTCTGGTTTCCCGGCAATCGCCAGATCCGCATCGCCGGAATTGACTTTCTCTACGGCGTCGGCGGCATCCCCGGTGGTGAGTTTGATCTCCACGGAGGGGTGTTCCGCCCGGAAGCGGTCCAGTATCGGCGGCAGATGGCTGTAGGCAGCGGTCACCGAACAGAACAGGTGCAATTCGCCAGACAGCGACGGGCCCTGCTGGTCGATGCTGTGGCGCAGTTGTTGGTACTGCAACAGCGTGTGCTGGGCAAACTGGCGCAGTGACTCCCCGGCCTCGGTCAGGGTGACGGTGCGGTTATCGCGGATAAACAGCGGCTGGCCGAGGTCTTCCTCCAGGCGCTGGATCTGGCGGGAGAGGGTAGACGGGCTGACGTGCATCGCCCTGGCGCTGCGCCCGAAGTGGCGGCTTTCCGCCAGATGGAGAAAGGTTTTGAGCTCGCGGATGTCCATCGACTGATCCTTAATGGCGATATTTCATATTATGCAACACAGTGTTGTTAATATATCAATTTAAGCAACAGACTTCCTGTCATATAGTGGGGTCATGGCGCACGATAACGCCCCCGAATAACACGCACAACAGCACCCGATGAGGAAACACAATGGCTAACTATTTCAATACATTGAATCTGCGTCAGCAGCTGGCGCAGCTGGGTAAATGTCGTTTTATGGCGCGCGATGAATTCGCCGATGAAGCCAGCTACCTCAAAGGTAAAAAAGTGGTCATTGTGGGCTGTGGTGCTCAGGGCCTGAACCAGGGTCTGAATATGCGTGATTCCGGCCTGGACATTGCTTATGCCCTGCGTGCTGAGGCGGTTGCTGAAAAACGTCCTTCCTGGCGCCGGGCCACTGAAAACGGCTTCAAGGTTGGCAGCTATGAAGCGCTGATCCCGCAGGCGGACCTGGTGGTTAACCTGACCCCGGACAAACAGCATACTGCCGTTGTGCAGGCGGTACAGCCGCTGATGAAAGACGGCGCCGCGCTGGGCTATTCCCACGGTTTCAACATCGTGGAAGTGGGTGAGCAGATCCGTAAAGATATCACCGTGGTGATGGTCGCGCCGAAGTGCCCGGGTACTGAAGTGCGTGAAGAGTACAAACGCGGTTTCGGCGTGCCGACCCTGATTGCGGTCCACCCGGAGAACGACCCGAAAGGCGAAGGGATGGCCATTGCTAAAGCCTGGGCCGCTGCCACCGGGGGCCACCGCGCCGGGGTGCTGGAGTCTTCTTTCGTTGCGGAAGTGAAATCAGACCTGATGGGTGAGCAGACTATCCTGTGTGGCATGTTGCAGGCCGGTTCACTGCTGTGCTTTGACAAGCTGGTGGCGGAAGGTACCGATCCGGCTTACGCCGAAAAACTGATTCAGTTCGGCTGGGAAACCATCACCGAAGCGCTGAAACAGGGCGGCATCACGCTGATGCTGGATCGTCTGTCTAACCCGGCGAAAATCCGCGCTTATGCGCTCTGCGAACAGCTGAAAACCATCATGGCGCCGCTGTTCCAGAAACATATGGACGACATCATCTCCGGTGAGTTCTCTTCCGGCATGATGGCGGACTGGGCAGAAGACGATAAGAAACTGCTCACCTGGCGCGAAGAGACCGGCAAAACGGCCTTTGAGAATGCCCCGCAGTTTGCCGGCAAAATCAGCGAGCAGGAATACTTTGATAAAGGCGTGCTGATGATCGCCATGGTGAAAGCCGGTGTTGAACTGGCGTTCGAAACCATGGTTTCTTCGGGCATCATCGCAGAATCTGCGTATTACGAGTCACTGCACGAGCTGCCGCTGATCGCCAACACCATCGCCCGTAAGCGTCTGTATGAAATGAACGTGGTTATCTCAGATACCGCCGAGTACGGTAACTACCTGTTCTCTTATGCGGCGGTGCCGCTGCTGCAAAACTTTATGGCGCAGATCCAGCCGGATGACCTGGGCCACACGGTAAGCGAAACCGCAGTGGATAACGCCCAGTTGCGCGATGTGAACGAGGCCATTCGCCAGCATCCGATTGAGCAGGTTGGCAAGAAACTGCGTGGCTATATGACGGATATGAAGCGCATCGCTGTGGCGGGCTAAGTTTTCCCCGCACGGTGAGCCAGACAACACAACAAGCCCGGTATAGTTACCGGGCTTGTTGCTGTTAGTTGCGGTACAACACTTTAATGATGTGGTAACCGAACTGGGTATGCAGCGGGCCGGTAGGCTCCAGCACCGGGCAGGAGAACACCACTTTGTCGAATGCCGGTACCATCTGGCCCTGGCGGAACTCACCTAAGTGGCCCCCTTTTTTGCCGGACGGGCAGGTGGAATGCTTTTTCGCCAGCTTCTCGAAGTCGCCGCCGTTTTTAATCTGTTCCAGCAGGTCGAGGGCCAGTTTTTCGTCTTTCACCAGGATGTGCATTGCTGCCGCGGTTTTTGCCATGATTGTGCCTTAGTAAGCGGGTAGATAAGGCAGGCAATAGTATCACGGGCATCTGGTGAGAGAACACGGTGATCATAGGCTGTGCCGTGATCCTGGCGCTGCACCGAACCGGCGACAAGAATATATCGCCGTCAGGACAGACAGTTAACCGCGCTTTACGCTTTCCCGATCAATCTCCCGCGGGGTTTCTGCTACAATCCTCACCCCGTCTGAAGATTGAGCAATAGATCTATGCGCCTGAACCCCGGTCAACAACATGCTGTCGACTTTGTCACTGGTCCCTGCCTGGTTTTAGCCGGCGCCGGTTCCGGCAAAACACGCGTTATCACCAATAAAATTGCCCACTTGATCCGCGGCTGTGGCTACCAGGCCCGGCATATCGCGGCGGTGACCTTTACCAATAAAGCCGCCCGGGAAATGAAAGAGCGTGTGGCCCAGACCCTGGGGCGTAAAGAGGCCCGGGGCCTGATGATATCCACCTTCCATACCCTGGGGCTGGAGATCATTAAGCGCGAGTATGCCGCCCTCGGGATGAAGTCTAACTTCTCGCTGTTTGACGACACCGATCAGCTGGCGCTGATCAAGGATCTCACCGAAGGGGTGCTGGAAAACGACAAAGTTATCTACCAGCAGCTGATCTCGACTATCTCCAACTGGAAAAACGATCTGCTGGGGCCGGATCATGCTGCTGCCGCCGCAAAAGGCGAGCGGGATCGGATCTTCGCCCACTGCTACCGGCTGTACTACGATCACCTTAAGGCCTGCAACGTGCTGGACTTTGACGATCTTATCCTGTTGCCGACCCTGCTGCTGCAGAGCAACAGTGAAGTGCGCGAGCGCTGGCAGAACAAAATCCGCTACCTGCTGGTGGACGAATACCAGGATACCAACACCAGCCAGTATGAGCTGGTTAAATTGCTGGTCGGGAGCCGGGCACGCTTTACCGTGGTGGGGGACGATGATCAGTCAATCTACTCCTGGCGCGGCGCCCGCCCCCAGAACCTGGTACTGCTGAGCCAGGACTTCCCGGCCTTACAGGTGATCAAGCTGGAGCAGAACTACCGCTCCTCCGGCCGCATTCTGAAAGCGGCCAATATCCTGATCGCCAACAACCCTCACGTCTTCGAGAAAAAGCTGTTCTCCGAACTGGGTTACGGGACAGAGCTGAAGGTATTGAGTGCCAACCACGAGGAGCACGAAGCTGAACGGGTAACCGGTGAGCTGATTGCCCACCACTTTATTAATAAAACCCAGTATAAGGATTACGCCATTCTGTACCGCGGGAACCACCAGTCCCGGGTGTTTGAAAAAATGCTGATGCAGAACCGTATCCCGTACCGTATTTCCGGCGGCACGTCGTTTTTCTCCCGCCCGGAAATTAAAGACTTACTGGCCTATCTGCGGGTACTGACCAACCCCGATGACGACAGTGCCTTTCTGCGTATCGTTAACACGCCGCGGCGGGAAATTGGCCCGGCCACCCTCCAGAAACTCGGCGAGTGGGCGATGCAGCGCAACAAAAGTATGTTTACCGCCAGTTTTGATATGGGGCTTAGCCAGACCCTGACCGGGCGGGGCTATGAATCCCTGACCCGCTTCACCCAGTGGCTGGGGGAGGTGGCCCGGCTGTCTGAGAAAGAGCCGGTGGCGGCAGTACGCGACCTGATCCACGGTATTGACTATGAAAGCTGGCTGTTCGAAACCTCACCCAGCCCAAAAGCCGCCGAAATGCGGATGAAAAACGTCAATCAGCTGTTTACCTGGATGACCGAGATGCTGGAAGGCAGCGATCTGGAAGAGCCGATGACGCTAACCCAGGTGGTCACCCGCTTTACCCTGCGCGATATGATGGAGCGCGGCGAAAGTGAGGAAGAGCTGGATCAGGTGCAGTTGATGACCCTGCACGCCTCGAAAGGTCTGGAGTTCCCGTACGTCTACCTGGTGGGGATGGAAGAAGGGCTGTTACCGCACCAGAGCAGTATTGACGAAGACAATATCGATGAAGAGCGCCGTCTGGCTTATGTGGGGATCACCCGGGCCCAGAAAGAGCTGACCTTCACCCTGTGCAAAGAGCGTCGCCAGTATGGCGAGCTGGTGCGCCCGGAGCCCAGCCGTTTTCTGCTGGAACTGCCCCAGGATGATTTGCAATGGGAAGTGGAACGTAAGAAAGTGAGCGCCGAAGAGCGCATGCACAAAGGCCAGGCGCACCTGGCCAATATTCGCGAACAGTTAGCAAAGGCCCGTAAAGGTTAACGGACCTCCAGCGGCCAGTGGACATAGCTTTGCCACTGGCATTCCTGCTCGAGTAATTCACTGCCCAGCGGGTGTGACGCCAGCCAGTGAGGGGGCAGCGTCAGACGCAGGATCTCCCCTTGCGCGGCAATATTCACCTCGGGCAGGCTGTCGCTGCGGCGCCGGCCGGCGAAAATAATCGCCAGACGCAATAAGCGGCACAGATTTTCCGCCACCCGGGGCGGCAGCGCGTTCTGCTGGTTCAGTGACGGCAAATCAATGGGGTTGGTCTGGTTAAGCAGCAGGGTCGCCAGTAGCTTTTTCTGGGCCGGGGTAAACCCGGGCAAATCGAGATTACTTACCAGATAGGCGGCGTGCTGGGGGGCGCGTTTAAAGTCAACACCCAGCCCGATTTCATGCAACAGACAGGCGCTGCTCAGCATGTCCTGGCTCAGGGCATCCAGCTTCCAGGCGCCACTTAACTGGCTGGCGAAATGTGCAGCCAGTTGCCGGACACGCCCTGCCTGCTCAATATCGACATTAAAACGGCGCTGAATATTCCGCAGGGTGCGGCTGCGAATGTCCTGATCTACGGCGAGGTGTAACATGCCGTACACCAGCCCCTCCCGCAGCGCGCCGCCGGCCAGGGTCATACAGTCGATATTCAGCTCGGTAAATACCGCGATAAGAATCGCCAGGCCACTGGGGAACACCAGCGCCCGCTCAAGGGTCAGCCCTTCAATTTCCAGCTCTTCCAGCCGTCCGCACTGGATGGCTTTCTGTTTCAGTTGCTGCAGTTTGCTCAGGGTGATGCGTTCATCCATTCCCTGGGCCATCATGATTTCTTGCAGTGCCTGGACGGTACCTGAGGCGCCGACACAGACTTTCCAGCCGTTGTTACGCAGCGTCGGTACGATGGGTAACAACACCTCCCGGGCAGCGGCCTGGGCGGCATCAAAATTTTCGCGGGTCAGGCTGCGATCGCCAAAATAGCGCTCCAGCCAGGTTACACAGCCCATCGACAGGCTGAATAAGGCCGTGGCCTGTGCTCCGGTGCCGGTGACCATTTCGGTACTGGCGCCGCCAATATCCACCACCAGACGCTGATCTGCGCCGCCGGTGGTATGGGCAACACCCTGATAAATAAGCCGCGCTTCCTCTTCACCGCTGATCACCTGTACCGGGCAGCCGAGAATTTGTTGGGCTTTGGCGATAAAGACATCCGCGTTCGTGGCCAGACGCAGGGTGGCGGTTGCCACGGCGCGGATTTGGGCGCCGGGGATATCCTGCAGGCGTTCAGCGAACAGCCGCAGACATTCCCAGCCGCGCTCCATGGCATCGCCAGAGAGCTGGCAATTGCCGTCAAGGCCCGCCGCGAGGCGAACCTTGCGCTTGATGCGGGTGAGGGCCTGGATACTGCCGGCCACCTCACGTACGACCAGCATATGAAAACTGTTCGATCCTAAATCGATCGCAGCATACAGTGAGGTGGGTCCAGGCATCGTTAATTACCCTGCGCGGCGGCGGTTACGATTAGCATTACCCCGGCGCTGGTTCCCATTGCCCGGACGGCTACGGGTTAAACGCTTCGGCGGTGGCAGTTCACTTAACAGTGCATCGGGATTGTATTTGCTGACCGGAATTGAATGGCCAATATAGCTTTCAATGGCCGGCAAATTCAGCGCATATTCTTCGCAAGCCAGGCTGATAGAACTGCCGCTGGCGCCCGCGCGGCCGGTACGGCCAATACGGTGCACGTAGTCTTCACAGTCATCCGGCAAGTCATAGTTGAACACGTGGGTCACTTCCGGAATGTGCAGGCCACGGGCCGCAACATCGGTTGCTACCAGAATGTCGATATTACCGTGAGTGAAATCGTCCAGAATACGCAGGCGTTTTTTCTGGGGAACGTCACCGGTCAGCAAACCAACGCGGTGACCATCTGCTGCCAGGTGGCCCCAGATATCTTCACAGCGGTGTTTGGTATTGGCGAAAATAATCGCCCGATCCGGCCACTCTTCTTCAATCAGCGTTTGTAATAAACGCATTTTTTCGTCGTTAGACGGGTAGAACAGCTCTTCTTTAATGCGGTGGCCGGTTTTCTGTCCCGGTTCCACTTCAACATATTCGGCGTTGTTCATCTGCTCAAAGGCCAGCTCACGTACCCGGTAAGACAGGGTAGCGGAGAACAGCATATTGAGGCGTTCGGTTGTGGCCGGCATACGGCGGAACAACCAGCGGATATCTTTAATAAAGCCCAGATCGTACATGCGATCGGCTTCATCCAGTACCACTACCTGGATTGCCCCCAGGTTAACGTGGTTTTGCTTGGTATAATCGATCAGGCGACCTGTGGTCCCTATCAGGATATCAACACCACTTTCCAGCACTTTTAGCTGTTTATCATAGCCGTCACCGCCGTAGGCCAGGCCCAGTTTCAGACCGGTTGCTTCGGCCAGCGGCTCTGCATCGGAATGAATCTGTACCGCCAGCTCGCGGGTTGGGGCCATGATCAGCGCGCGTGGCTGATTCACCTGGCGGTTTTCACGGGCCGGGTGAGCGAGTAAATAGTGGAACGTTGACGTTAAAAACGCCATCGTTTTGCCAGTACCGGTTTGCGCCTGCCCGGCAACGTCTTTTCCTGCAAGTGTCAGGGGAAGCGCCAGTGCCTGAATGTGCGTACAGTTGGTAAACCCTTTTTTCTCAAGGGCTTCAACCACTTGCGGGTGCAGGGCGAAGTCGGAAAACTTCTTGTCTGTCAAATGTGTTTTGCTCATAGTGAGGTAGAATATCAGTTTACTATTGCTTTACGAAAGCACATCCGTTGAAATAAACGGGTGAAATAAAGTCATCCTGGGTGGTTAATGCTACACCACCAGGCCAGGCATAATCCTGTGGAGTAAAACATGAGCGATAAAATTATTCACCTGACTGACGACGGTTTCGACACGGATGTGCTCAAAGCGGATGGGTTGATTCTGGTTGATTTCTGGGCAGAGTGGTGCGGTCCATGTAAAATGATCGCCCCGATTCTGGATGAAATCGCTGATGAATATCAGGGCAAACTGACTATTGCCAAACTGAATATCGATCAGAACCCGGCCACCGCACCGAAATACGGTATCCGTGGTATCCCGACGCTGCTGCTGTTCAAAAACGGCGAAGTTGCCGCGACCAAAGTGGGCGCTCTGTCCAAAGGTCAGCTGAAAGAGTTCCTTGACGCCAATCTGGCGTAAGCGAATTCACGGTGCGTGCAGCAGTCCTGGTTTTTGTTGCCGGGGACTGCTGGACGCCCGCCCATCACCGTGCTATGTTATCTTTACTGCGTTTTAAACTTACCTTGTAGTTTGAATCTTGTAATACCTTAAGACTTCCCGCTCTCTGTGTTCTTTGTATTAATAGCGACGGGCGTGTAGTCATGTAATCGAATTCGGGCTTATCACCTCAATCTGTTGAAACCGCTTCAGTGCTGTGCTTCTCTTATGCCGGACAGTGGTAAGGCAAGTGGTGGTAGCCATAAACAGGCACGGATGACCCTGCCATACCATTCACGACATTAAGTTCGAGATTTACCCCGAGTTTAAGAACCCACCATTATGAATCTTACCGAATTAAAGAATACGCCGGTTTCTGAGCTGATTACTCTCGGCGAAAATATGGGGCTAGAAAACCTGGCCCGTATGCGCAAGCAAGACATCATCTTCGCGATTTTGAAGCAGCACGCGAAGAGCGGCGAAGATATTTTCGGCGACGGTGTGCTGGAGATATTGCAGGATGGATTCGGATTCCTCCGCTCTGCAGACAGCTCCTACCTCGCCGGTCCCGATGATATCTACGTTTCCCCCAGCCAAATTCGCCGCTTCAACCTCCGCACTGGTGACACCATTTCCGGAAAAATCCGTCCGCCGAAAGAAGGCGAGCGCTATTTTGCCCTGTTGAAAGTTAACGAAGTTAACTACGACAAACCGGAAAACGCCCGTAGCAAGATTTTGTTTGAAAACTTAACCCCGCTGCACGCAAACTCCCGTCTGCGTATGGAGCGCGGTAACGGTTCTACCGAAGATTTAACCGCACGTGTTCTGGATCTGGCATCACCGATTGGCCGCGGCCAGCGTGGCCTGATCGTGGCACCGCCGAAGGCCGGTAAAACCATGCTGCTGCAGAACATTGCCCAGAGCATTGCGTACAATCACCCGGATTGTGTGCTGATGGTGCTGCTGATCGACGAACGTCCGGAAGAAGTGACCGAAATGCAGCGTCTGGTTAAAGGTGAAGTGGTTGCTTCTACCTTTGATGAGCCGGCCTCCCGCCACGTGCAGGTTGCTGAAATGGTCATCGAAAAAGCCAAACGTCTGGTTGAACACAAGAAAGACGTTATCATCCTGCTGGACTCCATCACCCGTCTGGCGCGTGCTTACAACACCGTGGTACCAGCTTCCGGTAAAGTATTGACCGGTGGTGTGGATGCCAACGCCCTGCATCGCCCGAAACGTTTCTTTGGTGCGGCCCGTAACGTGGAAGAGGGCGGCAGCCTGACCATCATCGCGACGGCGCTGATCGATACCGGTTCGAAGATGGACGAAGTTATTTACGAAGAGTTTAAAGGCACCGGTAACATGGAGCTGCACCTCTCCCGTAAAATTGCTGAGAAGCGTGTCTTCCCGGCGATTGACTACAACCGTTCTGGTACCCGTAAAGAAGAGCTGCTCACCACCCAGGAAGAGCTGCAGAAAATGTGGATCCTGCGTAAGATTATTCACCCCATGGGCGAAATCGATGCGATGGAGCTCCTGATCAATAAATTGGCGATGACCAAAACCAACGACGAATTTTTCGACATGATGAAACGTTCGTAATTGTAAGAAACTCGGGGAACGCCACGCTTTGACGTGGCGTTTTTCTTTTCTGCTATATACGATATGTGGGGCAGACGGCGATCGGTAGTCAGGATCTGCTGTTTACTGTACTAAAACCACCATTACAGTATTTCGGTGGTTTTTTGCCATTTTTGGCATGTTTTTTGCTCTTTATAATATAAATTGAAACTGCAAAATTTAGCAGAGAGTCGTTATTGTGAATCTACTCAGCTTGAGTACTGACCTTGTTCTCGTTTTCGCCTTTACGCTGGTGTTTTTGTTCTTCGCCCGTAAAGTGGCGAAAAAAATCGGGTTGGTGGATCGACCAAACTTTCGGAAACGGCATCAGGGGGTTATCCCACTGGTCGGCGGGATTTCGGTATATATAGGCATTTGTTTTACCTTCGTTATTTTGTGGGTAAACAGCAGCTATTATATCCCCCACGCCCGGCTGTATCTGTTGTGTGCTGGCTTGCTGGTGCTGATTGGGGCACTCGATGATCGCTATGATATCAGTGTAAAAATTCGTGCATCGGTACAGGCACTGGTCGCAATAGTAATGATGGTGGTCGGGGGGCTCTACCTTAATAGCCTGGGATATGTCTTTGGCTCCTGGGAGTTTTACCTCGGTCCTTTTGGCTACGTACTGACGCTTTTCGCGGTATGGGCCGCCATCAATGCCTTTAATATGGTTGATGGCATTGATGGTCTGCTGGGGGGGCTGTCTTGCGTCTCCTTTGCGGCACTGGGTTTTATCCTCTTCTTTGACGGGCAGATAAGCCTGGCGATGTGGTGCTTTGCCATGATTGCCGCGATCCTCCCCTACATCATGCTTAACCTCGGTATTTTTGGCCGGCGCTATAAAGTCTTTATGGGCGATGCGGGCAGCACGTTTATTGGCTTTACGCTGATCTGGATCCTGCTGCAAACCACCCAGGGGCAAACCCACCCATTAAGCCCGGTGACTGCGCTGTGGATAATAGCTATCCCGCTGATGGATATGATTGCCATCATGTACCGCCGTCTGCGCAAGGGCCAGAGCCCGTTCACCGCAGACCGTCAGCACATCCACCACTTGATCATGCGCGCCGGTTTTACTTCTCGCCAGGCATTTGTGCTGATTACCCTCGCCGCGGCAATCCTTGCGTCGATTGGCGTACTTAGTGAGTACTACACGGTTTTCCCTGAATGGTTAATGTTGGTACTGTTCTTGCTTGCATTTCTGCTCTATGGCTACTGCATCAAACGGGCGTGGAAAGTGGCCCGTTTTATTAAACGCGTCAAACGGCGGTTGCGCCGTGGACATAATAAAAATCCAGGATAAACCAAATAAGAATTGGGGACGTGATGAGACAACACATTCCGGTGGATAACGCGCCAGTGACTGATAATGAGCTCGACATTCGTGGCCTGTTCCGCGCGTTGTGGCAGGGAAAAGTCTGGGTAGCGGGCATGGCGGTACTGTTTGCGGTACTGGCCCTGATCTACACCTTTTTTGCCCGTCAGGAGTGGAGCGCTACCGCGATTACCGATCGCCCGACGGTGAACATGCTCGGGGGCTTTTACGGCCAGGAGCAGTTCCTGCGTAATCTCGATACCCGTCTTAACCCGGCCCCGGCGGATCAGCCGTCGGTGATGGACGAAGCCTACAAAGAGTTTGTGATGCAACTGGCTTCCTGGGATACCCGGCGGGATTTCTGGCAGCAAACGGACTATTACAAACAGCGCCAGTCCGGTAACAGCAAAGCCGATGCGGCCCTGCTGGATGAGCTTATCAATAACATTCAGGTGACATTTGCTGACCCGGCGCACAATACCAATGACAGCGTGAAGTTGGTGGCGGAGACCGCGCAAGATGCCAATAACTTACTGCGCCAGTATGTGGCGTTTGCCAGCCAGCGTTCTGCCAGCCATTTAAACGATGAGCTGAAAGGTGCCTGGGTGGCGCGCGCGGCGCAAATGACGGCCCAGGTGAAGCGCCAGGAAGCCGTGGCGCAGGCGGTGTTTGACCGTAAGGTCAGCAGCGTTGAGCAGGCGCTGAAAGTAGCCGAAGCCCACAATATCATCCGTAATGTTACCGATGTCCCGGTGGATGAACTGCCGGATTCCGAACTGTTTATGCTGGGCCGCCCGATGCTGCAGGCGCGCCTGGAAAATTTACGTTCTGCGGGCCCCGACTATGATCTCGATTATGAGCAAAATCGGGTGATGCAGAACACGCTGGCCACCGACCCGGTTGCCGACCCGAACTTCCAGACCTATCGGTATTTGCGTACGCCGGAAGAACCCGTAAAACGCGACAGCCCGCGCAGAGCGTTCCTGCTGATTATGTGGGGCATTGTTGGGGTGCTGGTCGGGGCTGGTGTGGCACTGGTGAAACGCCAGCGCAGCTAAATTTCAGGTAGCCGGTGGCGTGAAGTACCTCACCGGCTTTAACTAATAATGAGACTCGTTGTGAAAGTGTTAACTGTATTTGGCACCCGCCCGGAGGCTATCAAAATGGCGCCGCTGGTCCATGCCCTGGCACAGGATCCCTTTTTCGATGCCAAAGTGTGTGTGACCGCGCAGCATCGTGAAATGCTGGATCAGGTGCTGAACCTGTTTGCCATCCAGCCCGACTATGATTTAAACATCATGAAGCCAGGCCAGGGGCTCACAGAGATAACCAGCCGTATTCTCACAGGGATGCAGCCGATTCTGGCCTCCTTCGCGCCGGATATTGTGCTGGTGCATGGTGATACCACCACCACGATGGCAGCCAGCCTGGCGGCGTTTTATCAACGCATTCCGGTTGGCCATGTGGAAGCGGGGCTGCGTACCGGGGATATCTACTCCCCGTGGCCGGAAGAGGGCAACCGTCTGGTCACTGGCCGTCTGGCGCAGTTGCATTTTGCTCCAACCGATATCTCACGCCAGAACTTGCTGAAAGAGAACGTGCCCGCCGGGCAGATTGTGGTCACGGGCAATACGGTGATTGATGCGCTGATTGCTATCCGTGACCGGGTGCTGGGTGATGATGCCCTGCGCCAGCAGCTGGATCAGCGTTATCCGTTTTTGCATAACGGCAAAAAAACCATTCTGGTTACCGGCCATCGTCGGGAAAGTTTTGGCCAGGGGTTTGAAAATATCTGCCAGGCGCTGGCAACCCTTGCGGCGCAGCACAACGATGTACAGATTGTGTATCCGGTCCACCTTAACCCCCATGTTAATGAGCCGGTAAACCGTATTTTGGGGCATATCGATAATGTCATCCTGATTGAACCACAGGACTATCTGCCGTTTGTCTGGTTGATGAATCACGCCTATTTGATTTTGACGGATTCCGGTGGGATCCAGGAAGAAGCCCCCTCTCTGGGAAAACCCGTGCTGGTGATGCGGGACACGACGGAACGGCCGGAAGCAGTCAGCGCCGGTACGGTACGTCTGGTGGGGACTGACACCCAGGAAATAGTTGACCAGGTTAATCGTCTGCTCAACGACGAAAATGACTACCAGGCGATGAGCCGGGCCCATAACCCCTATGGGGATGGCGCCGCCTGCGATCGCATTCTGGCAGCACTAAAACAGCATCAGGTGACATTATGAGTTTTGAAACGATTTCGGTTATTGGTCTGGGATATATTGGGCTGCCAACAGCCTCTGCATTCGCTTCCCGCAACAAGCAGGTGATTGGCGTTGATGTAAATCAGCAGGCGGTCGACACCATTAACCGTGGTGAAATTCATATTGTGGAACCGGCCCTGGGCGAGGTGGTGAAAGCCGCCGTCGCCGGGGGATATCTGAAAGCCTGTACCAAACCGGTCCCGGCGGATGCGTTTCTGATTGCGGTACCGACCCCGTTCAAAGGGGACCACGAGCCGGATATGGCGTTTGTCCAGGCGGCGGCGGAGTCTATCGCCCCGGTGCTGAAAAAAGGCGACCTGGTGATTCTGGAGTCCACCTCTCCGGTGGGCGCCACAGAACAGGTGGCCGCGTGCCTGGCGGCACTACGCCAGGACCTGAGCTTTCCGCAACAGGCGGGTGAAGCGGCAGATGTGAATATCGCCTACTGCCCGGAGCGCGTTCTGCCGGGTAAGATCATGGTTGAACTGCTGAAAAATGACCGGGTGATCGGCGGCATGACCCCGGTATGTTCTGCCCGGGCCAGCGAGCTTTATTATATTTTCCTTGAAGGCGAGTGTGTCGAAACCAATGCCCGCACCGCCGAAATGTGCAAGCTGACCGAGAACAGCTTCCGTGACGTTAACATCGCTTTTGCCAATGAACTGTCGCTGATTTGCGCTGAACAGGGCATTAACGTGTGGGAACTGATCCGTCTGGCGAACCGCCACCCCCGGGTCAACATCCTCCAGCCGGGCCCTGGCGTGGGCGGCCACTGTATTGCGGTGGACCCGTGGTTTATTGTCGCCCAGAACCCGCAACAGGCGCGGCTGATCCGCACCGCCCGTGAAGTTAACGACAGCAAACCGCTGTGGGTGATTGATCAGGTAAAAGCCGCCGTGGCGGATTGCCTGATGGACACTGGCCGCAGCGCCGACACCCTGAAAATCGCCTGCCTGGGGCTGGCATTTAAACCGGATATTGATGATTTACGGGAAAGCCCGGCGATGGAGATTGCCGAACTGCTGGGTGAATGGCACCGGGGCGATCTGCTGGTGGTGGAGCCGAATATTCACCAGTTACCGGCCCGCCTCGCCAGCCACGCCCAATTAGTGACCCTGCAAGAAGCGCTGGATCAGGCCGATATTTTGGTGCTGCTGGTAGATCACCAGTCGTTTAAGGCCATTGATGGCCAGCATATTACCCAGCGCTGGGTGGTGGACACCAAAGGGGTATGGCGGTGAGAACAATACTGGTCACCGGCGGCGCGGGGTTTATTGGCTCCGCCGTGGTGCGGCACATTATTAACCATACCACCGATGCGGTTGTGGTGGTTGATAAACTGACCTATGCGGGTAACCTCGCCTCTCTGGCGCCGGTTGCCGGTGATCCCCGCTACAGCTTTGAAAAAGCGGATATCTGCGATGCGCCAGCAATGGCGCGTATTTTTGCCCGCTACCGGCCAGATGTGGTGATGCACCTGGCGGCAGAGAGCCATGTGGATCGCTCTATTGATGGCCCGGCAGCGTTCATTGAAACCAATATCGTCGGCACCTATGTCCTGCTGGAGGCCGCCCGCTATTACTGGCACGGCCTGAGCAACGCGGCGAAAGCCGCGTTCCGCTTCCATCATATCTCGACGGACGAAGTGTATGGCGATCTGCACGGCAAAGACGATTTCTTTACCGAGACCACGGCCTATGAGCCCAGCAGCCCGTATTCGGCCTCCAAAGCCAGCAGCGACCATCTGGTACGTGCCTGGATGCGGACCTACGGCCTGCCGACCCTGGTGACCAACTGCTCTAACAATTATGGCCCGTATCACTTCCCGGAAAAGCTGATCCCGTTGATGATCCTCAACGCACTGGCCGGCAAACCGTTGCCGGTCTATGGCGATGGCAGCCAGGTGCGTGACTGGTTATATGTTGAAGACCACGCCCGGGCGCTGTATCTGGTGGCCACCACCGGGGCCGCCGGGGAAACGTGGAATATCGGCGGTCATAACGAGCGCACCAACCTTGAGGTGGTGAAAACCCTCTGTGCGCTACTGGAGACGCTGGTACCGCAAAAACCGGCCGGCATTGCCCACTACCAGGATCTGATCACCTTTGTGGCCGACAGGCCCGGGCACGACCTGCGCTACGCCATTGATGCCAGCAAAATTGAACGCGAGCTGGGCTGGCGACCTCAGGAAACCTTCGACAGCGGCATGGCAAAAACCGTGGCGTGGTACCTCGCACATCAGGATTGGTGGCAGCAGGTGCTCGACGGCAGTTACCGCGGCGAGCGTCTTGGATTAGATAAGTAACCCTGGGCAAAGGAAACGCATATGAAAGGCATTATCCTGGCAGGCGGCTCAGGTACGCGTCTGCATCCGATCACCCGCGGGGTGTCGAAGCAGCTGTTACCGGTCTACGACAAGCCGATGATTTATTACCCGCTGTCGGTACTGATGCTGGCGGGTATCCGTGACATTTTAGTGATTACCACCCCGGAGGATCAGCACGCCTTTCAGCGGCTGCTGGGGGATGGCTCTGCCTTTGGTATCCAGCTGGAGTATGCCACCCAGCCAAGCCCGGATGGCCTGGCTCAGGCCTTTATTATTGGCGAGTCATTTATTGGCAATGACAGCTGCTGCCTGGTGCTGGGGGATAACATCTTCTTTGGCCAGGGGTTCAGCCCGAAACTCCGCCAGGTGGCGGCCCGCCAGCAAGGGGCAACGGTATTCGGTTATCAGGTGATGGATCCGGAGCGCTTCGGCGTGGTGGAATTCGATGATGACTTCCGGGCGCTCTCCCTGGAGGAGAAGCCCAGTGCCCCGCGTTCTAACTGGGCGGTGACCGGGCTCTATTTCTATGACCACCAGGTGGTGGAGTTTGCGAAGCAGGTGCAGCCGTCATCACGGGGCGAGCTGGAAATCACCGCCATTAACCAGATGTATCTCGATGCCGGGCAACTGACCGTTGAGCTGCTGGGGCGCGGTTTTGCATGGCTGGACACCGGCACTCACGACAGCCTGATCGAAGCCAGCACCTTTGTCCAGACCGTGGAGAAGCGCCAGGGATTCAAGATAGCCTGTCTGGAAGAGATTGCCTGGCGTAATGGCTGGCTGGATGACGACGGCGTACGTGCCGCCGCCGCACAGCTGGCAAAAACCGGCTATGGTCGCTATTTGCTGGAGTTATTACGTGCCCGTCCACGCCAATATTGAACCCCTTGAATGGGAGAGCCGTTTTTTCGGCATCGAGAGCGGGATTCTGCGTTTTGACGACCAGGCCCGGCCGCTGGAAAAAGCGCTGCTGGAGAGCTGGCCGCGGGTGCAGGCCAAAATCGACACCGGGCGCAGCGACCAGCTGGACGCGCTCCAGCGCATCGGGTTTCAACTGGTCGAAGGGGAGATGGACTTCTGTATTCCGGTAAGCCCCCCCCGGGAGGCCGGGCCCGCAGCCATTTTAGCCACGGCGCAGGATATTGAACCGCTGCGCCAGCGCGCGGCGGCGGCCTTTACCCAAAGCCGGTTTCGCGCCCCCTGGTATGGCGAGCAGGACAGCGGGCGCTTTTATGCCCAGTGGATTGAAAATGCCGTATTGGGCACGTTTGACGATTGCTGCCTGATGCTGGCGGACCCGCAGGGCGGCTGGCGTGGGTTTGTGACCCTGCGCCAGCTCAATAACCGGCAGGCGAGAATTGGCCTGCTGGCGGGGCCGGGGGCCGGGGCTGAGCTAATGCAGGTGGCCCTCCGCTGGTGTGCAGAGCGCAAGCTGGCGCGGCTGTATGTTGCAACACAGATTAGCAATAGCGCCGCAATCCGGCGCTATATTCGCAGTGGCGGCGACGTTGTCGGCTCCGCTTATTGGCTTTACAGGTGAAAACATGATCCCTTTTAATGCCCCACCGGTAGTGGGAACTGAAATTGAGTATATGCAGTCCGCTCTGGGCAGCGGAAAACTCTGCGGTGACGGTGGGTTTACCCGTCGCTGTCAGTTGTGGATGGAACAGCATTTTTGCAGTAAAAAAGTGCTGCTGACACCGTCATGTACCGCCTCACTGGAGATGGCGGCACTGCTGCTGGACATTCAGCCGGGTGATGAGGTGATCATGCCCAGCTATACCTTTGTCTCCACGGCAAACGCGTTTGTATTGCGTGGGGCAACCATCGTTTTTGTTGATATCCGCCCGGATACCATGAACATCGATGAGACCAAAATTGAAGCCGCGATCACCGACAAAACCCGGGCTATTGTACCGGTCCACTACGCCGGGGTGGCCTGTGAAATGGACACCATTATGGCGCTGGCTGCCAAATACAACCTGTTTGTGGTGGAAGATGCCGCCCAGGGCGTGATGTCCAGCTATAAAGGGCGCCCGCTGGGCAGCATTGGCCATATCGGCTGTTACAGCTTCCATGAAACCAAAAACTACACCGCCGGCGGGGAAGGCGGGGCGACGCTTATCAATGATGCGGCGCTGGTTGAGCGCGCGGAAATTATTCGCGAGAAAGGCACCAACCGCAGCCAGTTCTTCCGCGGCCAGGTGGATAAATACACCTGGCGGGACATGGGCTCCAGCTATTTGATGTCTGACCTTCAGGCGGCCTACTTGTGGGCCCAGCTGGAAGTGGCTGATCGCATTAACCAGCAGCGCCTGATGTTGTGGCAAAACTACTACAATGCGCTGTTACCGCTGGCGGAGGCGGGGCGTATTGAACTGCCTCAGGTCCCGGCGAATTGCGGCCATAATGCCCATATGTTTTATATCAAACTGCGTGATGAGGCAGATCGCAGCGCGCTGATTAACTGGCTCAGGGAAGCCGAAATCCTCGCGGTGTTCCACTACATCCCGCTGCACACCAGCCCGGCAGGCCTCAAGTTTGGCCGCTTCCACGGTGAGGATCGTTATACCACCGCAGAAAGTGAACGCCTGCTGCGCCTGCCGCTGTTCTATAACCTGTCTGGCATTGATCAACGCAGCGTTATCAATACGCTGCTGAGCTACTTCTCCTGATATGTCGTTAGCAAAAGCCTCAGTGTGGACCGCCGGGTCCACACTGGTAAAAATTGGTGCTGGCCTGCTGGTGGTGAAGCTGCTGGCCGTTGCCTATGGCCCCAGCGGTGTCGGTATGGCGGGCAATTTCCGCCAGATGGTCACCGTGCTGGGGGTGCTGGCCGGGGCCGGGATCTTCAATGGTGTAACCAAGTACGTAGCCCAGTACCAGCAGCAGCCCGCGCGTTTGCGTCAGGTGGTGGGGACATCATCGGCGATGGTGCTGGCGTTTTCGTCATTGCTGGCGGTGGTGTTTATGGTGGCCGCCGGGCCGATTAGCCGTGGTCTGTTTGGCCTGGAAGTGCCGGGTCATGCGCACTATAGCGGGGTGATTCAACTGGTGGGCCTGGTCCAGATGGGCATTG
Source organism: Shimwellia pseudoproteus (assembly GCF_016415625.1). GTDB lineage: Bacteria > Pseudomonadota > Gammaproteobacteria > Enterobacterales > Enterobacteriaceae > Shimwellia > Shimwellia pseudoproteus. The sequence goes on from NZ_WBXP01000040.1 coordinate 29,085, forward strand.
CCTGGGCGAACCTGAGCCTCGCGTTACTGAAAGGGTATCGTGATGCGGCGGGGAACGCCCTGTCGCTGATGGCCGGTAGCCTGATTGGGGTGGTGGCCTATTTTATCTGCTGGCGTATTGGCGGTTATGCCGGGGCGTTATTGGGGCTGGCGCTGGTACCGGCGCTGATAGTGATCCCCGCCGGGTATATGCTCCACCGGCGGCGGCACTTTCCCCTGCACTGGCTGAAACCCTGCTGGGATCGGCAACTGGCGGCCAGCCTGAGCAAATTTACCCTGATGGCGTTGATTACCTCCGTCACCCTGCCTCTGGCCTATGTGATGATGCGTAATCTGCTGGCCAGCCACTACAGCTGGGATGAGGTAGGGATCTGGCAGGGGGTGAGCAGTATTTCCGACGCCTACCTGCAATTTATTACCGCCTCGTTTAGCGTCTATTTGCTGCCCACCCTGGCGCGCCAACTGGATAAACGCGATGTCACCCGGGAGATTATCCGGGCGCTGCGTTTCGTGCTGCCTGCGGTCGCGGTTGCCAGCCTGACGGTGTGGCTGCTGCGTGATGTGGCTATCTGGCTGCTGTTTTCCCATAAGTTTACTGCCATGCGCGATTTGTTCGCCTGGCAACTGGTGGGCGATGTGCTGAAAGTTGGCGCTTATGTCTATGGCTACCTGGTGATAGCAAAGGCATCATTACGTTTTTATATTCTGGCGGAAGTCAGCCAGTTTGCGTTGCTGACCGGGTTCTCCCACTGGCTGATCCCGGCCCACGGTGCGCTGGGGGCCGCGCAGGCCTATATGGCGACTTATATTGTTTACTTTGCCCTGTGTAGCGGCGTGTTTCTTCTCTGGCGTAAGCGAGCATGACAAAATTACTGCATATCCTGGGATCGGATATCCCGCATCACAATCATACGGTACTGACCTTCTTTAACCAGAAGCTGGCGCCGGACACTGCCCTTGCCCGGGAATTTATGGTGGCCGCCGGTCATGATTTTGATGCGGCGGCTTTCCCGGCGCTGGACATCATCCGCTACCCTGATAAACGCAGCCTGGCGGCCGGGCTGCTGGCCTTTGCCCGCCAGCACCCGGATTATCATTTTTTCTTTCACGGCCAGTTTAATACCGGGGTCTGGCTGGCATTGCTGCGCGGCGGGCTGAAACCTGCGCGGGTGAGCTGGCATGTCTGGGGGGCGGACCTGTACGAGGTGTCGTCCTCCCTGAAGTTTCGCTTATTTTATCTGATCCGGCGGGTTGCTCAGGGCCGGGTTGGCCGGGTATTTGCCACCCGGGGCGATCTGGATTATTACCATCAGCGCCATCCTGGGGTGGCGGGGCAATTGCTCTATTTCCCCACCCGAATGGACCCGCAGCTTAATGATATGGCGGACAACATCACCCGCCAGGGGCCGCTGACCATTCTGGTGGGTAACTCCGGGGACCGGAGTAACAACCACCTTAGCGCGCTGCAAGCCGTTTACCGGCAGTTTGGTGATACGGTCAATGTGGTGGTGCCGATGGGCTACCCGGCCAATAACCAGGCGTATATTGATCAGGTCGAGCAGGCGGGGCGCGCCCTGTTTAGCGCCGGGCATTTACGGGTACTGCGTGACCAGATGGCGTTTGATGACTACCTGCAATTGCTGCGCGGTTGCGACCTTGGCTGGCTGACCTTTGAGCGCCAGCAAGGGATTGGCACCCTGTGTTTGCTGATTCAGGCGGGGATACCCTGTGTACTGAACCGTAAGAACCCGTTTTGGCAGGATATGGCCGCTGAGCAATTGCCGGTGCTGTTTGATGGTGATGCGCTGGATGAGCAGGTGGTGCGCGAGGCGCAGCGCCAGCTGGCCACCGTGGATAAGCACCATATTGCCTTTTTCAATCCCAATTACCTGACTGGCTGGCATGATGCGCTGCATATGGCGGCGGGGGAGCACCCATGAGTCTATTGCAGTTCTGCGGTTTGTTCGTGGTCTGGCTGTGTTCAGTGCTGTTTATCGGCACGGTCACCTTACAGGCGTTCCGCCAGTACCGGTTTAACTTCCATGCGTTCTTTTCAATCCTGTTTTTGCTGACCTTTTATTTTGGCTTCCCGCTGACTGCGATCCTGGTCTTTCGCTTTAATGTCAGCGTGGTCCCGGCAGATATGCTGTTGCAGGCGCTACTGTCGGCAACCTGTTTTTATGGCATCTACTATGTGGCCTATAAAACCCGGCTGCGGACACCGGCTGCGTCACATGCCAGCCGCGGGTGGTTTACCATGAACCGGGTGGAAACTAACCTGATGTGGGGGCTACTGATGCTGGTGGCGCTGGTCAGTGTGACGATTTTCTTTATGCACAATGGCTTTCTGCTGTTTAAGCTCCGCTCCTACAGCCAGATATTTTCCAGCGAAGTCTCCGGTGTGGCGCTTAAGCGGTTCTTTTATTTCTTTATTCCCGCCATGTTGGTTATCTATTTCCTGAATCCCACTTTCAAAATGTGGATTTTTTTCCTGGTCAGTACCGTGGCATTTGGGCTGCTGACTTATGTCATTGTCGGGGGAACCCGGGCTAATATTATTATCGCCTTCGCGATATTTTTATTTATTGGCATTATTCGCGGCTGGATATCCCTGTGGATGCTGGCCTCTGCCGGGGTGGCGGGTATTATCGGCATGTTCTGGCTGGCGCTAAAACGCTATGGATTAAATGTCAGCGGCGATGAGGCGTTTTATACTTTCCTGTATCTGACGCGGGATACCTTCTCCCCCTGGGAGAACCTGGGTCTGCTGCTCCAGAACTACGATAAAATTGATTTTCAGGGGCTGGCACCCATTGTTCGTGATTTCTATGTTTTTATTCCTTCATGGTTGTGGCCATCGCGGCCCAGTATCGTGCTGAATACGGCGAATTACTTTACCTGGGAAGTCCTCAACAACCACTCGGGGCTGGCTATCTCCCCGACATTGATCGGCTCGCTCTTTGTGATGGGAGGGCCGTGGTTCCTGGCGCCAGGGGCTGTGGTGGTGGGGTTAATTATTAAATGGTTTGACTGGATCTATATTCGGGCGAACCAGGAGGCCAACCGCTATAAAGCGGCGGTGCTGTACAGTTTCTGCTTTGGGGCAATCTTCAACATGATTGTATTAGCCCGCGAAGGGCTGGATGCATTCGCCTCCCGGGTGGTCTTTTTTATGGTGATTTTTGGTTTGTGTTTGCTGGTGGCTAAGCTGTTGTACTGGTTACTGGATAGCGCTGGTCTGGTTCATGCTCGATCGTCGAATCTACTGCGACGATCGAGCATGAACAAATACGTCCGACAAGGAAAAGAATGACTGACATAACAACAGTACCGTATTACAAGGTGCGAGATCTGGAGCTACTGGGGTGGCGTGATATGGGCCATGCTCTGGACTATCTATATCAGGACGGCCAGCTGCGTAAGGGCACGCTGGTGGCAATCAATGCAGAAAAAATCCTCACCATGGAGTCTGATCCCGTGGTCCATGATTTGATTGCCGATGCGGAATTCAAATATGCCGACGGGATAAGCGTGGTGCGCTCGGTACGTAAAAAATACCCTCAGGCCCAGGTGTCACGCGTGGCCGGTGCCGATCTTTGGGAAGCCCTGATGGCCCGGGCCGGGCGCGAGGGCACGCCGGTGTTCCTGGTGGGCGGTAAGCCTGAGGTATTAGCGGAAACAGTGGCTAAATTACGGGCCCAGTGGCAGGTGAATATCGTGGGGGCGCAGGACGGTTACTTTACCGCCGACGAGCGCGACGCGTTGTTCAGCCGCATCCGCGGCAGCGGTGCGAAGATTGTCACTGTAGCGATGGGCTCCCCGCGCCAGGAGATCCTGATGCGCGACTGCCGCAAGGTGTATGCGGATGCGCTGTACATGGGGGTGGGGGGCACATACGATGTGTTTACCGGCCACGTGAAGCGCGCTCCGAGGCTATGGCAGCAACTAGGCCTGGAGTGGTTATACCGTCTGGTATTGCAGCCCAGCCGCATCCGGCGCCAGCTGCGCTTATTGCGCTATCTGGCCTGGCACTACAGCGGCAATATTTAATCGTCACCGCAGCACATCGCTCTGATGTGCTGCGGGGTAGCCTGGTCATCTCCCGCTTTTTTACAATCAGCCGTAATTTCATAACGTAGTATTTGCCATTAGGCAAAAAATGCGAAACCATTGCCCTCCTCTTCAGGTACGGTCAGGGCTTACCCTATCCGGCATGCGTGTGCCGGCCATCCGTATTGATATTTACCACAATAATAACCGGCCAACCGGATAACAGCAGACACTGGTCATTGAGGATTTATGGCAGAGAAAAAAGAAACCCTCCATCGCGGACTGGAAGCTCGGCATATTGAGCTGATTGCGCTTGGCGGCACGATTGGCGTGGGGCTGTTTATGGGCTCCGCCAGTACCCTGAAGTGGGCGGGACCCTCGGTCTTATTGGCCTATATTATTGCCGGAATGTTTGTTTTCTTTATTATGCGTTCGATGGGCGAGATGTTATTCCTCGAACCGGTCACCGGCTCCTTTGCGGTTTATGCACATCGCTATATGAGCCCGTTTTTCGGCTATCTGACCGCATGGTCGTACTGGTTTATGTGGATGGCGGTGGGGATCTCGGAAATTACCGCGGTCGGCGTGTACGTCCAGTTCTGGTTCCCTGAATTGCCCCAGTGGCTACCGGCGTTAATAGCCGTGGCCCTTGTGGCGCTGGCGAATATGGCGGCAGTGCGGCTATACGGTGAGCTCGAATTTTGGTTTGCCATGATCAAAGTGACCACCATCATTGTGATGATCGTGGTGGGCCTTGGGGTGATTTTCTTTGGCTTTGGCAATGGTGGTCATCCGGTGGGCTTCAGCAATCTGACGGCGCACGGTGGGTTCTTTGCCGGGGGCTGGAAAGGCTTCCTGACGGCGCTGTGTATTGTGGTCGCCTCTTATCAGGGGGTCGAGCTAATTGGCATTACCGCCGGCGAGGCCCGCAACCCGCAGGTGACGTTGCGCAGTGCGGTTGGCAAGGTGCTGTGGCGTATTCTGATTTTCTACGTCGGCGCTATCTTTGTGATTGTGACGATTTTCCCGTGGAATGAGATTGGCAGTAACGGCAGCCCCTTTGTACTGACCTTTTCTAAAATCGGTATTACGGTGGCGGCGGGGATCATTAACTTTGTGGTGCTGACGGCGGCGCTGTCAGGGTGTAACAGCGGCATGTACAGCTGCGGGCGTATGCTTTACGCACTGGCTAAAAACCGGCAGTTACCGCCTGCGGTGGCAAAAGTCTCCCGCAACGGGGTCCCGGCGGTGGGTGTGGCGGTGTCGATAGTGATCCTTTTGGTGGGTTCGTGCCTGAATTACATCATTCCCAACCCGCAGCGGGTTTTCGTCTATGTCTATAGCGCCAGCGTGCTGCCGGGGATGGTGCCCTGGTTTGTTATCCTGATTAGCCAGATTCGTTTCCGCCATGCGCACCGTAAGGCGATGGCCAGCCACCCGTTCCGTTCGGTACTGTTCCCGTGGGCGAATTACCTCACCATGGCGTTTCTGGTGTGCGTGCTGGTCGGGATGGGCGTGAATGAAGATACCCGTTTATCGCTGATTGTTGGCATGCTTTTCCTGGCCCTGGTTACCCTCGGGTATACGCTTTTTGGTCTGGGGAAACGGGGTATTGTCCATAAAGTGGATAATTAAGTGCCAAAATGCGCAAAGCGTAACCAAACGCGCATTTTCTTAAAAAAAGCACTAGACAGAAATGCGCGAAGGCCGTAGTATCCCCTCCCGCAACGGCGCTAAGCGCCCGTAGCTCAGCTGGATAGAGCGCTGCCCTCCGGAGGCAGAGGTCTCAGGTTCGAATCCTGTCGGGCGCACCATTAAGTAGTGCCTGAGTTGCGATGATACTGTTTGGTATTATAAAACAGTGTCGCAGAAGAGATTTACAGTGGTGGTTATAGCTCAGTTGGTAGAGCCCTGGATTGTGATTCCAGTTGTCGTGGGTTCGAGCCCCATTAACCACCCCATCTTTTCGTGGTTATGCGAAGGTGGCGGAATTGGTAGACGCGCTAGCTTCAGGTGTTAGTGTCTTAACGGACGTGAGGGTTCAAGTCCCTCTCTTCGCACCACACCCGAATTGAACAAGAAGTACAAAAGCAGTATATCGGCGAGTAGCGCAGCTTGGTAGCGCAACTGGTTTGGGACCAGTGGGTCGGAGGTTCGAATCCTCTCTCGCCGACCAATTCTGACCCCTGTTCGAATGAACAGGGGTTTTTTGTTTTTCCCGCCAGTCAATGTGCGTTATCCCCCTTGCTGCTGCTGCCTGTCGCGATGATGCGACAATCCTCCCTGCTGATGTCGCCGGCAGGAGACATCTAACCTGTTGTTCAGCCTGTCTTATTTATAAAGTGTCTTTTTTCGTCTCCAGCCAGCGACGGCTTTGTTGAATAAATCAGATTTCGGGTAAGTCTCCCCCGTAGCGGGTTGTGTTTTCAGGCAATACGCACACTTTCAGGCATACCTGCTTTCGTC
>NZ_WBXP01000041.1 GCF_016415625.1 Shimwellia pseudoproteus
TTTGAACTTTTGCTTTGTCACAGGATGTCGCTACAGGGTCAGGAGTGTGGTGATCTGATCCTAATTTCGGCTAAAAGTTCGATTTATTCAACAAAGCCTGATAAATGAATAAAAATCCTCTGCGCCGCCGCCAGCCTTAAACTTCTCATCCGGAGACTTTACCGTGTAGTCAAACGTTCTGGCTTTATTAATGTCGACCCCGTCCTGATAGCCAATGCCCACATACAATACCGGGGCACTTTCAAGAGCCATCATATTTCCCGTCATCCAGTTAAACTGGGAGTTAGCATCCAAAAAGTAGAGTGGGTTGTATTGCACGTCTTTTCCTTTTTGATGGGCGATAAATATTCGATATTTCCGGCCATGATAATCGAAGTCTTTTGTTTGCATACTTAACTTTTTACAGCCACCAACCGTAGGAATAATATCTACCGCATGCGTTATCACGGGACTATTGCTGGTTGAGCTAGCCTCATCACATCCCTCAGCAGCAAACGCCGAAGCAGAGAAAGTGAATATACCCACAATAAAAAAGCTGATGTACTGCGTGAAGAACTTATTCATATCACCTCACCTGTTGTTAGTAACCCCGAAATGACAGCAAATTTATGTTATATATTAAGTACATTTATTTTTATATATCATGTCATTTCTAAATAAATATTAAACTTAACACCGCATTTAATTATATGGTTTTAAATGTAACTCTATTTTTCAGTAGGTGTAATTACGTTACTGATAGAAAATACTTAGATGATTTTACCCACTATTCGTGGACACGAGACAACGCGCGTAAACGCCCGATCAGCAGCGATTCATGACAAAACCACAATTAACCAGCAAAAAAACGTAAGCAACACACGCTGGATTCCGTAACGATACCCTGAATATCCAGATAAAATATAAGAGTAAACAAAAAAAAGAATAAACCCGTCTTGCAGTACTAAAAAGAGAAAGCGCGCCAATGCGCGCTTTCTGATGCTCTAACTAGGGTTATCAACGATAATATCGGTTAGTGCTTAATAATATACATCTGCTGGCTGTAGGCCATATCCTCTGGGTTATCAATTGGATAACCTTTCACCCATGGCTTAATTAACCGCCCGTTGGTATATTGATAAATCGCCGCAATCGGTGCCTGCTCAGCAATAATTTGCTCGGCCTGGTTATAGTCTTTATTGCGTGCCTGAATACTGGTTTCGCGGCTAGCCTGATCGAGCAATTTGTCATAGGCCGGGCTGTTAAAGCGCGAAATATTACCGCTATGGGTTGAGGTTAACAGCGACAGGAAAGTCGAGGCTTCATTGTAATCCCCCACCCAGGACGCGCGAATCACATCGAAATTGCCGGTGTTACGGCTGTCGATATAGGTTTTCCACTCCTGGTTCTGTAATTTCACATCAACCCCGAGGTTCTGGCGCCACATCGACGATACCGCAATGGCTATCTTCTGATGGTTTTCCGAGGTGTTATACAGCAGCGTCAGTTTCAGCGGTTTTGCCGGGCCATACCCGGCCGCCTGGAGCAGCGTCTTCGCCTGCGCATTGCGCTCCGCCTGGCTCATCCCCTCAAATGCGCTGGGATCCGCCGTAAACCCGGCGGTGACATCCGGGGTAAAATGCCAGGCCGGCTTTTCGCCAGTGCCCAGTACTTTGTCGGCGATGATTTGGCGATCAATCGTCAGGCTAAGGGCCAGACGCACCCGGGGATCCGCCGTTGGCCCCTTGCGGGTGTTAAACGCATAATAGTATGTCCCGAGCTGTGGCGGGGTAAACACCTGATTGGGAATATCTTTTTTTAACTTCTGGTATAAATTTTTCGGGAAAGATTCGGTGATATCAAGATCCCCGGCCAGGTAGCGTTTCGTGGCGGCGGACTCCTGGTTAATCGGTAAAAACGTCACTTTGGTCAGCACCGTATGGGCGTGATCCCAGTAACGCTTGTTCGGGACCAGCACCAGCTTCTCATTCACCACCCGGGATTGCAGGGCAAACGCACCATTCCCCACCAGATTTCCTGGCCGGGTCCAGTCGTTAGCGGATTTTTCCAGGCAATTTTTGTTCACCGGGAACAGCGAGAAATTCGCCGTCAGCGCCGGGAAGAACGGCACCGGCTTATCCAGCTTAACCTGTAAAGTGCGGGCATCAACAGCGGTGACCCCCAGAGTATCCGGCGCGGCTTTACCGTCAATAATGGCCTGAGCATTGGTTATACCGGCCAGGGCGGCAAAAGAGGCGAATGGCGAGGTCGTTTTTGGATCAACCAGCCGCCGCCAGGCAAACACAAAGTCCTGGGCGGTCACCGGCTGGCCGTTAGTCCAGCGGGCATCGTCACGCAGTGAAAAGGTCCAAATCCGGTTATCGTTACTTTTCCAGCGCAGCGCCACCCCGGGAATAATATTGCCCTGTGCATCCTGATTAACCAGCCCTTCGAACAAATCACGAATAACTTCGATTTCCGGCAGCCCTACCGCTTTGGCGGGATCCAGTGAGGCGGGTTCGTCTTTAATATGACGGACCAGCTCCTGTTTATCGGCCAACTGGGTTCCCGGAGGCACAACCGCCGCCCAGACTGAAGAACTAAAACAACCGGCCAGAAGAAGCGCAAGACCGGAAACACGCGCAGTAAATGGCATAAATCACCTGTGTTCAGGGCGGGAAAACGTCCCGCAACGAAAAATTTATTGTGTTATTTGTCAATACAATGGCTGACAGGCCCGGCGACGGGCAATTGGTTTTATAGTGTGGTCTTCCAGGGCTACACTGTAAAGCCCCGACGGCGCCGGATACCCAGGTTTGTGCGTAAAGGCGTATACTTAGCGGGCAAAACACCCACCGATCTTAAGACAGGTCATTATGACAACAATACGCCCCCGGGCTTTACGGGGCCAACTTCCGGGTAATGCCCAGCGTTACGGTAAAACCGTTCTTGGCGCACCACTGCTGTGGTTCCCCGCCGTCCAGCGCACCCCTGCTACCGGGCTGATTATCGCCGCCACCCACGGCGATGAAAACGCCGCCGCCGTTACCCTGTCCTGTGCGTTACGCAGCCTGGAACCAGAACACCGCCGCCATCACGTGCTGCTGGCGGTCAATCCTGATGGCTGCCAGCTCGGATTGCGGGCCAATGCCAGAGGGGTCGATCTGAACCGGAATTTCCCGAGCCAGAACTGGCAACCGGGGGAGACGGTTTACCGCTGGAACAGTCTGGCAGATGCCCGGGATGTGGTGCTGTCCACCGGCGAGCACCCGGGCTCCGAACCGGAAACCGCCGCGCTCTGCCAGTTAATTGACGATATCCGGCCAGCCTGGGTGGTGTCGTTCCACGATCCGCTGGCCTGCATTGAAGATCCACACGACTCCCCGCTGGGGAGATGGCTGGCTGATGCCTTTACCCTGCCGCGGGTGACCAGCGTTGGCTATGCCACGCCCGGCTCTTTTGGTAGCTGGTGTGGCGACCGGGATTTACCCTGTATTACGGCAGAATTTCCGCCGATCTCCGCTGATGAGGCCAGCGAACGCTACCTCTCGCCGATGATGGCGCTGTTACAGTGGTCCCTGTGACCTGCATTATTGCAGGTGCAACACCCCGGTACTGAATGCCAGCGGCGGCTCTACATCCACCGCCAGCCAGGTGGGGCCGTCAAGATCGGCGAACTGAACGTCCGGCAACAACGGCAGCGCCGCGCGGATGGCCCTGGAGGTACACAACATGCAGCCCAGCATCAGGGAGAACCCCTCCTGCCGCGCCTGGCGCGCCAGCGCCAGTGCTTCGGTTAAGCCGCCTGTTTTATCCAGCTTGATATTGATCATCTCATAACGCCCCGCCAGCGCTTTCAGGCTGCCGCGGGTGTGGCAGCTTTCATCTGCGCAGATCGGCAGCGGGTGGATAAAGTTTTCCAGGGCCGCATCGTCACCGGCCGGCAACGGCTGCTCCAGCATCGCCACGCCTAAATCCGCCAGAAACTGGCTGCGGGAGGCCAGCCCTTCACCGTGCCAGGATTCATTGGCATCAACAATCAGAGTGGCATCGGGAACTGCACTGCGGATAGCCACCATTCTTTCGCTGATCATCCGGTCATCCATTTTGATTTTCAGCAGGCGGGCGTCTTTATTCCACAGCATAATTGCCGCTTCGGCCATTTTGTCCGGGGAATCGATAACCACGGTCTGGGCGGTGATGCATTCAGCGGGGAGCGGGGTATTGGCCAACTGGGCGATGCTCAGCCCTTTACGGCGGGCTTCCAGTTCCCACAGGGCGCAATCAACGGCGTTACGGGCCGCGCCGGCAGGTAAATGCTGCTGTAACTGCTCACGGGTCATGCCCCGCTCCAGTTGCGGCATGACAGTCGCTATCTGGGCCATGACCGACGCCACATTCTCACCATAACGCGGGTAAGGCGTGCACTCTCCGGTTACCTTGGTTCCTTCCTCTTCCAGCTCAACGACGACGACTGTCGCATCCTTACGGCTGCCTCTGGCTATCACAAACGGGGAGTGGAGTGGCCACGCCTCTTCATAAACCCTTACCCTTCTCATAGCTTCTCCGTATTTCCATTATTCTGCTCAGTATAACGACTCCTCTGATTTAAATGCAGTTTCAGTTTTTTATATAAAAAAAAGCCGGAGTGGCTTAGACTGGTGGCGGTGTTAATTATATGTAATAAAAGGAACGAATTATGTCACAACAAGTTCACTTCCAGGGCAACCCGGTTGCCGTTGCGGGACAATTCCCACAGAAAGGCAACAAAGCGGCAGATTTTACCCTGACCGCCAAAGATCTGTCTGACGTCTCCCTCGGCCAGTACGCGGGCAAACGTAAAGTGCTGAATATTTTCCCGAGCATTGATACCGGTGTGTGTGCGGCGTCGGTCCGTAAATTCAACCAACTGGCCAACGAACTGGATAACACCGTTGTGCTGTGCATCTCTGCGGACCTGCCTTTCGCTCAGTCGCGTTTCTGCGGCGCTGAAGGGCTGAGCAATGTTGTCACCCTGTCAACCCTGCGCAATCCGGAATTTAAACAGGCGTACGGCGTTGCCATTACTGATGGCCCCCTGCGGGGTTTGACTGCCCGTGCCGTCGTGGTACTGAACGAGCAGGATGAAGTGATTTTCAGCCAGCTGGTTGATGAAATCACCACCGAGCCGGACTACGACAGCGCGCTGGCGGCGCTGAAGGGATAATCCCGTCCTCTATTGTGCTAACGGGTGCCGCGGCACCCGTTGTTTCACGGTTAGTCTTTCTCCATCATTTGCGCGACATCATTGGTATTAATCTGGCGCTCCACCCCGGACTGATCGGTATAACGGGTCATGCCGGTGTCCTTATCAATCTCCGGTTTACCCTGAGTCACAATCATATCCCCGGTTTTGGTGGTCATAATATAGTCACTGCTGCACCCGGCCAGCCCGGTTAGCATCGCACAAGCCCCAATAATCACAGCAATGCGTTTTATTTGTGGTCCCATGGGTTAACTCCTTATAAAAATGTCCCTTTTCATTACAGACTATTCCCGGGGAATTTCACGGCAGGAATCAGCACACCCCGAACAATTCACCCAAAATGGCACATATAGACCAAAAAAAACGCCGGGATTCGGCGTTTTTTATCATGGATAACTTACAGGGTAATACGCAGTACATCATCCGGGCTGGTGGCTTCCTGCTGGCGGGTAGACGCCTGTTTAACGCTGACATACAGGGTCTTGCCATCCGGGGAGAGCGCCAGACTGTTCGGATGTACCGGGGCTTTAATGGTTTTGGTGACTTTTAAGGTTTTGGCGTCAATCACGCTGACCTCCCCCGCCTGGCGGTGGGTCACGTACACTTCATTGCGCACCGGGTTAAACAGCACCGCCAGCGCTTCTGGCACGGCCACTTTATCCGTCACATTCCCGGTACGGGTATCGACAACCAGCAGATAGCTACCTTTAGAATCGGTAACAAACGCACGGTGGTTGGCACTATCAAGGCTGATATTCAGCAGCATATGTTCTTTGCCGTCATCCAGCAGTTTTTTACGTGACAACACTTTATCTGTGGCGGTGTCGATAGTAATAAACTCGCCGTCGGCATTGCTGGTGTACAGGCGTTTCGCCGCGCTATCCAGCGCCAGGCCGGTGTTCATTTTACCCAGACCGCTAATGGTGTTACGCAGCTTCAGGGTTGCGCCATCCACCACCCAGACCACGCTATCTGGCCCCAGGCCGCCCATGTACACGGTGTTGGTTGCTTCATCCACGGTCAGCTCACGGGGGGCCAGTGGGCGCACGGTTTCAGTGCGCTGGCGCCCATCAAGCACCAGACGGCCTTTTACCGCACCGGTGGCGGCATCAATCGCCGTGAGGGTGCTGTTCAGGGTATTGCCAAACCACAGCGTATTCGTTTTGGTGTTAATGGTGGCGCCGAAGGGCTTGAGATCGTTATGGATCGTTTTGGTTACGGCCAGGGTCTGCGGATCAAGCTGGTACACCACGCCGCCGACATCACCTTTACGGCTGCCGGATGTCGCGACAAACAGCGCATTTTCAGCCGGGCTATAGGCCATCTCATAGGCCCCTTTAGCCACCGGGCTACGCAGCATCGCGTCCGCCGCCACGGCGGAGAATGTGCTGAATGCGCCGCTGGTTAACAGCGCGCAGGCCAGTAATGAACGGGTAAGTTTAAACGATGTCATGAACGGAATTCCTTCCAGGATAGTTGTTATTAATGCGCGTCACATTGTCTGCCGGTGAGCGGCAGATACATTGCCCGCCGCTTCTGCTGAGAATAGTAATCATTTACCGCAGGAAAGCACGCTTTTTTTCGCGGGGCCCTTGCCTGTTGCTGTTTATCGGGGGGTCTTTCGGGTCTGAATAACAACGGTTTTTTGCTGTGTGGCCAGCGATCACGTAACTGATGCGGAAAATAGCCATTTTCCTGGTTTGTCACGCTACAGTAACGGAATTTATTAGTGTTTTATCTCAAAAAATAAAATTACGACGGGAAATTATTTTAATTTATAGCTATTATATCAAATGACATAAATGGACACATTTTGAAATAAAAAGGAGCCTAAGGGAGCCATGAATACGCTAACAAGGACATCTCAGGGGGAAGGCCGCCTGATGACGGGTTTTCTCAATGCCATTGAGCGAGCCGGTAACCGCCTTCCTGAACCTGCACTGATCTTTTTCTATTTTTTACTGATTGTCATGGGGTTGTCCGCCATCCTGTCAACGCTGGACTTTTCCGTCGTCAACCCCGTCACCCGCCAGACTATCGAGGTTAACAACCTGCTGGCCCCCGCCGCATTAACCCACACCCTCTCGACGATGGTAACAACATTTACCGGGTTTGCCCCACTGGGCATCGTGCTGGTAGCGATGCTCGGGGTCGGCGTTGCTGAGCGCTCAGGCTTTATTAATATCGCCCTGAAAAAAATGCTCCGGGTTACGCCCAAACGCCTGCTCACCCCGATCCTTATCTTCGTTGCTATGTTCAGCCATGTCGCCGCCGATGCCGGTTATGTGCTGGTTATTCCGCTCGGGGCGATTATTTTTATGTCTGCCGGACGCCACCCTCTGGTCGGGATCGCCGCCGCATTTGCCGGGGTATCCGGCGGGTTTGCCGCCAATATGGTCCCCACCGGGAATGATGCCCTGTTGCAGGGGTTTACCCAGGCCGCCGCCCAGTTACTGGACAGCAGCTATACCGTGAACACCCTGTGTAATTTGTTCTTCGGCATTGCGTCTTCGGTATTGATAACCCTGGTCGGGTGGTGGGTTACCGAGCGGATTGTCGAGCCGCGGATCAGTAAGATGGCTATCGATGGTGATTATTCCCATCAGGAAGATATGTCCCGCTATAGCGAGAAAGAGAGCCGCGCCTTTAACCGCGCCAGCCTGGTGATGATCGCTGGGCTGGGCCTGTTAGCGGCCCTGGCGCTGCCGGAAAATTCCCTGCTGCGCGGCAGCGACGGCACGCTGACCAGCTACAGTGCTCCGATTATGCAGTCCATCGTGCCGCTGATTTTCCTGATTTTTATCATCCCGGGAATTGTGTATGGTCGTCTGTCCGGCAGCTTTCAGAACGGTAAAGACGTGATTGCCGCCATGGGCGATGCCATGAGCAAAATGGGATCCTATATGGTGATGGCGTTCTTCTGCGCCATGTTCATTAAAGCATTTAGCGACTCAAATATCGGTACGCTGGTTGCCCTGATCGGGGCCGATGGCCTGAAAGCCATGGCGCTGCCCGGGGAAGTGACCATTATTGGCATGATCTTGCTCACGGCCGTCGTCAATCTGCTGATCGGCTCGGCCTCTGCTAAGTGGGCGCTACTCTCCCCAATCATGGTGCCGATGCTGATGGCGGTAGGGATCTCGCCTGAACTGACCCAGGCCGCATTCCGCATTGGTGACTCATGCACCAACATCATCACCCCAATGATGGTGTTCTTCCCGCTGGTCGTGGTCTATTGCCAGCGCTACGTCAAATCCGGTGGGGTTGGCACCCTGGTGTCGATGATGATGCCCTACTCCATCGCATTCTTTATCGCCTGGACACTGTTCCTGCTGGCATGGTGGGGGCTGGGTATGCCGCTGGGCCTGGCGGCCCCTTACAGCTGGTCCGCCGCAGGCTAAGACACGTAGTGCACCCGTCACGCAACAGCACAGGGGCCACCCTGTGCTGTGCGGTCAGCTAACCCGCGAAAGATCATACTAAGGTATGAGCCTTTTTCAGCCGGGCCACCGTATACTGTTACGAGGTAATAATATAAAAAAGTCATGCGGTTACCGATGACGTAACCCTGTGCAATTCACACAAATTGGTAACCATTTATCACACCACCTCCGCACCGGGATTTTCTCTGTTCAAAGAGGCGTGGCAATACCTGAAGTACGCTGATTTAACCGAGGTGAGAAAATGAAATCATATTGGGGTGTATTAATCGCAGCTTGTTGTATTGCACCTTGCTATGCCCAGCAATCCGATATAACAAAAGACACCGCAAATAACGCGGTTCCTTCTTCTCTTATGACCCAGCAGCATGCCCAGACCAATAAAGGCAACACGGTACAATACAATACGTCGTGTTTTTCCTTTTTTAATACCGACCGTAACCCAGGGGTGAACTGTGTCCCGGATTATTAGTGCTTCTCACCGCTAATTTTCCAACGCACGGCCAACGCACGGCCAGGAACCAGGGGGCCCCCCTGGTTCGTCGGGCAATGGATTCATTTATGCTGGCCGGCAAATACCTTTAATCACCAGATGCTGGATCAGAATAATGGTTTTGGCATCAATAATCCGGCCATCGTCAATCATCGCCAGCGCTTCTGCCATTGGCACCTCCAGCACCCGGATATCTTCGCCCTCTTCTTCCAGGCCGCCGCCGTTATGCAGGCGCATCTCTGCGGTATAAGGGGCGATAAAAAAATGCAGCCGCTCAGTCACCGACCCCGGGCTCATAAAAATCTCACCGATGTGGGTCACGTCGCCAATCCGAAATCCGGTCTCTTCCTCCACTTCCCGGATGATGGTCTCGCTGGGGTTATGTTTATCCAGCAAACCGGCACAGGCTTCGATCAGTTCATGGTTATGGCCGGTCAGATAGGCCGGCATTCTGAACTGGCTGGTTAAAATAATCGTGTTGTGGTGCTGGTTATACAGCAGAATCGTCGCGCCGTGCCCCCGATCATACGCCTCCCGGGTAACCTGCTGCCGGGTACCGTCATTACGGGTGTAGGTCATATCATATTTGGTCAGCGTTCCCCAGTCATCCGCCAGAATCTGGCAACCATTAATCGTGGCCTGGGTTTTAGCAGGCGAGAATGCGGGATTTGGCATAATATATTCCTGTTTGTTATGTTTTTATCGGCGCCAATGAACGCCCGGGCAGTGTATTTATAAAATGGAAATACCAACATAGCATCGCGCAGGTGATGACAACAGTGTTATTGCCCGTCACCCGCCGGCAGGGATAGTGATGAAAAACAAAGGGAAGGCTATCTTATGGGGTAAAAAGCTAACGTCCCCGGGATAATGCGGTGAATTACCACTACAATAATTTAATTAACCAGATGATCGTCCTGGTCGCTATTTCCGGTGGCACTTTCCACAATCCTCCGTCATTATCATTGGCGTGAATAATCGCGTTATTTAATACCGAAAATCACGGATATATCCGCCGCTTATTTCTGGGAAAAACAATTATTATTTTATGGTGGCCAGTCGGTAGCGTCATGGCTGGTGCGCATTCACACATATTTTCTGCCAATAACCCGGTTATTTCCTTATTTCACTGGAGGTGCTCGTGCTGGATATTACCCATTTTGGGCTTTTTGCGTTATCAGTGCTGCTGTTATCTATCACCCCCGGCCCCGATATGGCGTATGTGGTTGGCCAGAGCGTGGTAAATGGCCGCCGCGCCGGGCTGATTTCTGCCACCGGAGTGGCCATCGGCAGTTGTACCCATGCGGTTGCCAGTGCCATTGGATTAACCGCGCTGATCACCGCCTCACCGCTGATGTTCGCGATTGTTAAATATCTCGGGGTGGCATATCTTATCTATCTCGGCGGCAGGATGTTACTGGCAACCTTTGGTAGCCCAAATACCGCTGCCAGTGAAACCCCCGCGATTAAACCCCAGGCACGGCCGGGTAGTTTGCTGTCAAAAGGGTTTATTACCACCCTGACCAACCCCAAAGTGCTGCTCTTTTTTATCTCCTTCTTCCCCCAGTTTGTAATGCCCAACGGGGAACACCACGCCCTCTCCTTCCTGGTACTCGGGCTGACTTATGCCTTGATTGCCTTTATGACCGACGCCACCTTTGCGCTACTGGCGGGCAGTGCCGCCGGTGCCGTGTCACAAAACCGCCGGTTGCAGAAGTGCCTTGACCGGATAGTGGGCACTACGTTTATTGCCCTCGGGATCCGCTTAGCGCTGACGCGCCGTTAACCTACGGGCACTAAAACCTGCCGCAGAATAACGTCCCCCGCCGGTGTTGCCAGGCGGGGTGGTTTTTTGTTGCGGTTATGCACGGTTGCGGAGCCGGGCGCCAATTAAAAATAAAAGTATGTTGTAACTAATGACAGTGTTTTTCAGCAATAAAACCGCAAGCCGTGGTACCCCACGGCCCGGAACATCAGCGACGGGCCAGATCCAGCGCCACATCGACAATCATATCCTCCTGGCCGCCGACCATACGGCGCTTACCCAGCTCCACCAGAATATCCACAGTACTGAGGCCGTAGCGGGCCGCCGCCACTTCCGCATGGCGCAGAAAGCTGGAGTATACCCCGGCGTACCCGAGGGCCAGCGTCTCGCGATCCACCCGTACCGGGCGATCCTGCAACGGCCGCACTAACTCATCGGCGGCATTCATCAGGCGGTACAAATCACAGCCGTGCTGCCAGCCGCACTTCTCTGCCGCGGCAATAAACACCTCCAGTGGCGCATTACCGGCCCCGGCCCCCATTCCCGCCAGGCTGGCGTCAATCCGGTCACAGCCCTCTTCCACCGCCACCATGGAGTTCGCCACCCCGAGGCTCAAATTATGGTGGGCGTGCATCCCGGTCTGGGTTTCGGGTTTAAGCACCGCTTTCAGGGCCCGGAACCGGGCGCGGATATCGTCCATATTCATCGCACCGCCAGAGTCCACCACATACACACAGGTGGCCCCGTAGGACTCCATCAGTTTGGCCTGGCGGGCAAGATTTTCCGGGCAGGTCAGATGGCTCATCATCAGGAAGCCAACCGTGTCCATACCCAGCTCCCGGGCGAAGGCGATATGCTGTTTCGAGACATCCGCCTCGGTGCAGTGGGTTGCCACCCGCACAATCCGCGCCCCGGCGTGATAGGCGTTTTTCAGATCGTGAAGAGTACCAATGCCCGGGATTAACAGGGTGGCAATCCGGGCGTGTTTCACCACATCGGCCGCGGCGGCAATCCATTCAATATCCGTATGGGCACCAAAACCGTAGTTAACGCTGGAGCCCTGCAAGCCGTCACCGTGGGCCACTTCGATGGAGTCCACCCGGGCATCATCCAGCGCCCGGGCAATCTGCTGAACCGCGTCGATACTGTACTGGTGGCGAATGGCGTGCATCCCGTCACGCAGGGTGACATCGGAAATAAAGAGTTTTTTACCGTTCATACTGTTGCTCCTGCTGGATGGCTGAAGGATTGCGCCATTTTCTCCGCCGTCGCCAGGGCCGCAGAGGTCATAATATCGAGGTTACCGGCATAAGCAGGCAGGTCGTGCGCCGCCCCTTCCACTTCGAGGAAGATGGTGGTTTTCAGGCCAGAGAAGCGCCCCACCCCCGGCAAATACAGCGGGTTATCATCGGGGATCACCTCGAACTGCACCTGCTGTTTCAGGCGGTACCCCGGAACATATGCCTGCACATCCGCGGCCATTTGGGTGATAGACGCGTCGATCTCTGCCTCGCTGGCGGCGTCGCTCAGCACATACACCGTGTCGCGCATCATCAGCGGCGGCTCTGCCGGGTTGAGGATAATAATCGCTTTGCCTTTTTGCGCCCCACCCACCGCCTCAATGGCCTGGGAGGTGGTTTCGGTAAATTCGTCAATATTGGCGCGGGTGCCCGGCCCGGCAGACAGGCTGGCAATAGAGGCGACAATTTCCGCATAGCGCACGTTGGTCACCCGGGATACGGCCGCCACCATCGGTATTGTTGCCTGGCCACCACAGGTCACCATATTGACATTGCCCTGGTGCAGGTGGTTATCAAGGTTCACCACCGGCACACAGTAAGGCCCAATGGCGGCCGGGGTCAGGTCGATCACCCGGATCCCCGGTTTGGCCGCCCGCAGGGCTTGATCGTTTTTCAGGTGCGCGGCGGCACTGGTGGCATCAAACACAAAATCAATGTCGGCAAATTCCGGCATGGCGATAAGCCCATCAACCCCGTGGTGGGTGGTGGCAACCCCCATCCGGCGGGCCCGGGCCAGGCCGTCAGACGCGGGATCGATCCCCACCATCACGGCCATTTCCAGATGTTTTGCCTGGCGCTGGATCTTGATCATCAAGTCGGTACCGATATTGCCGGAGCCGATGATCGCCACTTTTTTATTAGCCATACTCTGTTCCTTATTGTTTGCTGTCTGCCGCGGCAGAGAACTGCACCGCCACGCTGCCAATACCGTCGATAGTGGCGGTAAAACTATCCCCGGCGTTGACCGTAACCATCGGTCCAAGCGCCCCGGTAAGCACCACATCCCCGGCCCGTAATGGCTCACCAAGGCTGGCCATTTTGCGCGCCAGCCAGACGGCAGCATTCAGCGGATGGCCAAGACATTCACTGCCGCGGCCCGTGGAAACCACCTCATGGTTGCGGCTCATCTGCATGGCGCAGTTTTTCAGATCCAGCCCGTCAATACGCCGGGCGGGGCTGCCCAGCACATACACCCCGCAGGAGGCGTTATCCGCCACGGTATCAACAAACGAAATTGACCAGTCGCCAATCCGGCTGCCCACCACTTCCAGGGCCGGGATCACCCACGCTACGGCGCTGTACAGCTCATCAAACGTGGTGTCCGCCGCCGGAAGATCGCGCTGCAGTACCAGGGCGATTTCGGCTTCAATACGCGGTTGCAGCACCCTGGAAAACGGGATAGTGGCGTTATCGCCATAACACATGTCGGCAAACAGCGTGCCGAAGTCCGGCTGATCGACCCCGAGCTGGGCCTGGACTTTCGGGTGAGTGAGCCCCACTTTGCGCCCGACAATACGGGCGCCGTTTGCCACGGCGTGTTCTACGTTCAGGCGCTGAATGGCGTAGGCCGCCTCGCCATTGCCTGTCCCAATAATGTCCCGCAGCGGCGCGATAGCCGCCCCCTGCTGCCGGGCCTGGCGCAGGCGGGCAGCCAGTTCATCAAGTGAATAGCGCATCAAGGTTCTCCGTTAGCGGTTGAGGAAGTCCAGCACCAGCTGGTTAAAGGCATCGGCGTGCTCCCACTGGGCCCAGTGCCCGCAGTCGCGGTAAATATGCAGTTGCGACCCGGCAATCCCCGCCAGCAGGCGCAGGCCGGTGTCCATCGGCACAAAGCGGTCGTTACGGCCCCAGACAATCAACGTCGGGGCGGTTATCTCCCCTAAACGCGGGCTGAAGTCGGGGAATTGTTTGGGGTTTAGTTCGCTACTTTTGACGAAATTTTCCAGATGATCGCGCCGGGAGAGCATATTTTCGAGCCGTGCCTGGAACAGGGACTCGGTCAGATCACTCGGGTCGTAAACAAAAATGTTCATCATCTTTTTGAGGTTGTCGATGGTCGGCGCCCGGTACAGCCCCTGGAGCAGTTTGATGCCTTCCGTCGGCATTGGGGTGAACAGGCTCATCCCGCCGGTACCGCCGCCCATCAGCACCAGTTTGCCCACCCGCGCAGGCCAGCTCAGGGTGAATGCCACCGCACTGTGGCCCCCCATAGAGTTCCCCAGCAGATGCACTTGCTGAATGTCGAGCGTATCCAGCACCCCTTTGAGAATGCGGGCGTTGAGATCGGCCCGGGAGCCGGTATTAACAATGCTGTCGCTTTTGCCCCACCCAGGGCAGTCCACCAGTAATACCCGGTAGCCCGCCGCCACCAGCGGGTCGATATTGCGGCTAAAGTTAGCCCAGCCGGTGGCCCCGGGCCCGGAACCGTGCAGCATTACCACGGTCTGGTCACCGTGACCGCAGTCGTTGTAATGAATCTTAAGGGTGCTCCCCCCTTCCTGAATATCGACAAAATGGCTGGTACTGGCTTCTGTTATGCGTTGTTGTGTCATGTTCTGGTCTCCGGTTAACGGTTTTTTGGCCCGGCGCTTAGGGAGCCGAACCCGGCAATCCATTCGGGGATTGGCCGATAGTAGCGGGCCTCGCTCTGCCAGGGCCCCCAGGCAGAAAGGGCGGCAAAGGCCGCAACCCAGGTTTTAATTTCATGGGCGGATTTGCCGGCAACGGCAGAAAGCGCCGCATTGCTCATGGTGTCCAGCTCTGCCAGGCGGCCCTGCTCCAGCAGAGTAATAAACTGGTTGTCCCATTCCGGGTTCAGCGGGTGCAGGCTGTGCTGATCTTCCACAAAACGGCGGGCGGCACTGATGGTGCGCGCCTGGCGCTGCTGGCGTTCGTCGGCCGGTAACTGCTTACCGCCCCCCAGTAGCCGCTGGCGCATATGATCCGTGGCGGTGGCCAGCTCCGGCACCGGCGGCTGGTGAGAAATCCCCCCCGAGGCGAGGATCAGCACCCGTTTATCCAGCCGCCGGACAAACCGCCCGATGGCCTCCCCGAGCAATCTGGCGCGCCGGAACCCCGGCAGCGGTACCGCCACCCCGTTGATAAACACCGGCAGTACCGGCACCTTATCCAGCCCGCCGAGTAACAACTCCAGCGGCTGAGCAAACCCGTGATCCACCTGCATACAGTAAGAGACGGCGAGATCGATACCCTCGTCCATTACCGCGCTGGCGCAGGCTTCCGCCAGTTCCGCCGGGACCGGGATCTCCCCGGCGAGGCTGTGAAAATCACCGATGGCGCTACACGCCATGCCGAGGCAAAACGGCGGCATCGTGTCATAGAAGAAGCCGTTGTAATGGTCCGGCGCGAACAGAACCACCAGTTGCGGATCAAAGTCAGCAATCCGCCCCCGGGCGGCGGCGATAACGCTGTCAACTTCATCCAGTACCGCCGGGGCCGGGTCGACATAGCCCACCAGAGGAGTGTGGGACAAACAGTGCAGATAGGCGCTCATCAGGCAACCTCCGGTTGTTGAAGGGAATGGGGGCATCCGGCACTTTCCTGCACCGGCGCCAGATGCAGCGCCCCGGCCAGCCGGGTTAACTGTGGCCCCAGGGTTTGTGGGATGGCACTCAGGGCCACAAAACGGTCCGGGCGCAGCACCACAATCGAGGCCGATTTATCGGCAAACCAGGTTTTGATCCGGTTGTCGCTATCCCCCAGCCGCATCACCCCGGGGTGGTTATCCTGAGAGGTATGGATTTGTACCTCCGGCACCACCTCAATAAAGGCGCAACCCAGGCCGCGCCAGTGGCTAATTTGCGCCGCCGTCAGCCCCCAGAGCGGGTTATTACCCCAGGCGATAATGGCAAAGCGCGGGCCAATAACGTCGTCCAGCCGCAGGATTTCACCGCTTTCAAGGGTCACTTTCGGCTGGATAAACATTTTGCCCACCGGGCCCGGTTTACCGGCGGGGTCAGCCACCAGCGCCCCCTGGCGATACTGGGGCATCGGCTTAAAGCGCATTTCCAGCAAGTAGCGTTTCACCGGTGGCAAATAGCTCAGGATGCGGGTTACGCCATCCCGTAGCGCGCCCTGCCAGCGCTTCGGCGGCGCCAGGACGTGCCCGGCCATAACTGAAAGATCGATCATCGCTTTGGCGTGGTCCCGGCGCTCCTGCTGATAGGTATCCAGCAGCCCCTGCCCGGCACGGCCCTGCACCACCATGGCCAGCTTCCAGGCCAGATTGAAAGCATCGCGCATGCCGCTGTTGTACCCCTGCCCCTGCCAGACCGGCATGATGTGGGCTGCGTCCCCGGCCAGTAAGACACGCCCGGCGCGAAAACGCGCCGCCAGCCGGGCATTGTGGGTATACACCCGCTGGCGGATCAGCTCGACGTTATCCGGGTCCGGCAGCACCTTGCTCAGCAGGGCGCGCATCGCGTGAGGCTGGCGCAGCTGTTGCTCGGTTTCCCCGGGCATCACCATAAATTCGAACCGCCGGATGCCGTGGGGCAAGGCGGCGGAAACATAGGGCCGCTGCGGATCACAACATAAATAGATGTGCGGCGTGCCGAGGGGATCATTGGCAATATCAATCACAATCCACTGGTTAGGGGCGGTTTTGCCCTCAAAAGGGATATTCAGGGCACGGCGCACAGTACTGGCGCCGCCGTCGCAGGCTACCAGCCAGTCCGCAGTGACGGTTTCGCCTTTACCGTCGGGGGTTGTCAGGGTCAGGGTGACGCCGCTGTCGTGCTGGGTGAAACTATCCAGCGCCCGGGAGAAGCGCCAGCTAACCCCGGGGAAGCGCCCCAGGCCGCTAAACATCACGGCATCCACCTGAGGCTGGATAAACGCATTACGCCGGGGCCAGCCAAACTCATCGGTCATTGGCTGGATATCGGCAAAACAGCGCCCTTTTGGGGTCAGAAAGCGCATGGCGTGCCAGGGCGTGGTATGGGGCAATACCTGCTCGACCAGCCCTACGGACTGCATGGTCCGCAGGGATTCATCGTCGATACCAATGGCCCGGGGGTAGTCGATTAGCCTGTCGAGCTTTTCGATAACGACCACGTTGATCCCCATCTGGCCGAGATAGTTCGCCATCATCAGGCCCACCGGGCCTGCGCCAAGAATGGCCACCTGAGTATGGCGGGGGCTGGCCCCCTGGAGATCCGGTCGGGTGGTTGTCATTGTGTGTCCTCATTGCGGTTGCGATGTAGGGTCAGGTAGTTGTTCATTCTTTGTTATTAATTTGTGAATGATTTATCGTATTGCGGACAGTATATTCAGCCGCTACCGGTGGACAATAAGAAACTCACGCCAGGTGCACTAAGTGCACTTCGTTGTTTTTAATGGAAATTATGAAGACAGACGCCACAACAGAATACAAAAATGTCCGCGGATTAAGCCGCGGCCTGCTGTTACTGAATTTGTTAAATCGTCTTGATGGCGGCGCCAGTGTTGCCCTGCTGGCGCAGCTTAGCGGTATCCACCGCACCACCGTGCGCCGGATACTGGAAACACTTCAGGATGAGGGCTACGTGCGCCGCAGCCATTCCGATGACAGCTTCCGGTTAACCCTCAAAGTGCGGGAGTTGAGTGAAGGATTTCGTGGCGAGCAATGGATTTCTGCCCTGGCGGCCCCGCTACTGGGGGACCTGCTTCAGGAAGTGGTCTGGCCCACGGACGTGACCACCCTTGATGTGGATGCCATGGTAGTACGGGAAACCACCCACCGCTTTAGCCGCCTGTCGTTCCACCGCAGTATGGTGGGCCGCCGCCTGCCGCTACTGTTGACCGCCGCCGGGCTCACCTGGCTGGCATTCTGCCCGGATAACCAACGCCAGCAGTTGATCGCGCTGCTGGCCGCCCGGCCCGAAGCCGAATACCAGCTGGCCAGGGAGCCCCTGCGGCTGGCGGCTATCCTGCAACGGGCCCGACAACAGGGTTACGGTGAAAACCATCAGAGCTGGCAGCAGGAGGAGCGCATTGCCGCCATTGCAGTGCCGGTATTCGATGACCAGCACATTATCGGCTGCCTGAATCTGATCTACATTGCCAAAGCCATGACTATTGATCAGGCGGCGGCTAAATACCTGACTGCCCTGCAGCGGGTGGCCCGGCAAATCCAACGGGGGATGGCGCCCGGGAACAGCCCGTCAGCACGGCGGTAACCGCCAGCCTGCCCCGGCGAGCATCAGTTGCTGTTTTGCTTTGACCGTACTGAGTAACGCCTCCAGCGCCGGGTTGGTATTGTCCCGGCGCCAGGCCATCAACAGCTCGATAACCGGGGCGTCCCCGGCCAGCGGGCGGAATACCACTTGCCCGGTATTAAAGCGCGCCACATAACCGGGCACCAGGGAGACCCCCAGCCCCATGCCCACCAGGTTCATGGTCACCAGAATATTGGTCGCGACCTGGACTATCGCCGGCTGGCAGGCGTGGCTGGCGCACCATTCGTCAACCAGCCGGGAGAGTTGCCCGGAGTAGGCCGGATCCGTTGCGACAAAATCCACCCCGTTCAGGTGATCCGGGTGGATAGTCTGCCGGGCCGCCAGCGGGTGGTCCCCGGGCATCACCACCGCCAGCGGCTCACGAAACACCACCCAGTGCTCAAGAGCGTCACTCACCACCGGATGGCGCATAAAGCCAATGTCCAGCTCGCCGCTGACGAGTTTATCCTCCTGCTGGGTGGTTATCAGGCTCACCAGTTCAATACGGGTGTCGGGCTGCTTCAGGCGCAGTTCCGGTAGCACATGGGGCAATACATGCACCTCGGCTGCGGGGACAAACCCGATGGCCAGCCGCCGATCGTTGCGCATCACCTGGCGGGCACGCATTTGCGCCTGCTCCGCCAGCTGTAAGATATGCAGGGCGTCCTCCAGAAAGCCAGCCCCGGCGGCGGTCAGGGTGACCTGGCGTTTATCGCGCACCAGTAACGTGGCGCCGACACCCTGTTCCAGATCGCGGATCTGGCTGCTGAGTGAGGGCTGGGAAGTGTGCAGTTTCCGGGCCGCCCGGGTAAAGTTAAGTTCCTGCGCCACCGCCACAAAGTAGCGCAGATGCCGCAATTCCATGTCCGCCTCCATTCATCGCAATATAAAAAACGTCTTAGCTGGTAGATATAAACAATTTCACACTCACGCAACCAATATGCAACATTCACTGCGAAATTGCCGGTTGCCATGTCCCTGTACGCTGTGCCCTTACTTCCCTGCAACCGGCTGAAAAACATAAAAATAACAGGCAGGATAACAACATGACCCAAACATCCCTCCCCGACATCTACCGTCTGATCGACACCCAAAATGGCCGGGTCACCCCGCATATCTATAGCGATCCGGCTATTTATCAGCTCGAACTGGAGCGTATTTTTGGCCGCTGCTGGCTGTTTCTCGCCCATGAGAGCCAGCTCCCCAACGCCGGGGATTTTTTTAATACCTACATGGGGGAAGATCCCATCGTGGTGATCCGCCAAAAAGACGGCACCATCAAGGCGTTTCTTAACCAGTGCCGCCACCGCTCGATGCGGGTCAGCTATGCGGACAGCGGCAACACCCGCGCCTTCACCTGCCCTTACCACGGCTGGTCCTATGGCATTAATGGCGATCTGATTGATGTCCCCCTCGAAGCACGGGCCTATCCCCATGGGCTATGCAAATCCCACTGGGGCCTTACGGAGGTGAGCCGCCTTGAAACCTACAAGGGCCTGATCTTCGGTAACTGGGATAACAGCGCCCCGGATCTGAAAAGCTACCTCGGGGATATGGCCTGGTATCTGGACGGGGTGCTGGATCGCCGGGAAGGCGGCACGGAAATTGTTGGCGGGGTACAGAAATGGATAATCAACTGCAACTGGAAATTCCCTGCGGAACAATTTGCCAGTGATCAATATCATGCGCTGTTCAGCCACGCCTCTGCGGTACAGGTGCTGGGGGCGAATAATGACGGCAGCGGGCAAAAACTGGGGGCGGACCAGACTGCCCGCCCGGTATGGGAAACCGCCCGGGATGCCCTGCAATTCGGCGAAAACGGCCACGGCAGCGGCTTCTTTTTTACCAACCAGCCCGACGCCAATGTCTGGGTGGATGGCGAGGTTGCCCGTTATTACCGCGATACCGTTGAGGAAGCCAGACAGCGGCTTGGCGAGGTGCGTGCCCTGAGGCTGGCGGGCCACAATAATATCTTCCCGACACTCTCCTGGCTTAACGGCACCGCCACCCTGCGTATCTGGCACCCGCGCGGACCAGACCAGGTGGAAGTCTGGAACTTCTGCATCACCGATAAAGCCGCCCCGCCGGAGGTAAAAGACGCCTTTGAAAATAGCGCCACCCGCGCCTTCGGCCCGGCCGGATTTCTTGAGCAGGATGACTCGGAAAACTGGTGCGAGATCCAGAAGATCCTCAAAGGCCACCGGGCCCGCAATACATGGCTGTGTGTGGAGATGGGCCTGGGTAACGAAAAAGTCCGCCATGACGGCATCCCGGGCACCACCAATTATATCTTCTCGGAAACGGCCGCCCGGGGCATGTATCAGCGCTGGGCCGATCTGCTGACCAGTGACTCCTGGGAAGAGATCAACGCGAAAACCGCCGCCTACCAGCAGGAGGTTGTGAAATGAGTACCACTCACCGCGCTGTCTCCCCCGACCTGCATCATCAGATCCAGCAATTCCTGTACCGGGAAGCGGCCCTGCTGGATGACTGGCAATTCCGCCCCTGGCTGGATTTGCTGGCTGAGGATATTCGCTACACCCTGCGCACCACGGTTAACGCCCAGACCCGGGACCGGCGTAAAAGTATTCAGCCGCCGACCACCTGGCTATTTAACGACAATAAATTCCAGCTTGAACGCCGTGTTGCCCGGCTTGAAACCGGTATGGCCTGGGCTGAAGAGCCCCCTTCACGCACCCGCCATATGATAACCAACTGCCAGGTCACTGAGACAGACACCCCGGATACCTTTGATGTGCGGGTGAATTATCTGCTGTACCGGGCGCAAAAAGCGCGCGATGAAGCCTACTACATCGGCACCCGTTTTGACCGGGTTCGCCGCCTGGGTTCTGACGATAACTGGCAACTGGCGGCGCGCAATATTGTGCTGGATCAGGCGGTTATCACCTCTCACAACCTGAGCGTACTGTTCTGAGGAGCCACAATGCCCCGTATCTATGCCTGCTCACTGGCGGACCTGCCGGAAGGGGAAGCCCTGAAACTGGAAACCACGCCGGCGATTGCCCTGTTCCGGGTATCCGGTGACCAATTTTATGCCATTAATGACCGCTGTAGCCACGGTAATGCCTCGATGTCTGAAGGGTATCTGGAGGACGACGCCACCGTTGAATGCCCGCTGCACGCGGCCTCTTTCTGCCTGAAAACCGGCAAACCAACCTGCCTGCCCGCCACCGACCCGATAGCCACCTATGCGGTGAGCCTTGAAGGCAGTGATGTCTACGTTGAGATCCCGGAGGATACCAGGTGAGTGATTTAGATAATGAAGTGGTCTTTATTACTGGCGGTGGCTCCGGCCTGGGGCTGGCGCTGATTGAACGCTGCCTGGAAGAAGGCGCCCGGGTCGCCACTCTGGAGTTATCCGCCGCAAAAGTGGCACAGCTACAGCAGCGTTTTGGTGAGCGCGTCGTCGCCATACAGGGCAATGTCACCTGCTATGAAGACTACCAGCGGGCGGTAGACAGCATCATTACCCGCTTTGGCCGGCTGGATTGCTTTATCGGTAACGCCGGTATCTGGGATCACAATGCGTCGCTGCTCGCCACCGATCCCCGGCAGCTCTCCCGTGGGTTTACTGAGCTGTTTAACGTTAATGTGCTGGGTTACCTGCTCGGGGCTAAGGCGTGTGCCGACGCATTGATCGCCAGCGAAGGCAGCATGATTTTCACCCTCTCTAATGCCGCCTGGTACCCCGGGGGCGGTGGCCCGCTGTACACCGCCAGTAAACATGCGGCCACCGGATTGATCCGCCAGCTGGCCTATGAACTGGCCCCGAAAGTGCGGGTGAATGGCGTTGGCCCCTGTGGAATGGCGTCGGATCTGCGTGGCCCTCAGGCCCTCGGCCAGGATGACAAACGCATCATGGATTCACTGACCCCGGAAAACGTTGCCGCCATCCTGCCGCTGCAATTCTTCCCCCAGGCCGCGGACTTTACCGGCCCTTATGTGATGCTCGCCTCCCGGCGCAATAACCGTGCCCTGAGCGGCGTGATGATAAATGCCGACGGCGGCCTGGCGATCCGCGGGATCCGCCATGTTGCCGCCGGGCTCGACTTGTAAAATCGAAGGAACCATGATGGCAGAACAGATTGTTATTATTGGCGGTGGTCAGGCGGCGGCCATGGCCGCTGCGGCCCTGCGCCACAACGGTTTTGATGGCGGGCTGACCCTGCTCAGCGATGAGCCCTGCCCACCCTATGAGCGGCCGCCGCTGTCGAAGGCGGCATTGCTGGATGACAATCCCGCACTCCAGCCGGTGCTGCCGGCTGACTGGTGGCAGCAGAACAAGGTCACCCTGCGCACCGGTGTGCAGGTGTCGCGCATCCACCGGGCAACCCGGCAGGTGGAGCTGTTAACCGGGGAATGCCTGCGCTGGGACCAGCTGCTGCTGGCCACTGGCGCAAAAGCCCGCCCGCTACCGGCGCTGGATGCGCTGGGCGATGTCACCTTCACCTTACGCCACACCGGTGACGCCGCCCGGCTGCGCGCTGCGCTACAGCCCGGGAAACGGCTGATAATTGTCGGAGGCGGCACTATCGGGCTGGAACTGGCGGCCAGTGCAACCCAGCGCCAGTGCCAGGTCAGCCTGGTGGAAATGGCCCCGGAGGTGATGGGCCGCAACGCGCCGCCGCCGGTGCGCGCATGGCTGGCACAACAGCACCGCCAGCACGGGGTTGAGCTGCTGGTAAACAACCGGATTGAGCAACTGACCCTGGCTGGCGGTGAGATTAACGCATTACTCCAGGACGGTACGCAATGCCGTGCTGATCTGCTGGTGTATGGTGTGGGTATCCTGGCCAATGATCACTTGGCCGCTGACGCCGGGCTTGAGACCGACAACGGCATTATTGTGGATAATCACTGCCGCACGTCCGCCGCCGGTATCTTCGCCGCGGGGGATGTGGCCCGGGTCCGCCAGCCGGACGGCAGCCTCGCCCGGCGGGAAACCTGGGAGAATGCCAACCGGCAAGCCCGGCTGGCCGCGGCTGCCATGCTGGGGCTGCCCCCGCCAGAGGACACCCCGGGCTGGTTCTGGACCGATCAGTACCAGGCCAACGTGCAGTTTATTGGCGAGATGGCCGGCGACAACTGGCTCCAGCGCGGTGATCCGGATCAGGGGAACGCCATCTGGTTTAATCTGGTGAATGGCGCCCTGGCCGGGGCCGTTACCCTGAATCAGGGCCGTGATATTCGCCAGTTGCGTAAACTTATCCAGTACGCCTGCCGGCCCGATCCGGCCAGCCTGGCCGACCCGTCAGTGCCCCTGAAAGCGCTATAATTACCGGCGCTAATCCGTTTCACTGTTATCACCGCCAGCCTGCTGGCGGTTTTTCCGCATCCCGCACACCATTACCCGGCGCTTTATGGTACAAAGTACCAATATCCACCAGGGGCTTGATAGTACATATGCCATACAGTATCGATATTATTTCCTGCATCAGTGACCGGTTTGTGGCGCTGACCGCCACGGAAAAACGCATTGCGCAGTTTATCCTCGACGATGTCGCGGCGGCGGCGGCACTGCCCATTGCGGAGCTGGCCCGTTTAACCAATACCAGCCAGGCATCGGTAACCCGCTTTGCCCGGGCGCTGGGCTGTAAAGATGTCCGGGAGCTGAAAATAAAACTGGCCCAGTCCCTGGCCGTGGGGCAACGTTTTATTCTCGATGTGCCGGATCTGGAAGGCATCCAGGGTATTTACGGGTCGATTATTCATGTGCTGGAGGCCAACCGCCGGGCGCTGGATAGCGGGACACTGCACCAGGCCGTTGCCCTGCTGAGCAAGGCGCGGCAGATCCTCGCCATCGGCATGGGGGGCGGGTCGACAATTTGTGCCCAGGAATTACAGTACCGCTTGTTTCGCCTCGGCCTGCCGGTGACCAGCCAGCAGGACGGGCTACTGGTGCGGATGATGTGTGCCGCCGTGGCCCCTCAGGATGTGGTTATCGCCCTGTCCCTCGGGGGCTATACCCCGGAAATCGCCGAAAGCGCCGGCATTGCCCGGCAGTACGGCGCCAGCGTGATAGCCATTACCCCCCCGGATACCCCCCTGGCCAGGCACGCAAATCTGCTGTTGCCGCTTATCGTGCGCGAGAACGACTATATTTTTAAGCCCAGTACCTCCCGCTATGCCATGCTCGCCACCGTTGACGTGCTGGCCACCGAGCTGGCCATGGCGAACAAAGCCCAGGCCAAGGACCGGTTACGGCGCATCAAACTCGCCCTTGATGATCACCGGGGCGGCGCCGATCGCCAGCCGCTGGGGGATTAACCGCGGGCCTTTTCCGGCCCTGCAGTGGCCGGCTGGTTCTCCCGCTCCCGGGTGATTATCTCCAGCGCCTGCGCCCGGGTTACCGGGCTTGCCGGGGTTAACAACGTCACTATCACCCCACCTGCCAGGCTGCCCAGTACCGACGGGATGCAGGGATTGCCCCACCAGGCGAGCCATCCGGGGTGCAGCAGGACTGCCGCCGATACCGCCATCCCGCCGATCAGCGCCGTCAGCGCCCCCTGCCAGTTAAAGCGTAACCAGAAGCGCCCGAGCATTGAGCAGACAAACAGCCCGGACATCAGCATGGCAATCATTTTGGTGATATAGCTAATAATATCGTCGGCTGTGAGGGCAAAAATCAGCGCCATTCCAATCACACCGGCCAGCATCCAGCGCGAGACGCGAATAGCGTTATCATCCCCGGGCATCCGGCCGGTTATCAGGGTGTAGAGATCGCGCATCATAATAGCCACGGCGGCAATGGCATCAGAGCTGGCGGAGGACATAGTGGCGGACAGCCCGGCAATCAGCACCACCAGCCCCACTGCCGCCGGTAAAAAGCGGGTCGCCACCAGGAAGGCATAATTACTGTTGGCCAGTTGCGGGTCCATGGTAAAGGCCGCCATGCCGATAATCGCCGGCAACACCGAGAAAAAAAGATATAACACGCCGGTAAAAATAAACGAGCGCCGCACGGCCCCCACATCCTTCGCGGTGTAAATCCGCTGGCGGTAGGACGGCGTGGCCAGCACCCCAACGCCAATCACCATCGCCAGAGACAGTGCCGGGACCGCGCCCATTTTATCCACCGCGAACAGGCTCAGGGCCCGGGGGTCCACCGCCTGACGGATCGCCTCCCAGCCGCCGACATGCGCCACCGCGAGGATCGCCATCAAAATAAAACCGAAAAACAAGATCAGCGCCTGAACCGTATCCGTCCACACCACGGCGGAATATCCGCCAATAATGACATAGATTGCAAATGCCAGCGCAATAATTATTTTCGCCAGTGCCGGGTCAATACCGGTGGCCCAGGAGAGATATAAGCTGCCGCCGAGAATATGCGCCCCCAGCCAGCCGACAGAGGCAATAAATATCATGATACCGACTATATTTTTTATTAAATGACTGCCGCCAGTATAATAAGACAGTTCTTCACTCATGGTCATAAAGCGCAATTTACGCAGCGGGGCAAATAACCAGGCCGCCAGCAGAATACCCATAGCGCCACCGACACCATACAGCATACCGGCCCAGCCGTGGCTGTAGCCAAACCCCACTGCCCCCATGCTGGAGCCGGTCCCGACCATGGTTGCCACGGTGGTGCCGAGGGTCAAAAACATCGGCAATGAACGCCCGGCCAGCAGAAAGTCTTCGCCGTTTTTTTGATGGCGCGATACATACCAGCCAAGCCAGATCATGGCTAACGCATAAATAACGAAACCGGTTAAAAAGACATGACTATTCATACTCACATCCTGATAATTAAGCAAGAGGAACCCGGGCACAGTATTTCTGCGCCATGATTATTTGTCTGTCTGATCCTGTGTAATTAAAACAAAAATGCCGGGGTATTTATGACATCGGGTAAGATGATTATCTGACGGGAACGATGACTCCCGTCAGGGCATATTATTTGATCCTGTTCGCGTTAAAACAGGTCACATCAACTTCGACTTTGCAGTCCACCACTAAATCGGCAACGCAGCAAATACGCGCCGGTGGATGCGCGCCAAAAACCTCCCGGAAGACATTATTAAAGGAGGTAAAGTAACGGGCATCCGTCAGGATGACACTGACATGGACTACATCCGCCAGGCTGTAGCCTGCCTCAGTCATAATATCAATGCAGTTCTGGATAGCCAGCCGGGACTGCTCCACAATCCCGCCCTCAACCACTTCGCCGTTTTTCATTGGTGTCTGGCCGGAAACGTATAACCAGCCTCCGGCTTCCACTGCCCGGGAGAACGGCAAATGCTGCCCGCCGGTGCCGGTGCTGCCTTCACTGCCGTAACGCGTAATACTCATCGTTGCTCCTTGTTATTCACTGACTATGACTGTTGAGGCTGGCGGCGCAGAAAACGCCCCGCCCGGCCCGTTATCTGGTGGTTATCCCGGTAACTCATCACGCCATTTACCATCACCGCGTTGATCCCCTCCGCCGGGCGCTGTGGATCGGTAAAACTGGCGACATCCCGGACGGTGTCGGGGTTAAACAGCACCAGGTCCGCATAGTAGCCCGTTTTAACCAGGCCCCGCTCAGGCAGCCGGAAGCGGGCCGCCGAGAGGCCGGTCATTTTATGTACTGCGGTGGTCAGCGGGAACAGTTGCTTATCACGGCTATAATGGCCCAGCACCCGGGGAAACGCCCCCCACAGGCGGGGATGCGGCATCGGATCATTGGGTAAACCGTCGGACCCCACCATAGTGACCGGGTAGCGCAGCACCCGCTGGACATCCTGCTCGTCCATGTTGTAGTAAATGGCCCCGGCGGGCATTAGCCGCCGGGCAGCATCATTCAGGGTGACGCCCCATTTTTCGGCAATCTGTTGCAGGGTCTGGCCCGCTTCCTCCGGGCAGGGTTGTGACCAGGTGACCACGATATCAAACTCGTCCGTCACCTGTTTCAAATCGAGTGTCGACGAGCTCGCCGAATAGGGGTAACAGTCACAACCAATCTCCTGGTGCTGGCGCATTTTGTCAAACAGCGCCAGGGTTTCCGTGGTGCGCCCCCAGTTTTTTGCCCCGGCGCATTTATGGTGGGATACCACAACCGGCACTTTGCCGTGGCGGCCAATACGGAACGCCTCGTCAAGGGCATCGAGAATGGGTTCAAACTCCGACCGCAGATGGGTGGTGTAAATACCGCCTTCCGCCGCCAGCGCTTCCGCCAGGGCCATGACCTCTTCAGTGGTGGCCTGGAACGCGCTGGCATAGGCCAGGCCGGTACTCATTCCCAGCGCCCCCTGGCGTAATGCCACCCGCAGCTCGTCGCCCATGGCGCGGATCTCTTGCGCCGTGGCGGCGCGGAACAGGTCATCCATCTGGTTATTACGCAGGCTGGTGTGCCCCACCAGGGTGCCGACATTGACCACCGGGCGGGCCGCTTCAACGGCGCGGGCATAATCCGCCACGGTCGGGTACACAAAGTGCTGCTTCTCCCCCAGCAGGTTCATCGGGTCCGGCACCTGGTGGCGAATAGTCGCCCCGGCAGCGCTGATGCCGCAGTTACCGACGATAACCGTGGTGATCCCCTGGCTTATCTTCGGCAAATACTCCGGGATGCGGATAACGTTGGTATCGTCATGGGTATGGACGTCAATAAATCCCGGGGCCAGTACCTGGCCTTCTCCGTCGATAGCCTGTGCCGCTGGCCGGGTAATGGCGGGGGCAATCTCCGTGATACGATCCCCGGTTACCGCCACATCGGCCCGGTAAGCGGGGCCGCCGCTACCGTCAATCACGGTGACATTTTTAAACAACCAGTCGGCTTTCATCACATTCACTCCGTGCTTTTTCATGGTGCTGATTTAACCATTTACTTACTGGTAAAACAGTGGAAAACTACGCAAAATCAAGATTGTTTTATGATACTTTTATTCATCAATATCACGCAAACTAAATAATTATCATTATTTTCATTGAATTACATTAGATATCCATTGCCGTTGTTTATTATCAACATAAAGGATAAGTGTTATGAAATACCGTGAAAGTATCGCTATCCCCCATAAATCAGCCCCGCTGTTTACCCCGGCTAACCTGCTGAACGAAGATGTCTGCCTGCCGGCGGCGGTCATTAAACAACAGCCACTGCGCAATAATATTGCCTGGATGCAGCGCTATGCCGACACCCGCGGGGTATCACTCGCGCCCCACGGTAAAACCACCATGACCCCGTGGATCTTCCGGGCCCAGCAACATGCCGGTGCCTGGGCCATTGGGGTCGGTAGCCCCTGGCAGGCGGCTGCCGCCATGGCAAGTGGCATCCGGCGGGTACTGATGG
Source organism: Shimwellia pseudoproteus (assembly GCF_016415625.1). GTDB lineage: Bacteria > Pseudomonadota > Gammaproteobacteria > Enterobacterales > Enterobacteriaceae > Shimwellia > Shimwellia pseudoproteus. The sequence goes on from NZ_WBXP01000041.1 coordinate 28,736, forward strand.
CAAATCAACTGGTGGGCAAAGCCGGTATGGCGCTGGTTTCACAGCTCAAAAATCACTACCGGGAGGTGGACTACCTCTGCTGTGTGGACAGCCTGGAAAATGCCCGCACGCTGTCTGGGTTTTTCGCCCGTCATCATCAGACCCTGGATGTGCTGGTTGAGCTCGGGGTGAACGGCGGGCGTTGTGGGTGCCGGTCGGTGTCTGCGGCCCGGCAATTAGCCGAGGAGATTGCGGCACTGCCGGGGCTGACATTACGCGGCCTGGAATTATATGAAGGCGTGCTGCACGGCGATAACCCACAGGCCCAGATAGAATCCCTGCTGCGGGACGCCGCCGCCCTGGCCTGCGACATGGCCCCGCTGGTGGACGGCGAATTTGTGCTGACCGGGGCGGGCAGCGTCTGGTATGACGTGGTGTGTAATATCTGGTTATCGGCCCCCAGGCCCGCGAATACCCGTATTGTTATCCGTCCCGGGTGCTACATTACCCACGACACCGGCATTTACGAGGAGGCCCAGCAGGCGCTGAAGCACAGAGACGCGGTGGCCTGCGATCTCGCCGGGGATCTGGCCTCGGCACTGGAGATCGTAGCCCTGGTGCAGTCAGTACCGGAGCCGGGAATGGCCGTGGTCAATTTTGGTAAGCGCGATTGCGCCTTCGATGCCGGACTTCCTCAGGCCATCGCCCACTACCGCCACGGGCAGCCCTTAGCGCTGGCCCCCGGGAGTATCACCAGCACCGGTATTATGGATCAGCACTGTATGCTGCGCCTCGGGCCGGGGAGTGATGTCCGGGTCGGCGATATTCTGGTGTTTGGCACTTCTCACCCCTGCCTGACCTTTGACAAATGGAAAGTCCTGTTACTGGTTGACGATAACTACCAGGTTATCGAACAACTGGACACCCTATTCTGAGTGCGCTCAGCGGCCGGGGAGACCCTCCTGCGCCAGCGTTGCCATCGCGGCGAGGAAATCCTCCCGGCTTATCCCATAATGCGGATGATCAAGCCGCAGACCAAAACGGCCACTGAGGGCATCATACAGCGCGTTATTATCCGCCAGCTGTTGCTGCTGGCTCTCGCAGGCGGTGTGGTGTGTAATCCGCCGGTTTACTGCCCCGGTGCGCTCCCCGTTCGGGTGTTGTAGCGCCAGCAGCAGGTGATGCCGGAAATGGGAGCCCGGCCAGCAGGCGGTGTAGAAATTGGCTATCTCATCGTCCGTGGAGTACAGCCGGGTAGTGTCGAAGCGATACTGGGCGTGCCACTGGTTGCCACAGGCGACAAACAGGACAAAATCTGCCCCGGCGCGCCCCAGCCGGTAACGGCCGTGGGGGGTGGTCTGCACCCCGCGTTCATCGAGGCGTAGCGGTGCGGTCAGGGTGGAGCCACCGAAGCCGACATCGGCAATCCAGCGGGCGCCATTCAGCTCCACAAGGTTCAGCCGGTGAGTGCGGCCCGGCATTTCCAGCGGCTGGGACACCAGCACCCGGGCGCTCAGCCCGCGCACCTCAAAGCCAATATCCGCCAGCGCCTGTTCAAACAGGCCATTTTGCTCGTAACAATAGCCACCGCGCCCGGCGGTCACCAGTTTGGCGTAGATATGCTGCGGATCCACCGAGATCTCGCGCCCCAGCAGCACATCGAGATTTTCGAAGGCAATGGTACAGCAGTGGTGCAGATGCAGCGCTTTCAGGGTGTCGAGATCTGCTGCCACCTCCCCCTGATAACCAATTCGCGCCAGATACGCGTCACGTGAAAAATACATAGTCGTTATCCTGCTGGCTTTGTTTAGTTATAGCCTGGTTATTACACCGCAGGGAGGGTGGCGCAACCGGAAAATGCAAACCATGGCCGGAAATTCAGGCTCAGCGCGCCAGGTTTGCCCGCACCACCACATAAATACAGGGAGCATCGCTGCGGTTGATAAACGCACAGTCATTCGGTGGCCCCAGCGCCAGGCAATCTCCGGCGGCCATCCGGTGCAGGTGCGCCCCTTCGCGGAAGATAAGCGCCCCCTGCTGGACCCAAATCAACTGGCGGGCATCTATGTAGGCAGCGGCCGGCATCGGCACATCGCTGCCCGGCGGCAAGGTGATTTGCACCAGATCCACCGGCACGTCACTGCGCGGGGAGAGATGACGGCGCAAATAGCCGCTTTGCGGATCTTGCCACACCGGCTGATCGGCCTGGCGCAATAGCTGGCCTTCGGGCATTTCCGCCCGGGCTATCAGGGTGGACATGCTGATGCCAAACGCCCCGGAAATGCGCCCCAGCAGGGTTGCCGTGGGGCTACTTTCCGCCCGCTCAATTTTATGGATCATCCCCCGGGACACCCCGGCCTGCCCGGCCAAATCGGCCACTGACCAGCCTCTGGACTCCCGCTCGATGCGAATTCGGCTCGCGATCCGTTGATTTAATGTGTCGACTATATTATTCATAGTGTCACTATAGTGAACACAACCAAGGAAGCAACATGAATATTCGCCATGCTGACCGGGCAGACTGCGCGGCCATTGCGGAAATTTACAACCACGCGGTGCGGTTTACTGCCGCCATCTGGAATGACAACACCGTGGACAGCGAGAACCGCATCCAGTGGATGACCCAGCGCCAGCAACGCCATTTTCCGGTGCTGGTGGCCGAACAGGATGGCCAGGTTATCGGCTATGCCTCCTACGGCGACTGGCGGGCATTTGACGGCTTTCGCCATACGGTGGAGCACTCGGTTTACGTGCACCCGGAGCATCAGGGAAATGGGGTTGGCCAGCAGCTGATGATTACCCTGATCGATATTGCCCGCCAGCGTGGTATCCACGTCATGGTGGCCGGGATTGAAAGCCAGAACAGCGGCTCGGTCCATTTGCATCACAAGCTGGGTTTTACCATCACCGGCCAGATGCCCCAGGTCGGCACCAAGTTTGGCCGCTGGCTGGATCTGACCTTTATGCAGTTACAGCTGGATAACCGCCGGGACCCGGACGGTAACCCATGAACCACAGCGTGACCCTGCTGTTTCTGATCGCCGCCGGGGTGGGCCTGGTGGTCCAGAATACCATTATGGTCAGGATCACCCAGAACAGTTCGACCATCCTGATTGCGATGCTGCTGAACGCCCTGGTAGGGATCCTGCTGTTCACCACCCTGCTGCTGGTGAAACAGGGGGTTGCCGGGGTACAGGAGCTGGCATCCAGTGTCCACTGGTGGACCTTGATCCCCGGGCTGCTGGGATCATTCTTCGTGTTTGCCAGTATTTCGGGGTATCAGTATCTCGGAGCCGCCACCACGATTGCAGTACTGGTGGCCAGCCAACTGGTGGGTGGGCTAGTGATTGATATTGCCCGCCATCCCGGGATCAGCTGGCGGGCCCTGACAAGCCCGCTGCTGGGGGCTGGGTTACTGGTGCTTGGCGCCTGGCTGGTGGCCAGACGTCAGTTCTGAGCAGGTAAGCCCGGCCAGCAGCTGGCCGGGGCGTTATCAGGAAATCATACCGCCGCGGGTGAGATGTTCCCGGCGATCATCGTGGGGCGCCCGGGCATCTTCCCGTTCAGATTTACCGTGATGGGCAATGGCGACCCGCAAACGCTGTTGCTGCTGGTAGCGATCGTCACGGGACAGCGCCGTATCATCACTCAGCGCGACCAGCAATTCATTCATATGGGTAATGACATTTTCCTGCAGGGTCGCATCAACCTGCGCCAGCACATCATCAAAATGGGACATATAACCTCCTGGGTGCCATGACCATGCCGCAGAGGCACAGCCAGACAGATAGTGAATCACGTTAGCGTTCGAAAAATCGCTACCGATGATTGTACCGCCACGCCGCCAGTCTGGTTACAGTAACCGCATAAAAAGCAACACTATCACCGCGATGTGCGGCTCGCGCTATTTTTTGCGCTGCGACGCCAGCCAGTTATCCAGCTCATGTAACAGTTTTGCTAACCGCTCACGCTCGGCGGGCGATGGCGCATTATCAATGCGCGCCCGTAAGCGGGCGATAAATAATCGGGTCCGCTGGGGATCATCAAGAATATCTTTCCCCCCGCTGGCCCGGGCCTCGGCAACCTGGGCGTGGGCGCCCGGTTTACAGTGTTTAATGATCGCCATTTTGCTGTCCGTGGTGCTCTCAGTGGTGCTGTCGTTATCGCGGTAACCGGTGTACACCACCAGCAAACCGCTACCATTAATAACAAAACGGCGTTTCATTTTCAATTCGTTGCATTTATATAGTGATGTAAATCACATTAATAAATCCAGTGTCAGCCACCGCCGCCCTGATAACACTGCCACTGGCCGCGGGCCGGCAATAAAAAAGCGCCTGAACGGCGCTTTGGCATTGATGCTTCCCTGACGGGAAAATATGCGGGGAACAGATTAATTCAGACGTGCCGCCACCGCCGCCACGCGCTGGCCAAATTTCAGGGCGGTATCGAGGTCACCCTGGGGAATTTGATCGGCGCTGGCGTCCGCCGGAGACTGCACCAGCAGCCCTACCGAGCCACCAAGGTTGTTAACGTCCTGGCGGGTAGCGGCCAGGGTATTGGCCGGCAACAGCCCAAGGCTGACCCAGATCCCGCCATGCTGGGACGCGAGGGTTTGCAGGTACTGCAAGGTAACTTGTTTATCACCATTCAGGCTGGCGCTGTTGGTAAACCCGGCAAAGACTTTATCCTGCCAGCCCCGCACGCCCCAGACTTTGGAGGATGCATCGGCAAATTTCTTAAATTGCCAGGGCACTCCGCCCATATAGGTCGGGGCGCCAAAAATAATCGCGCTGGCTGCCGCCAGTTTGTGCCAGTCACCCTCAGGAATATCACCATTATTATCAACGGCAATCAGTTCAGCCTCGGCCCCTTGCGCCACCACTTCAGCAATACGCTGGGTATGGCCATAACCAGAAAAATAGACCACTACTGTGCTCATACACTTCTCCACTCTCGGTTCAGGTAAATACAATTTGGCTGAGCAGATGACAGTCAGCCCCGGGCAAACCCGATCATCCTGTTTCAAATTTAAGGATGAGTCAATAAGTTACGTTTTCTCAGTTACTTACCTGAACGTAAGTTTTGATAATATGCCACGGACAGACCTTATTAATACTAGGGAAGGTGCGAACAAGTTCCTGATATGAGATCATCATATTCATCCGGAGCGCATCCCAGAGGGACATCATGAGCCATCAACTCACCTTCGCCG
>NZ_WBXP01000042.1 GCF_016415625.1 Shimwellia pseudoproteus
TCGGCGAAGGTGAGTTGATGGCTCATGATGTCCCTCTGGGATGCGCTCCGGATGAATATGATGATCTCATATCAGGAACTTGTTCGCACCTTCCCTAGTGTCTGCGGTTGCCTTTATTTATTGCAAGGACTGTGCAGCATGTTTTCCGGCCTTATACTTATCTTATTGCCACTGATTATCGGCTATTTAATTCCGCTTAAACAAAAATCTATTTTGCAGCTCATCAGTCGCCTGCTGAGCTGGATCGTGTACGTCATATTATTTTTTATGGGGATCAGCCTCGCCTTCCTGGATAATCTGTCGGCGAATTTATTATCAATACTGCATTATTCCGCCGTCAGCATTGTGATTATCCTCGGCTGCAATCTGCTGGCCCTGCACCTGCTGGAAAAACGCTTTCCCTGGCGCCATGCGTTACAGCAGCAAAAATTACCGTCGCGAATGGCGATGGTGTTTGAATCCCTGCAACTGGCCGGGGTGGTGTTGCTGGGTTTTGTGATTGGGCTGAGCGGCTGGCAGGTGCTGCATTACGCCACCGAGGCCAGCGAATATACCCTGGTGCTGCTGCTGTTCCTGGTGGGGATTCAGCTGCGCAATAGCGGCATGTCGCTGAGCCAGCTCGTGCTCAATCGCCGGGGGATGATGGTCGGCGTAGTGGTGGTAGCCAGCTCGCTGGTTGCCGGGGTGATTAATGCGTTTATTCTCGGCTTACCGCTCAAAGCCGGGCTGGGGATGGCCTCCGGGTTCGGCTGGTACTCGCTGTCCGGCATCTTAATGACCGAGTCCTACGGCCCGGTTATCGGTAGCGCCACCTTCTTTAACGATCTGGCCCGGGAACTGTTGTCCATTATGCTGATTCCGACCCTGATCCGCCGTAACCGCTCCAGCGCTCTCGGGCTGTGCGGCGCTACCTCCATGGATTTTACCCTGCCGGTACTGCAACGCAGCGGCGGGGTTGATATTGTGCCCGCCGCCATTGTTCACGGCTTTCTGCTGACGCTTCTAGTCCCGATTCTGATGGCGCTCTTCGCGGCCTGATACCCCTTTGGCGGTACCCCCGGTACCGCCAAATTTGCGCTATATCAATCGACTCGCAATTTTTCCAAAAAGCACTTTGTTCCGCCCCCTGACAGGCATAACCTTAAACATGCATATTAAATATAACTTTAAGGTATCATCCATGTTTTGCGTGCAATGTGAACAAACTATCCGCACTCCGGCAGGCAATGGCTGCGCGTATGCTCAGGGCGTCTGTGGGAAAACGGCTCAAACCTCCGACCTTCAGGATCTGTTAATCGCGGCGTTGCAGGGGCTCTCAGCCTGGGCTTGTAAAGCACGCGAGCTGGGGATTATTGACCATGCGGTTGACAGCTTTGCCCCGCGTGCCTTCTTCGCCACCCTGACCAACGTCAACTTCGACTCTCCGCGTATTGTGGGCTATGCCCGCGACGCCATCGCCATGCGTGAAGCGCTGAAAGCCCTGAGCCTGAAAGCCGACGCCACTGCCCGTGTTGACCATCCGATGGCGGACCTGCAGCTGGCCAGCAATGACCTGGGCGACCTGCAGCGCCAGGCTGAATTGTTTACCCCGAACCGCGACAAAGCCACCATCGGTGAGGACATTCTTGGCCTGCGCTTGCTCTGCCTGTACGGCATGAAAGGGGCGGCGGCCTATATGGAACACGCCCACGTACTGGGCCAGTACGACAACGATATTTATGCTGAATACCACCGCATCATGGCCTGGCTGGGCACCTGGCCCTCAGACATGAATGCGCTGCTGGAATGTTCCATGGCCATTGGCCAGATGAACTTCAGCGTGATGCGTATCCTCGACAGCGGCGAAACCAGCAAATACGGCCACCCGACCCCAACCCAGGTCAATGTGAAACCGGTAGCCGGGAAAGCGATTTTGATCTCCGGCCATGACTTGCGCGATCTCTATAACCTGCTGGAACAGACCGAAGGCACCGGCGTAAACGTCTACACCCACGGTGAAATGCTGCCGGCCCACGGTTACCCGGAACTGCGCAAATTCAAACATCTGGCCGGTAACTACGGCAGCGGCTGGCAGAATCAGCAAACCGAGTTTGCCCGCTTCCCTGGCCCTATCGTAATGACCTCCAACTGCATTATCGATCCGACCGTCGGCAGCTACGACGATCGCATCTGGACCCGTAGCATCGTCGGCTGGCCGGGCGTTAACCATCTGGAAGGTGATGACTTCACTGCGGTTATCACCCAGGCACAGCAAATGGCGGGCTTCCCGTACAGCGAAATTGAACACCTGATCACCGTCGGCTTTGGTCGCCAGACCTTGCTGGGTGCCGCAGATACCCTGATTGATCTGGTCAGCCGTGAAAAACTGCGCCACATCTTCCTGGTCGGCGGCTGCGACGGCGCCCGTGGCGAACGCAATTACTTCACTGATTTTGCGACCAGCGTACCGGAAGACTGCCTGATCCTGACCCTGGCCTGCGGTAAATACCGTTTCAACAAGCTGGACTTTGGCGATATCGAAGGGCTGCCGCGTCTGGTGGATGCCGGGCAGTGTAACGATGCCTATTCGGCGATTATTCTGGCGGTTACCCTGGCCGAAAAACTGGGCTGTGGGGTTAACGATCTGCCGCTCAGCCTGGTGCTCTCCTGGTTTGAACAAAAAGCGATTGTCATCCTGCTGACCCTGCTCTCACTGGGCGTGAAAAATATCGTCACCGGGCCAACCGTTCCGGGCTTCCTGACACCGAACCTGTTAGCAGTACTGAATGAAAAATTCGGCCTGCGCCCGATAACCACGGTAGAGCAGGATATGCAGCAGCTGCTGGGGGCATAATTACCATGACCATGCCAACCGAACTCTGCCCGTACCGGATGCAAGTGCATCATATCAGCCAGGAGACGCCCGATGTCTGGACGTTATCGCTGATTTGCCATGATTTTTACCCCTATAAACCGGGGCAACATGCGCTGGTTAGCATACGCAACAGCAGCGACACCCTGCGGGCGTATACCCTTTCCTCCACCCCGGGAGAAAGTGAATACATTACCCTGACCGTTCGCCGGATCGATGACGGTGCCGGGTCCCAGTGGCTGACCCACGACGTGAAGCGCGGTGACTATATCTGGCTGTCTGCCGCCGCCGGTGACTTTACCTGTGTGGATCACCCAGCGGATAAATACCTGCTGCTGGCCGCCGGTAGCGGTGTCACGCCGATTATGTCAATGCGCCGCTGGCTGGCAAAACACCGCCCCGACGCCGATGTACAGGTGCTGTTCAGCGTACGCTCGCCGAACGATGTTATCTTTGCCGACGAGTGGCGGCACTACCCGGTCACGCTGATTGCCGAGCAAGGCCAGGTTCAGGGTTTCATTCCCGGCCGCCTGACCCGCGACATGCTGGCCGCCATTGCAGATATTGCCGACTACACGGTGATGACCTGTGGCCCGGCGCCCTATATGGACTTTGTGGAGAACACTGTACGCCAGCTGGGCGTGACCCGGTTCTACCGCGAACAGTTCTTTGTGCCTAAAGCCGCCGCCAGTGGTAAAAGCCTGACCTTTACCCGGCTGCAACCGGCCCAGACCTTCCACGCCCCGGTAGGTACCACCCTGCTGGACGCAATGGAAAGCAATAAGGTGCCGGTCACCGCGGCCTGCCGGGCCGGGGTGTGTGGCTGCTGTAAAACCAAAGTGGTATCGGGTGAATACACCACCACCAGCACCATGACCCTGAGTGAACAGGAGATTGCCGACGGCTACGTTCTGGCCTGCTCTTGCCACCCCACCAGTGACCTGGTACTGGCCTGATCCTTTCTTGCCTTTTCTGTGGCCCCGTTCGGGGCCATTTTTATTGGGTAATCAACACGCTACCGCCTTCCTCCCTGCCATGTTATTACGCCCGGTCCACCCTGCGCTATAAATCGTCAAAGTGGCCAAATTATTGTCCGCTATAACCGGTGTTATGGCGCGGGCCCTCGTCACCGTGGGTGGCCAGAGGGTCTACACTTGTGTACAGCGGGTGATTCAGTACCGCGCTTAAAACAGCAAGCAAAAACAAGGAGACGTGATGAAACAAACGGTAGCTTCCTATATTGCTAAAACACTCGAACAGGCTGGCGTTAAACGTATTTGGGGGGTCACCGGCGACTCGCTGAATGGGTTAAGCGACAGCCTGAATCGTATGGGGACCATTACATGGATGCCGACCCGCCATGAAGAGGTTGCCGCCTTTGCCGCAGGGGCAGAGGCCCATCTGTCCGGTGAGCTGGCGGTATGCGCAGGCTCCTGCGGGCCCGGTAACCTGCACCTGATTAACGGGCTGTTCGACTGCCACCGCAACCGGGTCCCGGTGCTGGCGATTGCCGCCCATATTCCCTCCAGCGAAATTGGCAGCGGCTATTTCCAGGAAACCCACCCCCAGGAGCTGTTTCGCGAGTGCAGCCACTATTGCGAACTGGTCTCCACCCCGGAGCAGATCCCCCAGGTGATGGCCCGGGCGATGCGCAGCGCGATCCTCGATCGGGGGGTTGCGGTTATCGTCCTGCCCGGGGATGTGGCGCTAAAACCCGCGCCGGAAGGCGCCAGCAGCCACTGGTACCCGGCACCGCCAGCGGTCGCCGTCCCCCCGCACGCAGAACTGGAGAAGCTGGCCCAGGTACTACGCTACGCCAGTAATATCGCCTTGCTGTGCGGCAGCGGCTGTGCTGGCGCCCACGATGAGTTGGTCAATGTTGCCGCCACCCTCAAGGCCCCCATTGTCCACGCCCTGCGCGGTAAAGAGTACGTCGAGTACGACAACCCCTACGACGTGGGCATGACCGGGCTTATCGGTTTCTCATCCGGTTTTCACACCATGATGAATGCCGATACCCTGATCCTGCTGGGAACCCAGTTCCCGTACCGGGCGTTCTACCCTACCGACGCGAAAATAATCCAGATCGATATCAACCCCGCCAGTATCGGCGCCCACTGCAAAGTGGATATCGCCCTGATGGGGGATATTAAAGCCACCCTTCAGGCCCTGCTGCCCCTGCTGGAAGAGAAAACCGACTGTCACTTCCTCGATAAAGCCCGCGCGGATTACCGTAAATCTCGCCAGGGGCTGGATGACCTCGCCAAAGACACCGGCGACGGCCATATTCACCCGCAGTACCTGGCGCGCCAGATCAGCCAACTGGCCAGCGATAACGCGATTTTTACCTGTGACGTGGGCACCCCCACGGTCTGGGCGGCCCGTTATCTGGCAATGAACGGCAAACGCCGCCTGCTGGGATCGTTTAACCACGGTTCGATGGCCAATGCCATGCCCCAGGCCCTGGGGGCCAAAGCCACCTGCCCGGATCGCCAGGTTATCGCCCTGTGTGGTGACGGCGGCTTCAGTATGCTTATGGGGGATTTTTTATCCCTCGCCCAGTTGCACCTGCCGGTGAAAGTGGTGGTGTTCAACAACAGCGTGCTGGGCTTTGTAGCCATGGAGATGAAAGCCGGCGGTTACCTGACGGACGGCACTGAACTCCAGGACACAAACTTCGCCGGTATTGCCGAAGCCTGCGGGATTAAAGGAATTCGGGTTGAACGGGCGGCAGATCTCGACGCCGCCCTCCAGGCCGCCTTTGAGCACGATGGCCCGGCCCTGGTGGATGTGGTGGTCGCCAAAGAGGAGCTGGCCATCCCGCCACAAATCAAGCTGGAACAAGCTAAGGGCTTCAGCCTGTATATGTTGCGCGCCATTATCAGTGGCCGCGGTGATGAGGTGATTGAACTGGCAAAAACCAACTGGTTCCGTTAAAAATATAACCTCACCGTAACACGCCTGCCTGCGTCACCACCGCAACCCGCAGGCGTGTTTATTCCCATTCAGGAGCCTGATGCCGTGATCGATTTACGCAGTGATACCGTAACTCGCCCAGGTGTTGCCATGCTGGAACAGATGATGGCCGCCCCTACCGGGGATGATGTCTACGGGGACGATCCCACCGTCAACGCATTACAGGCGTATGCCGCACAAATCAGTGGCAAAGAAGCCGCGCTCTTTCTCCCCAGCGGTACCCAGGCCAATTTGGTCGCCCTGCTGAGCCACTGCCAGCGCGGTGAGGAGTATATTGTCGGCCAGGGGGCCCACAATTACCTGTATGAAGCCGGCGGCGCGGCGGTGCTGGGCAGTATTCAGCCCCAGCCCATCGAGGCGGCAGCAGACGGCACCCTGCCCCTCGAGGCGGTGGCCGCAAAAATTAAACCTGACGATATCCACTTCGCCCGCACCCGGCTACTGAGCCTGGAAAACACCCACAACGGCAAAGTGCTGCCGCTGGAATATTTACAAGACGCCTGGCAGTTCACCCGCCAGCACGGCCTGGGGTTGCATATCGACGGGGCGCGTATTTTTAACGCCGTTGTTGAGTATAACCAGCCCCTGGCGGCGGTGGCCCGCTATTGCGACAGTTTTACTATCTGCTTGTCCAAAGGGCTCGGAGCCCCGGTAGGCTCCCTGCTGGTGGGGAGCCACGACTATATTCAGCGCGCCCTGCGCTGGCGCAAGATGACCGGCGGCGGGATGCGCCAGGCGGGTATTCTGGCTGCGGCCGGGCTCTATGCCCTGCAACACCAGGTCACCCGCCTGAAACAGGATCACGACAATGCTGCCTGGCTGGCCCAGGCGCTGCGCAATAGCGGTGCCGATGTCAGACGCCAGGATACCAATATGCTGTTTGTCCGGGTGGACAGCCTGCGGGTCGACGCCTTACAGGCGTGGCTGAAAAACCAGGATATTCTGATCAATGCAGCGCCGGTGACCCGTCTGGTCACCCATCTGGATGTTAGCCGCCAGCAGCTGGAAACCGTGGTACACCACTGGCAGCGCTTTATGTCCCAGGCGTAACGCTATCGCCGGCAACGGCAAACCGGGAGGATCAGGGATGAGCAAGGTACAAAAAATACTGGTACTGGGTGCCAGTGGCTATATTGGCCAACATCTGGTGGCCCGGCTAAATGCCGCCGGGCATCAGGTTACCGCGGCGGCCCGCCGGGTCGCCTGGCTGGAGAAACAGCCCTGGCCGGGGGTAACCTGCCGCTATGTCGATCTCCATCAGCCCGAAAGCATCCCCCCGGTGCTGGAGGAAGTAGACACCCTTTATTATCTGATCCACAGCATGGGCGACGGTTCACGCCTGGTAGAGCGGGAGCAACAGGCCGCCGCCCATCTGCGCAGCGCGCTGTTGCGCTACCCGGTAAAACAGATTATTTACCTGAGCTCGCTCCAGAGCCGCAAAGGTGATGCCCACTCGGCGCATTTACAGGCCCGCCAGTTGACCGGGGATATTCTGCGCGATGCGGATATCCCGGTGACCGAAATACGCGCCGGTATCATTGTTGGGGCCGGTTCCGCCGCCTTCGAGGTAATGCGCGACATGGTCTATAACCTGCCGGTGCTGACCCCGCCGCGCTGGGTTCGCTCGCGGACCAGCCCCATCGCGCTGGAAAACTTACTGGAATATCTGGTGCGTATGCTGGATCACCCCAGTGACCAGCAGCGTATTTTTGAGGCGGCAGGCCCGGAAGTGCTCAGTTATCAGCAGCAGTTTGAACGTTTTATGGATATCAGCGGCCGCCACCGGCCATTAATTCCCATCCCGTTACCCACCAGCCTGATTTCGGTTTATTTCCTGAATATCATCACCTCGGTGCCACCGGTGATTGCCCGGGCGCTGATCCAGGGGCTGAGGCATGACCTGATCCCCGATGACACCAGCCTGCGCGCGCTGATCCCGCAGCCGCTGACAGGTTTTGACGACGCGGTCCGCCAAACCCTCGACAGCGAGCGCCAGTTGTCCCACTCCCAGGACTGGGGGTATGACGCGCTGGCCCATGCCCGCTGGCGCCCGGAATACGGCTATTACCCCAAACAGGCGGGTTACACCATCACTACCACCGCCAGTGCAGCAGCGCTGTGGAAGGTTATCAACCAACTTGGCACCCCGGAACGCGGTTACTTTTTCGCCAATTCGCTGTGGAAGACCCGGGCGTGGATGGATTTACTGGTGGGGCACCGCCTCCCGCGCGGGCGCCCGGCGCATCCTTATTTACACGCCGGTGATCAGGTGGACAGCTGGAAAGTGATTGTCGCCGACCCATTACGAGAACTTACGCTATTATTTGGCATGAAGGCCCCGGGTCTTGGCCGGTTATCGTTTACCCTGGAGGATAACGGCGAGGTGCGCACCCTGGATGTCCGCGCCTGGTGGCACCCCCACGGCACACCGGGGCTGCTCTACTGGCTGATAATGATCCCGGCACATTTATTTATCTTTAAGGGGATGGCCCGCAGAATAACCCGAATTGCTGAGCAATCATCACACAATTCACTCTGATTAACGGGTTTATTCCGCAATTCCCATTGCATAGTGGCGCAATTCACGGAAGAATGCGCTGCGTAATTTTAAAGACAATAGTGGGTTGAAATGAAGGTACTGGTAACAGGCGCCACCAGTGGCTTGGGCCGAAATGCGGTAGAATACTTACGGCAACGTGGGATCTCCGTTCGCGCTACCGGGCGTAACGCGGCGATGGGCCGTTTATTACAAAAAATGGGTGCGGAGTTTGTCCACGCCGATCTCACGCAACTGGTCTCATCGCAGGCAAAGGCAATGTTGGCAGATGTCGACACCCTCTGGCACTGTTCCAGTTTTACATCCCCCTGGGGAACCCAGCAGGCTTTTGATCTGGCCAATGTCTGCGCCACCCGGCGCCTGGGTGAATGGGCCGTCGCCTGGGGAGTGCGCCACTTTGTGCATATCTCCTCACCAGCACTCTATTTTGATTACCACCATCATCGCAATATCTCCGAGGACTTTCGCCCGGCCCGCTATGCCAACGAATTTGCCCGCAGTAAGGCCGCGTCAGAAGAGGTAATTAATCTGCTGGCCCAGTCGAACCCTCACACCCGTTTTACTATCCTGCGGCCGCAAAGTCTGTTTGGCCCGCACGATAAGGTCTTTTTCCCGCGGCTGGTGCAGATGATGCGCCGCTACGGCAGTATCTTATTACCCCACGGTGGTTCCGCCATGGTGGACATGACCTATCTGGAAAATGCCGTCCACGCCATGTGGCTGGCCAGCACTCCCCAGAGCGATGCGCTACCATCGGGCCAGGCCTACAACATTACCAATATGGAATCCTGCACCCTGCGGACCATTGTCGAAAAACTGATCGCGGCACTGGGTATTAAATGCCGGATCCGTTCAGTGCCCTACCCGATGCTGGACATGATTGCCCGCAGTATGGAACGGTTTGGTAATAAAGAAGATAAAGAGCCGTCGTTAACCCATTACGGGGTATCTAAGCTTAATTTTGATTTTACGCTGGATGTCAGCAAGGCCCAGCGCGAACTGGGCTACGAGCCAATCGTCTCACTGGACGAAGGGATCGCCCGCACCGCTTACTGGCTGCGGGATCACGGTACACTGCGCTGATCCACCGGGCGCCGGATACCCCAGGCGCCCGTCACTCCCCTTACTGGCGGTATTTCTCCAGCAGCGCTTCGGCGATTGCCTGGGTTTCTGCGTCTGCTTCACCGTCATAACGGGCCGGGCGGAAGTGCATCTGGAAGGCGGTAATCACCCGCCGCTGCTGGGCGTCGGTCATTCCCGGCGCCAGTTGATAGCCATAGCGCGCTAACAGCGCCAGCAGTGGCTGACTATCTACCGCAGCATTCCGGGCTCTGCCCTGTAAATAGAACTGTACCCGCTGGGGATCAGGCCAGGCGCCAATCCCCTGACGGGCCAGCTGCTGCCAGGGGAACAGCGGACCGGGATCATCTTTACGCTGGGGGGCGATATCCGCATGGGCAACCACATTTTGTGGCGGGATATGGTAGCGGGCAATAATCTCCCGGGCTAAGGTCTTCAGCACGGCTATCTGCGGGGCGGAAAACGGTGCAAAACGCTTCCCGGTGCCCAGCCCGGCCGCTACCGGGTGCCAGCAGCTGTTTTCCAGCTCGATCCCCACAGAGGTGCTGTTCAGATGGGTATACCCCCGCCAGTAACTCACCCCCGCATGCCAGGCGAGCTGCCCTTCCGGCACCAGTTGCCAGATAACCGGTTTCCCCCCCACCCGCGGCGGCTGGGCCGGGATCAGGTAATGGGCGCTGACATCCGGCCCGGTAAGGGTGGCCAGCGAGCTGTCAAAATCCCCGGCGGTGTAGTGGATAACCAGAGTATTGATGCGGGGAAAGGCCGAGGGGGCCTGGCGGCTGACATCAACACGATAACTGCCGCGATCAACCAGCCCCGGTTTACCCGCGCAACCGGCCAGAAATACCACCGCCCAAACCAGTGGCCATCGCATCCCTTTCATTAGCGGGTTTTCACCGCAGTACCCGTCACGCTGACCATCAGCATGCTGCTATCTTTGCCCACGGTTTCGTAGTCAATATCAATACCGATAACCGCCGTGGCGCCCAGCTCCCGGGCCTGTTCTTCCAGCTCGCGAAACGCTATCTCCCGGGCCTTGCGCAGCTCTTTCTCATAGGAGCCAGAACGGCCGCCCACGATATCCCGCACCCCGGCAAAAAAATCGCGAAAAATGTTCGCCCCGAGGATGGCTTCGCCGGTGACCACGCCGCAATATTCCACGATGCTCTGCCCTTCCAGAGTATGGGTAGTAGAAAACTGCATATAAATTCTCCTTTCTTTTGCGATCAATGCGTTAGAGTTACATAATGCGCCAAATCTTTGCTGGATGCGCTATGATTTAGGCTAGTCATCGTAAATGTAGTTCACTTGAGATTCATAAGGAAATCACTATGCGTCGCTCAGTTCTGGCATTGCTTACCCCTTGCGCATTACTCCTCAGTGCCTGCACCACCCCAGTCACACCGGCTTACAAAGATATTGGTTCACGTACCAGCCAGTGTATTACTGGGGGCCCGGATGAGGTTGCTCAACAGTTTTATAACTACCGTATTGGTCACCCGGGTACTGGCCTGAATAACCTGACCGGGCTGCGTCCTTATCTGAGTACCGATCTGTGGCAGGTGCTGGAAAAAGCCAGCCAGGCACAAGCCGATGATCAGGCCCTGGCCGGTAAAGATCTGTTCGCCAGCTACAACAACGGCATTGATAAAGCCGAGGTTGCCAGCGCCTCTACTATCCCGAATACCGATGCCCGTAACATTCCGCTGCGGGTAAATCTCGACAAAGGTACTACTCACTGGCAGGACGAAGTGCTGATGGTGCGTGAAGGCCAGTGCTGGACCGTGGACGACGTTCGCTACCTGGGCGCCAGCAAAATGCCCGCCGGTAACCTGCGCCAGTCACTCGAACGTCGCTGAGCGATTTTACCCTTTCCCCTATAAAAAGCCGGGTATTCAGTGTGAATGCCCGACTTTATTCATCCCGGATGTTCCCTCTCCAACATTATGTGCTAGATTTGAGGCACAAGGGCGGCAGATTTTAAATTTTAACGCATAAATATTGCATAACTATTCTGTCAACGGTACTATTCACAGCCTCAATCGCTATTCAATTGCTTCGCATGAGTATTCAACTAAACGGCATTAACTGCTTTTACGGCGCACATCAGGCGCTGTTTGATATCACACTGAACTGCCCACAAGGGGAAACCCTGGTGCTGCTCGGGCCCAGTGGCGCAGGGAAAAGTTCGCTGTTACGCGTTCTCAACCTGCTGGAGATGCCGCGTTCCGGTACGCTCAATATTGCGGGCAACCACTTTGATTTTGTCAAAGCGCCGGGTGACGCCGCTATTCGCGAGCTGCGCCAAAACGTGGGGATGGTGTTCCAGCAATATAATCTGTGGCCACACCTCACCGTGCTGCAAAACCTGACAGAGGCCCCCTGCCGCGTGCTGGGGCTCAGCAAAGATCAGGCCCGGGAACGGGCAGATAAACTGCTGGAACGCTTGCGCCTGACGCCTTATATGGATCGTTACCCGCTGCACCTCTCCGGTGGCCAGCAGCAGCGTGTGGCCATTGCCCGTGCGCTGATGATGGAGCCCCAGGTGCTGCTGTTTGACGAGCCCACCGCCGCACTGGACCCGGAAATTACGGCCCAGATAGTCAGTATTATCCGCGAGCTTTCCGAGACGGGCATCACGCAGGTTATCGTCACCCACGAGGTGGAAGTGGCGCGCAAAACCGCCAGCCGCGTGGTGTACATGGAAAATGGCCACATTGTGGAGCAAGGCGACGCCAGCTGCTTTGCATCCCCGAAGACCGACGCATTCAAATTTTATTTATCTCATTGAGTTGAGGGATGATGAACATGAAGAAAGTATTGCTTGCCGCGCTGTTAGCCAGCATGAGCCTTTCCGCCACTGCGGCACAGACCATTCGTTTTGCAACTGAGGCGTCCTACCCTCCGTTTGAATCTGTTGACGCCAATAACAAGATAGTTGGCTTCGATGTTGATCTGGCCAACGCCCTGTGTAAAGAGATGGGCGCCACCTGCACGTTCAGCAACCAGGCGTTTGACAGCCTGATCCCCAGCCTGAAATTCCGCCGCGTTGACGCGGTCATGGCCGGTATGGACATCACGCCGGAACGTGAAAAACAGGTCCTGTTCACCACCCCGTACTACGATAACTCGGCGCTGTTTATTGGCCAGAAAGGCAAATACGCCACCGTTGATGCCCTGAAAGGCAAAAAAGTCGGCGTCCAGAACGGGACCACGCACCAGAAATACATCAGCGATAAACACCCGGAAATCACCACCGTACCTTATGACAGCTACCAGAATGCGTGTCTGGATATGCAAAATGGCCGTATTGATGCAGTATTCGGTGATACCGCCGTGGTCACTGAGTGGCTGAAAGCCAACCCGAACCTCGCGGCTGTCGGTGATAAAGTGACCGATAAAGCCTACTTCGGTAACGGCCTGGGCATCGCCGTTCGCCAGGGCAACACCGCCCTGCAGCAGCAGTTCAATACCGCCCTGGAAAAAGTGAAAAAAGACGGTACTTACCAGACCATCTACCATAAATGGTTCCAGAAGTAACAGCTGAATGAACGAAATTCTACCTTTAGCAAGCGCCGCCGGGATGACCGTCGGCCTTGCGGTTTGTGCATTACTCATCGGCCTGGCGCTGGCGATGATTTTTGCGCTATGGGAGTCTGCCACATGGCGTCCCGTTGCCTGGGTAGGCTCTGCCCTGGTGACTATTTTACGCGGCCTGCCGGAGATTCTGGTGGTGCTGTTTATCTATTTTGGCTCATCGCAGCTGCTGTTGGTGCTGTCTGACGGTTTCACCCTCAATCTGGGTGTTGTGCAGATCCCGGTGCAGGTGGCCATCGAAAACTTTGATGTCAGCCCGTTCCTGTGTGGTGTGCTGGCCCTGTCATTGCTGTACTCCGCTTACGCATCACAAACCCTGCGCGGCGCCCTTAAAGCCGTCCCGGAGGGCCAGTGGGAATCCGGCCAGGCCCTGGGGCTGTCTAAAGGGGCTATCTTCTTTCGCCTGGTGATGCCACAGATGTGGCGCCACGCCCTGCCGGGGTTAGGTAACCAGTGGCTGGTACTGCTTAAAGACACCGCGCTGGTGTCGCTTATCAGCGTAAATGATCTGATGTTGCAGACCAAAAGTATTGCCACCCGTACCCAGGAGCCGTTTAACTGGTACATTATCGCCGCCGCCATTTATCTGGTGATAACCCTGATAAGCCAGTACATCCTGAAGCGTATCGATCAGCGGGCAACGCGCTTTGAACGGAGGCCAGACTGATGCTCGATTATTTACCTGAGCTCCTGAAAGGTCTGCATACCAGCCTGACCCTGACCGCGGCCTCCATTGCCGTGGCACTGGTACTGGCGCTGGCGTTTACCATTATCATGACCCTGAAAACGCCGCTTCTGAACCCGCTGGTGCGTATCTATATCACGCTGTTCACCGGAACCCCACTGCTGGTACAAATCTTCCTGATTTACTACGGGCCGGGCCAGTTTCCGTCGTTGCAGCACTATCCGGTTATCTGGCATTTGCTGTCGGAGCCCTGGCTGTGTGCGTTAATCGCCCTGTCGCTCAACAGTGCGGCCTATACTACCCAGCTGTTCTATGGGGCAATCCGCGCCATTCCCGACGGCCAGTGGCAGTCATGCAGTGCGCTGGGAATGAGCAAAAAAGACACCCTGGCTATCCTGCTGCCCTATGCTTTTAAACGCTCACTCTCGTCCTACTCCAACGAAGTGGTTCTGGTCTTCAAAAGTACCTCGCTGGCTTACACCATCACCTTAATGGAAGTCATGGGCCACGGTCAGTTGCTGTATGGCCGCACCTATGACGTCATGGTGTTTGGCGCCGCCGGTCTGGTTTACCTGGTGGTTAACGGCTTGCTGACGTTACTTATGCGTCTTATCGAGCGCCGCGCGCTGGTGTTTGAACACCGTAACTAACCTGATTTAGCTAAATAAATAGCGGGCTTTGGCCCGCTTTTTTTTGCTATAGAAAAAATAATTATACCGATATATTGCATATTAATTCATTTTAAGGCATCGTGATCTGCAACGCCGGGACACGGTGATGACTGAATTGACAGACGGGAGTTTGAGAATGAAAAAGTTACTTTTGGTTGCCATGCTGGCCGGTATTGCGATGAACGCCACTGCCGCAGACAAAATCAGCTTCGGCTCATCTGCAACCTATCCGCCGTTTGAATCGCTGGATGCCAGCAACCAGATTGTCGGTTTTGATATCGACCTGGCAAAAGCCCTGTGCCAGCAAATGAAAGCGGAGTGTACTTTCACTAACCAGGCGTTTGATAGCCTGATCCCGGCGCTGAAATTCCGTAAATTCGATGCGGTGATCTCCGGCATGGATATCACCCCAGAGCGTAGCAAGCAGGTGGCATTTACCCAACCCTACTATGCTAACTCCGCCATCGTTATCGCCCAGAAAGGTAAATTCGCCAGCTTTGCGGATCTGAAAGGCAAACGTATTGGTATGGAAAATGGCACCACCCACCAGAAATACCTCCAGGATAAACACCCGGAAGTAAAAACCGTGGCCTATGACAGCTACCAGAACGCGATTATTGACCTGAAAAACGGCCGTCTGGATGGGGTGTTCGGCGATACTGCCGTGGTGAATGAGTGGCTAAAAACGAACCCACAGCTGGGGCCAGTGGGTGAGCACGTTACCGATCCACAATACTTTGGCACCGGTCTGGGGATTGCGGTACGCCCGGATAACCAGGCGCTGCTGAAGAAGCTCAATGATGCGCTGGCGGCGCTGAAGGCCAACGGCACTTACCAGAAAATTAGCCAGCAGTGGTTCCCGAACTGACAGCCTCGCTAACCGGCTACACCACGAAAACGGCTCACCGTCAGTGAGCCGTTTTTTTTAACGCCTTATTTTCAGCGGCAAAACCGGTTACCCCCGGCAGGGAACCGAAAAACGAAAACAGGCCCCGGCGCCGCGCTCTACCAGCTCAATATGACAGCCGTGTAACTCCAGCATACGCCGGACAATCATCAATCCCAGACCGCCACGCGGTGTCCCGGCAGAACGCCCTTCCAGTATTGACGGGCGCTGAAACAGCCCGTCACGCAGTGCATCCGGGATCCCCGGGCCGCTGTCCTGGATCTCCACCATAATATGCCCCCCCTGGGGCCAGCAGTGCAGTGAAATCACGCCCCCCTCCGGGGTATGGCGCACCGCATTATCCAGCAGGTTGGTCAGCACCCGCTCAATCATCGACAGGTCCGCCCAGGCCACTGGCAGCCTGGGGGGGATATCCACCTGCAGTGCCAGGTGGCGGCTCTCAAGGGAAAGATCGTATTTTTGCAGGATATCCTGAATCAGCTCCGGGGCGGCAAAGGCCTCAGCCCGGGGCGTAATACCACCGTACTCCAGCCTGGCCAGTTCAAATAACTGCTGGGAAAGGTGACGCACGTTGTTCCCCTGGCGTAGCGCTACGGCAAAATACTGCTGGCGCTCCTCAGGGGTCAGGGTGGCGGCCTTCACCGACAGCGTCTCCAGATACCCCAGCAGTGACGTTAACGGCGTGCGCAGGTCATGGGAGATAGTGGCAATAAACTCACGGCGCTGACGATCGCTGTCCGCCAGCGCATCCCACTGGGAAACGATTTTACGCGCCAGTAGCATAAAACTGTTGTGCAGCCGGGAGACTTCATCCTCCCCGGGGCGCAGGGGCTGGGCCGCCAGCAGGCGGATGGTATGAATACTGTCGCCGTCAATTACGCTCATCTGCCGGGTCAGCGCTTTTACCGGCCGGGTCACCCACCAGGAAGCCAGCGCGGCTGCCACCCCCCCCAGCGCAGCAACCAGCAACAACGACCATAACAGGGCATTGCGCAGCGCATTATGCCAGGCAGTTTCCGACAGGGCATTCAGCGTCTCACCCTGGAGAATAATATACAGGTAAGCCGTAAGCTGCTTGCCCCGGTATACCGGGGCGGCGCTGAAGACTTTTTGACGATCCCGGCTGCGCGGATCATCCCCGTAGATAGGCAGCGGTTTACCCCCGAGCAGCGCATGGATAGGCGCAATGGCAACCTTTTGCCGCTTGAGATGCCCCGCCGGTGCCGCATCCGCCAGCAGGCGGCCATCCGGCGCCAGCAGATACAGTTCAACGGACGGATTCAGGGTCATTAGCCTATCAAACAGCGAACTCAGGGTCTGGCGATTTACCGCGCCCGCCGGGGAGAGCAGCGCCTCGCTGGCGGTGATCTGGCCCGCCAGGTCCAGGGATAAGCGCTGGATCATCGCATTACCGTAGGCCCGGGAGCTGTGCAGTTGCACCATGCAGGCCGCCAGCGCACACAGCAACAGCAGACCGGTAAACACCAGCGCCAGCCGCTGGCTGAGGTTCAGTCTGGCCATTACTCCTCCCCGCCCGGCCCGCTGCTGACAAATTTATAGCCCTTCCCCCAGACGGTCTGAATCAGAAGCGGCTCTGCGGGATCGCGCTCGACCTTCAGGCGCAGCCGGTTAATGTGGGTATTTACCGTGTGTTCATAGCCCTCATGCCGGTACCCCCAGACATTTTCCAGCAGCGCCAGGCGAGAATAGACCTCACCCGGATGCCGGGCAAAGAAATAGAGCAAATCAAATTCTCTGGGGGTTAAATCCAGCGGCTGCTGGTTGAGTAACACATCGCGGCTCAGGGGATCAATGGTCAGATTGCCGCTTTTCAGGGTACCGGCATCCAGCTTCAGGCTCTGGCTCATGGCCTGCTGGCGGCGAAACAGCCCGTTATTCCAGTACCGAAAACGGTTTTACCAGGTAGTCATCGGCCCCGGTCTCCAGCCCCAGCACCCGCTGGCTTTCGCTGGCCCGGGCGCTGATGATAATCACCGGCAAATAGCGGGCCATCATGCGAATACGGCGGCAAATTTCCAGCCCGTCAGTATTGGGGAGCATCAGGTCGAGGATCACCGCATCCCAGGGCTCGCGCTCCAGCCGGGAAAGCGCCACCAGGCCGTCATCAACGTGGTCAATCTGGTAGCCTTCATCGCGCAGATTACGCTGTACCAGTGTCGCGATATCCGGGTCATCCTCCACCAGCAGTATTTTTTTGTCAGTCTCCATTGTGCCCCCCTGACGGTAATGGTTACCGGCACAGATTACCGAATCTCCGGGGGGAATGTTATAACCATTATTTTAACTTTCTGCGATAAACCGGGCGTGGGAAGCGGGCAATTACCCCCGGCTTAACAGGGTCAGCACCTCGTAATGTGCCGTATGGGGAAACATATCAAACAGTTGCACCCGGGTAACCCGGTAGCCTGGCAACCGGGCGATATCGCTGGCCATGGTGCGGGCATTGCAGCTTGAATAAATGATCCAGCGCGGCGCCATCGCGCTGAGGTAGTCACACAAGGCGGCACCGATACCGCGCCGCGGCGGGTTCACCAGCACCAGATCGGGGATCGCCGACTGCCCTGTCGCGTAGCGGGTGGAGTCCAGCGCCTGGAACTGTACCCGGGTCAGCCCCAGCATCTGCGCAGACTGCCTGGCACAGGCGATGGCCTGTGGGGCAATCTCAATCCCGGTCAGCTGCATCTCCGGCGTGGCGCAATGCAGGCCAAAGCCGCCGACACCACAGAACAGATCCCACATATGGCTGACCGGCAGCGCCCGTACCCAGTCCCGGGCGGTAGCATAAAGCTGCGCGGCAACCGTTGGGTTAGTCTGGAAAAAGCTCTGGGGACGGATCCACAGCGGTACACCGTTAAAGGACTCCGCCAGTGCGGTATCCGGCGTTAACGGAATTTCCAGCTCCCCTTCCATAATGGCCATATGGACCGGCTGAATATTGGCCGAGATCACCGCCAGTTGCGGTAATTGTGCCTGTAACCACGGCAGTGCGGCGCGTAACTGAGGGAGTTTGGCTTCTGAACGCAGCACAAAACGCAGCATCATGCGGCCATCCAGCTGGCTTTCGGTCAGCAACAGGTATTTCAGTTCACCGCGTTTGCGGGCCACGTTATAAGGGGTCAGCCCGGCCCGGGCGATAAACGGTTTCAGGGCAGCAAACACCGGCTGAAAACGGGGGGGATACAGCGGGCAGGCGGTGAGATCTTCCGGGGTGCCGTCTCGCTGTAGCATCCCCAGCAGTGGGCGCTCAACGCTACCGCTGACCACCATCTTTGCTTTATTGCGAAACCCCTGTTCCGGCCCGGTAACCGGCGCGCACCACTGCCCGACCGGGCAGCCGTCCATTAGCGACCGCAGATCGGCCATTTTTGCCGCCAGCTGCTGGTCAACAGATTGTTCCAGCCACTGACAGGAACGACAGCGACCGGTGTCATAGAGCACACATTGCATAGTAAAACCCCTGGAGGAAGGCCCGGCATTGTACCGGGTCAGCGCGGCTATTGCAGCCTGAAAAACCGCCGACTGGAAGGTGGCACAAACAGCAGAAACAACACCAGTAAATCCGGCGCTTTTTGGGCCACCAGCGCCTGAAAAATCTCCCGCTTTGATGCCCCGGCAATACTGAACAGTTCAGGATAGCCCCACCCGAGAGACGCGGCCCACAAATAGCCGGTCACCCCCAGTTGCACCAGCAGGTATAGCCAGCGCCCCCAGCTACGCCCTTTGATGATCA
The DNA here is from genome assembly GCF_016415625.1 of Shimwellia pseudoproteus. GTDB lineage: Bacteria > Pseudomonadota > Gammaproteobacteria > Enterobacterales > Enterobacteriaceae > Shimwellia > Shimwellia pseudoproteus. The sequence continues at coordinate 19,079 of NZ_WBXP01000042.1, forward strand.
CAAAGGCACAGCGGATATCAATGGCCACCACCAGCAAACTGGCGAAAGAGATAAGTGTCAGCGCCCAGGTCTGGATGCTGCGCTGGACAAACGCCAGCGCCCCGCTCACTCCCAGGGTGTTGAATAACATCAATAAATCAACGCACCGGGTGAGAATAATGGCACTCGATGCGATCAATACCAGGGTCGGCGCATTGAGCCTGGCATGGGAAGAATGATGGCTGCTAATTTTAAAAACCCCGTGGTCCTTACGTACGGATGCCGCGACTGGCGCGGCATCCGATAATGGCTTTCGGCGAATTTTATGCTTTTCAGCCGCGTCTTGCACGCTGGATGTCACGCATGCGTTGCTTTTCTGCCCGGGCCATCATGATCCACGCAATAAACCCGATGATCCCGACCACACCCAGTATAATCGATGCCAGCGCGTTAATTTCCGGGTTAACCCCCATCCGCACGCTGGAGAACACCAGCATCGGCAGTGTGGTGGCCCCGGGGCCGGAAACAAAGCTGGCTATCACCAGGTCATCCAGCGAGAGCGTAAACGCCAGCAGCCAGCCGGAAATGATCGCCGGGGAGATCATCGGCAGGGTGATGACGAAAAAGACCTTCAGCGGCGTGGCGCCGAGATCCATTGCCGCCTCTTCAATGGAACGATCCAGCTCCCGCAGCCGGGCGCTGATCACCACCGCCACATAGGCGGTACAAAAGGTGACGTGCGCCAGCCAAATCGTCAGCATACCGCGCTCTGCCGGCCAGCCAATGGCCTGACCCAGCGCCACAAACAGCAGCAGCAGGGACAAGCCGGTGATAACATCCGGCATCACCAGCGGCGCGGTGAGCATAAACGCAAACCCGTTCGCCCCGCGAAAACGCCGAAAGCGCACCATCACCACCGACGCAATCGTCCCGAGGACCACCGCCATACTGGCCGCCGCCGCCGCAATGGTCAGGCTGAGCACCACCGCGCTGATCATCTGGGCATCCTGGAACAGCACCCGATACCACTGGGTTGACCAGCCTGCCCACACGGTCACCAGCCGCGAGCTGTTAAACGAGTAAATCACCAGCATCAGCATCGGGGCATACAAAAAAGTAAACCCGATAATCAGGATAGCTATCCGCCACGGGGAGCATACTACCGGTAAATTATTCATCCCTGATCCTCCGCCACTTTGTTCTGGTGTTTATGGAACCACATGATTGGCACGATCAGCAGCACCAGCATGACAATGGCCACCGCCGATGCCACCGGCCAGTCGCGGTTATTGAAAAACTCCTGCCACAGTACCCGGCCAATCATGATGCTGTCCGGCCCGCCGAGCAGTTCCGGGATAACAAACTCCCCAACCGCCGGAATAAACACCAGCATGGAACCGGCGATAATCCCGCCTTTGGTTAATGGCACAATAATACTGAAGAAGGTTTTTAACGGCCTGGCCCCCAGATCGAGGGACGCCTCCACCAGGGAGTAGTCAATCCGGGTCAGCGCGGTATAGATAGGCAATACCATAAACGGCAGATAGGCATAAACAATGCCGATATAGACCGCCAGGTTGGTGTGCAGGATTGCCAGCGGCTGATCAATCACCCCAAGCCAAAGCAATACGTTGTTCAGTACCCCGTTCTCTTTCAGGATCCCTATCCAGGCATAGACGCGGATCAAAAACGATGTCCATGACGGCAGGATCACCAGCAGCAACAGGATATTGCGGGTGGAGGCTTTGCTGTGGGCCACCGCCCACGCCAGGGGATACCCCAGCACCAGACAGCACAGGGTCGACACCGCCGCCACCTGTAATGACTGGAGATACGCCTCCGCATACAGAGGATCGTCGGTCAGTTGCAGATAATTGGCAAAGTTAAGCGCGATGGTGAGCTGCCCGTCGGCCCAGCTCAGCAGGTCAGTATAGGGCGGAATTGCCCGGGCAATATCGGCGAGGCTTATCTTAAACACAATCAGGAACGGCACCATAAACAGCAGGATCAACCAGATAAACGGCAGCCCGATAACCAGTTTACGCCCGTGGACCATTTGCATACGGGCCAGCCAGAGCCGCACCGCGCCCTGGGGAGGTTTCCCTGCTGAACGTTCAGTTACACTGCTCATCATCCCCTCCTACACGGTCAGCACGACACAGCTGTCGGCATCCCAGCACAACCGGACTTCATCCCCCCAGGTCGGGGCCCCTTTACGATAGCGATGCGCATTCTGCAACTGGGCGCTGATCATCTGGCCACTGTGCAAACGGATGTGATAGATAGACAAATCGCCCAGGTAGGCAATGTGTACCACCTCCCCCACGGCGAAGTTGTAACCGTCGGCGGGTGGGGTTTCGCAGAGCATGACTTTTTCAGGACGCAGCGCCACATACACCGGCACACCATCAACCACCGACGCATCCGGATCGACCTTAAGCGGGTGCACCAGCCCCGGGGCGTCGATAACCAGCCCGTCTTCTTCGCGGGTTTTCAGCAACCCCTCAAAGACGTTGACCGAGCCAATAAACTCAGCGCTGTAGCGGGTGGTGGGATGTTCATAGATCTCTTCCGGCTCACCGATTTGCACAAATTTGCCGCGGTTCATAATGGCAATCCGCCCGGCCATGGTCATCGCCTCTTCCTGATCGTGGGTCACCATCACACAGGTCGCCCCGACCCGCTCAAGAATGTCCACCACCTCAAGCTGCATCCGGTCACGCAGTTTTTTATCCAGCGCGCCCATCGGCTCGTCAAGTAACAGCAATTTAGGCCGTTTGGCCAGACTGCGGGCCAGGGCCACACGCTGGCGCTGGCCGCCAGACAACTGATGCGGTTTACGCCGGGCATATTCCTGCATATGCACCAGCGCCAGCATCTCTTCCACCCGGCTGGCGATTTCCCCTTTCGCCAGCCGGTCCTGTTTCAGCCCAAAAGCGATGTTCTGCTCCACGGTCATATGGGGGAACAACGCATAAGACTGGAACATCATATTAATCGGCCGCTGGTAAGGCGGTACCTGGGACAAATCCACCCCGTCGAGGACAATCTGCCCGTGGGTGGGGGGCTCAAACCCGGCCAGCATCCGTAATAATGTGGATTTCCCGCACCCGGATGCGCCAAGCAGCGCGAAAATTTCCCCTTTGTAGATAGTCAGGCTGACATCATCAACGGCATGTTGGCCGTCAAACGATTTGGTCAGATTGCGGATTTCAAGCAGCGGAGTCAGTGTCTTAATGGTTTTCGCCCGCGGGCGGAGGATAGTGTCGTTCACGGTGGATTCCCTCCGGCAAAAGAGAAGTTCGGCCCGGTCGCCTTACTGTTTTTATTGTAGTGACCAGCGCAGCGAGGCCCTGGCCGTATTGGGGCAATTGCACACTTATGATGCAACTGCCCCTGATTAGCGCACTAAAATGGCTACTTACCCGTTTTTACTTTGGTCCATGAGCGGGTGATCACCCGATCGATCTTCGGCGACTGCACCTTAAGCGGGAACAATTTGGCACGTACCTCTGCCGGGGGGTAGATACCCGGATTATTACGCACTTCCGGGGCCAGATACTCGGTGGCGGCTTTGTTGGCATTCTGGTAGAACACAGTGTTGCTGATATCGGCAATCACTTTCGGCTCCATCAGATAATTAAGGAACTGGTAGGCGGCGTCTTTATTTTTGGCATCTGCCGTGATGGCGAAGTTATCAAAATAACCAATCGCCCCCTCTTTCGGGATGCTATACGCAATATGCACCCCGTTTTTCGCCTCTTTCGCGCGGTTAGCCGCCTGCAGAACATCCCCTGACCAGCCAATCGCCACGCAGATATCGCCATTGGCTAAATCGTTAATATATTGCGAAGAATGGAAATAGCGCACGCTGGGGCGCAGTTTAAGCAGCAGATCGGTGGCCGCCGTGTAATCAGCCGGATCGGCGCTGTTCGGGTCTTTGCCTAAATAGTGCAGCACCGTGGCGTACATTTCACTGGGGGCATCGAGGAATGCCACGCCGCAACTCTTAAGTTTGGCGAGATTTTCCGGTTTAAAAATCAGATCCCAGCTGTCCACCGGCGCGTTGTCGCCCAGGGCCGCTTTGACTTTATCAACGTTATAGCCGATACCAGTGGTCACCAGCATATAGGGGATACCGTATTTATTATCGTGGTCATTCTGCGCCGCCAGTTTCAGCAGCTCAGGATCCAGATTTTTATAATTCGGTAATTTGCTCTTATCCAGCGGGGCAAAAATCCCGGCCTGGGACTGACGCTCCAGGAAGTTAGACGATGGCACCACCAGATCATATCCCGTGCTGCCGGCCATTAATTTCCCCTCCAGCACCTCATTGGAGTCGAAGACGTCATAAACCACTTTAATCCCGGTCTGTTTGGTGAAATTTTTCAGGGTATCCTTGCCCATATAGTCAGACCAGTTGTAGATATGCAGCGTTTTCTGATCATCCGCCAGCGCCACGGCGGAGGAGACGATCAGTGCCCCGGCGATAACGCCTGACAACCATTTTTTTGCGGGGATGGACATATTTTTTATTTCCTTCTCAAAAGGTAATGGCAATGCGCGTGAGGGAGAAAACTCAACAGCAAACTTCTGGGCAAAATCCTATGCAAAATTCGTGCACACTTGTCCTGACTGAAATAAAAAAACGGTAATGAGGCTACCAGCACGCTGCACATTTTCGGTGCAGCGCAAGAATAACGTTAGCAGGGGATACGACGATAGCTAGCCAGAAAAAAGCGATTTTTATCAACCGGTCACAGAAATGACATTCAGAATTGGCGCCAGCAATAAAATTGGCATGAAAGCGATTATGGTGGGGGCGTGCGCGGGGTATTTCACTGCGCAGTGCCGTCATTATTCAGACGACAGTGCGCAATCAGGGAAGATTAATGCAGAAAATGGGTGACTTCAGGTTCTTCCGCTACAGCTTCATCGTCTGCGCTGTAGAGCAACTGGTTGGCTGAGGCTTCCAGAATCACCATTGAAACTTGTTCTTCACTCTGCTTCATAAAGGCGGCAAACTGCTCGCGGGTAACGCCCACCGTAACGGAAAGCGCCTGGCAGACCACCAATTTAGGCAGATTATCATCCTGAACATCAAGGAAGGCTTTCATGGTCAGCGAGCTGGCGTTGATCGACGAAAGATCAACCGACAGGGCTAACAGCGCCGAGGGTTTCACTTCAGCCAGCGCTGAGAATAACAGCACGTTATCAATCAGATCGATCTTCGCATCAAATACCCCTTCAAAATTCTGCATATGCGGAAGATGCAACGCCTGGCAGGAATCACACTCGTAGAAAGTTACCCCAATCTCATCCATCCAGCGACGGACAATTTCCAGTGTCGGAATGACGAGTGACTCCATAACCTCGGATACCTCTATTAACGTTAATAACGGGGGGCGAAATAAAGCACCATAGCTTACGCAAAAAGCCGCCTGGATACCATGCGATTATGCGGCATCTCCGGTTAGCCGCCCATTTTGGGGCTGTACCCTGGCCGGGCCTGGCATTCAATCCAGCGGATCATCAGGGTGGCAATATCCAGCCCGGTGGTGGTTTCAATCCCCTCCAGGCCGGGGGAGGCGTTAACCTCCATCACCAGCGGCCCGCGGTTGGCGCGCAGAATATCCACCCCGGCCACTTCCAGCCCCAGGGTCTGGGCCGCCGTGATAGCCAGCGCCCGCTCCTGATCGGAAATCTCCACCATCCGGGCCCGTCCTCCCCGGTGGAGGTTGGAACGAAAATCCCCGGCTTTTGCCTGGCGTTCAATGGCGGCCACCACCTGATCCCCCACCACCAGGCAGCGCACATCTTTGCCCCCGGACTCCGCGATATATTCCTGCACCAGGATATGGGCATTTAAGCCGCGAAAAGCATCAATCACGCTTTCCGCGGCCTGGGTCGTCTCTGTCAGGACCACGCCAATCCCCTGGGTCCCCTCCACCAGCTTCACCACCAGCGGCGCCCCGCCCACCATCCTTATCAGGTCGCTGGTATCATCCGGGGAGTGCGCCATGCCGGTGATCGGCAGCGGGACCCCTTTGCTGGCGAGCAATTGCAGGGAGCGCAGTTTATCCCGCGCCCGGCTAATGGCCACAGACTCGTTAAGCGGGTAACTGCCGGAAAGCTCGAACTGGCGTAATACGGCGGTACCGTAGAAGGTAATGGCGGAGCCTATACGCGGAATAATCGCATCATAATGGGGTAACCGGCGGCCTTTATAATGCACACAGGACGCCTCAGAACCGATGGTCATATAGCAGGAGAGCGGATCAATAATCTCCACCTGATGCCCCCGGGCGAGAGCGGCCTCCCGCAGGCGTTTACAGGACCAGAGCGACCCGTCCCTGGATAAAATAGCTATTTTCATCCGCTACCCCTTCGCGATGGTCATGGCGATGGCGGGCGGATTAACGCTCGGCCCAGCCCTGTTGATGTAAATAGTCGAGAATAAACGGTCGGCTCTCTTTGATAATGGTGCGGCGGATATGATCGCTCCAGGTATCCTGGCGGGTGTTACTCCCCCGGCGCTGATAATAGTCGGCAACCTCATCGTCGTACTGCTGCAGCACCGCACGGTCCAGCGGCTGGTAGTGATTTTCATGTACCACTAATGACTGCGGCAGGCGCGGTTTCAGATCCGGCTTTTCCGCGGGCCAGCCAAGGCACAGCCCGAACAGCGGCAGGACAAATTTCGGCAACCCAAGTAATGCGGTAACCTCAGCAATATGGTTGCGGACCCCGCCGATATACACCCCGCCCAGCCCCAGAGACTCCGCGGCGGTCAGCGCATTCTGGGCCATCATCGCGGTATCGACCGCCCCCAGCAGCAGTTGCTCGGTCCAGCCCAGTTGTGCCCCGGGGCAAATTTGCAGATGGCGGTTAAAATCCGCACAAAAGATCCAGAACTCCGCAGCCTGGGCCACGTGCTGCTGGGGCCCGGCCAGCTCTGCCAGCCGGGCACGCAGGGTGCTGTCAGTGATGCGAATAATCGCGCTGCACTGTAAGAAACTGGAGCTGGAGGTCGCTCTGGCGCTAGCGAAGATTGCCTCACGTTGTGCATCGCTGATCGGTTGGTCAGTAAACCGGCGTACAGAACGGTGGGCAAGCAGCAGATCAATGGTCGGCGTCATCGCGTGTTTCCTTTTTTGACTCAGTATGTTGCATCAATTGCGGGGCCACACGGCGGGATAGGGCCCCAATCAGGGCCACCGCCGCGGGGAGCATCAGCCCTACCCCGGCAAAAATCATGATTAGCGCAGCCCCACTGCCGGCCAGCACGCCAGGCAATACCAGATACCGATTAACCGAAAGCCAGGCCAGCACCAACAGCAGAATGCCTGCGGTTTCCAGAATCAGTAGCGGTAATGGGATGATCCTTTGCTTTTTCATCTATCCGCTCCTTATCAGAATGGGCAGAGTATATACGCAAAACAGGCCCGGATGCAGGCACAGGACATGCCCCCGGCAGTAAAAATAGCGGCGGCCGGCATAATGGCAAAATAGAGGGGAATACAGGCGCGATGTCGTGCTCAGCAACACCGCCGGGGGAATTACTCGTCGTCTTGTGGGGGGGCAAGCTCGCGGCGCTTTTTCCGCATCCCTACGACCATCAGAAAACATAAGGAACCAAGAGATGACCAGAAGACCGCGCTCAGCAACCAGGCGATTTCCTGTACGAAAGGACGATCCGAGACAAAAATCGTGTCCAGGGCAATAATACACACCGGGAGTGCTATCATGACGCCAATCAGCGGCTCAACAATGCGCTCTTTGCGGGCAAAAAAACTGGCGACAGCCCCGGGGATCAGAAAAACCAATAGACCAAGTTCCGGGTGGCCGGCCGCACGAAATGCGCCGCGCATGTTCCAGCGCACCGCCAGAAACACCACGAGAAACAATACACAGCAACAAATGATACTCATCCAGCGATGTGCCCGCATTACAACAATCCCCCTGACATTGCCACTATCAACCAACCGCTTTTCCTCCGCAGAGGAACCAGCCAGATAAAGCACATGCTATCCATGCCAGAACTGAACGCTTATTTTTACTTTTGGTCTCTGTTATCTATGAACTCTCACTAGCCGTTAATTCAATGAAAGATTAAACTAACCGCGCTGACGTGAGTGAGGGCTGTTTTTCATCTTGCCTATCATATTGCCCGACAGGGTTATTGCCCCAAAAAACATCACTGACATTAGCGCAAAATATTATCACTTTCAACAGGTTACTAGTAAACAAGAAGTTATCCTCAGTGAATATAAACGTCGCGGATTTGTTAAGCGGGAATTACATCCTGTTATTATTTGTGGTACTCGCCCTGGGCCTATGTCTGGGTAAATTACGGCTGGGCTCAGTACAACTGGGTAATTCTATTGGTGTTTTAGTGGTCTCTTTATTGCTGGGACAGCAACACTTTGCCATGAACACCGATGCACTAAATCTGGGCTTTATGCTGTTTATTTTTTGCGTAGGTGTCGAAGCCGGGCCGAACTTTTTTTCCATCTTTTTCCGCGATGGTAAAAATTATCTTATGTTAGCCACCGTCATGGTGGGGAGCGCGCTGCTGATGGCAGTGGGCTTTGGCAAACTGTTCCACTGGGACATCGGGCTGACTGCCGGGATGCTGGCCGGGGCCATGACCTCAACCCCGGTACTGGTGGGGGCGGGTGATACCCTGCGCCACTCAGGGATGGATAGCGCCCAGCTGGCTATTGCCCAGGATCATCTGAGCCTCGGTTACGCCTTAACCTATCTGGTGGGGCTGGTGAGCCTGATTGTCGGTGCCCGTTATCTGCCCAAACTGCAGCATCAGGATTTACAGACCAGCGCCCAGCAGATTGCCCGGGAGCGTGGCCTGGATACCGATGCCACCCGGAAAGTCTATTTACCGGTTATCCGCGCCTACCGCGTTGGCCCGGAGCTGGTTGCCTGGGCGGACGGTAAAAACCTGCGCGAGCTGGGGATCTATCGCCAGACCGGGTGCTATATCGAACGCATCCGCCGTAACGGTATTCTGGCAACCCCGGACGGGGACGCAGTGCTCCAGGTTGGGGATGAGATCTCCCTGGTAGGTTACCCCGATGCCCACGCCCGTCTTGATCCCAGCTTCCGTAACGGTAAGGAAGTCTTCGATCGCGATCTGCTGGATATGCGTATTGTCACCGAAGAGATTGTGGTCAAGAACCACAATGTGGTGGGCCGCCGCCTGGCGCAAATGAAACTCACCGATCACGGCTGCTTCCTCAACCGGGTGATCCGCAGCCAGATTGAGATGCCGATTGACGACAATATCGTTCTCAATAAGGGCGATGTGTTGCAGGTGAGCGGTGATGCCCGCCGGGTAAAAACCATTGCCGACCGTATTGGGTTTATCTCCATCCACAGCCAGGTTACCGATCTGCTGGCCTTCTGCGCCTTTTTTATTATTGGCCTGATGATTGGGATGATCACCTTCGAATTCAGTTCGTTCAGTTTCGGGGTGGGTAACGCCGCCGGGCTGCTGTTTGCCGGGATCATGCTCGGGTTCCTGCGGGCGAACCATCCTACCTTCGGCTACATCCCCCAGGGGGCGCTGAATATGGTGAAAGAGTTCGGCCTGATGGTGTTTATGGCCGGTGTCGGCCTGAGTGCCGGTAGCGGTATTAGCCACGGTCTGGGTGCCATTGGCGGCCAGATGCTGGCTGCCGGTCTGATTGTCAGCCTGTTGCCGGTGGTGATCTGTTTCCTGTTCGGGGCTTATGTGCTGCGCATGAACCGCGCGTTGCTGTTCGGGGCCATGATGGGGGCCCGTACCTGTGCGCCCGCCATGGAGATTATCAGCGATGTGTCGCGCAGTAATATCCCGGCGCTGGGCTATGCGGGGACCTATGCGATAGCCAACGTATTGCTCACCCTGGCGGGGACATTAATCATCATCATCTGGCCGGGTCTGGCTGGCTGATTACCCATTTTGTGCTGTCAAAAATTATTTCGCACTGCCCCGCGAACTTTTCACCAGGTCCCGGGTCTTAATTAGTGCCACTGCTTTTCTTTGATGTCCCCAATTTGTGGAGCCCATCAACCCCGCCGCTTCTGGTTCAAGGTTGATGGGTTTTTTGTTGCCTGAAATTCACATCCTTTCTAATCAGTTACTTACAAGCTGTACTTCAACGCTATGGCGGCAAAGTGGCGACAGCGGAAATTTCCTCACCCCTAATAAAACAAAACCCGCACATTGCGGGTTTTGTTCAAAGCCATAATGCGCCCTGCTGAGATCGATCAGGATGCGGTGGAACTGTCTTGATAATTCCAGGCTGCATGATGATATCTGATACCGTCTCCAGCGATTTGAACGTGCATCCACAGTTGATGTTCTGGCACTGGTTATAGCGCTCTTTTGTGTTTGACGTTACTTGATAGCTGCTCCGTGTATGTGCGGCCCCACCACACAAAGGACAATTCATCATGATTCGCTCTCCACCTTTGCTTAAATCGCAATAATGATACACCATTGTTCACAATATGAAACTTAATATTTCATATCAGAACTATCAACTTTAACTTCCAGATCCAGCGCTGTTGTAAATCCCGAATCCGAACTCAGTGAGTGAGTTACGGTTGTGATAATCCACTCTGCGTTATCAATTGCCGCTTTGAACCCACTGACCCGAACCGGCATTTCGGTATAAAGATCTGCCCGGCCCCGGGCTAATTGCAGGGAAAATGATGCAACACCACGCTGCAGCCTTTCCCAGTGCATTTTTGCCGCCCGCTCAGCATTGCTTTTGTTAGCGTATGTTCTGCCCAGGACCAGTACATTTTCATCTGTGCCGATCAGGTAATCCCCCTGCTTCGCTTCAGCCGCTTTGTGCAGGACTATCTGGTGTTTGGTAACGCCTACCTGGAGAAACGGACGAACAGACTGGGCGGCATCCTATCGCTGGAGCCATCGCTGGCGAAATATACCCGCCGCGGGATCGACCTCGACACCTACTGGTTTGTGCAATACGGCATGACCACGCAGCCCTACGAGTTCTCCAAAAGCAGCATCTTTCACCTGATGGAACCGTGTAAGCATCCCTGCAAAACGTCCCATTCACTTTTAGAGATCTTCCGACATACTGATTATGTCCCCAGAGGAGATCGCCATGCGTAAAGCCCGATTCACCGAACACCAGATCATTGCCGTTCTGAAGTCCGTCGAAGCAGGACGTACCGTTAAGGATGTCTGCCGCGAAGCGGGAATATCTGAAGCCTCATACTACAACTGGAAAGCAAAGTACGGCGGTATGGAAGCCTCTGATATCAAAAAGATGAAAGACCTTGAGGATGAAAATCGTCGTCTCAAACAGATGTTTGCCGATCTCAGCCTTGAATGTCGTGCACTGAAGGACGTTATCGAAAAAAAGCTTTGAAACCAGCGATAAAGCGCGAGCTCGCCAGCTATCTGATCACTCAGTTTGCCATGAGCGTGCGCCAGGCCTGCAGGACATTATCGCTGAGCAGGACGGTATATTTTTATCAGGCCGATACCCGGCGTGATGAGCCTGTTATAGAGGCGCTTTCGGTCATGGCTGAACGCTATCCAAAATACGGCTTCAAAAAGTTGTTCCAGGTGCTTCGCCGGCAGGGCCACGCCTGGAATCATAAGCGTGTGCACCGTATTTATTGCCAGATGGGGCTGAATTTCAGACGGCGGGGAAAGCGGCGTCTGCCAGCCCGTGATCCTTCGCCATTACGTGTACCACAGGTACTGAATCAGAGCTGGTCCATCGATTTTATGCACGATGCCCTGACCTGTGGCAGGCGATTCCGGACGTTTAATGTGGTGGATGATTTTAACCGCGAAGCCCTGGCCATTGAAATCGATCTGAATATCCCGGCGCAGTGGGTGGTCCGGGTACTGGACAGGGTTGTCGCCAGCCGGGGATACCCTCTGAAACTCAGGATGGACAACGGACCAGAACTGGTGTCAGTCACACTGGCTCAGTGGGCGGAGGAGCACCATGTTGAACTGGAATTTATCCGTCCGGGAAAACCAACTGAAAACGCGTTCATAGAGCGTTTTAACCGGACATACCGGACTGAAATACTGGACTTTTACCTGTTCAGGACACTGAATGAAGTAAGGGAAATAACAGAGCGCTGGCTGACGGAATATAACTGCGAGCGCCCGCATGAATCCCTGAATAACCTGACGCCGGAAGAATACCGGCTGATGGCTGAAAACCCGGAAATCTCAAAAAGTGCGTGGAACTAAAACGGGTATGCTTACAACCGGACCTGAACCAGGAGATTTACGGCCTGCCGGAATACCTGTCCGCCATTCCCTCCGCCCTGCTGAATGAGTCCGCCACGCTGTTCCGTCGGAAGTACTACATCAACGGCAGCCATGCGGGTTTTATCATGTACATGACCGACGCAGCGCAGAACCAGGAGGACGTGAACAACATCCGCCAGGCGATGAAGAGCGCCAAAGGACCGGGCAACTTCCGCAACCTGTTTATGTACTCACCCAACGGTAAAAAGGACGGTATCCAGATCATCCCGCTGTCAGAGGTGGCGGCAAAGGATGAGTTTCTGAACATCAAAAACGTGAGCCGCGATGACATGATGGCGGCGCACCGCGTGCCGCCGCAGATGATGGGGATTATGCCGAGTAATGTTGGTGGGTTTGGGGATGTGGAGAAAGCGAGCCACGTCTTTGTCCGCAATGAGCTGATGCCACTGCAGAAGCGCCTGCAGGAGCTGAATGACTGGGTTGGGGAGGAGTTGATCCGCTTTGAAAGTTACTCACTAGGATTAGATAAGCTCTAAGAATAAAGTTGTTATAAAAATAAACAGCCTAGCATTTGGCTGTTTATCAAAACCTGATCAAGAAAAAATATTGCTAGGCTAATGGCAATAGGGATACTAATTAGTTCTAATCGTATGCAATTGACCACAAGCCTCACAGCGCATATTTTCGGAGTGGCTATATTTATTTTTCAATTGCGAAATTTTAGCAGAGACTGTCCATAGTGACATTTCTTTTTGTTTTCTCTTAAATTCTTCAAGCTGAGGCCAATAATCGCGCAAATGGGCCTTATTAGGTGATTTAATAATATCCTCTACAATACGAGACATTCTTGCGAATGCATCTTTAAAACGAGTCAACTCAACGACATCCAAATTAACTAAAGTGGTTGCCATTTCGCTATTTATATGTGTATTTTCTCGATTAAGAGCAACAAGCCATTGACCATGAGCTATTTTATTTCTAATGAGACTTGGAGACTTGATATAGGCATCAACTAAGCGATTGAGTTCCTGAACTACATTAGGCACATGATTATGTTTAGTTCCTTTAGGGAAGGTGCGAATAAGCAGGTCATTTCTTCCCAAGCTGACTCGCTGATTAAAATTTCGCGGATCTGGGCCGATTTTTTTCCCGCAAACACATCGA
>NZ_WBXP01000043.1 GCF_016415625.1 Shimwellia pseudoproteus
AGAGTCAACCCTTAATTCAGGATTTTCTCTTCAATCTTCACCGCTGTTTGCCGTGACGTCTGTCACAAGCGCCGTGTCGATGGAGGCGCATTATAGGGAGTTCTCCGCGGCCTGCAATAGAAAGATTGCATAAAAATGACTGACTGCTGCATTCCCCAGCAAAACCCCTATTTATACCCATTTATGCACCGGGTTATCCACAAACCAGCGGGCTTAGCGGCGGATCGCCCCCGCCCCAGGGGCCATTTCTTTCCTATTACGCCCCCGAAAATCGGCATAACTAACCGCGGATTATCGATAAATGAGAAAAAGAAAAATTCGCGAGCGTTGCGCAAACGTTTTCGTTACAATGCGCCCAGTGACAAGGATGCCCCCTCTGGGGCGTTAGCTGAGGTCTTACCGTAAATACCGGCCTCACCCGCCGTAAGATCTCTGCTAACGCTCTTTATATGTAATATTCCAATCCCGGGGATTTAATACCATGCAACAACGTCGTCCAGTCCGCCGCGCGCTGCTCAGTGTTTCTGACAAAGCCGGTATCGTCGAATTTGCTCAGGCTCTCTCCCAACGCGGCGTTGAGCTGCTCTCCACCGGTGGTACTGCCCACCTGCTGGCAGACGCTGGCCTGCCGGTTACCGAAGTGTCTGATTACACCGGCTTCCCGGAAATGATGGATGGACGCGTCAAAACCCTGCACCCGAAAGTGCATGGCGGCATTCTGGGCCGCCGTGGCCAGGATGATGGCATCATGGCGCAGCACGACATCGCCCCAATTGATATGGTGGTGGTTAACCTCTACCCCTTCGCCCAGACCGTTGCCCGCCCGGGCTGCTCTCTGGAAGATGCGGTAGAAAATATCGATATCGGCGGGCCGACCATGGTGCGCTCCGCCGCCAAGAACCATAAAGATGTCGCCATCGTAGTAAAAAGCAGTGACTACAGCGCCATTATTAAAGAGATGGATGCCAACGACGGTTCCCTGACCCTGGAAACCCGTTTTGACCTCGCCATCAAAGCCTTCGAACATACCGCAGCCTACGACAGCATGATCGCCAACTACTTTGGCCGTATGGTGCCGCCGTATCACGGCGATACCAGCGATGTCTCGGGCTACTTCCCGCGCACCCTGAACCTGAACTTTATTAAGAAGCAGGATATGCGCTACGGCGAGAACGGCCACCAGCAGGCCGCCTTCTATATAGAAGAACAGGTTCAGGAAGCCTCTGTTGCCACCGCCGAGCAGTTACAGGGCAAAGCGCTCTCCTATAACAACATCGCCGACACCGACGCAGCACTGGAGTGTGTCAAAGCGTTTGAGCAGCCCGCCTGTGTGATAGTCAAGCACGCCAACCCGTGCGGCGTCGCCGTGGATGGGTCAATCCTTGATGCCTATAACCGCGCCTATCAGACCGATCCCACCTCAGCCTTCGGCGGCATTATTGCCTTTAACCGTGAGCTGGATGCCGAAACCGCCCAGGCGATTGTCTCCCGGCAATTTGTGGAAGTGATCATCGCCCCGTCAGTCAGCGAAGAGGCGCTGAAAATAACCGCCGCCAAACAGAACGTACGCGTCCTGCGCTGCGGCGCATGGCAGCAGCCTGTGCCTGGCCTGGATTTTAAACGGGTGAACGGCGGCCTGCTGGTCCAGGAACGTGACCTTGGCATGGTGGGCGCAGATGAGCTGCGTGTGGTAACCAAACGCCAGCCGACTGAACAAGAGCTGCGTGATGCGCTGTTCTGCTGGAAAGTCGCGAAGTTCGTGAAGTCCAACGCTATCGTCTATGCCAAAGAGAACATGACCATCGGCATTGGCGCCGGCCAGATGAGCCGCGTCTACTCGGCGAAAATTGCCGGGATCAAAGCAGCAGATGAAGGGCTGGAAGTAAAAGGTTCAGCCATGGCATCGGATGCGTTCTTCCCGTTCCGCGACGGTATTGATGCCGCCGCCGGCGTCGGGGTGACCTGTATTATCCAGCCGGGCGGATCTATCCGTGATGAAGAGGTCATTGCCGCTGCCGACGAACACGGCATTGCCATGATCTTCACTAATATGCGCCACTTCCGTCATTAATCAGGGAGCGACACCATGAAAGTACTCGTTATTGGTAACGGCGGGCGTGAACATGCCCTGGGCTGGAAAGCCGCCCAGTCCCCACTGGTTGAGACAGTATTTGTCGCACCGGGCAATGCCGGTACCGCACTGGAACCCGCGCTCCAGAATGTGGACATCAGCCCAACGGATATTCCGGCGCTGTTGCGCTTTGCCCAGCGTGAGAAAGTAGACCTGACGATTGTCGGCCCAGAAGCCCCGCTGGTGATTGGCGTGGTGGATGCCTTCCGGGCGGCGGGCCTGACCATCTTCGGGCCAACCCAGGGCGCCGCCCAGCTGGAAGGCTCTAAAGCGTTTACCAAAGACTTTCTTGCCCGCCATCACATCCCGACGGCGGAGTACCAGAACTTCACCGAGGTTGAGCCAGCCCTGGCTTACCTGCGTGACAAAGGCGCGCCGATCGTTATCAAAGCCGACGGCCTGGCCGCCGGGAAGGGGGTTATCGTTGCCATGACCCTCGCCGAGGCCGAAGCCGCCGTCCAGGATATGCTGGCGGGTAACGCATTTGGCGATGCGGGCCACCGCATTGTGATTGAAGAATTCCTCGATGGCGAAGAAGCCAGCTTTATCGTCATGGTGGACGGTGAGCACGTGCTGCCAATGGCCACCAGCCAGGATCATAAGCGGGTGGGTGATGGTGACACCGGCCCAAATACCGGCGGTATGGGGGCTTACTCCCCGGCGCCGGTGGTCACTGATGAGATCCACCAGCGCACCATGGAACGGATTATCTGGCCAACCGTGCGCGGCATGGCGGCAGAAGGGAATACCTATACGGGCTTCCTGTATGCCGGCTTGATGATCGACAAACAAGGCAACCCGAAAGTGATTGAGTTTAACTGCCGGTTTGGCGATCCGGAAACCCAGCCTATCATGCTGCGCATGAAGTCTGATCTGGTGGCGCTGTGCCTGGCCGCCTGTGACGGTAAGCTGGATACCCAAACCTCTGAGTGGGATCCGCGTGCATCCTTAGGCGTGGTAATGGCCGCTGGCGGTTACCCCGGGGATTATCGCAAAGGTGATGTGATCCACGGCCTGCCCACTGGGGAAGCTGCAGATAGCAAAGTCTTCCACGCGGGAACGGTGCTGTCCGGGGAGCAACAGGTGCTGACCAACGGCGGCCGGGTGCTCTGTGTGACGGCGCTGGGTAATAGTGTTGAGCAAGCGCAGCAGCGCGCTTATCAGCTGTTATCACAGATCGACTGGGAAGGCGGCTTCTGCCGTAAAGATATTGGTTACCGGGCCATTGCCAGAGAGCAACAGGCAGACTGAGCCGTGTAGTCGCGCTATAGCCGCCTGCGGGCGGCTTTTTTATTGCGGCAGTCCAGGGCAATCAGAAGGTTGATGCATCAGGATTCCAGCGGCAGAAGTCCTCATTGGCCACCAGCAATAACTGCGCCCCTTCCGGTGCTTCCAGCCAGGCAATATCCACCGCCACCGCAGAGTGGCTTTGTCGCTGGCGAATATAATCAATCGCCGCGTTCTCCAGTGCAGGCTCTGCGGTTTTGCCATCGCAGGTTACGACCTTACCATCCGGCTGCCAGCGCCCCTGATACAGGTTAACGCGGCCGCTACGCAAAGCATCGCTGGTCTGTTTAAGCTGTGTCGCCCGGTACTGGTAAAGGGCTATCTGGTCACTGGAGAGCTGCTGCTTGTTATTGTCGACTTCGTGCTGCATAAAGCTCAGGCCGCCTTTTTCATCAAAGCGCACCTTCACGTGCTCCTGGGGCTTACTGAATTCAGTCAGTTCGATAGACGCCAGCCGGTCATCCTGCCAGCGGTACTCGCGGGTTGCGGTCGCGCCTTTGCCCCACGGGCTCACAACGGCGAGGATATGGACACTGCCCTGGGCTTCGTCTTTACGCCAGATACGTACCACACCGTCATCAGCGGTATAACCACTGGCGGTAAAAGGGGGAATAGCAGACTTGCTGCTGCAAGCCTGTAATAACAGCGCGCTGGCCAGTAACGTGGCGTTACGCCAGTTAAACATAGGCCGCTCAGGCTTATGCCAATTAAACAAAAGGGGCTTTACCGCCCCTCTGTCAACACGCTTCACTGTTTCGCCGTGGCTTACTTAACAGCGTCTTTCAGTGCTTTACCAGAAACAAATGCCGGCACGTTAGCTGCGGCGATTTTGATTTCATTACCGGTCTGCGGGTTGCGGCCAGTACGCTCAGCACGGTGGTTCACCTTGAAGGTACCGAAGCCTACCAGTTGAACTGCATCACCTTCTTTCAGAGACTCAGTAATCGCTGCCAGAGTGGATTCCAGCGCGGCTTTCGCTTGCGCTTTAGACAGGTCAGCCTTGTCAGCAATTACATCAATCAGTTGAGTCTTATTCATAAGTTATCCTTACAATGTGTTTATCGCTTGCTAAGCATCGAGTGCGACGGAAATGCCTGAATAGCACTCTCCTGCATACACGCACCGATAGCCACTTTTTTTCGCCCCACAAATGTAGACCAGACGGGGGGTTAATTGGAAGCCTTCAGGCATGACAAAACAGGCAGTAAGTCACGTTTTGTTGTCCTATTGCTGCAAATTTATACCGATATTGCTACTACCGGCCTCGCGCAGGTCTGCACGCAGCCCTTTAATCAGCTCAATGTCCCGCTCTTCACAGGCCGCCAGCAGGCGGAAAATCTCCCACTGGATGTCCCATTCCTGTTCTACGGCAGGGTTAAGTTTGAGCTCTTCCTCGGTCATTTCCCGTCCGGCCTGAGTCATTTCCAGCATCGCGACAGTGGTAATTGATGTTTTACTGACGTCGATGGCGTGCTCGGTGGTTTCACCACTCAGCAGGGAGTGCAGCAATTCGCTTAAGGCCACACAGGCATCAATGGCAGGCCAGACACCGTAGATATCATAGTCATCACCGACCGGAATCGCTTCTTCCAGCTTCTCCAGCTGGCTGTCGAAATTCACTTTGGCGTCTTTGACGGTTAACGTCTCCCACACCAGATCGAGAATACGGCGGTAGATCTGCCCGTCACCAAACGCCGTTTGCTGGCAAAACATGGCATAGTTCGGATACATGCGTTCACACAGGCTGGCCATAAAGGTGACATGCTGCCAGCTTTCCAGCTTCTCAAGGCGCAAATGAATTGGGTTCTGTAACATTAAACCATCTCGTAAAGGCGATAATGCTGGCAGTGTACAGCAATCATTGGTGGATTTCCTGCCAGCGCAAAAATGCCGGTTTCCGTGACGCTACCGCATCCGCCCAGCGGGTCGGCTCCGGCAGGCGATACCCCGCCATACAGCGCTGTACCCAACTGAGCGCTGTATCGGCGCTTATCCGGTGCCCCGTGGAGACAAACAGCGGATTACAGCGCGCTTTACTGCGCCATACCCACCCCAGGGGCTGGTCCTTATCCACCAAAGGCGCCAGGGCGCCCGGGGAATCGGAAGGCAACGTATAGCGCCCGCACAGGCGCTTCTTCGCCACCCCGATGGTCGGCACGTCAATCATCAATCCAAAGTGGCTGGCCACCCCCAGGCGGCGCGGGTGGGCAATACCGTGGCCATCCACCAGCAACAGATCCGGTTTATGCGCCAGTTGCTGCCAGGCCACCGCCAGGGCCGGGGTCTCCCGGAAAGAGAGAAACCCCGGAATATAGGGCATCACCGTTGGGATTCTGGCAACCTGATACTCCACCAGGTTCAGGGAGGGCCACGCCAGGACCACCAGCGCGGCCCGGGTGATAGTTCCCTCGTCTTCGAAACCGACATCGGCACCGCCGATCCAGCGTGGCGGATCCGCGATAAACCGATCCTCCACGATCACCTGTTGCGCCAGATCCAACTGCTGCGCGCGCAGCGCGGCAAGATCCATAGCCGACTCCTTAACGGTGGTAAGGCACCGACAGGCGGTGCACCGCATCAACAAAGGCACCAGGATGCTCAGGCGGGATATCCTGGTGAATACCGTGGCCGAGGTTGAACACGTGCCCTTCCCCGTGGCCAAATCCTGCCAGAATAGCAGCCACTTCCTGCTCAATACGCGCCGCGGGCGCATACAGAACGGAAGGGTCCATATTGCCCTGCAGGGCGACTTTATCCCCTACCCGGCGGCGGGCATCGGCAATATCAGTGCTCCAGTCAAGCCCCAGTGCATCGCACCCGGTAGCCGCCATTGCCTCCAGCCACTGGCCGCCGCCTTTGGTAAAGAGGGTCACCGGCACCCGGCGTCCGTCATTTTCCCGCAGCAGGCCATCAACAATCTTATGCATATAGTCGAGGGAGAACTGCTGATAATCCTGGCCGGTCAGCACACCACCCCATGTGTCAAAAATCATCACTGACTGGGCGCCCGCGCGGATCTGCGCATTGAGGTACAAGATAACGCTCTGGGCGAGTTTCTCCAGCAAGGCATGCAGGGTCTGCGGCTCGGTGTACATCATTTTTTTGATCACCGTGAAGGCTTTACTGCCGCTGCCTTCCACCATATAAGTGGCCAGGGTCCAGGGGCTCCCGGAGAAGCCAATCAACGGCACGTCACCTTTCAGCTCACGGCGGATGGTGCGAACGGCATCCATCACATAGCGCAGCTCATCTTCCGGATCCGGCACCGGGATGCGATCCACATCCGCTTTACAGGTTACCGGCCGGGCAAAGCGCGGGCCTTCGCCAGCACCAAAGCTCAGCCCGAGGCCCATCGCATCCGGGATAGTAAGAATATCGGAGAATAAAATCGCCGCATCCAGCGGGTAACGGCGCAATGGCTGCAGTGTCACCTCGCAGGCCAGCTCGGCATTACGGCACAGGGACATAAAATCCCCGGCTTCGGCGCGAGTAGCTTTATATTCCGGTAAATAGCGCCCCGCCTGGCGCATCATCCATACTGGCGTCATATCTACTGGCTGGCGCAGCAAGGCGCGCAGGTAACGATCGTTTTTAAGTTCGGTCATTCATCCATTTCCTGTCTCAACGGGGACGTCAGTGTAACATGTCATTCACAACCGGCCCGACACCGGGCGACAGTATCTTCAATTAACCGCCGCGCCACGGTGCCCACAGCAGGCAGCAAGGGTAACTGGTCATAACGATACCAGCCGGCGTCCAGTAACTCCTTACGATCAATGGCTATCTCTCCCCCGGCGTACTCCGCCGTAAAGGCCATCATCAGGGATTGTGGGAAGGGCCAGGGCTGGGAGCTGACATAACGCAGGTTTTTCACCCTGATGCTGCTCTCTTCCATCACCTCTCTGGCAACCGCCTGCTCCAGGGTTTCGCCAACCTCCACAAACCCCGCCAGTACGGTATATACCCCGTTACGATGGCGGGTATGCTGGGCCAGTAAAATCGTGTCGTCCCGGCGAATGGCAACGATAATACAGGGGGCTATCTGCGGGTAATAGCGCTCCCGGCAGTGATTGCACAGCATCGCCCATTCGGTCTTACTGGGATGCATCTCGTGGCCACAGTAGCCGCAGTATTGATGGGAGCGGTAAAACTCTGCCAGCTGTACCCCCCGGCCCGCCAATTGGAACAGCCCGGGCTCCTGGTCAATAAGCTGGCGTACTGAGCCCATCTCTCCGGGTTGCGACTGGCAAACCAGCCAGACCGGTTCCCCCTGCCACTCACCAATCTGACGGGCAAAAACCCCCGCCAGCCCCCAGTCTGCGGCGGTGCCGTAGGGCAGCCCCCCTGCCGGGAGCCATAATTTATGGCCGTGGCTGACTATCCACCAACCGTGATCTAATTTTTCAGTTATGCGATCTGCTAACACTTGCGCTACCCCAGCTTCACTGGCACTCTCGTATTCACATTTTACTTACATTTTTACTAACAGTGCGGCTTACCTTAGAGACGGAGTCAAACATGTTAAACCGGCTAAAAAACCTGACTGAACGCGTTGACGGCAGTAATGAGCTCGTTGGCCAATGGCTGCTGGACAGAAAGCACCTGTTAGTTGCCTGGTATAACCTGGTGGGCCTGAAACCGGCCAGGAATTCACTGGCGGCTATCGACGAAACCGCCCTGGATGCCTTTTGCCAGGGACTGGTGGACTATCTGTCCGCCGGTCATTTCCATATTTATGCGCGTATTATCCGGGAAATGAAAGGAAATGACGCGCAGTTGGCCGCCACGCAGCTGTGTCCACTGCTGGAAGCCAACACCCAGCATATTATGGCCTACTACGATCTTCACCTGGAAAGTGCCCTGGATCATGACGATTTTGCGGAATTTCAGCAGGCGCTATCCGGGCTGGGGGAAGCGATGGAGTCGCGTTTTGCCCTGGAAGATCGCTTGATTCTCATCGCCCTCGGCATTGAGCAAGACAGCAGTGCCAACGATGATAATCAATTGTCCCATCCTGCTTGAGTTTCTGTGTATTAACGAGTAGTTTACAACTTTGCCCCCGCAGTAAGCGGGGATGTATCTTGTCGGAGTGCCCAGTGTTAACCCTGCCGGTTAACCCACGGGCTGAGACCGTTAATTCGGGATCCGCGGAACCTGATCAGGTTAAAACCTGCGAAGGGAACAAGAGTAAATACCGTTTTGCCTGGTATCGCTGTGGGGTTTTCCCCCGGCATATCCCCGATGATCCGCCAGGTTGAATTACTCCTTCCGTCGTTCTGACAAGCCATATTCTGCGTATAAACCGGAAATGTGCTATGTCCAACACCACAGAAAAACCCAGCCGCCGCGAGCAACGCGCCGCCGCCCAGCATTTTATTGATACCCTCGAAGGCACCCATTACCCGAACTCACGGCGTATTTACCTCACCGGTAGCCGGGATGACATTCGTGTGCCGATGCGCGAGATCCAGCTCAGCCCAACCCTGCTCGGCGGCGATCCTGCCTCCCCACAATACGAAGAGAACGAGGCTATCCCGGTGTATGACACCTCCGGTCCCTACGGCGATCCGGCAATCGGGGTGAATGTCCGTGAAGGCCTGGCGAAACTGCGCCAGCCGTGGATCCAGCAACGTGATGATACTGAGCCGCTGGCGAGCCGCAGTTCCGCCTGGAGCCGCCAGCGCCTGGCGGACGACGGTTTTGATGAATTGCGCTTTCAAGCCCTGCCCCAGCCCAAACGCGCCCGGCCGGGAAAATGCGTAACCCAGCTCCACTATGCCCGCCAGGGAATTGTGACCCCGGAAATGGAGTTTATCGCCATCCGTGAAAACATGGGCCGGGAACGCATCCGTGGCGAGGTATTACGCCACCAGCACCCGGGCCAGGGGTTTGGTGCCCGGCTACCGGAAAATATCACGGCGGAATTTGTGCGGGATGAAGTCGCCGCCGGGCGCGCCATTATTCCCGCCAATATTAACCACCCGGAATCGGAACCGATGATCATCGGGCGCAACTTTCTGGTGAAGGTCAACGCCAATATCGGCAACTCGGCGGTGACCTCTTCCATTGAAGAAGAAGTTGAGAAACTGGTGTGGTCTACCCGCTGGGGGGCCGATACGGTGATGGATCTCTCCACCGGGCGTTATATCCATGAGACACGGGAGTGGATCCTGCGTAACAGCCCGGTCCCTATTGGTACTGTGCCTATCTACCAGGCGCTGGAGAAGGTTAACGGTGTCGCGGAGGATCTCAACTGGGCGATGTTCCGCGATACGCTGCTGGAACAGGCGGAACAGGGGGTGGATTACTTTACGATTCACGCCGGAGTGCTGCTGCGCTACGTACCGATGATGGCGAAACGCCTGACCGGGATCGTGTCGCGCGGCGGGTCGATCATGGCCAAGTGGTGCCTGTCCCACCACCAGGAAAACTTCCTCTACCAGCACTTCCGGGAGATCTGCGCTATCTGCGCCGCCTACGATGTGGCCCTCTCCCTCGGTGACGGGCTGCGGCCAGGATCGATTCAGGATGCCAACGATGAAGCGCAATTCGCCGAGTTACATACCCTCGGCGAGCTGACCAAAATCGCCTGGGAGTATGATGTTCAGGTGATGATCGAAGGCCCGGGCCATGTGCCGATGCATATGATCCAGCGCAATATGACCGAAGAGCTGGATCACTGCCACGCCGCGCCGTTTTACACCCTCGGCCCACTCACCACGGATATCGCCCCGGGTTATGATCATTTTACCTCCGGGATCGGCGCCGCGATGATCGGCTGGTTCGGCTGCGCCATGCTGTGCTATGTCACCCCGAAGGAACACCTCGGCCTGCCGAACAAAGAAGATGTCCGCCAGGGGCTGATTACCTACAAAATTGCCGCCCACGCGGCGGATCTGGCCAAGGGGCACCCCGGGGCGCAGATCCGCGATAACGCCATGTCTAAGGCGCGTTTTGAATTCCGCTGGGAAGACCAATTTAATCTCGCGCTGGACCCGTTTACCGCCCGGGCATATCACGATGAAACACTGCCCCAGGAATCCGGCAAAGTGGCCCACTTTTGTTCGATGTGCGGCCCCAAATTCTGTTCAATGAAAATCAGCCAGGAAGTGCGCGACTACGCGGCCCGCCAGCAGATTGATGCCGGTATGGCGGATATGTCGCAGTCCTTCCGGGCGAAAGGCGGAGAGATCTACCTCCGCCAGGAGGAAATATAATGCTGTACCAACCTGATTTTCCCGCAATGCCCCAGCACCTGGGCCTCTACCCGGTGGTTGACTCGGTAGAGTGGATTGCCCGCCTGCTGGATGCCGGTGTGCGTACTATCCAGCTGCGCATTAAAGACAAGCAGGACCATGAGGTCGAGGCCGATGTGATAGCGGCTATCGCCCTGGGCAAGCGCTATAACGCCCGGCTGTTTATTAACGATTACTGGCAGCTGGCCATCGCGCATCGCGCTTATGGGGTCCATCTGGGTCAGGAAGATCTGGAAACCACCGATCTGGACGCCATCCGTCAGGCCGGGTTGCGGCTGGGGGTTTCGACCCATGACGATATGGAAATCGACGTCGCGCTGGCGGCAAAACCGTCGTATATCGCCCTCGGCCATGTGTTCCCTACCCAAACCAAACAGATGCCTTCTGCCCCCCAGGGGCTGGCACAGCTGGCAGCGCATATCCAGCGCCTGGGAGCATATCCGACCGTGGCCATTGGCGGCATCAGCATTGACCGGGCACAAGCGGTAATGGACACCGGCGTCGGCAGTATTGCCGTGGTCAGCGCCATTACCCAGGCGCCGGACTGGCGCCAGGCCACGGCGCAATTACTGGACATCGCAGGAGCCGGGGATGAATGACGCGGATTTTATGCGTTATAGCCGCCAGCTATTGCTGGAGGATGTCGCCCTGGAGGGCCAGCAAAAGCTGCTGGCCAGCCGGGTACTGATTATCGGCCTCGGTGGGCTGGGATCGCCGGCGGCACTTTACCTGGCCGGGGCCGGTGTCGGCCATCTGGTCCTGGCCGATGACGACACGGTGCACATCAGCAACCTCCAGCGCCAGATCCTGTTCAGTTCCCATGATCTTGAACAACCCAAGGCGGAGGTGGCTAAACGCCAGCTGGCGCGGATCAACCCGTCCATCCGCGTGGATGCCCTCCCGCAGCGGTTATCCGGTAACTCCTTGCGCCAGGCGGTAGCCCAGGCGGATCTGGTGCTCGACTGCACCGACAATATGGCCAGCCGCCAGGCAATCAACACCGCCTGTGTCACCCAGGATACCCCGCTTATCAGCGCCAGCGCTGTGGGGTTCGGCGGCCAGTTGATGGTGCTGACCCCCCCGTGGAGCAACGGCTGTTATCGCTGCCTGTGGCCGGAGGACGATGAACCGGCCCGCAATTGCCGCACCGCCGGTGTCCTTGGCCCGGTGGTCGGCGTAATGGGCACTTTACAAGCCCTGGAGGCGCTGAAACTGCTCTGCGGCATGCCGGTGGCCAGTGGCCACTTGCAGCTGTTTGATGCCCGCCAGCACCAGTGGCGTTCCCTGGAGTTACGCCGTGCGCCAGATTGCCCGGTTTGCGGAGAGCACCATGCAGATTCAGTTTAACGACCAGACAGTCCAATGCCCGGACGGCTGCAGCGTCAGCGACTTACTGGCACAACTGGATATCCGCCAGTCAGGCTGCGCCCTGGCCATTAATCAAACCATTATTCCCCGGGGGCAGTGGCAGCAGCATCCCCTGCACGACGGGGATCAGATCCTGCTCTTCCAGGCTATCGCCGGGGGTTAATATGTTACAGATTGCTGATAAAACGTTCTCGTCGCCGCTGTTCACCGGCACCGGCAAATTTGCCTCACCGGATGTGATGACCGCGGCGATCACCGCCTCCGGCTCACAACTGGTTACCCTGGCCATGAAACGCCTGGATTTGCAGGGCCAGCGCGATGATATCCTCACCCCGCTCCGGGCCCTGGGCATTAGCCTGCTGCCCAATACGTCTGGGGCAAAAACCGCTGAAGAGGCGATTTTTGCCGCCCAGCTGGCCCGGGAAGCGCTGGGCACCCACTGGGTAAAACTGGAAATCCACCCGGATGCCCGCTATTTACTGCCGGACCCCATCGAAACCCTGAAAGCGGCGGACGCCCTGGTGAAGCAGGGCTTTGTGGTCCTGCCGTACTGCGGTGCCGATCCGGTGCTGTGTAAACGGCTGGAAGAAGCCGGATGCGCCGCCGTGATGCCCCTCGGGGCGCCGATTGGCTCTAATCAGGGCCTGCAAACCCGCGCCATGCTGGAGATTATTATTGAGCAAGCCCGGGTACCGGTGGTGGTGGATGCCGGGATCGGCGTGCCGCACCACGCCTGTGAAGCGCTGGAGATGGGGGCCGATGCGGTGCTGGTGAATACCGCTATCGCCGTGGCGGATGACCCGGTACAAATGGCCCGGGCATTCCGCCTCGCCGTAGAGGCCGGGCAAATTGCCGCCCAGTCTGGCCCCGGTAAACGCCATATCTATGCCCAGGCCACCAGCCCGCTGACAGGCTTTCTGGAGCAATGCTAATGGAAACCTTTACCCAACGCTGGCGGCAACTGGATCACGACGATATCCGGCTGCGGATTAACAGCAAGACCCCGCGCGATGTAGAGGCCGCCCTCGCCGCCCGCCGTCCCGATCGGGAGGATATGCTGGCCCTGTTATCCCCGGCAGCGGCCGGGTACCTGGAGCCCATGGCGCAAAAAGCCCATGCCCTGACCCGCCAGCGCTTTGGCAACACCGTCAGTTTTTATGTGCCGCTGTACCTTTCCAACCTGTGCGCCAATGACTGCACCTACTGCGGCTTTTCGATGAGTAACCATCTGAAGCGCAAAACCCTTGATGAAGACGAAATCGCCCGGGAGTGTGCCGCCATCCGGGCCCTGGGTTTTAGTCATCTGTTACTGGTCACCGGTGAGCACCAGACCAAAGTGGGCATGGATTACTTCCGCCGCCACCTGCCCTATATCCGCAGCCAGTTCAGTTCCCTGCAAATGGAAGTGCAGCCCCTGGCCGAAGAAGAGTACGCCGAGCTGAAAAATCTCGGCCTTGATGGGGTGATGGTCTATCAGGAGACCTATCATGAGGCCACCTATGCCCGCCACCATCTACGCGGTAAGAAACAGGACTTCTTCTGGCGGCTGGAAACCCCGGACCGTCTGGGGCGGGCGGGCATTGATCGCATCGGCCTTGGGGCACTGATTGGCTTGTCAGACAGCTGGCGGGTGGACTGCTATATGGTGGCGGAGCACCTGTTGTGGCTACAACAACACTACTGGCAGAGCCGCTATTCGGTGTCGTTCCCGCGCCTGCGTCCCTGTGCGGGCGGTGTTCAGCCCGCCTCCCTGATGGACGAGCGCCAGTTATTACAGGTGATTTGTGCCTTTCGCATTATGTCGCCTGATGTGGAGTTGTCTCTCTCAACCCGAGAGTCACCGTGGTTCCGCGATCACGTGGTGCCGCTGGTGATTAACCACGTTAGCGCGTTCTCCCGCACCCAACCCGGTGGCTATGCCGATGGCGATAAACCGGAGCTGGAGCAGTTTGCCCCCCATGATGGCCGTACGCCGGATGAAGTGGCGCAGATGCTGGTTGCCGCCGGACTCCAGCCAGTATGGAAGGACTGGGACGGTTACCTGGGGCGACCGGCACGCTAATCTGTCGCGATGCGTTAACTGAATTGCAGATATAAAAAAACCCGCCGAAGCGGGTTTTTCATTATGGTGCCAACGATTAATCGTTGTTGTTATTGCCACCCAGACCTGCGTTCAGCAGTTCTGCCAGGTTGGCAGAAGCCTCTTCTGCGCTAACCTGCGGTGCAACAGGGGTTTCACCCGCTGCGCGGCGACGTGCACGATCCTGGTGGTACGCGTAACCGGTACCGGCCGGGATCAGACGACCCACAATAACGTTCTCTTTCAGGCCACGCAGTTCGTCGCGTTTACCCGCAACGGCTGCTTCGGTCAGGACACGAGTTGTTTCCTGGAACGATGCCGCAGAGATGAAGGACTCAGTTGCCAGAGAGGCTTTGGTGATACCCAGCAGGTCGCGAGCATAGGTTGCCGCCACTTTGCCGTTCTCTTCCAGTTCGCGGTTAGCGATCTTGACGCGAGAGTATTCAACCTGTTCACCTTCCAGGAAGTCGGAGCTACCGGCGCTGGCAATGGTGGCTTTACGCAGCATCTGACGAACGATAACTTCAATGTGTTTATCGTTGATCTTAACGCCCTGCAGACGGTAAACGTCCTGTACTTCGTTCACGATGTAACGGGTTACCGCGTGAACGCCGCGCAGACGCAGGATGTCATGCGGTGCTTCCGGACCATCAGAAACCACGTCACCACGTTCAACGCGTTCACCTTCGAACACGTTCAGCTGACGCCATTTCGGAATCATCTCTTCGTAAGGATCGCTACCGTCAACCGGCGTGATAACCAGACGACGTTTGCCTTTGGTTTCTTTACCGAAGGAGATGATACCGCTGATTTCAGCCAGGATTGCCGGCTCTTTCGGACGGCGGGCTTCGAACAGGTCCGCAACGCGCGGCAGACCACCGGTGATATCCTTGGTACCGCCGGATTCCTGCGGAATACGCGCCAGGGTGTCACCAGAACTGATCTTAACGCCATCTTCCAGCTGAACAATCGCTTTACCAGGCAGGAAGTATTGCGCCGGCATATCAGAGCCCGGAATCATTACGTCGTCGCCGTTGGCATCAACAATTTTCAGTGCCGGACGCAGATCTTTACCACCACCGGTACGTTCTGCAGAATCCAGAACCACCAGAGAAGACAGACCGGTCAGTTCATCAGTCTGACGGGTGATGGTCTGGCCATCTATCATGTCAGTAAAGCGAACGAAACCTGCCACCTCGGTGATTACCGGCATGGTGTGCGGATCCCAGTTGGCAACGGTTTCACCGCCGGCAACCTGTTCGCCATCACCTTTAGACAGTACGGAACCGTAAGGGACTTTATAGCTTTCTTTAGTACGGCCAAATTCGTCGATCAGCTTCAGCTCGGTATTACGGGAAGTAATAACCAGTTTACCGCTGGAGTTAACAACAGACTTGGCGTTAGACAGCTTGATGCTACCCTTGTTTTTCACCTGAATGCTGGATTCAGCAGCCGCACGTGATGCCGCACCACCGATGTGGAACGTACGCATGGTCAGCTGAGTACCCGGTTCACCGATGGACTGTGCCGCGATAACACCGATCGCTTCACCTTTGTTCACCAGGTGGCCGCGGGCCAGGTCACGACCGTAGCAGTGCGCACACACACCGAAGTCAGTGTCACAGGATACAACAGAACGCACTTTGACGGAGTCAACAGAGTTCTCTTCCAGCAGGTCACACTGCTGCTCGTGCAGCAAGGTGTTACGCGGAACCAGAATATCTGCGGTGCCCGGTTTCAGTACGTCTTCAGCCGTTACACGACCCAGTACGCGATCGCGCAGTGGTTCTTTAACGTCGCCACCTTCGATAACCGGCGTCATAGTGATGCCTTCGAATGTGCCGCAGTCATCTTCGGTAACAACCAGATCCTGTGCCACGTCAACCAGACGACGCGTCAGGTAACCGGAGTTCGCGGTTTTCAGCGCGGTATCCGCCAGACCTTTACGCGCACCGTGGGTGGAGATGAAGTACTGGAGTACGTTCAGACCTTCACGGAAGTTCGCAGTGATTGGCGTTTCGATGATGGAGCCATCTGGCTTCGCCATCAGACCACGCATACCGGCCAGCTGACGAATCTGTGCCGGGGAGCCACGCGCGCCGGAGTCGGCCATCATGTAGATGCTGTTAAACGACACCTGCTGCTCTTCTTCACCGTGACGGTTAATGACCGTTTCGGTTTGCAGGTTTTCCATCATCGCTTTGGAAACACGGTCGTTGGCCGCGGCCCAGATATCGATAACTTTGTTGTAGCGTTCGCCAGCGGTAACCAGACCAGACTGGAACTGTTCCTGAATCTCAGCAACTTCGGCTTCGGCTTCAGCAACGATCTCGGCTTTTTTCGCCGGGATAACCATGTCATCGATACCAACGGAAGAACCAGAACGGGCTGCATAGGCAAAGCCGGTATACATGATCTGGTCAGCGAAGATAACGGTCGGTTTCAGGCCCAGAGTACGGTAGCAAGCGTTCAGCATTTTGGAGATCGCTTTTTTACCCAGTGCCTGGTTCACGATGGTGTACGGCAGGCCTTTCGGCACGATCATCCACAGGATCGCACGACCAACAGTGGTGTCTTTGATTGACGTTACCGCCACAAAGTTACCCTGTTCGTCTTTTTCGAACTCGGTGATACGTACTTTAACGCGAGCGTGCAGCTCAGCCAGACCGGAGCGGTACAGACGTTCCGCTTCTTTCGGGCCAGTCAGCACCATACCTTCGCCTTTGGCGTTGATACGGTCACGGGTCATGTAGTACAGACCCAACACCACGTCCTGAGACGGAACGATGATTGGATCACCGTTTGCCGGGGACAGGATGTTGTTGGTAGACATCATCAGCGCACGCGCTTCCAGCTGGGCTTCCAGGGTCAGCGGTACGTGGATTGCCATCTGGTCACCATCGAAGTCGGCGTTGTATGCCGCACACACCAGCGGGTGCAGCTGCATTGCTTTACCTTCGATAAGGATCGGTTCAAATGCCTGAATACCCAGACGGTGCAGGGTCGGCGCACGGTTCAGCATGACCGGGTGTTCGCGGATAACTTCATCCAGGATATCCCAAACCACGGCTTCTTCGCGCTCTACCATTTTCTTGGCGGCTTTGATGGTGGTCGCGAGGCCACGCAGTTCCAGCTTGCCATAGATGAACGGTTTGAACAGTTCCAGTGCCATTTTCTTCGGCAGACCGCACTGATGCAGACGCAGGTATGGACCTACGGTGATAACAGAACGACCGGAGTAGTCAACACGTTTACCCAGCAGGTTCTGACGGAAACGACCCTGTTTACCTTTGATTATGTCGGCCAAAGATTTCAGAGGACGTTTGTTAGAGCCGGTGATGGCACGACCGCGACGGCCGTTATCCAGCAGGGCATCTACCGCTTCCTGCAGCATACGTTTTTCGTTGCGTACGATGATATCAGGAGCCGCCAGATCCAGCAGACGTTTCAGACGGTTGTTACGGTTAATGACGCGACGATACAGATCGTTCAGGTCAGACGTCGCAAAACGGCCACCGTCCAGCGGAACCAACGGACGCAGATCTGGCGGCAGTACCGGCAGAACGGTCAGGATCATCCACTCTGGTTTATTACCAGACTGTACGAAAGCTTCCAGCAGCTTGATGCGTTTGGTCAGCTTTTTGCGTTTGGTTTCAGAGTTGGTTTCGTTCAACTCTTCGCGCAGGGTTTCGCATTCCTGCTCCAGATCCATGTTCTTCAGCAGCGCCTGGATAGCTTCAGCACCCATCTTCGCGTCGAATTCGTCACCGAACTCTTCCAGCGCGTCCAGATACTGTTCTTCCGTCAGGATCTGACGGCGTTCCAGGTTGGTCATCCCGCCTTCGATAACAACATAAGATTCGAAGTACAGTACGCGTTCGATATCGCGCAGCGGCATATCCAGCAGCAGGCCGATACGGGACGGCAGAGATTTCAGGAACCAGATGTGCGCAGTCGGAGACGCCAGCTCGATGTGGCCCATACGTTCACGACGTACTTTGGTCTGGGTCACTTCAACGCCGCACTTCTCACAGATAACACCGCGGTGTTTCAGGCGCTTGTACTTACCGCACAGGCACTCGTAGTCTTTCACTGGCCCAAAGATACGGGCGCAGAACAGACCGTCACGCTCAGGTTTGAACGTACGGTAGTTGATGGTTTCCGGCTTTTTAACTTCACCGAAAGACCATGAACGGATCATGTCTGGCGAAGCCAGAGCAATTTTGATCGCATCAAACTCTTCGGTTTTAGTTTGCGCTTTCAGAAACTTTAATAAGTCTTTCACGGATTTGCTCCCGTCGGAGTTAGCACTCTCAAGTGCCGGGTTTTACCCCGGCACCCTGAACCTGTTTGAGCGAGTATTACTCGTCTTCCAGTTCGATGTTGATACCCAGCGAACGGATCTCTTTCAACAGTACGTTGAAGGATTCCGGCATGCCCGGTTCCATCTGGTGATTACCGTCTACGATGTTTTTATACATCTTAGTACGGCCGTTCACGTCATCAGACTTAACGGTGAGCATTTCCTGCAGGGTATAGGCGGCGCCGTATGCTTCCAGCGCCCACACTTCCATCTCCCCGAAGCGCTGGCCACCGAACTGTGCCTTACCACCCAGCGGCTGCTGAGTAACCAGGCTGTAAGAACCGGTAGAACGAGCATGCATTTTGTCGTCGACCAGGTGGTTCAGTTTCAGCATGTACATGTAACCGACGGTTACCTGACGCTCAAACTGTTCACCGGTACGGCCGTCAAACAGCGTGATCTGGCCGGAAGTCGGCAGGTCACCCAGTTTCAGCAGCTCTTTAATTTCCGCTTCTTTTGCACCGTCGAATACCGGCGTTGCAATCGGCATACCTTTACGCAGGTTTTCAGCCAGACGCAGCACTTCATCATCAGTGAAGGTGTTCAGGTCAACTTTCTGACGAACATCTGCACCCAGATCGTAAGCGCGCTGGATGAATTCACGCAGTTTGGCCACTTCCTGCTGCTGTTTCAGCATGGCGTTGATCTTATCGCCGATGCCTTTGGCAGCCATACCCAGGTGGGTTTCCAGGATCTGACCGATATTCATACGAGACGGTACGCCCAGCGGGTTCAGTACGATGTCTACCGGCGTGCCGTTTTCATCGTAAGGCATGTCTTCGATCGGGTTGATCTTAGAAACAACACCCTTGTTACCGTGACGACCTGCCATTTTGTCACCAGGCTGGATGTGACGTTTCACAGCCAGATAAACTTTAACGATTTTCAGCACGCCCGGTGCCAGATCATCGCCCTGAGTGATTTTGCGGCGTTTCGCTTCGAGTTTTTTCTCGAACTCGTGTTTCAGTTCGTCGTACTGCTCAGCCAGCTGTTCCAGCTGATTTTGTTTCTCTTCGTCGGTCAGGCCCAGTTCCAGCCAGCGATCGCGCGGCAGTTTGTCGAGCTTGTCAGCTTCAACACCACCGGAGATCAGTACCGCACGGATACGGCTGAACAGACCCGCTTCGAGGATAGACAGCTCTTCAGACAAATCTTTCTTCGCCTGTTTGAGCTGCATTTCTTCGATTTCCAGCGCACGTTTGTCTTTTTCCACGCCATCGCGGGTGAAGACCTGAACGTCGATAACCGTACCGGAAACACTGTTTGGCACGCGCAGAGAAGAGTCTTTAACGTCAGACGCTTTCTCACCGAAGATGGCACGCAGCAGTTTCTCTTCTGGGGTCAGCTGGGTTTCGCCTTTCGGCGTTACTTTACCAACCAGAATGTCGCCACCGCGGACTTCAGCACCGATATACACGATACCGGACTCATCCAGTTTGGAGAGTGCTGCTTCACCCACGTTCGGGATATCGGCAGTTATCTCTTCAGGCCCCAGTTTGGTGTCACGGGACACACACGCCAGTTCCTGGATATGGATGGTGGTGAAACGGTCTTCCTGGACAATACGCTCGGATACGAGGATGGAGTCTTCGAAGTTGTAACCGTTCCACGGCATGAATGCCACGCGCATGTTCTGGCCGAGCGCCAGCTCACCGAGGTCAGTAGACGGACCATCTGCCAGCACATCACCACGATCAACCGGCTCGCCCAGAGACACACAAGGGGTCTGGTTGATACAGGTGTTCTGGTTAGAACGGGTGTACTTGGTCAGGTTATAAATGTCGATACCTGCTTCGCCCGGGTACATCTCGTCTTCGTTAACTTTGATAACGATACGGGAAGCATCCACGTACTGGATAGTACCGCCACGTTTGGCAACGGCGGTTACGCCGGAGTCAACCGCTACCGCACGTTCCATACCGGTACCAACCAGCGGCTTATCAGAGCGCAGAGTCGGAACCGCCTGACGTTGCATGTTCGCACCCATCAATGCACGGTTGGCGTCATCGTGTTCCAGGAACGGGATCAGGGACGCACCGACGGATACCACCTGCTGGGTGGATACGTCCATGTAGTCAACCTGGTCGCGGCTGAACAAGCTGGATTCGCCTTTGTTACGGCAGGTCACCAGATCTTCTTCGAAGTGGCCTTCTTCATCCAGGTTGGAGTTCGCCTGAGCGATGACGTAGTTACCTTCTTCGATAGCAGACAGGTAATGAATCTCATCGGTCACCACACCGTCGCGCACCAGACGATACGGGGTTTCGAGGAAACCGTATTCGTTAGTACGTGCGTACACGGACAGGGAGTTGATCAGACCGATGTTCGGACCTTCAGGGGTTTCGATTGGGCACACGCGGCCGTAGTGGGTCGGGTGTACGTCTCGCACTTCAAAGCCCGCACGTTCACGGGTCAGACCGCCTGGGCCCAATGCAGAGATACGACGTTTGTGCGTGATCTCAGACAGCGGGTTGTTCTGGTCCATAAACTGGGACAGCTGGCTGGAGCCGAAGAACTCTTTCACTGCCGCAGAAATAGGCTTGGCGTTGATCATGTCCTGAGGCATCAGGGTATCCAGATCGCCCAGAGACAGACGCTCTTTCACCGCACGCTCTACACGTACCAGGCCAACGCGGAACTGGTTTTCCGCCATTTCGCCTACGGAACGGATACGACGGTTGCCGAGGTGGTCAATATCATCCACTTCGCCTTTACCGTTACGGATATCGATGAGTTTTTTCATGACATCAATGATGTCTTCTTTACTCAGGATACCGGAGCCTTCGATCTCGTTGCGCAGCAGAGAACGGTTGAACTTCATGCGACCTACCGCGGACAGATCGTAGCGGTCTTCGGAGAAGAACAGGTTCTCGAACAGGCTTTCAGCGGCTTCACGTGTTGGTGGCTCACCCGGGCGCATCATACGGTAGATTTCTACCAGTGCACTCAGACGGTCGTTAGTCGGGTCAACGCGTAAGGTTTCAGAAATATACGGGCCGTGGTCCAGATCGTTGGTGAACAGCGTTTCGATACGCTTGTGACCAGACTGGCTCAGTTTGGCCAGCAGATCCAAAGACAGCTCCATGTTCGCTGCGCAAATCAGCTCGCCAGTTGCTTCATCAACATAGTCTTTGGAAGCCACTTTACCAGCGATGTATTCAACCGGAACTTCGATATGCTTGATATCGTCTTTTTCCAGCTGACGGATATGACGCGCAGTGATGCGGCGGCCTTTCTCAACATAGATTTTGCCGTTGGCTTCAATGTCGAAAGAGGCGGTTTCGCCACGCAGACGTTCCGGGACCAGTTCCATCTGCAGTTTGTTGTCGCGGATTTCAAAGACCACTTTTTCGAAGAACAGGTCAAGGATCTGTTCAGTGGTGAATTCCAGCGCGCGCAGGATGATGGAAGCCGGCAGTTTACGACGGCGGTCAATACGGACAAACAGGTTGTCTTTCGGATCGAATTCGAAATCCAGCCAGGAGCCGCGGTAAGGAATGATACGTGCGTTATACAGCACTTTACCGGAAGAGTGGGTCTTACCTTTGTCGCTGTCAAAGAAGACGCCCGGGCTACGGTGCAGCTGAGAAACGATAACACGCTCGGTACCGTTGATAACGAAGGTACCGTTGTCGGTCATGAGCGGAATTTCGCCCATGTAGACTTCTTGTTCTTTGATGTCTTTTACGGTGCCTTCCGGCGCTTCACGTTCGTAGATCACCAGACGCAGTTTTACACGCAGCGGTGCGGAATAAGTCACGCCGCGGATCTGACATTCCTGAACGTCAAAAACCGGTTCGCCAAGGCGGTAGCTGACATATTGCAGCTCGGAATTACCGCTGTGGCTCTGAATCGGGAAGACGGAACGGAAGGCTGCTTCCAGACCATACTGTCCTTCAGGATCTTGCTCGATAAACTTCTGAAACGAGTCAAGCTGGATAGAAAGGAGATAAGGCACATCCAGAACTTGTGGACGTTTACCAAAATCCTTACGAATACGTTTTTTCTCGGTATAGGAGTAAACCATAGGGTTCCTCAGCTCGCTGACAAGTCGACCCATCTGCCCATCGAAGGGGCAGTTTGTGCAACACTATTTTGTTGACCGGAAAGTGAAGGACTTTCCGCAATGCCTGTTGCTATCACGCTTAAACCATTTCATCGCGATTTACACAGGGCTGAGGGGCACTGTCGCAATATATTAAGTCGTCGATAGAAACAAGCATTGAAGGCACACCAGTAGTCAAACAGTGTGAAATGCTACTGGCGCCTTACAGCGCAAAAAGGCTGGTGACCAAAAAGTCACCAGCCATCAGCCTGATTGCTCAGGCTGCAACCAGAAAAGTTGGCTTATTTAACTTCAACTTCAGCGCCAGCTTCTTCCAGAGATTTTTTCAGAGCTTCTGCGTCGTCTTTGCTCACGCCTTCTTTCAGAGCGGCCGGAGCAGATTCAACCAAGTCTTTTGCTTCTTTCAGACCCAGGCCAGTTGCGCCACGTACTGCTTTGATAACAGCAACTTTGTTAGCGCCAGCAGCTTTCAGAATTACGTCGAATTCAGTTTTTTCTTCAGCAGCGTCAGCCGGGCCAGCAGCTACAGCTACAGCAGCAGCAGCAGAAACGCCGAATTTTTCTTCCATTGCAGAAACCAGTTCTACAACGTCCATTACGGACATAGCGGCAACTGCTTCGATGATTTGATCTTTAGTGATAGACATTTAAATTGTTCCTGAAAATCAGAATAAAGTTTATACGTTAGCCAATACGTTTGGCAAAAAAGTGCAATTAAGCAGCTTCTTTCGCGTCGCGTACAGCAGCCAGAGTACGAACCAGTTTGCCGGCAGCGGCTTCTTTCATGGTCGACATCAGGCGTGCCAGTGCTTCTTCGTAAGTCGGCAGAGTTGCCAGGCGATCGATCTGGGATGCCGGGATCAGCTCACCTTCAAAGGCAGCGGCTTTGACCTCAAATTTTGCATTCGCTTTCGCGAACTCTTTGAACAGACGAGCAGCAGCGCCCGGGTGTTCCATAGAGTATGCAATCAGGGTCGGACCAACAAACGCGTCTTTCAGGCACTCGAACTGAGTACCTTCAACAACACGGCGCAGCAGGGTGTTACGAACAACACGCATGTATACGCCGGCTTCGCGACCTGCTTTACGCAGTTCGGTCATTTTGTCTACGGTTACGCCACGGGAATCCGCAACTACCGCAGACAGCGCGCCTTTGGCTACTTCGCTGACTTCAGCAACAATTGCTTGTTTGTCTTGAAGATTTAAAGCCATTAGCTTTTTGCTCCTGGGTATAGCCGGGGTCGCCCCCGGAACTCACTTCACGCTCAATCACAATGAGAGAGCGCATTAACATACGGTGAGCAGAAACAAGCCAAAGTCTACTTAAAAAATATTCTTCAGGTTCTGTCACCGTCTACGCAGGGAATTAAGTTTCTGACGAAACACCTGCGGTCTTGGACGGAGGCCTGGATAAGGCCAGGCTCCAACCGAAAATTCTGTCTTACTGATTTACCCGGCAGACAACCGGACAAATGTATGGGGGTAAGATTTTAGACAAATCTTGCCCCCACGTAAAGGCAAAACTTAAGCAGCAGTCACGGTGTTCAGACCGGCCTGATCTACTGCAACACCAGCGCCCATGGTAGTGGACAGGCTGATTTTCTTGATGTACACGCCTTTAGCCTGAGACGGTTTTGCTTTTTTCAGCGCAACCAGCAGAGACTCCAGGTTTTCTTTCAGTTTGTCAGCGTCAAAGTCAACTTTACCGATGGTGGTGTGGATGATGCCGTTTTTGTCGTTACGATAACGAACCTGACCGGCTTTAGCATTTTTAACTGCTTCAGCAACGTTCGGGGTTACAGTACCAACTTTCGGGTTCGGCATCAGGCCGCGCGGGCCCAGAACCTGGCCCAGCTGGCCAACAACGCGCATCGCATCCGGGGAAGCGATAACAACGTCAAAGTTCATTTCGCCTTTTTTGATCTGGTCAGCCAGATCTTCCATACCTACCAGTTCAGCGCCTGCAGCTTTAGCAGCTTCAGCGTTCGCGCCCTGGGTAAATACGGCGACACGTACAGAACGGCCAGTACCGTGCGGCAGTACAGTTGCACCACGTACGTTCTGGTCAGATTTACGTGCATCGATGCCGAGGTTTACGGCAACGTCAACGCTTTCTACGAATTTAGCAGTGGCCAGCTCTTTCAGCAGGGCAACAGCTTCGTTGATGTCGTACTGTTTGGTAGCATCAACTTTGTCACGGATCACGCGCATACGCTTGGTCAGTTTAGCCATTGTCTTAGTCCTCCACTACCAGGCCCATGGAACGTGCAGTACCTTCGATTGAGCGAGTCATCGCTTCAATGTCAGCACCAGTCATGTCCGCTGCTTTAGTCTGCGCAATTTCCTGAACCTGAGCGCGAGTAACTTTACCCACTTTCTCTTTGTTCGGTTTGCCGGAACCAGACTTAACGCCAGCCGCTTTCTTCAGCAGAACGGCTGCAGGCGGGGTTTTGGTAACGAAAGTGAAAGAACGGTCAGAATATACGGTGATAACAACCGGAATCGGCAGACCTTTCTCAACGGAATCAGTCTTAGCGTTGAACGCTTTGCAGAATTCCATGATGTTAACACCCTGCTGGCCCAGAGCCGGACCAACGGGCGGACTCGGGTTTGCCATACCAGCTGCAACCTGCAGCTTGACGTAGGCTTGTACTTTCTTAGCCATTTTTACTTTCCTCGTTTGGGTAATAGCGCCTCGTCAGAGGCTCCCCGTGTATAAAAAATCGTTTTACGGGCTCATGGCCCATAAAAACAAAAGGCGCGAAATTGTATGTCAATCTCGCGCCCTGTGCAACGATTAAATCGCCGCTTTTTTGATCGGCTGCTTACGCCTTTTCTACCTGTCCGAAGTCCAGCTCTACCGGAGTAGAACGGCCGAAGATAGAAACAGAGACTTTCAGGCGGCTTTTCTCGTAGTCAACTTCTTCAACTACGCCGTTAAAGTCAGCGAACGGACCATCGTTAACGCGAACCATTTCACCCGGTTCAAACAGCGTTTTCGGACGCGGCTTGTCACCCACCTGCTGCAGGCGGTTCATGATTGCATCAACTTCTTTGTCACTGATCGGAGCGGGACGATCTGAAGTACCACCAATGAAACCCATTACGCGCGGAACGCTACGCACCAGGTGCCAGCTGGCATCGTTCATCACCATCTGGACCAGTACATAGCCCGGGAAGAATTTACGTTCGCTTTTGCGACGCTGGCCGCCACGGATTTCGACCACTTCTTCGGTCGGCACCATGACTTCGCCAAACAGCTCTTCCATGTTGTGTAATTTAATATGTTCGCGCAGGGAAGTAGCTACGCGTCCTTCAAAACCGGAAAACGCCTGAACGACGTACCAGCGCTTTTTAGGAGCTTCAGACATCTCAGAACCTCAGGCCAGTAATAAAAGAAACCAGGCGGACCAGGATACCGTCCAGACCCCAGAGAATCAGGGACATTACAGCGGTAACCGCCGCCACGATTAATGTGGTGTGCAATGCTTCCTGGCGA
Source organism: Shimwellia pseudoproteus (assembly GCF_016415625.1). Taxonomy (GTDB): domain Bacteria; phylum Pseudomonadota; class Gammaproteobacteria; order Enterobacterales; family Enterobacteriaceae; genus Shimwellia; species Shimwellia pseudoproteus. The sequence goes on from NZ_WBXP01000043.1 coordinate 26,051, forward strand.
GTTGGCCAAATGACTTTACGTACTTCGGTTCTCGCTTCACGGGCAAATGCGACCGTTGCCTTTCCTTTGGTCGTCAACAGCGCAATCCCGCCCGCTGCGGCAATTAAAATCACCACTGCCAGCGCACGCAACGGCAGTGTTATATCACGATAGAGGTAGTTGCCTACGATCGCGACAAGCAGCAGCACAGCTACGCCCAGCCACTTGACCGTATCCAGGCCGCGCCCGCTTCCTTGAGCTTCGGTATTAGCACTCATAAACCAACCTGTCACAATAATTCAGACAAACACTTTTGCCCCGCAGCGGCGAGGCAAACCAAACCGTATTGCATCTATTCACCCTGCCCTGATCCCAGCGGCACAATGAAGACTGCGATACATATATGCTACAGCATAAACGCCTTCTTCAGAGCCTGTCTCAGCAATGATTATGAAAAAAAATCACTGATGAGCCAGGTTCTGGTTCCAGAGCGTACAAAAAGGGCATCAAATGATGCCCTTTTATTACGCAGTGCGTCAAATGCTATTGGCTATATTAGCCCAGAACTTTAGCAACAACGCCCGCGCCTACAGTACGGCCACCTTCACGGATTGCGAAACGCAGACCGTCGTCCATTGCGATCGGGTGGATCAGGGTAACAACCATTTTGATGTTATCGCCCGGCATTACCATCTCAACGCCTTCCGGCAGTTCGATGGTACCTGTCACGTCAGTAGTACGGAAGTAGAACTGCGGACGGTAGCCTTTGAAGAACGGAGTATGACGGCCGCCTTCGTCTTTGGACAGGATGTACACTTCAGATTCGAACTTGGTGTGCGGGTTGATAGAACCCGGTTTAGCCAGAACCTGGCCACGTTCGATTTCTTCACGTTTGATACCGCGCAGCAGAACACCAACGTTCTCACCGGCACGGCCTTCGTCCAGCAGTTTGCGGAACATTTCAACGCCGGTACAGGTAGATTTAGCGGTATCTTTGATACCAACGATTTCTACTTCGTCACCCACTTTGATGATGCCGCGTTCTACACGACCAGTAACTACAGTACCACGGCCGGAGATGGAGAATACGTCTTCGATAGGCAGCAGGAACGGCTTGTCGATAGCACGTTCTGGTTCCGGGATGTAAGAATCCAGGGTTTCAGCCAGTTCGATGATTTTAGCTTCCCACTCTGCATCGCCTTCCAGCGCTTTCAGTGCAGAACCGCGGATGATAGGCGTGTCGTCGCCCGGGAAGTCATACTGAGACAGAAGTTCACGAACTTCCATTTCAACCAGTTCCAGCAGCTCTTCGTCATCAACCATGTCGCATTTGTTCAGGAACACGATGATGTACGGAACGCCTACCTGGCGACCCAGCAGGATGTGTTCACGGGTCTGCGGCATCGGGCCGTCAGTCGCAGCAACAACCAGGATCGCGCCATCCATCTGAGCAGCACCAGTGATCATGTTTTTAACATAGTCGGCGTGCCCCGGGCAGTCTACGTGAGCGTAGTGGCGGGTCGGGGTATCGTATTCAACGTGAGAAGTGTTGATGGTGATACCACGCGCTTTTTCTTCCGGCGCGTTATCGATCTGGTCGAATGCGCGAGCAGCACCACCGTAGGTTTTAGCCAGTACGGTAGTAATAGCAGCGGTCAGCGTCGTTTTACCATGGTCAACGTGGCCGATAGTACCGACGTTAACGTGCGGTTTTGTACGTTCAAACTTTTCTTTAGACATCGATTGTCCCTCTAAGACACGGATAAATCGGTGGTATCACCACATCAACCAGGCCAACGCCTGAATTAGCTGAATTTACTACAGAGAAGATAAAGGGAGGAGAAAGGAAGTGGTGCTGATACCCAGAGTCGAACTGGGGACCTCACCCTTACCAAGGGTGCGCTCTACCAACTGAGCCATATCAGCACATCTGGAGCGGGCAGCGGGAATCGAACCCGCATCATCAGCTTGGAAGGCTGAGGTAATAGCCATTATACGATGCCCGCATCCTGAAAACTCGGCTACCCGATTCTTTCTGTGAAAAATGACAAGAGCATGGCTCCTGTCATTCGAACCGAATGATATTCTCATCCGATTCAGGCTACGCTATTGCGTCGCCGAAGTTGGTGGTGGGGGAAGGATTCGAACCTTCGAAGTCTGTGACGGCAGATTTACAGTCTGCTCCCTTTGGCCGCTCGGGAACCCCACCCGAAGCTTGATGGTGCCGACTACCGGAATCGAACTGGTGACCTACTGATTACAAGTCAGTTGCTCTACCTACTGAGCTAAGTCGGCATCAAGTAGCGCGCATTCTAGGAACAGCAGGCCCGGTATGCAACAAAAAAATTGCTTATTTTGTTCTTATGCTCATATTTTGCACAATGCTACACATTTATGACTACAAAACCAGCAAAACTGACTGTTTTTTAGCGATGTGCAGCCGTTAACATCAGGGAATTTATGCCCGCCGCGGTCTATTTCACTGAGCCAGACAGGAAATGCCCTGCACAATAAAAGCCCCCGCTCTCTTCTTTATACCTGCGCGATAGTGGCCAGTATCGTTACCGGTCATATAACCCGCAGTAACCTGAACAATAACTGCCCCGGTAAAATCCGATGTCGCCTCAACATCACGTTCTGTCATTTTTTCTTATTATTCCCATCCATCTGGTGTTACCCTCCTGCTCATCGTCAATAATTAGCTAAGTAATACACCTGCCAGCGAGTGTTCACACTATTCACGCTTCCTCAGGGGGACCTGAAGCACGTGATACGATCAACTTTACTGTGGGTAACAGAGAGTGAACGTTAATGACTCCATATCTACAATTTAACCGGAGCCAGTGGGCTGCACTGCGTGATTCAGTACCGATGACGCTCACTGAAGGCGAAATTGCCCGGCTGAAGGGAATCAACGAAGACCTTTCGCTGGATGAAGTGGCAGAGATCTATTTGCCGCTCTCGCGTTTACTGAATTTCTATATTAGTTCCAATTTGCGCCGCCAGGCGGTGCTGGAGCAATTCCTTGGGACTAATGGCCAGCGCATTCCTTATGTGATCAGTATTGCCGGTAGCGTGGCGGTAGGGAAAAGTACCACCGCCCGTGTCCTCCAGGCCCTGCTCAGCCGCTGGCCTGAACATCGCCGGGTTGAACTGATCACCACCGATGGCTTTCTTCATCCTAATGAGGTGTTGAAAGAGCGCGGTTTAATGAAGAAAAAAGGCTTTCCGCTCTCTTATGATATGCACCGGCTGGTCAAATTTGTCTCGGATATAAAGTCCGGCGCGCCAGTTGCCACCGCACCGGTATATTCCCATCTTATTTATGATGTCATTCCTGATGGGGATAAAACGGTATCGCAACCGGATATTTTGATTCTTGAAGGGTTAAATGTGCTGCAAAGCGGTATGGATTATCCACATGATCCACACCATGTCTTTGTTTCTGATTTCGTTGATTTTTCAATTTATGTCGACGCACCAGAATCGCTGCTGGAAACCTGGTATATCAACCGCTTTCTTAAATTCCGGGAAGGCGCCTTTGCCGATCCTGACTCCTATTTCCATAATTACGCAAAGCTATCGGAAGAAGAAGCCGTGGCAATTGCTACCCAATTATGGAAAGAGATTAACGGACGTAACCTGGTCGAAAATATATTGCCAACCCGCGAGCGGGCGAGCCTGATATTAAGTAAAAGTACCAATCACGCCATTGAGTCAGTGCGGCTGCGCAAATAATCCGCTGTCTGCGGGGGCCTTATTTCGGCCCCCGGATATTTATCCATCACGCGCTACGCAGCGATATCTCTCCGCCAATCCAGGGTTTAATAACCCCTTCCTGCTCAAGCAATAACGCCCCCTGCTGATCAATACCGCGTGATATACCGTGGATCTCTTTTTCACCAATAATCAGTTTAACCGGCCGGTGAATAAAATTGTCCAGCTTTTCCCAGCGCCCCAGAAAAGGCGCCAGGCCGACTTGCTCAAATGTCGTCAGCGCGGCCCTTAACGCAGTAATCAACTGTACCGCCAGCTGGTTACGGTTAATATCAACCCCGGCTTCCTGGAGGTTGATCCAGCCCTGATTCACAATATCGCTGGCCACATGTCGCATGGCGAGGTTAATCCCGGCCCCGATAACAATTTGTGCCGCATCCCCGGTCTTACCCGTCAGCTCAACCAGGATACCGGCCAGCTTGCGGTCCTGCAGATAGAGATCATTGGGCCATTTAACCCGGACGTGCTCGGCCCCTAACTGTTGCAGCACTTCGGCCATCACAATCCCGATAACCAGGCTTAATCCCACCGCGGCGGCTGGCCCCTGCTCCAGGCGCCAGTACATCGACAGATAGAGGTTAGCCCCAAAGGGTGAGAACCACTGGCGGCCACGACGACCGCGGCCTGCCGTTTGATATTCGGCGATGCAGGCATCCCCGGACTCCAGTGACCCCAGGCGCTCCATCAGGTACTGGTTTGTCGAGTCAATCACCGGCAGAACCGTGACAGAGCCACCGGGAAGTTGCCCGCGAATAAAATCGTCGTTCAGCAACTGAATAGGTGTCGGCAGGCTGTAGCCTTTCCCCGGTACGGTAAAGACATCAATGCCCCAGTCGCGCAGGGTTTGAATATGTTTGTTAATTGCCGCCCGGCTCATCCCCAAATGTTCGCCCAGTTGCTCACCTGAGTGGAACTCACCGTCTGCAAGTTTGCTGATCAGGGCCAGAGGGATTTTGTAATCTCTCATGCAATTGTCTCCACAGCGCTCACTTCACCCCGGGAGCCGATAAAGCGAACTTCCGGCTCCAGCCAGATACCAAATTTATCCCCTACCCGCTGGCGTACCTGATGCGCCAGCTGCACCACATCCTTGCTGGTCGCATTATCAATATTCACCAGTACCAGAGCTTGTTGGCTGTGCACCGCCGCACCACCTACCTGAAAACCTTTCAGTTCACAGCGGTCGATAAGCCAGCCCGCAGCCAGTTTTACCTGTCCATCCGGCTGTGGGTAGTGCGGGGCATTCGGATACATTCCCAGTAATGTGTCGGCGGTAGCCGCGCTGACCACCGGGTTTTTAAAGAAGCTCCCCGCGTTACCCTGCACCTTTGGATCCGGCAGCTTAGTCATACGCATATGGCAAACGGCATCGAATACCTGACGGGGGGTGACCGTTGCCGGTGAGAGCCGGGTAAGATCGCCATAGCTCAGCACGGGTTGCCAGGCTTTTGGTAGTTTCAGACCCAGCGCGGTAATGGCGTAGCGATCCTGATAATCATGTTTGAAGATGCTGTCGCGGTAACCAAAGCGACACTCAGCGGCGCTAAGGCGTAATGTCGCACCTGTGGCCAGCTCAATGCAGTCCACATAGTCACAGACATGCTTGATCTCAATACCATAGGCGCCAATGTTTTGAATCGGTGCCGAGCCGGCACAGCCAGGGATCAAGGCCAGATTTTCCAGCCCGGGCATGTTGTGCTCAAGGGTAAATGACACCAGGTGATGCCAGTTCTCACCGGCGCCGACGTGAAGCAGCCAGTGCTCATCATTTTCAGTGATATCAATGCCCTGGATCTGATTAAGGATCACGGTGCCGGCAAAATCGTCCAGCAATAAAACGTTGCTTCCTCCCCCGAGGATCAGGACCGGTTGCGCCTGGTCTTTGGCCTGTTGCCATGCGGCGGCAAGCTGCTCTGCCGTGGTGGCCTGCACCAGATGCTGTGCGGTGGCCTGAATATTAAAGGTAGTAAAAGGCTTAAGGGAGATAGTCATGATGTTGTCCAGATGCAGATATGCCGCTAGTTTACCTTATCTGCCGGATGTTGGCTTGTGCGGGTGTAAAAAGCGGCGCCCGCGATATGAAGGGGATCTGAGGGTGGTAATGAAGTCTGGCTGGCGTGGTTACATCATGCGGTGAACTGCCGGAACGCCATAAATTACAGACACAAAAAAGCCCTGTCGCAAGACAGGGCTTTTCCGTTTAATTAAAGCCTGGCAGTTCCCTACTCTCGCATGGGGAGACCCCACACTACCATCGG
>NZ_WBXP01000044.1 GCF_016415625.1 Shimwellia pseudoproteus
CGAAAGCAGGTATGCCTGAAAGTGTGCGTATTGCCTGAAAACACAACCCGCTACGGGGGAGACTTACCCGAAATCTGATTTATTCAACAAAGCCCTGCGAACGTCGCAAACAGTGAAATCACAACACACATTAATGGAATTGTGATTTTTTTCATTTTTATTCAGGCATGTTAACGCCGCTTCAGTTGAATTATTAGTGCAGGCTAGTGTAAGGGCCGTTTTGTCATTTAGGGTATTACCAGGTAAGCATGCGTAATAATGGGTAATGGTAAGGTAATAATTACCAAGGTTGCAGGCAATGGGGAAAAGTCTGTAATTGAAATATTTACGTAGCCTGGCGTTAATATTCTGATAATGAAGTATGAAATATAACATCATATTTTTATCATAACCGACAACTTTTTATCTGACTGGTTTTATCGTGCGATCGGCGCAACCGCCCGGGGGAGGGAGGGGGTTGCATCCTGGTGGGGTCTGCGGCTACAATCGCCAATTGTTATAGTATAACATAACAGGAAATCAGTGATGAAAGACGGTATTCACCCGCATTACCGCACCGTGGTGTTCCATGACACCAGTGCTAACGAATATTTTAAAGTAGGGTCCACCATTTCCACCGATCGTGAGATCACCCTGGAAGGCGAGACCTACCCCTACGTGACGCTGGATGTTTCTTCGGCATCGCATCCGTTTTATACCGGCTCCCAGAAGGTGCGCAAAAACGAGGGCAGTTCCGCCCGCTTTATGCAGCGCTATGGCCGTTTTTTTGAGTCAAAGGAGAGTAAATAATGCAGGTTCTCAATTCACTTAAAAATGCGAAACAGCGCCATCCGGACTGCCAACTGGTAAGACGTAAAGGGCGGCTGTATGTGATTTGTAAGTCAAATCCGCGGTTTAAAGCCGTGCAGGGGCGCAAGAAAAGACGCTGATCCCCGGCGGCCCGGGGTATCGGGAGAGGGGACTGTGCTACACTTTGGCTTCTGTTTTGTTGCCTCAGACGCCTGATATGACGATTCGCAGTTATTGTTTCACCGGGATGCTGGCGCTGGCAACAGTGCCAGTTGCCTGCCCGGCAGCGCCAGTGCTTTCTGGCGCGCAACTCACCCAGTTGGTTGATAACACCATTGAGCCATTACGCCAGTCTCAGGACATCCCCGGCATGGCGGTGGCGGTTATCTATCAGGGGAAATCCACGCTATATACCTACGGCCAGGCCAATATTGCCGCCCGGCAGCCGGTCACCAAAAATACCCTGTTCGAGCTGGGCTCCGTCAGTAAAACCTTTACCGGGGTTCTCGGGGGGCTGAGCGTGGCGCGCCATGAAATTGCCCTTGATGATAGAGCGGCAAAATACTGGCCTGCGCTCAGTGGCCCGCAGTGGCAGGGGATAACCATGCTGGATCTGGCCACCTATACCGCTGGCGGTCTGCCATTACAGGTGCCGGATGCTGTTACCACTACCGCACAACTGGCCGACTTTTACCGCCAGTGGCAACCCCAGTGGGCGCCAGGCACCACCCGGCAATACGCTAACAGCAGTATTGGGCTATTCGGTATGCTGCTGGTCCGGCCGTCGGGTACGCCCTTTGCGGCGGCAATGGCCCAGCGCGTGTTGCGCCCGCTGGGGCTAAACCACAGCTGGATTAAGGTGCCGGCTTCCGCCAGTCGCCAGTATGCCTGGGGATACCGGGATAACCAGCCGCTGCGGGTGTCCCCGGGTATGCTGGATGCAGAAAGCTATGGGGTAAAATCGACGATTGCTGATATGGCACGCTGGGTGCAGGTCAATATGGCCCCTGAACAGGTGGCGGATAAGGATCTGCGACAGGGTATCCGCCTGGCACAGCGCCGTTACTGGCAGGCGGGAAACCTGTACCAGGGGCTGGGCTGGGAGATGCTGGACTGGCCGGTCAGCCAGGCGGTACTGGCTCAGGGGAGTGAGAACGCTGTGGCGCTGGCGCCAATGCCGGTGCAGCGATTGAACCCGCCACAGCCTCCGGTTGAGAATGCCTGGGTACATAAAACCGGTTCCACGAATGGCTTTGGCGCTTATATTGCCTTTATTCCTGAATATAAGGTCGGGGTGGTTCTCCTCGCGAATAAAAATTACCCCAATCCGCTGCGCATACAAGCGGCCTGGCAAATTATCCAGGGCTTATTGGCCAACAGCACGCCGCCCCGGTAAAGGCCGGGTGCTGCCATAAGAAGACTGCCGCAAACAACGCGCGGGTTACGCCAGACAGGATGTCTGCGGCATGTCTTTTTTAGGTAAACATTATATAATGTTTACCTTCCTGGGTAAGTTGATATGTTTTTTATAAAAAATAGAGGTTATTAGTTATTCTTTTTGAAATGCTGATTTTATTGTGCTTGAAATAAGTGTTTTTTACCGCCTGATTATCTGCTGATAAATAATGTCATTACAATAATTATTATGAATGTTGTATCCTATAGTTACATAAATATGAATGCCACTTTATACAAATTCAGGCAATTAAATCTAATTATGTCGTTTCCCACCATGCTGTTTTACATCATCTGTTTTTATATCACTCCAGGCCCGCGCCAGCTCTGGGTGCAGTGCAGGCCACGGCCTGGCGGGACGTAGCCACGTGCCAGTTGAGGCCGGGCAGGAGGGGTTACATCCCGGAGATAACGGCGGGAAATAAACGCTGTCGCGCGGGGATGTTACCCGGGATGTTTTATTTTTTCTTAACAGCACAAAAAACAAAAAATGGCATGCAAGAAGGAGTAACATTGATTGAATATCAACACTACGTTTTCTTCGCATATCCGGGGTTTTATTCAATTAATTCTTTCACTTATCGTTAAATAAACTGGTATTTATAAGTGCGTGAATAGTCACGGACTGGTGAGGTATTTTTTTTGGAGTGGAGTAATACTCCGGCGTTATGCAATTCAGCAGGGAAAACGAAATGTAGTTCATCTCTGAAGTCCCCAAAATAGATAGATCATAAATAAACCATCACCTGATAAATAGAGCATTATTTTAAGAATAATGCGTGTTGTATTGTACTGAGATTTTTGAGATGAAAAGGCATGTTATTACGTTGCTGCCAGCAATATTTATGCTGAGTGGCTGCTCGCTGCCCCCGGGGCTAAATATTGTCGGAGCATATTTTCCTGCGTGGTTATTCTGTATAGTTTTTGGCGTTATTATTAGCACGGTTGTCTATGCGTTGCTGGGGAAATGGGCACGGGTTAAACCCGCCTACCCGTGGCTGTTTTATCCGTCACTGGTGCTGTTTGTCACTTTTCTGGTGTGGCTTGTCCTGTTCCGTTATTGATCCCGGTAAAAAAAATGAGTAATTCGACCCCCAAAGTTAGTAAGCCATTAACTTACTTGATGTTATTCCTTGCCACGCTAACCGGGATACTGACCGTATGGCGTCTGGACCATCAAACCTCTACCGATGACGCCTTTGCTTATGCGGACACTATCTCGGTGGCGCCTGAAGTTGAAGGCCGGATTGAGCATCTGGCGGTAAAAGAAAACCAGTATGTGAAAAAAGGCCAGTTGTTGTTCCAGCTCGACAGCCGTGAGTATCAAGAGCAGCTGGCAAAGGCGCAAGCCTCCCTTAATGAGCTCAACCAGGAAATTATGTTGAGCCAGCGCTCGGTCAATGCCCAGAAATACAGCGCTGATTCATCCTCTGCGGATGTCCGTCAGGCTCAGGCAGATCTGGTGCGCACCACCGCCACCCTGAACCGTATTCTGCCGCTCTATAAAAGTGGTGTTGAGTCTGGCGAAACCCTGGATGAAACCCGTACCGCACAACAGGCAGCCCAGGCGGCGCTGGAATCGGCACTGCAGAAAGCCAAAAGCACCAAAGCCGGGATCAGTGGGGTAGATGCGTTGGTGGCCCAGCGCGCCGTTATTGCCGCGGATATCGCGCTGGCAAAACTCAATCTGGAGTACAGCACATTACGCGCCCCGGCAGATGGCTGGGTAACCGGCCTGACAACCCGTGAAGGCGAGTATGCCAAGGTCGGGGATAAGATATTCTCGGTGATTGATGCCAGCCACTGGTATGTGGTGGCCAGCTTCCGGGAGACGGAACTACCGCAAATTCACGCCGGTTTACCGACCGATGTCTGGTTGATGAGTGATACCGGCCGCAAGTTGCACGGTACAGTCGATTCCATCGGTTTTGGGGTGGTGCCCACCGAGGGGAGCATCGGGACTGATGGCCTGCCTTCTATTCCCCGTGAGCTGAACTGGGTACGTGTTTCCCAGCGTTTCCCGGTACGTATCCGCATTGACAACCCGCCGCCTAACTTCTTCCGTTTAGGGGCCTCGGCAATGGTTGCGGTGAACGCGTAAGCGCGGGAGATAACATCATGCTTAGGCGTTTTAACCGGCTCATGGAGCAGGAAATGTGCATGACACCGGAACGGGTGCAGATGACGTTCCGGTATGTGCTCGGCAGTGTGTTAGTGGTCACCATATCGATGACGCTGCAAATCCCGATTATGGCGATGTCCCTGGTGATGCTGTTTTTTGCCACCCAGGAAAATGCGCAACTGACCTTTATCAGCGGCCGGATGTTGATTTGCGGGGCGAGTAGCGCCCTGCTGTGCACCCTTATCCTGTTCATTTTAACCGATGACTGGCCCGGCGCCCGGGTGATAGGCATGATGATTATCATCTTTGCCGGGATGTTTTTCCTGCGGGTCAGCCGCTGGGGGGTCATTGGCTACCAGGTGGCGTTTCTGGGGTCGTATATGCAGACCCTGGGGGATACCACGGTGTCGCCGGATACGCTGGTACGCACGGTATTGTGGATCTGGATAGCGGTTATCTACCCGATTGTGCTGGCGATCATCCTGTCGCGCTATATCCCGGCCGCCCAGCCGGTACGCCAGTATTGCATGGCCATCCGCCACAACTGGCAAATCATCGCCAGCACCCTGGATGATATCCGCCATTACCGGCGTTCACATTTTGGCGGCATGGGGGTGATTAACCCCGCCAAGATGAACCGCTATCAGCACTTCGCGTTTATGGATAACCCGTCGCTCTCCAGCCATATCGAATCACTGAATCTGTTACAGGATACGCAGGATATGATGGAGGCCGCGCTGCTTATCCTGGAGCAGCAGGCGGAGACCACCTGGAGCGAAGAAGCGCTGCTGGCCATTGAATGGGTACAGCAGGGCTGCCTGCGGCTGGCGGAGATCACCCCGGGTAAAGCCTGGCCGACCATTGCGCCGCTGCCGGAAGCGCTGGTGGGCGCCGATCTGCCCAGCAGTTTACACACCATTATTGAAGCCCTGACCTCGTTCGGATCTTTTCACCATGTGCCGGCTCCGCAGCCGCAGTTCAGCGTGCCTTTCCAGCCGATCCTCGCCCGGGACTGGCGCACTAACCCGGTGTACCCGCGCTTTGCGTTAAAAGCCGTACTGGCGGCATTTATCTGTTATCTGGGCTTTATGTCGGTACAGTGGCCGGGGATCCACACCTGCATGATGACCAGCGTGATCATCGCCTTACCGTCCTTCGGGGCGTCCACCCACAAAGGCTGGCTGCGTCTGATTGGCTGCCTGGTCGGCAGTATTATCACCTTCTTCTGCGTGGTGTTCGTGGTGCCCCATATTGATACGATCGTTGGCCTGTTGCTGATATCACTGCCAATGTTTGCGCTCTGTGGCTGGGTGGCGGCGGGATCGGCGCGTATCAGTTATGCCGGGATGCAAATCCTCTTTGCCTGGTCACAGATTCTGTATGGCAGTTTCGGGATGACCACCGATCTGACCGTGGTACGCGACCGGTTGATTGGTATCCTGGTCGGGGCGGTGGTCTCGCTGACGGTGTACCACTTTATCTGGCCGGAGCGTAGTGAAACCGTGCTCCACGTGGTGTTTAAACGGCTGTTCGCCCTGGTGGGGGAGACGTTACGCCAGGATTACCGGGCCAGTAACTATATTGCTAATACCTCGGCGCTGGCGCGCAATGCGAAACAGTTAATCGATGAAGCGAAAACTGAAGCGGAGATGACCTTTCTCGAAAAGGGCGGCATGGTGATGCGGCGCCACGATTTGCGCCACGTCTGGAAGCTGCCTGGCCGCATGGGCTCGTTGTTACATGATGTCCGGCATATCCAGACATTGTGCCGTGGCGCGAAAGTGTCGCCGGAGATTAACCAGGCGGTGGATGTGTTCTTGCATCTGATTGCTGACGATATCGCCCAGTTCTCCATTAATGAGCAGGATTTGCAAGTGAATGCCAGTTCGGCCACCTTCCTGGGGCAAGGCCATTACCTGCGGGAGCTGTATCTGAAGCAGAACCTGACCGGTAACGACGGGGTGGTGCTGAGTTTGTGCCTGAACATTGTCGAATTGATGATGGAGATGGTGCGCCACAATACAATCCAGAGTTCGCAGTCGATTTTCCCGGCGCTGGACGAAAATACCTGATAATCACTGCGCGGGTGGTGGCAGCCACCCGCGCAGGGGGGCGGGGTGGGATAACACGCCGGAACCCGTACGTCACACCGCCCGCGAAAGCGTGGCCCCTTCCTGACGCCTTACTCAATTCTCCGTATTTTATGCTCTGGGCCCGGCGGCTGACATTCCTGGCCCGCCTGACACTTTTCGCTGGCGACACTTTCCCGGTGGCCGTGTGGCGCCGGTTATTGTTGCTGACGTGGGGGAGAGGGGGATGCGGGGCAAACAAAAAACCCGCAAACTCAGAGAGTATGCGGGTTTTTGTGGGGCTACCGGTCGTTTCAGAAACTTACCGGTTAAAGAGTTGGTCGGCACGAGAGGATTTGAACCTCCGACCCCTGACACCCCATGACAGTGCGCTACCAGGCTGCGCTACGTGCCGACGCGATGCAGGCAATACTACCGTTTTCCTCTCTGAATGCAAGAGGCCAACTGACTGATTGCGCTATAAGTAATCAATCAATTAGCAATAAAGCGTTTTTCATCGGTCAGCACCTGGAGCAACAGCCCCAGCTGTGGACGGTTTTCGTGAATACGCTGCCCCTGCAAGTCATACATCCGGTAATTACCGTTGTTGTCCATCACCACGGTCATGGCCGGGGTGGTGATGGCCAGGGTATTGCTGTCTGCGCTCAGCACCCAGTTATTTTTACGCACCGGGGCGAACAGATCCTCCCCCTGAGAGTATTCATTCGCCGGGGTCCGCACGTGCAGCAGGCGCTGCATCAGCGTGGTCATCACGTCCTGGTGATCCGTCAGCTTCGCTATCTGCTGGGGCTGGGCACCGGGCCAGTGAACCACCAGCGGCACCTGGATACGGGCGCGATCCCAGCCAAAGCCGTCTTCCGCCTGTTTACGGGTCGGCAAGCCGTGCCCGGCAGTAATGATCACCACGGTATTGTTCAATTTGCCGCTTTCATTCAGGCGGTTCAGCAGGCGCTGGATTTGGGTATCCACCGCTTTTGCCGCCACCCCATAGGCTTTGTCATAGGCCTGTGGGCTGGGGCTGATATTGGTGCCATTAAACGCCACCCAGGAGAACCAGCGGTTATCGTCCCCGGCATAGCGATCAAACCAGTTGATCCAGCTACTGGCCGTGTCGTCATCGGTCTGGCTTCTGGCCCCCGGTAAGGAGAAGTCTGACAACAGCGCCTGGCGGTATAGCGGGCTGCTGAAACCATCCGAAGCAAACAGCCCCAACTGGTAGCCTTGCTCATTCAGCCCGGTTATCAGCGCGGCGGGTACCCGGGTCGCCAGGATACCGTCCATATAAGACGGGGAGATGCCGTAAAACAGGCCAAAGATACCGTTATCGGTATTGTTACCGGCGCTCATGTGCTGGGTGAAATTCGCGTTCTGGCTGGCAAAGCTCGCCAGCGACGGCATGGTCTCTTCAAAGCGCGAGTAGTTCAGGCCGTCGACAGTAATCAGCAGCACGTTATAACCGGCCCCCAAATCGCGGAAGCTCAGGTCGCTAAGCGGGTACTGTACTGATACCGCATCCGGATTGCCTTGTTCCACCAGCCGACGCTGATAGAGGTTGGCATCCAGCAGGCCGTGTTTCTCAAGGAAGCGGCGGGCGGTCATCGGGTATGACAGCGGCAGGTTGGCGCGCTGCATGGTAATCGGACGGTAGAAGTTTGCATCCGCCATGATGTACATCAGATGGCTGGACAGGAATGCGAGGAAAAAGAGCGCCACCAGCGGGCGGGCATAGTTACGCCGTCGGGTCAGGCTGCGCAGTTTCTGCCAGCTCCAGGTGGCGATCAGCAGCTGCACCAGCATAATTACCGGCACGCAGATAAACATCAGCTGCCAGTCCCGGGCCATTTCGCCTTTGTCCGGGTTTATCACCAGTTCCCAGACAATGGGATTCAGGTGCAGGTGAAAGCGGGTAAATACTTCGCTGTCGATAATCAACAGGGTTTGCCCGGCGGTGGCGAAAATCACCGACAGGAAGCGCATCAACCGCTGGGATCTCACCACGAAAGTGAGGGGAAACAGCACCAGCAGGTAGGCGGTAAATACCAGAAAACTAAAGTGACCAGCCAGGCTCAGCCAGGAGTAGATCCGGCCTGCCAGGGTGGTTGGCCAGTCTGCAATCAGCAGATAACGACCACCCAATGCTATGGCGAGCAGAATATTAAACAACGCGAACCAGTGCCCCCAGCTAATCATCTGGGAGACTTTTTCACGATAGTGCTGACGGTTGGTCACCATAACGTCTTTACGCTATTCCTTAGTGAGCTTTATCTTCATTAACAGAAGATTGCAGCGCCTCGGCAAAGGAGCGGGCAAGTGTGCGGCGCTGCGCCGGGGCGACACTGGTGTTGATCAAATTAGTCACCATATTCCCCAGCACCATTAAGGACAGGTCTACGGGGGTTTTGTCTTTCTCCAGCACGGTGGCCAGTTCGCTCAACAGCGCTTCAACGCGCTCATCGCTATAGCGGGATGTTTGTGGCATAAATCGATCATCAACTCATTTTAAGAAAGGCCAATATCTTACCGTAGCAACGCGCATTTTTCTGCTTTTTTATCAGGAGTTGCACACAACGGCCGGTGGTGGTTGAATACCGCCCGGTCCTGAAGGAGAGTTTATCATGAGTCTGGATATCGACCAGATTGCTTTACATCAATTAGTAAAACGCGGTGAGCAAGAGCTTGAGCTGGTGCTGCGTGAGTCATTACTGCCGGTTAACGCCACAGTCAGCGAGATGATGGCCGAGCTGCACCGGGTATACAGCGCCAAAAATAAAGCCTACGGCGTGTTCAGCGACGAAAGCGAACTGGCCCAGTCGTTGCGGGCGTGCCGCAGTGGTGAGGACGATTTCCTGGCATTCAGCCGCGCGGCCACCGGGCGGCTGCGGGATGAGCTGGCAAAATACCCCTTCGCTGACGGGGGCATTGTGCTGTTCTGCCAGTACCGCTATCTGGCGGTAGAGTATCTGCTGGTGGCGGTGCTCAACAACCTGAGCAGTATGCGGGTAAACGACGAGCTGGACATCAGCGCTACCCATTATCTGGACATTAATCACGCGGACATTGTGGCCCGTATTGATTTGACCGAATGGGAAACTAACCCGGAGTCGCGCCGTTATCTGACCTTTTTGAAAGGCCGGGTAGGGCGCAAAGTGGCCGATTTCTTTATGGACTTCCTCGGCGCCAGTGCCGGGCTGGATACCAAAGCCCAAAACCGGGGGCTGTTACAGGCGGTGGACGATTTTACCGCAGACGCGCAACTGGATAAGCATGAACGCCAGAACGTGCGTCAGCAGGTGTACAGCTACTGTAATGAGCAGCTCCAGGCCGGGGAAGAGATTGCCCTGGAGGCGCTGTCCGGTGAGTTACCCACCTTTGGTGAGAAGAGCTTTAGCGAGTTCACCACTGAGCAGGGGTATGAACTGGAAGAAACCTTCCCGGCGGACCGCAGCACCCTGCGCCAGTTGACCAAGTACGCCGGTAGCGGCGGCGGGTTGACTATCAATTTCGATGCGTTACTGCTTGGGGAACGTATTTTCTGGGATCCGGCAACAGACACCCTGACCATCAAAGGGACGCCGCCGAATCTGCGCGATCAGCTCCAGCGGCGCGGTAAATAATGCCTCTGCCGCCATCAGAAACGGGCCGGGCGCCCGTTTTTTTTATGCTGCCACCGGGGGTAATCCGCCGGCTGATAAAAACCCGATAAAAAAATGCCATAAAAAAACGCCGCATAAGCGGCGTTTCTTCTGACACTGTAACGCGATTAAGCGCGTACGAAGTCGATGTGCTGCAGTTTCGGCTTGTACGGGTGACGCTGGATAGCCTGAGGCTTAACGTTAACTTCTTTGCCTTCGATAACCAGGGTCAGCACTTCGCTGTAGAACTCAGGTTTTGCCTGCATGTTCATCAGCTGGTCGTGATCCAGTTCGATAGCTACAGGTGCTTCGGTACCGCCATAAACGATAGCCGGGAACTTGTTAGCTGCGCGCAGGCGGCGGCTCGCACCCTTACCCTGCGCTTTACGTACTTCTGCATTGATAGTAAACATTGATAACTCTCTATAAATAGGCCTGTTGCAGGCGACCCAGCAACAAGTAAGTTTTCTGCCTTGCGGATGCAAGAGCGGGCGGCATTATAGCGGCAATGTGCTGGGGGGGCAATGAAAAGTGCCCCGCGGCCGGGATTTTCCCCGGCAATCAGAAGCGCGTGCGCTGGGCGTCGGCCGCGATGATAGGCCGCAGCACCCGGCAGGGATTGCCCGCCGCCACGACCCCCGGAGGAATATCGCGATTTACCACGCTGCCTGCAGCAATCATGCTGTTATCCCCGATGGTGACGCCGGGCAGCAGCACCGCGCTGGCGCCGATCCAGACGTTATTGCCGATGGTTACCCCTTTGGCGAACTCCAGCCCCTGATTGCGGCGCGCTGCATCCAGAGGGTGCCCGGCGGTATGAATACCGACATTCGGGGCGATAAACACATGGTTGCCGATGGTGACCGGGGCGCCATCGAGGATCACCAGATTATGGTTGGCGTAAACGTTATCCCCAACGTGAATCAACGAACCGTAGTCACACCAGAAGGGCGGCTCAATAATAATGCCCTTGCCGCAGGTGCCCAGCAGCTGCTGCAAAATGGCTAACCGGGCGTGGTCTTCCCCGGGACGAATGGCGTTGTAATCAAAGCACAGGGATTTGGCCCGGGTGCGCAGTGTGAGGATGCGCGGATCGTTGTTGGCATCATACAGCTCGCCGTCGGGTACTGCGGTAATGGGATTCATGGTTTCCGTGCTCCGTTCTCAGTTATTCGGGGGGAACCGCCTGGCGGTTAACCGCGCAATTCATTCGCCCGGCGGTAGCGGCCCTGGTAATCAAACAATTTTTCACGGACCTGCCAGAAATGGCCTTTCTTCCGGGCGACGACAAAATCCGGATGCCGCAGCAAGGGGCCCCGGGCCACAATATCCGCCGGGGAATGCCACGTGAAGGGCACCCCAGGGGTTTTACTGTGGGGGCGCAGGAACAGCATCTCGAACGCGGTTCGCTGGGCCGGGGTCTGCAAACGGAAGCGCTCACTAACATCGGCGCCGTCTTCATCATAATAGGTGACATTCAGCCACGGGCCTTTGCCATCCTGGCCTGCTTCCAGCGTCATCCCGCCACAGCGCAACACCAGCGCGTCTTTTAACTTTAGCGCGGCCTTTAGCATATCGTCGGGATCGACCAGCACCTGGTCGCACTGGTGGCAGCGGCGGGCGGCGATGTCGTTTTCGGCATTGCATTGCGGGCAGTTTTTAAAGCGGAAGCGATAGTCGCACTGTTCCCGGGCGCCATCGTCATCCTCAAACCAGCCCTGGCAGCGGCGGCCAAAATGCTCAATAAGGGTCCCGTCGGCGGTGGTTTTACCCCAAAAGGTATTGGCAAACCCGCAGGATGGGCAAAATACCTGGACCGGTACGTTGTCACTTTTCCCCTTGGGGCTGCCCACTTCCGGGGTATAGAGGTCGTGGGGGTTGCCGGCGTAGTCGAGGATCAAACAGTCCGTTTTCCCCGGAGAGAGCCGCAGCCCGCGGCCGACAATTTGCTGATACAGGCTGATGGATTCGGTGGGGCGCAAAATGGCGATCAAATCCACATGGGGGGCATCAAACCCGGTGGTCAGTACCGCCACATTGACCAGGTAGCGGTAGGCGCTATTTTTAAAGCTGTTGATCAGCCGGTCGCGCTCTGGCCCCGGGGTTTCCCCGGTAATCAGTGCCGCAGTGCCCGGGGGCAGCAGCCCGAGCACTTCCCGGGCGTGTTCCACCGTGGCGGCAAAGATCATCACCCCCTGGCGGGTCTGGGCAAATTCAACAATCTGGCTGATGATATGCGGGGTAATCCGCTGCTGCTGTTGCAGCTCGCGGTTGAGGTCTGCCTCGCTAAACAGGCCGTTATCCCGGGCCTGCAACCGGCTAAAGTCATAGTGGACCACCGGCATATCCAGGCGCTCTGGCGGGGTCAGGTAGCCGTGCTTGATCATATAGCGCAGGGGCAGCTCGTAGATACAGTCCCGAAACAGGGCCTGGCTATCGCCGCGCACGATACCGTGATAATGGTATTGATAAATCCAGCCCTTTCCCAGCCGGAAGGGGGTGGCGGTGAGCCCCAGCAGGCGCAGGCGCGGGTTGTACTGGCGCAGGTGAGTGAGTATTTGCTGGTACTGGCTGTCGCTATCGTCACTGATCCGGTGGCACTCATCAATAATCAGCAATGAGAAGGCGCTGGCGAAGTGGCCGGGATTACGGGCCACGGACTGTACGCTGCCAAACACTACTTTACCGTCGCACTGTTTACGCTGTAACCCGGCGGAATAGATATCGGCGTCCAGCCCCAGGGCCTGGTACTTAGCATGGTTCTGGGCCACCAGCTCTTTTACATGGGCCAGGACCAGTACCCGCCCCCGGGCGAGGCGGGCCAGCTCCGCAATCACAAGGCTTTTTCCGGCCCCGGTGGGCAGGACTATCACGGCCGGTTGATCATGGGTGCGGAAATAACGCACGGTAGCGTCTACCGCTTCCTGCTGGTAAGGGCGTAGGGTAAAGGACATGGTGTCTGCCGGGCTGGTGAATAACCGGGGTATTATGCCATGACGCGCCGGAAAGATCGGCCTTTCTCCCGGCAAAGGGGACGGCTATACTGTGCCGCTGTCTTCTGTATTCTTCAGCCGAAACCGGCTACTTTCCGCAAAACAGGCAATATCCCAATGCGACTTGATAAGTTTCTTTCCCAGCAGCTCGGCATCAGCCGCGCCATCGCCAGCCGTGAAATCCGCGCCAGACTGGTCACCATTGATGGTGAAATTGTTCGCGATGCCAGCTTTAAACTGCTGCCGGAGCATGAGGTTGAGTATGATGGTAACCCGCTGGCGCAGCAGAATGGTCCGCGTTATTTTATGCTGAATAAACCGCAGGGTTACGTCTGCTCCACCGATGATCCCGATCATCCGACCGTGCTCTACTTCCTCGATGAACCCGCCGCCCATAAACTCCACGCCGCCGGGCGTCTGGATATTGACACCACCGGTCTGGTGCTGATGACCGATGACGGCCAGTGGTCACACCGCATCACGTCGCCGCGCCATCACTGTGAGAAAACCTATCTGGTGACCCTGGATGTGCCGCTGGCAGACGGCGTGGCAGCGCAGTTTGCCGCCGGGATCATGCTGAATGGCGAAAAAGAGCCAACCAAACCGGCGCAGCTGGAGGTTATCACCCCGACTGACGTCCGGCTGACCATCAGCGAGGGACGTTACCATCAGGTGAAACGCATGTTTGCCGCCACCGGCAACCATGTGGTGGCGTTACATCGCGAACGTATCGGCCAGATTGCGCTGGATATCGAACCCGGTGAGTATCGCCCGTTAACCGATGAAGAAATCGCCAGTGTGGGTTTACCGCCCCGTTAATCAACTTCGCAGGAGCTGTTCGTGACCGACCGGAAACCATCGTCACTGGGGATAGTGTTTATTCTTGGCCTGCTGGCCATGTTGATGCCGTTGTCTATCGACATGTATTTACCGGCATTGCCGGTGATCGCCAGCCAATTTAATGTCCCGGCTGGCGGTGCCCAGATGACATTAAGTTCGTATATTTTTGGTTTTGCTGTGGGCCAGCTGTTTTATGGGCCGCTGGCGGATAGCCTG
Organism: Shimwellia pseudoproteus; assembly: GCF_016415625.1. Taxonomy (GTDB): domain Bacteria; phylum Pseudomonadota; class Gammaproteobacteria; order Enterobacterales; family Enterobacteriaceae; genus Shimwellia; species Shimwellia pseudoproteus. The sequence continues at coordinate 14,138 of NZ_WBXP01000044.1, forward strand.
GGACGTAAGCCGGTTATCCTTGGCGGGATCCTGGTCTTCGCCGTGGCGGCGGTGGCGTGCGCGTTGTCCGGTACGATTGATCAACTGATCGCGATGCGGTTGCTGCACGGGCTGGCGGCGGCGTCGGCCAGCGTGGTGATTAACGCGCTGATGCGCGATATTTACCCGAAGGAAGAGTTTTCACGCATGATGTCGTTTGTCATGCTGGTGACCACGGTGGCCCCGCTGTTGGCGCCGATGATTGGCGGCGCTGTCCTGATATGGGCCAGCTGGCACGTGATTTTCTGGATCCTTGCGGTGGCGGCATTACTGGCCGCGGCGCTGATTTTCTTCTTTATTGATGAAACCTTACCGGCAGAACGGCGGCAGAAATTTCACTTTCTCACCACGTTACGCAACTTCGCCACGCTGTTTCGTCATAAACGGGTGCTGAGCTATATGCTGGCCAGCGGTTTCAGCTTTGCCGGGATGTTTTCATTCCTCAGCGCCGGGCCGTTTGTTTACATTGAACTCAACCATGTGGCACCCCAGCATTTTGGCTACTATTTTGCGCTGAATATCGTCTTTTTGTTCGTAGTCACGGTATTTAACAGCCGCTTTGTCCGCCGCATCGGGCCGCTGCGGATGTTTAGCGCCGGTTTGTTGATCCAGTTCGCCATGGCCCTGTGGCTGGTGCTGAGCTTACTGCTCGGGCTGGGGTTCTGGTCGATGGTGCTGGGGGTGGCGGCGTTTGTGGGCTGTGTGTCGATGATATCGTCCAATGCGATGGCGGTTATTCTGGATGAATTTCCCCATATGGCGGGCACCGCATCGTCGCTGGCGGGGACGTTCCGCTTCGGTATTGGCGCCTTAACCGGTGCGCTGCTCTCACTGGCGAATTTTCAGTCTGCCTGGCCAATGGTGTGCTCGATTGCCGTGTGCGCCACCTGTTCGGTGTGGTTCTGGCTGGCGGCCCGCCGCGCCTGACCGGCGAAATAGTTCTCTAAAGGGCGATATCTCGCCCTTTTCATTAATCCATATCAAAAAAATTCCTGTGGCTGGCGCTACAATTGTTTCGCATTTGTAAATCCTTTGCATAATAAAAAGCTAAACTTTGTAGTTAAAAAAGTTGAGATAGATCTCAAAAAAGGGTACATATAGCGCCATGAACGCGTTCGTTGCGTAAAAATTGTTATCTTGTTAGTAATATGTAGCCTAATAAAAATAGCTGCCAAATGGATTTGCAAACGAAATTAAACATACTGGACACAATGTGTTAACATTAAGCGTAGGGACTTTGATGTTTTTTTGCGTCACGCTTCCGGGGAAATAGATTTGAATACTTTACAACTATCAATTGTCCACCGCTTGCCTCAGAGCTATCGCTGGCTGGCGGGTTCTATTGGTTCAAAAGTTGAACCGATTCCGCAAACGACACCGGGGGAAGGTGAGAGCCTGGTGGCCCTCAAACTCCTCAGCCCGAATGGCGAGAAAGCCTGGCCGGTGATGCACAGCCTGAGCCAGGCCCTGACGGATATCTCTGTCGACAGCGCTATTCTGGAGTGTGAAGGGGAGCCCTGTCTGTTTGTTAACAGCCGGGATGAGTCCACCGCCACCTGCCGGCTGAAAAATTTTGGCGTTGCGATTGCCGAGCCCTTTACCGCCACCAACCCCTTCTGAGGCTAGAGGGGGTTGAGCAACTGGCGGGTATACTCTGCTTGCGGCGCGGCAAAAATTTGCCCGCAGTCCCCCTGTTCAATAACGTCCCCCTGGCGCAGCACCACCACCTGGTGGCACAGCGAGCGCACCACTTGCAGATCATGGCTGATAAAAATATAGGCCAGCCGGTGTTTGTGCTGTAGCGATTTCAGTAATTGCAGGATCTGCCCTTGTACCGAACGATCCAGTGACGAGGTCGGCTCGTCGAGAATAATCAATTGTGGCTGGAGGATCAGGGCCCGGGCGATGGCAATACGCTGGCGCTGGCCCCCGGAGAACTCAGCCGGGTAGCGGTGGCGGGTTTCGGGATCAAGCCCAACCTCTTCCATGGCGGTGATCACCCGCTGTTCCCGCTCCTTTGCGTCCAGGGTCGGCTGGTGTACCCGTAACCCTTCCTCAATAATCTGTAGCACATCCAGACGCGGGTTGAGCGATGAGTTCGGATCCTGAAATACCACCTGGATCCGGTGGCGCACCGGCAGCAGTTGTTTGCGCCCGAGATTGCTGAGCAGCATCCCGTCAAAGTGAATGCTGCCCAGTGAAGGGATCAGGCGCAGCAGCGCCAGGCCGGTGGTGCTTTTACCGGAGCCGGACTCACCCACCAGCCCCAGGGTCTCCCCCGGGCGCAGGGTGAAACTCAATTGTTTGAGGCCATAATGGTAGCCGACAGTGCGTTTTAACAGACCTTTACGGATTGGAAAGCGGACTTGCAGATCGCTCACCTCAAGCAGCGGCGCCCGGCCAGGGGGCAACGGATCCGGCTCGCCAGCGGGTTCGGCATTCAGCAACGCCCGGGTCCAGGGGTGGGTGGGGGCGCTAAACAGCCGGGCGGTGGTGTTCTGTTCCACGCATTCACCCTGGCGCATCACCGCGACGTTATCCGCCAGCTTTTTCACCAGGTTCAGGTTATGGGTGATAAACAACAACCCCATGTTCAGCTCCCGTTTCAGCTCTGCCAGCAGCCGCAGGATCTGGGCCTGTACCGCCACGTCCAGTGCGGTGGTGGGCTCATCGGCAATCAGCAGCTCCGGGCGGGTGAGCAGCGCCATGGCTATCATGACCCGCTGGCGCTCCCCGCCGGACAACTGATGGGGATAGTCCGCCAGCCGGCGGGCGGCGTTACGGATACCTACCCGATCCAGGCAGTCGAGAATTTCACCCCGGGCGGCCTCTTTACGCATTCCCCGGTGCAGGGACAGCACCTCATAGAGCTGTTTCTCTACGCTGTGTAGCGGGTTAAGGGATACCATCGGCTCCTGAAAAATCATGGCAATTTTATTGCCGCGGATCTTGCGCAGGGTACTGTCCGGGGCGTGCAGCAGCGGCTGGCCCCGGTAGTAGATCTCCCCGCCGGGATAACAGGCCGGGGGTTCAGGCAGCAGGCGCAGCACGGACAGGGCGGTCACACTCTTCCCGGAGCCGGATTCGCCTACCAGTGCCAGGGTCTCCCCGGCATCCACCTGGAGCGACACCCCATTTACCACCTGACGTAGCTGGTCACCGTGGCGAAACGCCACGCTCAGCCGATCAATATTCAGTAAGGGTCCGGTCATCTTAGCGGGTCCTTGATGGGTCAAAAGCATCGCGCACCGCTTCAAAAATAAAAATCAGCAGCGACAGCAAAATGGCCAGCGTGAAGAAGGCCGTGATCCCCAGCCAGGGGGCCTGGAGGTTATTTTTACCTTGCAGTAACAGCTCCCCGAGGGAGGGCGACCCCAGCGGCATACCGAAGCCGAGGAAGTCCAGGGAGGCCAGGGTGGAGATGGAGCCGCACAGGATAAACGGCAGGAAGGTAAGGGTCGCCACCATGGCATTGGGCAGCATATGGCGCACGATAATCACCCGGTCACTCACCCCCATGGCCTGGGCGGCCCGGATATAGTCAAAATTACGGGTACGCAAAAACTCCGCCCGCACCACGCCAACCAGCGCCATCCAGCCAAACAGGGCGGTAATGCCCAGCAGCCACCAGAACCCGGGCTGTACCACGCTGGACAGCAGAATAATCAGGAACAGTGTCGGCATGCCGGACCAGACTTCAATAAAGCGCTGCCCCCACAGGTCCAGCCGCCCGCCGTAATACCCCTGCACGGCCCCGGCCATCACCCCCAGCACGCTGGTGCACAGGGTCAACATCAGGCCGAACAGGATAGAGATCCGGGTACCATACAGGATCCGGGCCAGCACATCGCTGCCGTTGGCGTCAGTACCCAGCCAGTTTGTCGCTGAAGGCGGGGAGGGGAATGGCCGATTAGTGGCGAAATTAATTGTGTCATAACTAAAGGGGATCGGCGCCCAGAGCACCCAGCCGTTTTTTTCCAGCCGCTGGGCGAGCCAGGGGTCCTGGTAATCGGCCCGGGTGGTGAGCGGCCCGCCGAAATCGCTTTCGGCGTACTGGGTCAGTACCGGGAAGTACCAGCGGTCCCCATAATGAACCGCCAGCGGGCGATCGTTGGCGATAAGCTCCGAGAACAGGCTCAGAATAAACAGGATAGCGAAGATCAATAGCGACCAGTATCCCCGGCGGTTAGCGCGAAAACGCCCCCAGCGGGCCTGGTTGACCTGGCTTAAGCGGCTTATCATCATCCACGCCCCTCAAAATCAATCCGCGGGTCGACCAGGGTATAGGTCAGATCGCTGAGGATATTCATCAACAGGCCAATCAGGGTAAAGATATACAGGGTGCCGAAGATAACCGGGTAATCCCGGGAAAGGGTCGCCTCGTAGCCGAGTAATCCCAGGCCATTGAGGGAGAACATCACTTCAATTAACAATGAGCCGGTAAAGAACATGCTGATAAAGGTGGCGGGAAAACCGGCGATCACCAGCAGCATGGCGTTGCGAAAGACGTGGCGCCAGAGGATCTGTGATTCATCCAGCCCCTTGGCCCGGGCGGTTACTACATACTGTTTACGGATCTCATCCATAAATGCGTTCTTGGTGAGCATGGTCAGGGTGGCAAAGCCGCCAATCACCGTGGCCAGTACCGGCAGTGTGATATGCCATAAGTAATCGGTGATTTTCTGGTACCAGGGCAGGGTATCAAAGTGGGCGGAGACCAGGCCGCGCAGGGGGAACCAGTCCAGGTAGTTGCCCCCGGCAAACAGCACTATCATCAGGATGGCAAACAGGAATGCCGGAATGGCGTAACCGATAATTATCGCGGTACTGCTCCAGATATCAAAGGCGCTGCCGTTAACCACCGCTTTACGGATCCCCAGCGGAATAGAAACCAGATAGATAATCAACGTGCTCCACAGCCCGAGGGAGGCGGAAACCGGCAGGCTATCGCCAATTAAGCGCAATACCGACGCGCTGCGAAACAGGCTATTGCCGAAGTCAAAACGCAGATAGTCCCACAGCATGGTGAAATAGCGCTCGTGGAGTGGTTTATCAAAGCCATAGCGGCGGGTTATTTCGGCAATCACTTGCGGATCAAGCCCCCGGGCACCCCGGTACTGGCTATCGCCGATGTTTCCCACCCCGGTCTGGGCGTGCCCGGCGCCGCGCATATCGTCCCCGGTACCGGGAAGCCCGCTACCGTGGCCAAACTGGATAGCCGCAATGGCCTGATCAACAGGGCCGCCCGGGGCAATCTGCACAATAAAGAAGTTGATGGTGATAATTGCCCACAAGGTGGGAATGATAAGCAACAATCTCCGCAGTAAATAACTCGCCATCCGTGTCCCTTAACGTCGCCCGGCGGGAAGATGCTGGGCTTTATTGATGTCATACCACCAGTTATCAAAGCCCAGGGAGTATATCGGGCGGGTGGCGGGTTGGGAGAATTTATCCCAGTAGGCCAGATGGTCCGCCGCCACGTACCACATGGGCAGCATATACTGGTTCCATGTCAGCACCCGGTCAAGGGCGCGCCCCAGCGGCAGCAGTTTGGCTTTATCCCCCTGGTGGCTGATAATTTGCGCGACCAGGCTGTCCACTACCGGATCTTTTACCCCCGGGGCATTCCAGGTGGAGTCCACATAGGCCGATGCCCAGAGAATTTGCAAATCCGAACTGGGCCACGGCATGGCGCCATAGGCCACCGGTGTCATATCGTAATCCCGGCTGCGTCGGCGGTTAATCAGCTGGGATTTATCCACCTGGCGTACCGTCATGGTGATGCCCAGGCGCTGTAAGTTGTGCTGGAAGGGTAACACCCACTGATTATTCCCGGCACTGCTGAGCAGCAGTTCGAAATTCAGCGGCTGCCCGGTTTTGCTGTTTACCAGTTGCTGATCTTTCAGTTCCCAGCCCGCCTGTTTGAGTAAGTCGAGGGCCTTCATCAGGTTGTGGCGATCAAACCCGTCCCCTTTCGAAACCGGCGGCTGCCAGATCTGGCTAAAGACGTCCGGGGGGAGCCGGGATTTCCAGGGGGCCAGCAGCACCAGCTCAGCGGCGTCCGGGTAGTCCCGGGCGGCGTACTCGGTATTCTGAAAATAGCTGTTCACCCGCTTATAACCACCGTAGAACAGCGCTTTGTTCATCCATTCAAAATCAAACGCCAGGCCGATGGCTTCCCGCACCCGGCGATCGGCAAACACCGGGCGCTGGATATTAAACGCCAGCCAGTTGGTGTCCTGGGCGGAGCTGTTTTGCTGATCTTCTTTAATGATGTAGCCGGAGGTGAAGTTTTTGCCGGTATAGCGGGTTGCCCAGTTCTTGGCGCTGCTTTCGCTACGGAAGTCGAACGCCCCGGCTTTGAAGGCTTCGAAGGCGACATTATCATCCAGATAATAGTCATAGCGCAGGGTGTCGAAGTTCCAGCGCCCGCGGTTAACCGGCAAATTGGCGGCCCAGTAGTCCTTCACCCGGGAGTAGGTAACGTATTGCCCCATACGCCAGGCGGTAATACGGTACGGCCCGCCCGCCAGCGGTGGCCGGGATAACGGGTCACTGAGTTTGTGATTTTTCCAGAACTTCTCTGGCAGGATGGGCAGGGTCAACAGGCCGAGGATCCGCTCCCTGGCCGGGGTAGCCAGTTGGATGCGAACTGTCAGCCGGGAGATGGCTTTCACCGTGGCCCCTTTGTAGACCAGGCGGAACTGGGGTACCCCTTCGGTCATAAATTTCGTGAAGGTGAAGGCCACATCCGCCGCGGTTACTGGTGAACCGTCGTGAAAACGCGCCCGGGGATTAATTTGGATCTCCATCCAGGCGAAGTTGTCCGCGTAACGGGCCACTTCCGCCACCAGGGGGTAATAGCTGCCCGGCTCATCATCCGAGGTGGTAAACAGCGAGTCGTATAGCGAGTCGGTCCGTACTGCCGGGTTGCCGCGCAGGGCGTAGCGGTTGAAGTTATCAAAGGTACCGATGGCGGACAGGGTGATGTCACCGCCTTTGGGGGCCGCCGGATTGACGTAATCAAAATGGCTGAAGTCAGTGGCATATTTTGGCTCGCCAAGTACCGCAAAGGAATAGCCTTCGTTGATCTGTGCGGCGCCCGCCAGGGGGCATAGCAGGCACAACATCGCAAGGGTAAGCAGACGAGCAAGCATGTTCGGCAGGTATCCTTATGTCATTAGGGTAAACACACGCCGGGGCAATAACGATTACAACGTCACGCCTTTCGCGTATTGCCGGGACCATTCCACCAGCGCCTCAGCCGTCAGGGGGCGGCTGTAATAATACCCTTGCAGGTAGTTTACGCCCTGATCAATTAGCCACTGTGCCTGTTGCGCGGTTTCTACTCCTTCCGCCACGGTGTTCATATTCAGACGCCTGGCGAGGATCAGCACCGCGTCCAGCACCGGTGTGGTCACGGTGTCCGTGCCAATGGCGCTGATAAAACCGCGATCGATTTTGAGGTAGTCCATTTTAAAACGCTGTAAATAGATGAGCGCGCTGTGCCCGGTGCCAAAGTCATCAATGGCAATTTCAAACCCCTGTTCATGGAGCCACTCAAACAGCGGCAGCGCCTGAGCCTCATTAAGCATGGTGCGCTCGGTGATTTCAAACACGATATTAAAGCTATGTGGGGGCAGTGCCCGGGCAAAGTTAAGAATGTCCTGTTTGAAGTCCGGTGAGTGCAGGTGGCTGGGGGCGAGGTTTATCCCCAGTTTGCCGGACGGCGGCAGCACAGATTGCAGGGCTTCAATATCGTTAATGACCAGTGAAAATAAATGACGGGTGAGGGAGGCGACTAATTGCTGGTCCTCGGCATAGCTGATAAAGACATCCGGTGAAATCAGGCCGTTTACCGGGTGTTTCCAGCGCATCAGTACTTCTAACCCCGCCATTTTCTGGTCCCGGGCATTGATAACCGGCTGGTAGACCGCAAAGAATTGCTCCCGTCGAATACCGGTTTGAATATCCAGCCCGGTACGGGAGCGGCTATTGAGGGACCAGGTGGTCAGCAGGCCAAAAATTACCCCGCCGAACAGGCCAAACAGAATCGCCAGCTGGATATCTTCCCGGGACCAGGGCGTGCCATACAGGCGGATTTCAACCGGTAGCCCGTGTAACTGTGAGCGGCGTATCGGCGGCAAATCTAATGCCCGCGCCGACATTACCCGCGGGGAGAAGGTTGACAGTATTTTGCCGTGTATCGCAATCGCAATACCGTAGACATCCCGCTGGCGTGAGGTATAGAGCAGGTAAGGGTTCAGGTTAACATTCAGGCTGATAAATATTCCCCGTGTCGGGTCATCAGGATGCCGGTTCCACAATACGATGGTTGGCCGGTTCGGCATCATGGGGGTGCCGGGCAGAATATCGGCGTTAACCTTTTGGGACAGGTCCATGCCCGGGGCCACTTTTGCCAGGTTGACCTTTATTTCCCCGTTGGCTGAGGAGCACCAGGCGATACCGTTCGTCACCAGGGCCAGGGCACGGATATTGAGGCCGAATGCGGCGCTGCTGGTAAGTGTGCGTGATGCCTGGGCGCAGGTTGAGAAGGTGAGCGGCTGTAAGTTTGTGCTGGTGCGTAAAATGGTCTGGAACAGATTATCAACATAACTATTGATATCGTTATTGAGCGTGTCCCAGTTGTCTGCGCGTTTCTGGAAAAGGTAATAGGCGGTTCCGCCGCCAAACAGCAGCGCAAATAACGTCCCCATAATCAGGGACAATAATGCATTTTTTTTGCCCGGAGACAGTAACGGTAACAAGGATATTTAACCAGAGTTATAGTTCGGCTCCACAAACGGCGGGAACCTACTGTTATGTAACAGGTGTCAATGACTATAGTGTATTCTGCTTAAACCTGACATAGCGTAGCGCACAGTCGCGCGTCAGTATCAGGTAATAAAAAACGCTGCCGGGGCAGCGTCTTATCAGATTCGCGGTTTTACCTGGGTATCAAGGGGTACCTGTCGGTTTAACTGCGGCTCAGCACCCGGCGCGCTTCGTTATAGCGCTTATTCCAGTAAGGCTCATCGAGGCTGGAAATGCGCACACCGCTGCTGGTAGAGGCGTGAACAAATTGGTTATTACCGATGTAAATACCAACATGGCGCCCGGTGGAACCTGCGCGGAACAGAACCAGATCACCGGTACGCAGTTTGCTGCGCGATACCGGACGACCGCTGTCCTGCTGCTCGCTGGTGGAGCGCGGTAAATCTAAGCCAAATTGTTCGCGGAAAGTACGCTGAACGAATGCCGAGCAGTCGATCCCGCGTTTAGTACTGCCGCCCAGACGGTAACGAACACCTTTCCAGTCAGCATACTGGTCCATAAGCCGGGATTTAACGTCCAGGTTACGTACCATACTTTCGAATTCATCCTGAGAGGCTTGCAGTAAAAAGCCATCTTTTGACCCCACTGCATGCGTCTCAGAATGCATGTTTGCTGTATTTGTTGAACTACAGGCCGATAACAATACTGCCACGGTAACTGCGGGGATTGCCCGCCAGATATATCTCAAAAATGGTTGAGACTTGACCATATTTATTTTTATCCCTTGATGTCCTTAACGATAAATATCGTTATGTAAATGCCAACCGCGAACGAGACTAAGTTATTAATGCGCTACGAGACAATTCCTGCTTGGCAGAAATGTGCTTGAACGCACACTTTTATTTGGCTGTTAGGTCAGCCAGTCTGCGGGCCTCCGGAGCACAAAACGTATTGAGGGTACCCTAACAACTTATTCAAGGCGAGAGCTTTTACGTCCTTTTTTATAAGAAAATGTGATGTAAATAGACATATTGTGACAATGGTCAGAGAGTGTACAGATGTCGACCCCGGCAGGTAAGTGGTTAATTCGCTGGTGATTATTTATTATCAATCGTTAGATAATTCAAAATGTGACAAAAATACCCATCAGAGCACCTTAACGTGCACTGATGGTATGGTTAAATAATCTGCGTTAATTGTGACCAGATTGTTTATATTTCCCCGGTAGCCGCTGATTAAACCAGCGGATAATGACATCAGAAAACGGTGTCATTAACCACCAGGGTAACCCGATTAATGCCAGGGATAATGAGCCGACAAATACATCGGAAAACCAGTGTGCGCCGATCATCATTCGCGGCACGATAAATACCAGGAAAATAATAATGGCCAGGGCGAACGCTTTTGCGCCGAAATAACGCAGCATAAAGCCACAAAATATCAGCAGCATTAACCCATGATCACCCGGGAAACTATCACGGGAAGCATCTTTAGTGGGGAAATCCAGTAACTGGCTGACCCGGTTAATATGGGGGAAATAAAGTGTCGGGCTGGGGCGCTCAACAGGAATAGCCTGGCCAATTTGGTTTAGCACCACGGCACAGAGCAACATCACCACCCCCATAATCACGATTTGCCGACGCCCCGGTGGGGTTGCCTTCAGCCAGTAAGAAAGCATCAGCAGGCCCATACACAACAGCGAGCAGCTATCAAACGCCCGGTTGTTGGTGATGGCGACAAACCATAAAAATGCGTGACTTTCCACCAGCTCCCGGTTGAAGAAATGGAATATCCCGGCGTCGAAAACGAACCATAAACCGTGATTAGCCGGGAGCAACCAGGATAAAAACAGCGCGACGCCAAGGATATTGAGCAGGAGAATAGTGGGTAAACGAGCCATAGTCATCAGCAACACAGGGAGAAACCAATCACGGTAGTCCGATCAACCTAAACGTAGTTTCAACAAAGCGGACTGAAGCGGATTCCAGTCAGTCTCCTGATCGTTAATCGCTTCCACTCTGCTGTCCGGCGGGGCGACATTCTGGGTCTCAATGTGAAAATCCTCCCCCTGACGATTGATCCGCATCAGGCCTTCCGGGATACGCAGCACGCCTTTTATCCGGCCAACCGGCGCCAGCCTGGCCCACTCCAGTAATCCCACGGTATCAAAGACGGTTTCACTGTCGAAAATCCAGCCGCAGGCGTGGTAGCCCTGGCCCTGGTTAACACTGCGCCGCCAGCGCTGATGTTCCGGCAGGCTCAGTGCCCCAAGCCCGCGAGTACTGGGGTGAGTATGGGCGTGGTCCGGGCTGTCGGGGAGCGTCCGGTGATTGCTGCGCGGCAGATCCAGCAGGGCTGCATCAATATTCCCCCGGGTGGCCATCACCAGTTCCCGGTTATCGCGATGCGCGGCCAGCCAGTCGGCCAGCGCCTGGCGGCTGGCGCTATCTTCACGATCCGCTTTATTCGCCACGATAATATCGCAGGCGGCTAGCTGATCGCGGAAGTTGTCATCCTGCATGGCGCGGCTATCCAGCAACTGGCGGGGATCCAGCAGACACAGGGTGGCGCGCAGATCGATCCACGGCTGGTAAACCGGGGCGTTCAGCATATCGAGGATTTGTTTAGGGTGACCAAGGCCGGTGGGCTCGATTAATAACCGGTCCGGCTTCACCTGGCGCAACAGAGTATTGAGCCCCACCTGCATCGGCAGGCCGTTAACACAACACATACAGCCGCCGGGGATCTCTTTTAATACCGCACCGCTGTCTGCCAGCAAGGCGCCATCAATGCCTACCTCGCCAAACTCATTCACCAGCACCGCCCAGCGCTCTGTGGCGGGTTTACTGGCCAGTAAGTGGAGGATAGTCGTGGTCTTTCCGCTGCCGAGAAAGCCAGTAATTAGGTTTGTTTTTGTCACAGGAGCTCCGCGCCAGGTCAGGCGTTAAAAATCACACTGCCCGGAATTCTTAACCAGTTACGGCGCAGAAGCAAAACAAAAAAAGCAATTGTACCCGGCAGGGCAGCGCGGCCCCCCGGGTCACGGTTATCTGCCCGGGGGCTCAGAGTGCGGCGACAGCCTGACGTGCCCCGACAGTGCACAGCTGTTGCCAGGCCTGTTCTATCGCCTTAACGAACTGCGGGTTGGCGGGTAACTGCTGGCCGAAAATCGCCGTCAGCCCCAGCAGCCCTTGTACGCGCTGTTGCGCGGAGGTGCTGGCGACAATCGCGGCGATTTGCCCGGCGAGAGGGTCACGCACATCGATGGTATTCCCCTGATCATCAACCCCGCTGACGTAGCGCATCCAGCCGGCAATCCCCAGCGCCAGGCATGACCAGTCGCTGCCTTGTTCAAGGTGCCACTGGACGCTTTCCAGCATGCGCTGGGGTAGCTTCTGGCTGCTGTCCATGGCGATTTGCCAGGTGCGGTGTTGCAGCGCCGGGTTGGCAAAGCGCGCCAGCAGCGTTCCGGCATAGTCCACCAGATCGACCCCAGGCATCACCAGGGTGGCGGCCTGTTCGTCAAGCATCAGGCGGCGCACCGCCCGGCGATAATGGGGATCGGCCATACAATCGGCAATGTGCGGGTACCCGCCAAGGTAACCGAGGCAGGCCAGGAAGCTGTGGCTGCCGTTAAGCATACGCAGTTTCATGCGTTCCCAGGGCAGTACGTCCGCCACCATCTGCACACCGGCGACTTCCCAGGCGGGGCGGCCCGCAACAAAATTATCTTCCACCACCCACTGAATAAACGGCTCGCTGCTGATGGCACAGCGGTCTTCCACCCCGAGGCAGGCAGTGATCTCCGCCAGGGATGCCGGGGTCGCGGCGGGGACGATACGGTCCACCATGGTGCCCGGGAAGGTGACGTGCTGGGCTATCCAGCGGGCCAGTTCCGGGCTGCGCTTTTCGGCCATATCCAGTACCGCCCGGCGCACCACATGGCCGTTGTCCGGGATATTGTCACAGGACAATACCGTAAAGGCAGCAAGGCCCCGGGCGCGGCGGCGGTGCAGTGCCTCGACCAGAATCCCCGGGGCCGAGTGAGGCGACGCCGGGAAGGCCAGATCGTGCTGAATACGGCTATTATGCACATCAAGGCGGCCGCTGGCGGGATCGATACAGTAGCCTTTTTCCGTGATAGTCAGCGAGACAATCGCCACCTGGGGTTCGCAAAACGTCTCCAGGACGCTGTCCATACCGTCGAGGGTGGCGCTACAGCATTCGTTGATCGCGCCGACAATAATGGCCTGGTTACCGTCCGGGCCTTTTTCCAGTACGGTATAGAGATTATCCTGGGCCCGTAAGGCGGCCATCAATTCTGCCCCGCTGAACAGGCTGATTTCGGCTATCCCCCAGTCCCCCCCTTGCTGGTTGAGCACCCGATCGGTGAGCAGCGCCTGATGAGCGCGGTGGAACGCACCGCACCCGAGGTGAACAATACGGGACTGGAGTTGCTGGCGCGGGTAGCGAGGCTGGCTGATGCTGGGGTCGAGCGTTACGGAAGCAATGGTTTTCATGGCGATATCCGGCTGACGTGGCTAGTTACCGGGGCAGTGTAAAGTTATATGACAAGAAATGTAATTGGTACGCCGTATTTGTCGGTGATATGTGAATCAGATCAAAGAAGAGAGTCAGGCGTTGCCGAAAAATTGCCGGCTTTCCGTGCGGAGTCGATCGTTAATACTTAATTGGTATAACAACTTTTTTATTGTGGGTAATCACACAAAACGCCCCGCAGGGCGCTTTATCTTCCGGCAGCCGTGGCTTAGTCAGCGCGGCCCATAAAACGACGCTCCGGAATATGAATACGGATTCTTTCACCGCTGGTCAGGTATTCCGGCACCTGAATCACCAGCCCGGTGTTCAGGGTGGCGGGTTTGGTACGGGAGCTGGCGGATGCGCCCTTAATACCCGGTGCGGTTTCAACGATTTCCAAATCGACAGTCTGCGGTAATTCCAGTGCCAGCAGTTGGCCGTCCCAGGTCAGCACCTGCATATCCGGCATGCCGCCTTCCGGGATGAACAGCAGTTCATCCTCGATAATCTCTTTGGTGAAGATATACGGGGTGTAATCTTCTTTATCCATAAAGACATATTCATTACCGTCGATGTAAGAGAAGTCCACGGCGCGGCGGGTCAGGGTAATGGTGTCGAGGATATCATCCCCTTTAAAGCGCTCTTCGACCTTTTGACCTGTACGAACATCAGAAAAACGCATCTTGTACAGGGTAGCGGCACCGCGCGCGCTGGGGGACTGGATATCAATGTCTTTTACCAGCAGCAGTTTACCGTTGTAATTCACGGCCATGCCGCGTTTGATTTCGTTTGCTCTTGCCATCAGAGGATCCTGTAGAAATAAGGTCACTAAAATATCGCGTCAAAGTACCCGCGAGGAACCTGGCAGGCAAGAGGATTTCGCGGGAAAGCGTAAAGAATCTCGTCATTGTTACCCTGAGCTGTTACAGTCGGCCCACCTTTGCAGACGGAGAACGCCATGCAATGTCGTCCGGATTGCGGTGCGTGTTGTATTGCGCCGTCCATTTCCAGCCCGATCCCCGGGATGCCTCAGGGCAAGCCTGCCAATGTCAGGTGTGTGCAATTATCGCCAGATAATCGCTGTCAGATCTTTGGCTCCAGCCTGCGTCCTGCGGTGTGTGGACGTCTTCAGCCCAGCCTGGAGATGTGCTTCACCAACCGCCATGACGCGATGACCTATCTGGTGGAATTAGAAACCAGTACCGCACCCTCCCGTTAACGCGTCAGGCAAAGGCCGTTTATCACTACATTTGCCTGGGTATTTAGGCGTTCAGCCAGGCTTCCCCTTGCTGTTTCATGGCGCGTTCCAGCTCGCTGCCGCGGGTGGCGTACAGGCGTTTAACCGGGAAGCCGCTTTGTTCCAGCAAATAGGCTAATGCCGCGTACTCCCGGGGGTATTTTTGTACCACGGTGCGGTCAATCTCCACCGGCCCCAGCGGGAAGGTGAAGCAACCCATGTCGTAAATGCTCTGGCGACGCACCAGTTTCCAGACCCCGTCACGTTTCTCGGCCCAGTCGTAAAACCGGTTATGGGTATTACAGCCGAGATTAAATTTCACATTCTCGCCGAGGATCATGGCGTTGGTTTCAACCAGCGCTTTGTCGCCGTTGAAGGTAATAATCGGCGAGGTGATCAGGTGCTTGGTCCGCAGATCAGAGGTGCCCATCCGGGCGGAGGCATCAACAAAATCGCTGAACAGGCCGTCAAACCAGGTCACTTCAATGGTGCCGTCGCTGTGGAAAAGCGAACGTAACGCATCCCAGTTGCCGAGGTCCCGGTAGATCCAGCCCATCATCAGGTCGCTAATTTGCTGTTTATCATCAAGTCTTGACTGCATTGTCGTACTCCGGTTTTACCATCAGTAGCAGAAGAGATATTGAGTATCCCGCTGCTGTCCGATAGCATCCAATATATTGTTGTTACTTATCTATCATTTTAAATTATCAATGAGGCCTATATGGACTTGCGTCAGCTACGTTACTTTCTTGCGGTTGCGCAAGAAGAGCACTTTGGCCGCGCAGCCAACAGATTAAATATCGTACAACCGGCGTTAAGTATGCAAATCCGTGCTCTGGAAGAGGAGCTGGGTGGGCTGCTGTTTCTGCGTAATAGCCGCCATGTGGCGTTAACGGAAGCGGGGAAGTTATTGCTGGTTGAGGCGCGGCGCATTCTTGATCAGGCCGAATACGCCCGGCGGTCGGTAGCCAAAGCGTTACGCGGCGAGAGTGGCACCGTGCGCATTGGGTTCGCCGGGAACGCCATTTTTAGCGGCAAGCTTATCCGCGATTTACGGCTGTTTCGCGAGACGTATCCCGATGTTGAGCTGGTTGTCCGGGAAGTGCCACCCCAGCAGCAGGTAGCGGCGATACTGAGCGGGCAGATGGATATTGGCTATACGCCGGACCACCGCAAGATTAACACCCCGGAGATTGCGGCGAGAAAGATTGGCGAATGGTCGATGATGGTGGCCTTCGCCGACACGCACCCGCTTGCCGCGTCAGCGGAGATAACGCTCGACATGCTGGCAGGGCAACCGCTGATTCTGTATGAGGTACACGACAACGACGCGCCCCTTACGCGCCAGTTAAATACGCTGATTAACGGCCACTGCCAGTATGTTCAGCGGGCCGACAGCAGCCTGACGGTTCTGGCCATTGCCGCCGCGGGGCTGGGGGTGGCGCTGATCCCGGAACCGCTGCAACAGGTCACCGTTCCCGGGCTGATATACCGTAAATTTACGGCGCCAGCGGGCTTTGTTGAATAAATCGAACTTTTAGCCGAAATTAGGATCAGATCACCACACTCCTGACCCTGTAGCGACATCCTGTGACAAAGCAAAAGTTCAAA
>NZ_WBXP01000045.1 GCF_016415625.1 Shimwellia pseudoproteus
ATGACGAAAGCAGGTATGCCTGAAAGTGTGCGTATTGCCTGAAAACACAACCCGCTACGGGGGAGACTTACCCGAAATCTGATTTATTCAACAAAGCCCGCTGATTGATAAAAACAGACCATTCAGTAACGGCTTAACGCCTTCAAGAATATCTTCGCAGCTTCTGTATTTATATTTACCGAATGAGTTGTACTGATTCTTTGGCGCGTTCAGATTCTCCTGAATAGCTGCCAGTCTTGCGTAAAATTCTTTGCTCATATGATTGTTCTCAGAATGGACACGGCCCAAGGAAATAACGCTGATTTAATACTTCGACTCGGGACAAATTAAGGTATACCCGCATTCCTTCGCGGTCGCCATTATGGCGATACCAGAGAGCTTTCTGCGTGTACATGCGTCTCTGTAACTTGCTCTCCTTCACTGTGGTTGCAAGTGACATGAATATCTCCTTCGTTACCGATTAATTCTTTCATCTGACGAATGAATTCTTCGTCTGACCATTTATCTGTAAAACTCATGGACGGCCTTGTTGTTTCAAAATATCCCAAAGCTTTTCGAGCAAACTCTTCATTCTTGGTTGTTTAAAGTCTGCTCCGGTTAAAATGTTTTTTCGTGAATGCTGTACTGATAAAATCGGGTTGAAAGGGCGAACCGATGCCGCCCCTGCAATAGCGAACTGTTGCATAGGATGCTCCTTCT
Organism: Shimwellia pseudoproteus; assembly: GCF_016415625.1. Taxonomy (GTDB): domain Bacteria; phylum Pseudomonadota; class Gammaproteobacteria; order Enterobacterales; family Enterobacteriaceae; genus Shimwellia; species Shimwellia pseudoproteus. Next base: position 700 of record NZ_WBXP01000045.1, read on the forward strand.
GTTTGATTGCATAACGAAAACGCCTCGAGTGAAGCGTTATTGGTATGCATATAAAAAAGCCCTCACATTAGAGGGCAAAGAAGATTTCCAATAATCAGAACAAGTCGGCTCCTGTTTAGTTACGAGCGACATTGCTCCGTGTATTCACTCGTTGGAATGAATACACAGTGCTGTGTTTATTCTGTTGTTTATGCCAAAAATAAAGGCCGACTATGCGGCCTCGGAAGGAAGTCCAATCATCTTATTCAAATCCTCTACCCGTAAAGCAGGAAGTGCTGTACTTGCTTTATCTGCTTCTTTTGGTAGCAATTCTTTGCTTTCAGGCCAAACTTCAATGAGTCGCTTAACTGTTGTGACTGAGTTTAAAGCAGCCCATACATTTGATTCGATATCCTTTTTCTTGGCTTCAAGTTTTTGTTGTAATGCGCAGATTTCATCAAACCTTTTTGTTATTTCGTGCTCTGCGTCAAACATGCATTTATCTTTTGTCGGAGTAGGAAGCAATATATCTTCGCCGTTGCCGTCTTTCCCATATGAATGCCATCCAACCCTTCTGCCAGATACAGTCAGATAAATTGAAGTAGAACGAACATCGTATGAGTAAAATGAACATCCCATCTTTTCAAGTTCTTCACTTATAGCTACCAACTTGGATGATAACTGATCAACTTCCTCAGTTTTCTTTTTACCGCCAAACGCAATAACTCTGGCGTCAAGTGCAAGCTGGTTCTTTAACTTTGTTACTTCTTCAAGTTCAGTGAAAACCCCAGACTTAATTAAAGCGTTACGAGCGATTTCCTCTTTCATTCTCGTAGTTAAACGGATTGATGACATATTAATTCCTCTCAAATAAGTGGTTTGCTGCCTAATTTCATTTTCTGGCGACCAACACAAGTCACACCCATTTCACAGCGTGGCTTGCGGTAGTAAATTAGGTTTGTTCAGACAATAAAAAACCCACCGAAGTGGGCTATGACCATTTTTTATTTGGATTTCGTTGGTGAGCGTGATTAACAACTCTGTGCATTACATCCTCATATTTTTCATCTTCAATTTTTTCGACATCGCGAGGAAATGGTGTTGCTAATGCTTTGTCAACTTTATCCATTGGGTCTTCATTAATCTTATATTCAGGACCGTCATCTATAGCATTAAATCCAGGTGTTACACCGTTTTTTAATGCATATGCTATCCTCTTTTCCCATCTCGCTATTCTCCTCCTGTCTCGAGATGTAAGACCTCTATCAGATACTTTTCTGTTTTGTCCGCGGTCAGGATTAACATAAATAGTCTTTTTCACCATAAGCATACTCAATAAGCACCGTACGGTAGTTTACTGTACAATTTTATTTTTTGGACTGCATGTATTTTGTTTCCTAATGGGTTTGAATCTTTGTAATAAATACTTCTATTTTTTCGAACGACTTCTTCTTTCTTCTTGCAGCAAAGGATTCCTAGTGATGCTGCTTTGTCTGCTTTGACGCAACCAGAGAGCTTTAGCGCAATTTTTCGCGCCAGTGCTTCATTACTGCGTCGCTCGGCAATAAGTTCTGCTCTGCGAGCTTTGTAGCGGCTTTTTGCCGTACCTTTGGATTCTTTCCAGACAATGGTTACCATGATGGTCTCCTTTAAGTGGCTTTGGCGCATGACGCGTCGAGGTGCTTATCCTCTCGATCGCTGTCTTGCAGCTGCAATTCGCGCCATCCCCAAAACCACTCAAGTTCTGGTCTCAACGGTTAGGTTGAGAGTCCGTCGATGTTAAAGAGCCTGCCAATCTGTTCCGTTTGGCTTCCAGCGTCCTGCTGATGGCTTAAATTTAAGACTTCTTAATTTATTGGTCAAGTGCATTTTTGAAGAAAACTTAATTTTATGGGCGTGAATTTAGTTTGTCTTTGATTTTTAAAGGGAAATAAAAAAGGGGCGAAAGCCCCTTAAGGAAGGTTTGCTAGCTTGGCATCAACGACAACGCCAATGATTTTACAGTTCCCATTGATTTCAATCATTGGGTATTGTGGATTGAGTGGTTTCAGGAATTTTCTACCGGCATCAATAACTAACTTTTTGAATGTCGCCTCGTTTTCCCCTTCAAGTTTGGCGACTACCAGCTTTCCATTACGTGGTTCGACTTCTGGGTCGACGAGAATAATCATCCCCTCAGGAATACTCAGTCCTGCCGGGGCAGTCATTGAATCGCCTTTAACGTCGAGCCAAAAAGAGTCTTCAGAACAATCTACCGTTGTGTCGTACCAGTTATCTATTGCACGCCTATGATATGGCTCTACAGCTTCCATCCAACATCCTGCGCTTACCCAACTAATTAGAGGATACGAACCTCTTGGATCATGCCTGCTGTGATAGGCAATGTTTGAAAGACTATCCTCTCCTTTCAACAGGTAATCAGGGGAGCACTGCAAAGCCTTGGCTAAGGCCAATAGGTTTTCGCCATTGGGCTCAGTTTCAGATCGCTCCCATTGGGAAATAGCAACATTAGACACGCCAACCATCTTGCCAAGGGCAGCCTGCCTAATCTTGAGTTCTTTTCTGCGAGCGCGAATACGCTCACCCATCAGTTGTGTATTCATAGTTAAGACATCTTAAATAAACTTGACTTAAGATTCCTTTGGTGGATAATTTAAGTGTTCTTTAATTTCGGAGCGAGTCTATGTACAAAAAAGATGTTATTGACCACTTCGGAACCCAGCGTGCTGTTGCTAAAGCACTAGGCATTAGCGATGCAGCAGTCTCTCAGTGGAAAGAAGTTATCCCAGAGAAAGACGCCTATCGATTGGAAATCGTTACAGCTGGCGCCCTGAAGTATCAAGAAAGTGCTTACCGCCAAGCGGCATAAGCAAATTGCTCTTTAACAGTTCTGGCCTTTCACCTCTAACCGGGTGAGCAAACATCAGCGGCAAATCCATTGGGTGTGCCGCTATAACTCAATATCAATATAGGAAAATTAACAAATGGCACAAGCAAGCTACAGCAAGCCAACACAGCGAGAAATTGATCGCGCTGAAACTGATTTACTCATCAACCTGTCAACGCTTACCCAGCGCGGTTTGGCAAAGATGATTGGCTGTCATGAATCGAAGATAAGCAGAACGGACTGGAGATTTATTGCTTCGGTCTTGTGTGCTTTTGGAATGGCATCAGACATCAGTCCGATTAGTAGGGCTTTTAAGTATGCGCTTGATGAAATCACAAAGAAAAAATCCCCGGCCGCCACCGAGGATTTTAAGCAAATTGATATGCAATTCTGAGGTAATTACTGGATCAATCCACAGGAGTAATTATGACAAAACAACTCAGTCCTTACCAGGACAAAATTCACAAACACATACTACGTGATCGCTTCCTGTCCAGCTTCAAGCAGCCTGGTCGATTCCGGGCTGAGTTGGAAAAAGTGAAGCTGATGCAGAAGGAGAAAGGTCATGAGTAATCTTGCAACCGTAACACATTTAAGGCCTTCACAACGGCCTGTGGAGCGTCGTGTGGCAGAAGTTGAAGATGGTTATACCCGTCTTGCAAATGCCCTGTATGAAGAGCTTATTGGCGCAGATTTAACGAAAAATCAGAGCAAGGTTGCCCACGCCATATGCCGTAAAACATACGGCTACGGTAAAAAGATGGATCGCATCTCTGATAGTCAGTTAGCTCAAATTACCAGGCTGCCAAGACAGAAGGTAAACAAGGCCAAGAATGAGCTTATCGCGATGAAGGTTATCCTTCGCGAAGGCCAGCAAATCGGGCCTAACAAGAACATCGAGGAATGGCAAATAGAAGGGTGTCACTACTCTGGTGATAATGTCACTGCATTGGTGACAAAAAGTGTCACCAAAACGGTGACAGCGCTGTCACCAAAACAGGGACACACAAAAGAAACTATTACAAAAGAAAAAAGAAATAATAAAAACACTATGTCCGAAAGTGTTCGGACGGAGTGTGAAAAATCATCTGACCGTCACGAAGAAACCGACAAGGCATTCGAGGAAATATTCTGGTGTGCAGGCATGCGGAAAGCCGGGAAGAAAAACGCAGCTTCGGCATTCAGAACACAGTTCAGGGAATGGCGTAAAACTACCAGGGGTACGGCAAGCGAGTTTGCCACGATGCTGGCAGAAGACATCGCATGCAGGAATGGTAAGCAGTTCGGATTCGACAGGTTGTTACCATCGAGCTACCTGAACGGTCAACGCTGGAACGACGAGAAGCCAGAAACTATTCAAACACAATCCAAACCATCATCCGCAATCACCGTATCGAAAACTGGCTACGTGTTTTTCGACAGGTGAACCATGAAATCAAAAATCAAATCGCTACTGGTCGCTGGTTATAACCACGGCTGGTTAAGTATTTCGTTTGTCGATTTCTGGTTTAAAAATCTCAATCTGAGGCAATCATGACGCCAAGTGAACTTAGCGACCTGCTTTGGGCGCAGGTTGACAGGGTGGCTCCGCACCTGTTGCCAAATGGCAAGAAAGAGGGGCGTGAGTGGGTTGCCGGTAACGTCAACGGTGACAAGGGAAACAGCCTTAAGGTCAACCTTAGCGGCAAGAAAAAATGGGCTGATTTCGCTGAGGGAGACGGCGGTGACATGCTTGATTTGTGGATGGCATGTCGTGGAATTAACCTGCATCAGGCTATGCAGGAAGCGAAAGCATTTCTCGGTATCAAGGATGACGATCACCATTTCGATGCCAAACGTGAGAAGAAATTCTCCAGACCTGATCGCAAGAAAATAGCCCGCTACGTTACCAGAACAGAATCCCATCTTGAGTACCTGCAATCGCGTGGCATATCGCCAGAAGTCGTAAAGCGCTACGAGGCTGTCAGCGGCAAGGTGTGGAATGGAGAACGAGAACTTGATGCACTGGTGCTTCCGTACAAACGCGATGGTGAATTGTTGCAGGTCAAGCGAATCAGCACTGAGCGCCCGGACGGGAAGAAAGTCATTATGGCAGAAGGTGATTGTGAACCTTGTCTGTTCGGATGGCAGGCTCTGGACGCTGGTGTGAGGGCGGTTGTACTTTGCGAAGGCGGAATTGATTGTATGAGCTATGCGCAATACGGCATCTCGGCGTTATCCGTACCGTTTGGTGGCGGGAAAGGCGCTAAGCAGCAGTGGATTGAGTTTGAGTATCACAACCTCGACAGGTTTGAGGAAATATTCATCTCGATGGACGTTGATGATGTTGGTCGTGAAGCCGCAAGGGAAATCGCAAGCCGACTCGGTGAACATCGTTGCCGTCTTGTTACTCTGCCGTACAAAGACATCAACGAATGCCTGATGAACGGTGTTACCGAGGATGAAATCTGGCAGTACATCGGCACGGCATCCTACTTCGATCCTGAAGAACTCTACAGCGCGCGAGAGTTTTACCAGGACACTATCAACGCTTTCTACGGCAAGCAGCAGTATCTGTTTAATCCACCGTGGGAATCTCTGGCAGATAAATTCCAGTTCCGTGAGGCCGAGTTGACGCTGGTCAATGGTGTGAACGGTCACGGAAAAACGGAGGTTGTCGGGCATATGGCACTTGAGGCAATGCGTCAGGGTGTGAAGACGTGCATCGCGTCACTTGAGCTGAAGCCTGGTATTCTCCTTAAGCGCCTTACCCGTCAGGCGACGTGCTGCAAGATGCCGCCAGTGCTGGAAATTGACTCTGCATTTAAATTTTATGACGAAAGACTTTGGGTGTTTGGCCTGACCGGAACGGCGAAAGCCGACAGGCTGATCGAAATATTCGACTACGCTCGCCGCCGATACGGCATCCAGTTATTCATCATCGACAGCCTGATGAAATGCGGCATAGGTGACGATGACTATAACGGGCAGAAGGCGTTTGTTGACTCGATTTGCGACTTCAAAAACAAAACAAACTCCCACGTCATTCTCGTTACTCACTCGCGAAAAGGAGACAGCGAAGAAAAACCAACCGGGAAAATGGACGTAAAAGGCTCTGGAGCGATAACAGACCTGACAGACAACCTTTTCATCATCTGGCGTAACAAGGCTCGCGAGAGAGCGTTACAGAGAGTTCAGAGTGGTGAAAAGATGTCAGAGAAGGACGAACAGCTACTGGCATCTCCGGCATCTGTTTTGATGCTTGAAAAACAACGTAACGGCGAAGGTTGGGAAGGTGGTGTCCCGTTGTTCCTTGACGAGCAATCGCACCAGTTCCTGCAACTTGAATCAGGATCGCCATATAGCTACATCGCCAATATGCCGAAATCGGAATATGACGAGGCGTGGCGACAGGAAAACGTGACGGAGTATTAAATGACCATCTACATCACTGAGCTGATAGCAGGCCTGCTGGTAATCGCAGGCCTTTTTATTTGCATCAGAAACAGAGTGAGGTGAGAGCATGAGTAACAGCGAATATATGTTTTACGCAATCATCGACGATGAAGATGGGCTTGTTTCAGTAGCGCATGAAAAATACGGTGAAGTTAAGGCGGTATTCCGCACTAAAGAGGATGCTCAGCGAGCTATTGATTTACAAGATGATGAGAACGGTCTCCGCATAAGAAAATGTGAAATCGTACAGGCCTAACACCCCAGCACACTAATGGAGAGAAATGATGACAACGATTGGTGTTCTTTACGACGGGTGGACAAAAGAACGATTAAGACGTCATTACAAGATGGCAAAAGTTATCCGCAACAAGCCCTATCGCAATGACTATCGAAAGGTGATGGCAAATAACATGCAGAAGAATATCGACAGGATATTCCCGCGCGGAAAGGCTGTGTGGCGCTTACTTAAAAATGAGTGGTGATGGAGAGGAATATGGACGAATCAAGAAAGCAGTTTGAAGAAAGTTGGTTGCGACGTGGAGGCGAATCTTCAGACCTTATCCGTTACCCTGAAAATCACCATGAAATTGGCAGCGGTAATATTGGTGGTCAATACGTGATTGACGATGTTCAAGGCCACTGGCAAACGTGGCAGGCATCGCGATCAGCTATTGAAATAACCGCGCCAAAGTTTATCGACAGCAGAGAAGCATTAACCAAAGGGTTTACTGTTGATTATTCCAATGGCTTCGGTGATGCAATGGATGCTTATGAGGAAAACATCCGCTCTGCTGGAGTCAAAGTGAAGGAGTAACGATGAAGCAAACAATCTTCCTCCGAACTAAGCAACAACAGCAAGCCGCAATAAATGCCATCCTCGCAACACCACTCGATAAAGACAAGCCAGTCACCATCCGCATTACTGACTACAAGCGCAACCTTGACCAGAACGCGAAATTTCACGCGATGCTGGCGGATATCGCTCGTCAGGTTCAATGGTGCGGCAAATGGTTAAAACCGGAACAATGGAAGGTTTTGTTGATCAGCGGTCATGCAGTGGCAACAAACCTGGAAGCTGATGTTTTGCCCGGGCTTGAAGGCGAATACGTCAATATTCGCGAAAGCAGCGCGCAGATGAGCGTGAAGCGCATGGCAAGTCTGATCGAGTACACAACAGCCTGGGCTATTGGTCAGGGTGTCAGATTTACCGACAGGAGGTACGAATGAGACGACAGCGACGAAGTATCACCGACATAATCTGCGAAAACTGCAAATACCTTCCAACTAAACGCTCCAGAAATAAACGCAAGCAAATCCCAAAATAATCTGACGTAAAAACCTTCAACTACACGGCTCACCTGTGGGATATCCGGTGGCTTAGAGAACGTGCGAGGAAAACAAGGTGATTGACCCAAATCGAAGTTACGAACAAGAAAGCGTTGAGCGGGCTTTAACGTGCGCTAACTGCGGTCAGAAGCTGCATGTGCTGGAAGTTCACGTGTGCTCCGATTGCTGCGCAGAACTGATGAGCGATCCGAATAGCTCAATGTACGAGGAAGAAGACGATGAATGAGTTAATAAATGGCAATGCCATCAAAATGACAAGCATTGAAATCGCTGAGTTGGTAGAAAGCCGCCATAGCAATGTAAAAGTATCCATAGATAGATTGGTGAAACGTGGCGTTATCAAGCCTCCTGCATTGCAGCACACTAACATAATCAATGATTTAGGTGTTATTACCGGGAAGCGTTATTTCTACGTCTTCGAAGGCGAACAAGGAAAGCGAGACAGTATTGTCGTTGTTGCCCAGTTGTCGCCAGAGTTCACCGCTCGTCTTGTTGACCGTTGGCGAGAGCTTGAAGAAACTGCGGTTAATATCCCAAAAACGCTACCAGAAGCGTTGCGCCTTGCTGCTGACCTTGCTGAGCAGAAAATGCAACTGGAAAACCAGCTTGCAATTGCCGCACCTAAAGTTGAGTTTGCCGATCGCGTTGGCGAGGCCAGCGGAATTTTGATTGGAAACTTTGCAAAGGTTGTTGGAATTGGTCCAAACAAACTGTTTGCGTGGATGCGCGATCACAAAATCCTTATTGCTTCAGGTTCCCGGCGCAATGTGCCAATGCAGGAATATATGGATCGCGGCTATTTCACAGTGAAAGAAACAGCGGTCAACACAAATCACGGGATACAGATATCGTTCACCACAAAAATCACCGGGCGTGGTCAACAGTGGCTGACCAGAAAGCTGCTCGATAACGGAATGCTGAAAGTAACAGGGGAGGCTGCTTAATGGCTAACCTACGCAAAGAAGCGCGCGGCAGAGAATGCCAGGTACGTATTTACGGCGTATGCAATGGCAATCCTGAAACTACAGTTCTGGCACATTACCGGATGGCTGGAATTTGCGGAACGGGAATGAAGCCTGACGACCTGATCGGCGCATGGGCTTGTAGCGCGTGTCACGATGAAATCGACCGACGCACCCATAACCTCGACAACAAAGACGCCAGACTTTACCACCTGGAAGGCGTGATCAGGACGCAGGCGATACTGCTGAAGGAGGGGAAGATTAAGCCATGAACGAATATCAGTTTGTGCTTCCTTACCCGCCGTCGGTGAACACCTACTGGCGAAGACGGGGAAGCCAATACTACATCAGCGATAAAGGCCAGAAATACCGAAAAGACGTTCAGCAAATCATCCGCCAACTCAAGTTAGACATTTTCACCAAATCAAGACTCCGCATCAAAGTCATCGCAGACGTTCCAGATTCCCGCCGCCGCGACCTCGACAACATCCTGAAAGGTTTACTCGACGCCCTTATCCACGCCGGATTTGCGGAAGACGACGAGCAATTCGATGACATTCGCGTAATTCGTGGTGTGAAAGTACCAGGCGGAAGGCTTGGAATAAAAATCACCGAACTGGAGAACGTATGAACGCCACAATTCAAACGATACCAGAGCTTCTTATCCAGACACGAGGCAATCAGACCGAAGTGGCGAGGATGCTTTCCTGCGCAAGAGGAACAGTGCTCAAGTACAACCGAGACAGAAAAGGCGAGCGTCACGTAATAGTTAACGGCGTCCTGATGGTCACGCCAGGCAAAAAGGGAAGACGATGAGCATAAGAGAACTAAACCTCACCAAAGAACAGCATGAGTGGCTGAATGGCTGGCTTGAACTGTGGGGGGCATGGGTTTATTCAGGTCGTCTTGAAAAGCGCATGAGCAGCGTAATAGCGAAGTTCATGGAGAGCGTAGAGCCGGGAAGAGTTATGACAAGGCCAATGTGTAATGATGATGATGGAATGTTGATTTCTCAGGTCGTCGATTCCGTCATGTACATTGACAAGAAAGCCTTTGGCATCCTCCTCAGCTACTACGCTCATGGTTCATCTAAGCGAGCAATTGCATCTTACTATCATCGTGTCGCAAGACCTCGCAAGATGTTATGCCGGGGCGGCGGGCGTATTCAAAAACCATCGCTCGCAACCTGTCGCCGGGAAGTTGACGAAATCCTCAATGCTTCGTTGTTTATGATTTACCCGGTTCTGGATAGTGCGTTTAAAAACCGGAAACGTGTAGAGAAAATTAAACATATAGCATAGAACGTGTTGACATCATTGAGCAAATGAGCAACACTATTCGCATAAGCTGCCGTTAGTGACTCTTAAGTTGCAACGGTGGCTTTTTTTATTTGGGTCAGTCGTATAAAGGTCATTACGGAAGGCTGTTAACCTTCTTATCGTGGTTCGAGCCCACGCTGTCCCGCCAAACATGCTGGTTTAGCTCCAATGGTAGAGCAGTCGCCTTGTAAGCGAATGGGTAGCGGTTCAAGTCCGTTAACCAGCACCATAACTGAGCCGTAGCCACTGGCTATCCTGAATTCATCAGTGATAGTTACGCTGCGGCCTTCTACACATGATCTTCGCGAAAGCGGGTGGCAGGAGGTTGTTAGCGCAACCTCATGCCGTTTTGCCCGTGCATATCGGTCACGAACAAATCTGATTACTAAACACAGTAGCCTGGATTTGTTCTATCAGCAATCGACCTTATTCCTAATTAAATAGAGCAAATCCCCTTATTGGGGGTAAGACATGAAGATGCCTGAAAAACAGGACCTGTTAGCCGCCATTCTCGCGGCAAAGGAACCAGGCATCGGGGCAATCCTTGCGTTTGCAATGGCGTACCTTCGCGGCAGATATAATGGCGGTGCGTTTACAAAAACAGTAATCGACGCAACGATGTGCGCCATTATCGCCTGGTTCATTCGTGACCTTCTCGACTTCGCCGGACTAAGTAGCAATCTCGCTTATATAACGAGCGTGTTCATCGGCTACATCGGTACTGACTCGATAGGTTCGCTTATCAAACGCTTCGCTGCTAAAAAAGCCGGAGTAGAAGATGGTGGAAATCAATAATCAACGTAAGGCGTTCCTCGATATGCTGGCGTGGTCAGAGGGAACTGATAACGGACGTCAGAAAACCAGAAATCATGGTTATGACGTCATTGTAGGGGGAGAGTTATTCACTGATTACTCAGATCACCCTCGCAAACTTGTCACGCTAAACCCAAAACTCAAATCAACAGCAGCCGGGCGCTATCAGCTTCTTTCCAGTTGGTGGGATGCCTATCGTAAGCAGCTTGGCCTGAAAGACTTCTCTCCGAAAAGCCAGGACGCTGTGGCACTGCAACAGATTAAAGAGCGTGGCGCTTTACCGATGATTGACCGCGGTGATATTCGTCAGGCTATCGACCGTTGTAGCAATATCTGGGCTTCGTTGCCGGGCGCTGGTTATGGTCAGTTCGAGCATAAGGCTGACAGTCTGATTGCAAAATTCAAAGAAGCTGGCGGAACGGTCAGAGAGATTGAGGTATGAGCAGAGTAACCGCGATTATCTCCGCTCTGGTTATCTGCATCATCGTTTGCCTGTCATGGGCTGTTAATCACTACCGTGATAACGCCATCGCCTACAAAGAGCAGCGCGATAAAGCCACGTACATCATCGCTGACATGCAGAAGCGTCAACGTGATGTAGCAGAACTCAACGCCAGATACACAAAGGAGCTTGCTGATGCTAACGCGACTATCGAAAGTCTCCGTGCTGATGTTTCTGCTGGTCGTAAGCGCCTGCAAGTCGCCGCCACCTGTGCAAAGTCAACGACCGGAGCCAGCGGCATGGGCGATGGAGAAAGCCCAAGACTTACAGCAGATGCTGAACTCAATTATTACCGTCTACGAAGTGGAATCGACAGGATAACCGCGCAGGTTAACTACCTGCAGGAGTACATCAGGACGCAATGCCTGAAATAATTTTTTTGCAAATCACAAAGTCAATTTAATGAGCCTCGCGATGCGGGGCTTTTTTTACATCTGAATTTCACAGCGCATCTCACGCGCATATTAACGAGAGCCTTTCAGAAAGTTGAGCCTGAGAACTGCCGTATATGGTGGCGACCATCTCGGGGCGGCTTTTCTGTGAGACAGGCTCACTTTCTAAAAGGTAAAGACGCTATGAATCATCAATTGGCTAATCTCGATTTCCGGGACATGGTGGTTGTTTCTGGTGATCGCGTGATCACAACCTCCCGCAAGGTAGCAGCTTACTTCGACAAGCAGCATCACCACATCATTCAGAAAATCGAAAAGCTAGACTGTTCGGATGAATTTCTAACCAGCAACTTTTCGCGGGTTACCTATGAACACAAGGGTAATCAGTATGTTGAATATGAAATTTCCAAAGACGGTGCGATGTACATCATCATGTCGTTTACCGGCAAAAAAGCTGCCGCCATCAAAGAGGCGTTTATCAAAGCATTTAATTGGATGCGTGACAGGCTGATGGAGATGGCTCACTCATACCAAAGAGAGCACAACGAGTTAATGCTGGAGTTCATGAAGGAAAAGGATGTTGCCAGTATGTCAGGACGCTTGCTGAACCGCTGGGGCAGGATCAAAAAACCGCAACTCATAGCAAGAATCGAAAGGCTTGAGCAGCAGGCGCAAATATCGATCCCCGGACTGCCAAAGTGACCATTCCAAAGCCCAACGGTGATGTTCTCAGAAAAATCGAGCAGGTTAAGGATGATTGCTCGCGTGAGTTTAGCCAACGCAATTTTGCGTCGGCTTATTATATCGATGAGCAGACCAAAGAGTTCTTAGCCGAGCTGGAGAAAAACCACGAATCTGTGGTTTTTACTGAGCGCGGCGCCCAAGCCAGTTTTTTTTGCATTACGGCAGTACAGCGAAACAACCCAAGCCAGAAAGTGGGGAAATAACACTGGCAGCCACTGAAAGATGAACCCCCAGCCTTATGGCAAAAAAGATTCTTTGTGGTGGCGGGCTGATGGAAAGACATCGGTTATTGCAGAGGCCATTCAATGAGTGGTCTCGACAATGGCTTATACCCTGCACGGGATAACTTAACTGATATCCCTTTTAACGGATAAACGGAGCCAATAATGGCAAAGCTCACAGACAAACAAGAGCTGTTTGCCCGTGAGTACCTGAAAGATTTAAACGCCACACAGGCAGCTATCAGGGCGGGTTACAGCGAGAAAACTGCTCGCGCCACTGGTAGCGAGAACCTGTCAAAACCTGACATAGCAGATCGCATTGCTGAGCTAAAGGCCGAACGCAATGAAGAGGTAGGTATAGACGCTGCCTATGTATTGCGACGGCTGACTGAAATCGATCAGATGGACGTGCTTGACATTCTGCTTGCCAATGGCGAACTGAAGCCGATTAAAGACTGGCCTAAGGTGTGGCGTACAACGCTATCAGGAATGGATGTCGTCGAGATGGCATCAGCAGATAGTGCTGCTCTCCTGAAGAAAATCAAATGGCCTGATAAGGTTAAAAACCTTGAGTTGCTCGGGCGTCATGTTTCTGTTCAGGCGTTTAAAGACAATGTCAAAAATGAAGTGACTGGCGCTGACGGAGGACCAGTCAGAACAGAAATTACCAACTTAACGCCGGAGCAGGCTGCAGAAGCGTATAAAAAAATGATGGGCTAAGTATGCCGTTACCATTTCCCTTCGATTTTAAACATCCTGATTACCAGATGGTTTTTGAATGGCGGATGGAACGCCTACAACGCATTCGCCAGAATCCTGAAATATTGCCTGCACTAAAACAGTTTTACCGAACCAATCCGGCTCAGTTCATCATCGACTGGGGCATGACTACTGACCCGCGTAACATCGATTATGGCCTGCCGGTGACCATTCCGTTTTTACTCTTCCCTAAGCAGGAGGAGTGGATCCACTGGATTATGGAACGCTGGGGCAATCGGGAGAATGGTATTACCGAAAAATCCCGTGAAATGGGGCTCAGTTGGACCGCGATCGGACTGGCCTGCTCGCTTTGTCTCTTCAACAAAGAAATGGTTATCGGTTTCGGCTCCCGTAAAGAGGAATACGTCGACAGCACCGGTGACCCGAAGGCGCTGTTCTGGAAGGCGCGAAAGTTCGTGGAAACACTGCCCATCGAGTTTCGTGGTTCGTGGGACGAGAAGAAGCATGCGCCGTATATGCGCGTTGAGTTTCCAGATACTGGCGCGGTTATCAAAGGCGAGGCTGGCGACAATATCGGACGTGGTGACCGTACCACGCTCTACCTGGTGGATGAAGCTGCATTCCTCCAGCGTCCTCTGTTGATTGATGCGGCGCTGTCGCAAACCACCCGCTGCCGTATCGACCTGAGCTCGGTTAACGGCATGGCGAACCCGTTCGCGCAGAAGCGTCACGGCGGGAAGATACCGGTATTCACATTCCACTGGCGAAATGACCCGCGCAAGGATGAAGAGTGGTATCGCAGGGAGTGCGAGAAAATCGACAATCCGGTGGTGGTAGCGCAGGAACTTGACCTGAACTACAGCGCATCTGCGGAAGGCGTCCTGATCCCGTCCGACTGGGTACAGGCTGCCGTCGACGCGCATATCAAACTTGGTATTCAGCCAACGGGCAAGCGACTGGGCGCGATGGACGTCGCCGACGAAGGCCGGGACAAAAATGCCTTTTCGACCCGTCACGGCTTCCTTCTGGAGAACGTGCGTGAATGGTCCGGCGTTGGCAGCGACATTTACCAGTCTGTTGAGAAGGTCTTCGGCTTTTGCGAACAGGACAACCTCGAAGAGTTTCGCTTCGACGAGGACGGCCTGGGTGCTGGCGTTCGCGGCGATGCGCGCGCCATCAACGAACTGCGTTACGCAGCGCGCCGACCGTCAATACTCGCCACACCGTTTCGTGGTAGCGGCGCGGTATTTGATCCGGACGATGAAGCGGTGCGCGGGGACAACGGACAGGCCGCACGCCTGAACAAGGACTTCTTCGCCAACGCCAAGGCCCAGAGCTGGTGGTGGCTACGCAAGCTTTTCCAGAACACCTATCGCGCCGTGGTTGAGGGCATGGCCTACAACCCGGACGAAATCATCTCAATCAGCAGCGCCATGGCGAGCAAAGACAAACTCATCATTGAGCTGTCGCAGCCGACCTACTCCATTAATGGCGTGGGGAAAATCGTTGTTGATAAACAGCCTGATGGCACCAAGTCGCCGAACCTCGCCGACTCGGTGATGATCAGCTACGCGCCAATGAATTCAGCCCTGAACATCTGGGAGCTGCTAGGGAGACAGGCCTGATGGCACGAAACAAGCAATCCTCTCAGCGAACGGCACAGGCCACCGCTGACGGCTACGAGAACTTCGTCGCCCGCGTTGGGATGCAGACGCCTAACCAGCATTCAGCATCGACCTACCGGGCGAACTTCACCAGCCGCAACCGCATGCTGGTGGAATGGTCATATCGCGGTTCGTGGGTTATCGGTGAAGCGGTCGACGCTATCCCGGACGATATGACCCGCAAAGGCATTCGCATCACTTCGGAAATTGATGCAAAAGATCGCGGCATTCTCGAATCACAACTGGATGAGTTGCAAATCTGGGATGCGCTGAACGACGTGCTGAAATGGTCGCGTCTCTACGGCGGCGCGGTGGGTTTCATCATGATTGAGGGGCAGGCACCAATGACCCCGCTGCGACTCGAAACCATTGGCGAGGGCAAGTTTAAGGGCATTCTCCCGCTCGACCGCTGGATGATTAACCCGGTGCTGACCCGCCGCATTAAAGATATGGGGCCGGATCTCGGCAAGCCTGAGTTTTACGACGTGGTGACCACTGCAACGGGCATCCCGGCCTGGCGCATCCATCACAGCCGCCTGATTCGCTTCGACGGGGTGACGCTGCCATTCCAGCAGAAGATGACCGAAAACGAATGGGGAATGTCGGTTGTAGAGCGTATCTGGGATCGGCTTACTGCGTTCGACAGCGCCACTGTCGGCGCGGCGCAGCTGGTCTACAAAGCACATCTGCGTACCTACAGCGTGGAGAAGCTGCGCGAGCTTATCGCGCTTGGCGGCCCGGCGTTCGAGGCGCTGCTGAAGAACATCGACCTGATCCGCCAGTTCCAGAGCAATGAAGGCATGGCGCTCATGGACTCGCGGGATAAGTTCGAAACCCACCAGTACAGCTTCAGCGGTCTGGATGACATTCTTTCGCAGTTCGCTGAGCAGATCAGCGGTGCCGTTGGTATCCCGCTGGTGCGACTGTTCGGTCAATCCCCGAAAGGCTTCTCTACTGGTGATGCAGACCTCGCCAACTATTACGACCGGGTGAGCTCATTGCAGGAGCGCCGCTTACGGCTGCCGATGCGCCGGATACTGGACATTATGCACCGCTCGGAACTCGGAAAGCCGCTGCCGGACGATTTCACGTTTGAGTTTAACCCGCTATGGCAAATGTCAGACGTTGACCGATCAACGGTGGCCGTAAACACCACCAACGCGATCAGTACCGCGCTGGGCGACGGATTGATGACGCGTAAGGCGGCGATGACCGACCTGCGCGAAAACTCTGACGTCACCGGCATCGGGGCATCCATTACCGACGAGGACATAGAGAATGCCGAAGACGAAGCGCCGCCAGACATCGGCGAACTTGGCGACAAACCGCCAGAGTCGCCAGGCGGAGATCCGATATCGAACGAGCCTACGGCAGATAGCGCGGGCGGTCGGGGATATCGTAAATGGTCGCTACGATGGTTCAAACGATAGCGTCACCGAAATAATGGATGCGCTGGAGCGCTACAGCGAAATCATCACCCCCTGGGCGACGAAGGTTGCTGAGAACTTTACCGCCGACATTGCACGCCAGAATGAAAAGCAGTGGCGTCAGCACAGCCGGAACATCAGCGCAGAACTACGCAACATGGTCGACCGCGCCCCGGTAGGCCAGGTGATGAAATCCATCGTCGCCGAGCAAATTAAGTACATCAAATCTCTGCCTCTTGAGGCCGCCGATCGGGTGTATGACATTCAGAACAAGGCCATCGAGGCTGTAGTAACTGGTGGCCGCGCTGAGCCATTCGCGAAAGAGATAGCTGCTTCCGGTGACGTGTCACGCTCACGAGCGAACCTTATCGCCCGGACTGAGCTTGGGCGCGCAACCGGCGCGCTGGATCAGGCGCGTGCGCTGTCAATCGGCTCGAATGGTTATATCTGGCGTACAGCCGAAGATGGCGACGTCCGGCATTCTCATCGAGAGATGGAAGGGAAGTTTGTCGAATGGGGCCGACCTCCAACGCTTGACGGCATGACCGGTCACGCTGGCGAGCTCCCGAACTGCCGCTGTTACAAAGAAATCGTCTTCCCCAACCCTCATTCTTATCTCGCCTGAATCGCAGGTAAACCATGAAATATTTTTTCAATACCCGGCTGGGGGAAACCCGTTATCAGCTGGCTGACGGCTCGCTGCTGTGCAAAGACGTGCCGATAGGTCGAACTGGTAAACAGCTCTACGGCGCTGCCGATCTGCCAAACCTCAAACCCGACAAGCTCGGTGAGATAGTCGTAACGCGCTCTCCTGAGCAGGTATTCCATCCGGCCACGCTCGCCTCATTCGAAGGGATGAGCATCACGATCCTGCATCCTGAAGATGAAAACGGGAATGTGCGGCTTGTCAACCCCGAGAACTGGAAAGAGCTTGCGGTCGGGCATCTTCAGAACGTTCGGCGCGGGACTGGTGATCAGTCTGATTTGATGCTGGCTGACCTTATCGTCAAAGACGAAAGCGCCATTCAGCTTATCGAAGATGGTCTGCGCGAAGTGTCGTGCGGCTATGACGCGGAGTACGAGCAGACCGAGCCAGGTAAAGCCGAGCAGGTCGATATTACCGGAAACCATGTGGCTCTTGTCCCTAAAGGCAGAGCCGGAAATCGTTGTGCAATTGGAGACAGAGACACAATGGCAAATCAAAAGAAAAGCTGGTGGACCCGCATGCGCACGGCCATCAAAACGGGTGACGCTGACACCATGAACGAACTGCTGGACTCTGCGCCAGCGGCGGTAACGGGTGACGAAGGGGATCTGCCGAGCGGCGTTAACCTCAACATTAACCTTTCACCGCAGCAACCATTGCCGGACAAAAAGCCGGAAATGGGCGGAGAGCCAACCGGCGACGGCGAGGACGATATCAAAACCTTGCTCAAAGCCCTGCTGGCTAAGCTCGAAGGAACTGCGACGGGCGATAACGACGATAAGCCTGACGGCAAAGATAACAAAGACCCTACCGGCGACGGTGAGGACGACGAAGAGGAAACCACGATTACCGGTGACGCTGCTTATCGTGCCGAAGTTATCGTTCCGGGTATCGATCTGAGCCGTAAGGTGAAACCGACCGCGTTCAAACGTGATGTGCTGTCCGCCGCTGACAAAACACTGGTTCGCCAGGTTGTCGGTGATGCGGATATCCGCAAATTGCCCAAGCAATCGGTAGATATGGCGTTTAACGCCGTGTCAGAGATTGCCAAAGGGCGAAACACCCGCAGCACCACGGGCGATGCACAACGTCCAAATATGGGCATGACCAGCATCGCTTCCCTGAACAAACAAAACGCCGACTTCTGGTCTAACCGCAAAGGATAATCCAATGACTGCATATCTGTACCGGATGCCTGTTGGCATTGCCGGGGCTATCTCTCGCCCGCAGGACTTAACCGTCGAACCGGTGGTCCTTAAATCCGATAACGCCTTTGCTGCCTATGGGCTGGCTGGTAAATACGATGCTGACGGTTTTTTCGTACCGCTGGCAGATGGTGATACCGCAGACAAGGTGAAGGGGATCTACGTGCGCCCTTATCCGACCACTTCGCAGCCGGACATGGTTCGCCAGGTGGGAACAGGCAAGAACTTCCCGGGCGACGCCATGAAGCGTGGCTACGTGACCGTTAATCTCGGTTCTGATTTTGATGCCAGCACCATCAAAAAAGGCGACCCGGTATACGTTGTCGTCTCCACTGATGAATCCATCAAAGTGCCGCTGGGTGGATTCATGTCCACGTCAGTCAGTGGCAAAAATGTGGTGCTGACCAACGCTGAATTCACAGGTGCCGGTGATGCTAACGGCAATGCAGAAATTTCCTGGAAGATTTAAGGAACAGACGAATGATTACTTTTGATCAGGCAACCGTTGATAGCTCTGGTGCCTTTCTCATCGGGGAGCTGGAGCGACTCGACCAGACGTTGAACCTGCCGCTGGTGGGTTACACCTGGACCCGCGATATTCAGCTGCGTGAAGACGTTTCTATCGCAGATGACATTTCCAGCTGGACTAACACCAGTTTTGGCGCTGCGGGTACTGGCGCAAATCCGAACGGTAAAAACTGGGTAGGCAAAGACTCAACCGCTATTGCTGGCGTAAACGTGGATATCGGCAAATCCGGTAACCCGCTGAATCTCTGGGGCATGGAACTGGGCTGGACCGTTGTAGAGCTGGCAGCAGCTCAGCAGGTAGGTCGCCCGATTGACACCCAGAAGTACGACGGGATGCAGCTCAAATGGCAGATGGACAACGACGAGCAGGTGTATGTTGGCGATTCCGCATTAAACCTGAAAGGCCTTGTTACCCTGAACGGTGTTCCTGTCAACAACGCTGCCAAAACGTGGGCAACCTCAACACCGGACGAAATCCGCGCAAGCATTAACCAGGTGCTGTCTGATGCGTGGGCCGCTTCCGGTTACTCTGTGGTTCCGCGTGATTTGCTGATCCCGCCTGAGCAGTTTGCTCTGTTGTCCAGCATCATCGTTTCATCTGCGGGTAACCAGTCCCTGTTGACGTACCTTCAGACCAACACCATCAGCTATCACCAGAACGGTGTTCCGCTGAATATCCGCGCGGTTAAATGGCTGAAAGGCCGTGGTGTGGGGAATAAGGATCGCATGGTTGCGTACACCAACGATAAAAAATACGTCCGCTACCCGCTGGTTCCGCTTCAGAGCGTTCCTGTCCAGTATCGCGGTCTGTACCAGATTGCGACCTACTACGGCAAGCTCGGTGCGGTCGAGCCAGTGTACAAAGAAACCATTTCGTACGTGGACGGTATCTGATAACCAGAACGGCCCCGAAAGGGGCCAGAAGGGAACTGAAAATGGCGAAAGAAAAGCTGGTTACCATCCATGTTCACACCCCGTTTACGCTGACGCTCGGCGATCAGTCAAAAAGGGAGTTTGGCCGGGGACGGCATAACGTACCGGAAGAGGTCGCGTCGCACTGGTTCACCCAGGCGCACTCCGAGCTTTCCGAAAGCGTGATTAGCGACACCGATGATCTGCAACCCATTATCGACAGCCTGCAAGCTCAGATTGCCGACAAAGATAAGCAGATTATCGATAAAGATCAGCTGATTGCCGATCTGAAAGAAGCGCTGCTCAAGCTGCAAGAGCAGAACGACAGCCTGCAAGCGCAGATTGCTGCCGCCCAGACTGGCGGTAATGGGGCGAAAGATGCCAAAGAATCAAAGCCTGCCAACAGTAAGTGATTTTCGGCGCGACTTCCCGCAGTTTGCTGACCCTGCCAAATATCCCGAAGCGCAAATCCAGTTTCGTCTGAATCTGGCTGATGTGCTGCTGAGCGAAAACGTCACCGGCAAAGAGTTGTTTCCGTACTTTGTCGAGTTGTTCGTGGCTCACTACATGACGCTCTGGGCGGCAGATAGCCGGGCAATGCTCGTCGGCGGCCCGGGTGGCTCAACCAATGGTGTTCAGTCCTCCAAGTCCGTTGACAAGGTAAGCGTCAGCTATGACACCAGCGCGACGCTAAACCCTGACGCAGGCTTCTGGAATAACACCCGATATGGCGCTGAATTTTATCAGCTGATCACGATGTTCGGTGCGGGCGGTCGCCAGCTATGAGTTTCAAAAGTGGTGTAACAACGAGGGTTGATAACGCTCAGGCCATTCTGGATGCGCTCCGGTCGCTAACCAAAAAGGATGTGCTGGTGGGCATCCCGGAAGAAGACAGCGAGCGTGAGGATGTTCCGTTTGGTAATGCCGGGATCGGTTACGTCAACGAATACGGCTCACCAGCGCAAAACATCCCCCCACGCCCGCACCTGATCCCCGGCGTTAAATCCGTAGAGGAACAGACGGTGCCGCAGCTCAAAGCAGCGGCGCAGGCTGCGCTTGATGGAAATGCGGCGGGTGCGGAAAGAGCGCTTAACCGCGCCGGAACGCTGGCCGCGAATGGCGTCAGGCGTTACATGACCATTACCGGCTTTACACCGCTTGCTGATAGCACCGTTGAAGCCCGCGCGCGTCGAGGGCGCAAAGGGGCGAAAGCTGAGTTAGCACGCAGATCGGCAGACGGAAAGCTTAATGCTATCAACCCAGATTCTGGTCAATTGATAAGCAATGAGAATGTAAGGCCGTTGATTGATACCGGACAGTACCGCAGAGCCATTACCCATATTGTGAGGGATAAAGATGCCGAATCTTGATGTAACAGACGTGCTTTTTGACCCCGATTTTTGCGACTTCAACCTGTGGGTAACGCGAAGCGCGCAAACGGTGGACGATGACGGGATCGGCAGCGACAGCGAAGTTAAAACGCAGTTTGCCGGGGTTGTTACTGTTGACCGCTCCCTGGAAAACCGCCGCATGCAGGCCGGGCAGGTTATCAGCGGCGCGATTCTCATCGTGACAACTGAGCGGCTGACGCAGGGGCAGACTGGCCGTGATGCCGATATCGTGACGTATCAGAACCGTGATTATCGCGTGACATTCGTCGACCCGTATACGGCTTACGGTGCTGGCTTCGTCCAGGCTCATTGTGAATTACTGCCGTTTGATGGGGGAACTCCCATTGAGCAATAACACCAGCACAGAGCGCGGCTGGCTGACACCCCCCAGCGGCGATCCGGCTTATGACGAAGCGCTCGACAGGCTGCTAAGCCAGTGGATGCGCAATGTTTCCGGCTTGCCGTCTGGAATGGTTCGTCCGCGCTGGCAGAAAAATCAGCCGCCACTGCCACCCGTTGAAACGAACTGGTGCGCGTTTGGTGTTACCGGGTTGCTCATTGATAACAGTCCTGCATTCACCAATCAGACCGACGAGGGCGCTCAGCTCTGGCGACATGAAACGTTCGAGTGCATGGCGTCGTTCTATGGCCCTGCGGGAATGTCTTATGCATCCCGTTTTCGTGATGGCATATCTGTCCCGCAAAACAATGCTGAGCTGAATGCGCTCGGTTTGTCCCTGGGAGACTATACCGGTCTGACCCCTTTTCCCGAGCTTATCAACCAGCAATGGGTTCGCCGCTACGACATGACGGTGCGCCTGCGCCGGAAGGTTGTGCGCGAGTACGGCATTAAATCGCTGGTGGAAGTGCCAGTCACCTTTTTTGGAGAATAAACTATGACGCAGGGCTTACCTGTATCCAACGTTGTAAACGTTGATGTGATCATCTCGCCGAAAGCGGCTACTGGTCGTAACTTCGGCGCATTGCTAATCCTTGGCTCTTCCACTGTCATTCCGGTGACAGAACGTACTCGCCTATATGCTTCCGTTGAGGACATTGGCGAAGACTTCGGTGTCGACAGCCCGGAATATAAAGCAGCGCAGGTTTTCTTCAGCCAGTCACCGAAGCCGACACAGGTTTATGTTGGTCGCTGGGCGAAGACGCTGAGTTCTTCCGAGAGTGGAGATACTGAAACTATCGTGCAAGCCGTTAATGCCTGCCTGCAATATACCAACTGGTATGGGCTGGTTGTCGCTGATGATGTTGTCGCTGGTGGCGATGTGCTTGATGCTGATGACGTGATTGAGGTCGCCAAACTTATTGAAGCGTCCAGCATTAGCCGTATCTTTGGTGTGACCTCTGCCGACGCCGAGATTATCAGCACGACTTCGACGACCGATGTTGCGTCGAAATTAAAGGCTGGCAAGTATGCCCGTACCTTTATTCAGTATTCCACCAGCGGCCCTTACGCAGCGGTTTCAGCTTTCGGTCGCGCGTTTACTGTCAATTTCAACGGCAGCAATACCACCATTACCCTGAAGTTCAAACAGGAACCAAGCGTAACCTACGAAACGCTGACGGTAGGACAGGCGGCGGCTGTGGATGCGAAGAATGCGAACGTGTTCGTGTACTACGCCAACGACACGGCGATCCTGCAACAGGGTGTCATGGCGAACGGTGACTTCTTCGACGAGCGCCACGGGCTCGACTGGTTGCAGAACTACGTTCAGACCAACCTCTATAACCTGCTTTACACCAGCACCACCAAAATTCCGCAGACTGATGCCGGTGTTACCCGTCTGCTTTCCAACGTTGAACAGTCCATGGATCAGTCCGTCACGAACGGTCTGGTAGCTGCTGGCGTGTGGAATGGTGGCCCTATCGGACAGCTGAATTCCGGCGATACGCTGACCAAAGGCTATTACGTGTATGCGCAACCGCTGTCCGAACAGGCGCAGGCCGACCGCGAAGCGCGCAAAGCACCGTTAATCCAGGTGGCCTGTAAGCTGGCTGGCGCAGTTCATTATGCCGATGTGCAGATCAACGTGGTTCGCTAAGGAGCGATAAATGGCAACTTATTCTTTTCTCGATGTAACCGCGTCGCTCACCGGGCCGACCGGCGTTATCGATCTTGGTCAGGGTTCTGCGAACTCTGAGGAAGGTATCACCCAGACCATGGGCGGCAACAAAAACACCATGACCATCGGTGCCGATGGCGAGGTGATGCACAGCCTGCACGCCGATAAGTCAGGCACCATTACGGTGACGCTACTCAAAACCTCCCCGGTGAATAAAAAGCTGTCTCTGGCGTATAACGCGCAAAGCCAGTCCTCTGCCACCTGGGGCAATAACGTGATCGTCATTCGCAACACGGCATCGGGTGATATTTCTACTGCGCGTTCGTGTGCATTCCAGAAACAGCCTGATTTCAATAACGCTAAAGAGGGCGGAACCGTCGCCTGGGTATTCGACTGCGGCAAGATTGACCAGCTTCTCGGGGAGTTTTAACGCATGGAATTCGAAATTAAAGGCGTGAAATATCGCACCGCAAAGCTCAGCGTTTTCGAACAGCTGAAGGTGTCCCGCAAGCTGTTGCCGGTTCTGGCCGGGATGGTTTCGGACTTCCGGAGCGTTCAGGAGAAGATCAGCAGCAAAGACACCGAAGGCGCGATGGCTACCATCCTGCCAAAGATTGCCAATGCTGTGTCCGATCTGAGTGATGGCGACGTGGACGCTATCCTGTTCCCCTGTCTTTCCGTTGTTTCACGCGAGCACATGAAAGGCTGGGTGCCGGTCTGCCAGCATGGCGAAATGGCGTTTGACGATATCGACCTGCTTACCATGCTGCAACTGGTGGCGCGGGTGGTCGCCGACTCGCTGGGAAATTTTTTGCAAGGACTCCCTACCAGCGAGACGCCCACCCCGCTAGCGGAATAACCTTCAACAGCCTGCCGGGCGGTGAAGATTTTATTCTTCGCCCGGCGCTTGCCTTCCATATTGACCAGAAAGACCTTAACAGCGGTGCGGTAGACCTTTGCCGCATCGCGCTTCTCAATGACTACCTCGACATGCGCGAGGATAACGACGCCCGGGTAGATAAATGGAGAGCGGCCAATGAGCGGTAACGCAGATACGATTAAAGATTTCCTTGTTTCGCTGGGATTCGATATCGATCAGGCTGGCGCTAATAAGTTTGAAGCAGTGCTGAAAGGCGTTACCGCGAACGTTCTGAAGGTCGGCGCGGCGGTGAAAGGCTCAGCGCTTAGCATTGTCGGATTTACCACCCAGATCGCGAATGGTCTGGGTAAAATTTACTGGGCATCCCAGCGGACGGGGGCCAGCGTCCAGGGCATCAAAGCGCTGGGCTATGCCGCATCGCAAACCGGTGCCAGCGCCGAGTCGGCCATGTCCTCTCTTGAAGGGCTGGCCGGTTTCATGCGTAGCAATCCGGGCGCGGAAGGCTTCCTGAACCGCCTGGGCGTCCAGACTCGCGATGCCAGCGGAAAGATGCGTGATACTGCGGCCATCTTTACTGGCGTTGGGCAAAAGCTCAACAACATGCCGTATTACCGCGCGAAACAATACGCGCAGATGCTTGGCATCGATGAAAACACGCTGATGGCGATGCGGCGCGGCATGAATGGCTTTACCGCCGATTACCAGTCGATGCTGCAAAAGACAGGGTTCAACGCTGATAAAGCGGCTGTTCAGTCCAACAAATTCATGACGTCCATGCGCGGGCTTACGTCGCTGTTCGGCATCATGCGGGACAAGATCGGCTCAAACCTCGCTGGTGGCCTGGCTGGTTCGCTGGACAGCCTGCGGCGGCGCATCCTCGACAATTTCCCGAAGATTGAAGAGACGCTGACCAGAGTTATTAAAGGCGTGATCTGGCTTGCGAACGCCTTCACGAGAATGGCGTGGCGGCTGATACAGGGCGCTGGCTCTGTCATCGACTGGTGGAAGCGTCTTGACGATGGCAGTAAAAATCTGCTGAAAATATTCGGTGCTCTACTGGTCGCATGGCGTCTGCTTAAATCTGCGTTCCTGAAATCCCCGATTGGAATTATCACCACGCTGATTCTGGCGATCGGATTGCTGTACGACGATTACCAGACGTGGAAAGAGGGCGGTAAAAGCCTGATTGACTGGTCCAAGTGGGAGCCTGCAATAGAAAAGGCGAAAAAGGCAATTCTCTGGCTGCGCGATAAGCTTCTGGGGCTGAAAGATTCTGTTGGTGGATGGCAGAACTCGCTGGAAATTTTGGCTACTTTCATCGCTGGGGTATGGGTAACAAAAGTATTGGGAGCATTCGCAAAAATATCCGGTCTTCCGATACCTCCATGGCTTAAATTATGGGGAGCGTATGCTGGTTACCTGGTTTCAGATCGTGAAAACATAAAAGCCAGTGCTAAATCATCTTTGGACTATACCAAAAGGAACATTGGTGATGCTCTTGCTACGGTTGGCATCAAAACCGACCTTGGGCGAAAAGATGTTAGCGAGGTAAGAGAATGGCCCGCATGGATGGATTGGCTGCATGGTGGCCCAGGTAAGATTATTCGTCAGGCGCAAAGCAATGGCGTCGTTTATGGCGATAATGTTCAGCCTGACATTCCCGGGGCGGAACAGCATGTTCGTAGTAATGAAATTGCCCCGCATGAAAGAGATGAAATAAAAAACCGTCAGCAGGCTGCTAATGGTTATCTTGAAAAAATCTCAGACGGGATTGCCAAAATCGGTAATTTATTTTTCTCCCCGGCTGGAGCTGCTGAAATCTCTCCAAATATATCGGGTGACCCCTCCCAGTTTGCGCAATCAGTCAAACGTCCACAGGCCACAGCCCAGGGCAAAGTATTGCTCGACTGGATGGGGCCAATGTTCAATAAACTTGAGTCGCTTTATCAACTTCCAGCTGGTCTATTGAAAAGTGTGGCGATAACCGAGTCAGGTGGTAACCAGTTCGCCATGTCCGGCGCGGGTGCAAAGGGGCTGTTCCAGTTCATGGATGGCACGGCGCGAGACATGGGCCTGCGTGGTAACGATGTGTTCGACCCGGAAAAGTCAGCTCAGGCAGCCGCTAAGTACCTTAGCCAGCTATTGCGGCAGAACGGCGGAGACCTTAGCAAAGCACTTGCATCATATAACTGGGGAATCGGGAACGTTCAACGTTATGGAATGGGGCTAATGCCGCAGGAAACGCGCAATTACATTCCGAAAGTAATGAGCAATATGCCCACCAGCGCCCCGGTGATTCAGCAGGAAACGAACATTAACATCCACGGCGTTTCCGATCCTCGCGAAGCTGCCCGTTTGACTGTTGACCGTCAAAAGGGTGTGAATTCACAGTTAACCCAGCAACTCCCCGCAGGACCGAGATAATGGATATTTTATCAGCGATTTTTCGCCAGCAATCACGGCGAATTGGCCTGCTGATCCCCAGCGTGGTCGTTTCCGAAAAGCATTCTGATGCGCTCGAAATTACTGAGCACCCGGTGGAGAAGCCAACAACGAATAGCGCCTCGGGTTTCATCGCCGATCATGCGTATAAGCGCCCCAGCGAAGTCACGATGGAGTGTGGCTTCGCAGGTGGCGGTTCGTTGCTGGACTTCATTGATACATCGTCAATCGGCCTCAGCGCCGGACTTAGCCCGAAAGAGACCTATCAGCAACTACTGGATCTCCAGTCCTCCCGGGTGCCGTTCGATGTAGTGACCGGAAAGCGGGTGTACAGCAATATGCTGGTGCGAGCCATCGAGGTGACAACGGACAAAACCAGCGAAAACGTGCTGAACTGCACGCTTACCCTGCGTGAAGTGATCATGTCGCAAACGAAGAGCGTTAGTGTTGCTGATAAATCAGATATGCAGGATGGCGTCAGCACATCGGCGGTGCAAAATTCCGGGACGAAATCCACTACACAGCCAAACGAATCCTTGCTGAGCCAGCTTGGCGGAAGCGTTACATCAGAATTCGGGGGATGATATGCAGTTTAACGAAATACCGCTTTCTCCTGACAATCAGCAGTTCCGCGTTTTGCTGGGCAATACCACGTATACACTCAGGATCATCTGGCGTGATGCGGCTGGCTGGATTATGGACGTGATGGATAGCGGCGGTGCCGCGCTTCTCTCTGGCGTACCTCTACTGACCGGCGTAAACCTTTTACGACAATTTCCACAGCTTGGCATTGATGGTGCGCTGGTGGTGGCGACCGATAAGGGCGCACCAGACGAGCCCACCAAAACCAACCTCGGCACATACAGCCACCTCATTTTCGTACAGGAGTAGAAATGTCTCTTAACTGGATGCGCCATTTTGAGCTGCAACTGTTGGACCAGAACGGGCAGGGCGTTTCCCTGTCTAACTTTAAGGTCACGTTCCAGATCGAGTGGGCAGACACACGCTGGCCGCGAGTGGCGAACGTGAAAATTTACAACCTTTCGACCGATACCACGAACAAGATACTGGGGCAGGAGTTTGCAAAAATTCGCATCATTGCCGGGTATGACGGTATTGCGCCGGATGTTGATGCGAGCCAGGTTGGTGTCGCCCGGGAGATTTCACCAGACCAGGTAGGGCAGGTGAACGGTCAGAACTACGGCCTGATATTTGACGGTGATATTCGCTTCACCGTCACCGGGAAGGACAACATCACCGATTCCTGGGTGCTGATTCAGGCCATCAGTAACCACGAAGCGTTCCTCTACGCGACTACCATCACCACGCTTGCCGCTGGTTATACCGTTGCGGACCTGCACCGGGCGACTATGCAGGATTTCAACGCGTTCGGCGTGACGCAGGGCATTACCGGCGACTTTCCTGATACCGTGTTTCCTCGTGGCCGCGCGATTTACTCATCCAGCCGCAACGTGATGGATAATATTGCTGCGCAGTGCAAAGCGACATGGCAACTGGTGGATGGTCAGGTCCAGATGGTGCCGGAGGATAAATATATTCACGAAGCCATTGTGTTGAATGCCAATACTGGCCTGATCGGTATGCCGCAACAAACGATGGGCGGCGGAGTAAACGTGCGGTGCCTGATAAACCCAAACATCCGTATTAATGGTCTTATCCAGCTCGATCAGGCTTCGGTGTACCGCGCCACGCTCGGCAATAGCGAAATAGCACAGTCGCCCGGGCGTATCACCGAAACAGAAGAGAACGGCAACCGTGTGCTGACCGGCACGACGTCACAGGCTGCCAGCATTGCGACAGATGGCGTTTATATCGTCAAAGCTATCGACTATACTGGCGACACCAGAGGTCAAGCGTGGTACATGGATTTGATGTGCTTTGCGAGAGGGGCGCGTGATTTGCAATCAGGAGCGTCCATTAACAAAACCGCAGGATGAATTTCTGATGAATATGCTTGCAATAACTCCCATATTTTTCTCAGTGTTTTTGACTTCATGCAGTTGGGACCCTAATGGTGTTAACGCACAAAGGGACTGGCTGGCACAAAAAGAGAGAGAAAAAGTTGAATATGAAAAGCAAGTTGATGAAAATCAAAAAAACAGAGTGAAAAAACAAAAAGAAGATGCTGAAAAATTTGAGGCTTCACACCCTGAAGGGCTTTGTTGAATAAATCAGATTTCGGGTAAGTCTCCCCCGTAGCGGGTTGTGTTTTCAGGCAATACGCACACTTTCAGGCATACCTGCTTTCGTCA
>NZ_WBXP01000046.1 GCF_016415625.1 Shimwellia pseudoproteus
TGACGAAAGCAGGTATGCCTGAAAGTGTGCGTATTGCCTGAAAACACAACCCGCTACGGGGGAGACTTACCCGAAATCTGATTTATTCAACAAAGCCTCAGTTACGCGTAAAAACAAGGGGATCTGCATCCCCTCTTTTTTACCGCTGGTTGCCGCAATTATCGACTTACCCCAGCAATGATTCAATCCGTTCCCTGAACTTCTGCCCTTCTTTCAGGTTGCGCAGCCCGTACTGGACAAACGCCTGCATGTAGCCCATTTTCTTGCCACAGTCGTAACTTTGCCCGGTCATCAGCATCGCTTCAACCGGATGATACTGATTCATGGCAGAAATCGCATCAGTCAACTGGTAACGGCCCCAGGCACCGGGCTGTACTTTCTCAAGTTCAGCCCAAATGTCCGCCGACAGCACATAGCGGCCCACGGCCATCAAATCAGAATCCAGGGTCTGTGGCTCATCGGGTTTCTCGATGAAGTCCACAATACGCGCCACCTGGCCTTCGTTTTCCAGCTTCTCATCGGTGCTGATAACAGAATATTCAGACAGATCGCCGGCCATACGCTTAGCCAGTACCTGGCTACGGCCATTGTCGTTAAAACGCGCAACCATGGCGGCCAGATTGTAGCGCAGCGGATCCGCAGTCGCATCATCCAGAATAATGTCCGGCAGCACCACCACAAATGGATTTTCGCCGATCAACGGCTTCGCGCACAGGATAGAGTGACCCAGCCCCAGAGCATGGCCCTGACGCACGTTCATGATGGTCACCCCTGGCGGGCAGATAGATTTAACTTCAGCGAGCAGCTGGCGTTTCACACGCTGTTCAAGCAGCGCTTCCAGCTCGTAAGAGGTGTCAAAGTGGTTTTCAACGGCATTTTTGGATGAATGTGTAACCAGTACAATCTCTTTGATCCCCGCCGCGACAATCTCGTCAACAATGTACTGAATCATCGGTTTATCGACAATCGGCAACATTTCCTTAGGAATCGCTTTGGTCGCTGGCAACATATGCATTCCCAGTCCAGCAACAGGGATAACCGCTTTTAAATTAGTCATTTTCAATCCCACCTCAAAATGGTTGGTGAATTATAGCCTTTTCGTGCTGCGAAGCCAGCAGGTTTTACGCATCAACAAACGCACCGCGCCGCAGGCCCGCGACAAAAGGACTGGTGCAGGCAAAATACCGGTCAGGGACGCAGAGTTAGCCAGGAATTATCGTAAATGTCCTCATTCGCAGCCGTATTTTTTACCGCAAAATCAGCCCGCCACCCGCCAGGTGGGTGAATAATACGTCCCCCCTTGCCGCCACAGGCCAATAACCAGCGAGGTATTGCGCTAATGAAAGCCCATAAAATATTTATAAATATCAATAAATTACATAATCAACATCGGTAATCATCATGCGTTGATGTATTTTGTCAGTCGTGAAAAGAGACTACATTTGCTGCTATTTTATTCTGCCAGTAATTATCCGCTGCCATAAAAAAACCGCTTAAGATATATAAAAATTCCTGCCCTTAGCCTTAATCAATCAACCCTGTTGATAGTTCCCCGGTGGTTAATTGCGAATATTCTTAATAATAAACCCTGTGAAAATTAGCTATATCGTCAACTCATGTTAAATAAATATTTTTTTATGCGTAAATAAGTTACTTATTGTGCTATTTAGGTTATTAACCGCCCAAAAATAGCGCACTTATTGCACGATAATATCTTTGCTATCTGCATTTCAATCGCAGCATTTCCACGACGCCGGCCCATAACCGGTGCAAATATTGCAATTATTACGAGAGTTATCCATCCTGTAACTGTGACATTCGTCATGTTAATAAAGGTAACCACATTTTTTTATGGAATGGCTCGTCGATCCATCGATCTGGGCAGGGCTTGTCACCCTGATTGTTATTGAGCTGGTGCTGGGCATCGATAATTTAGTTTTTATTGCTATCCTGGCGGAAAAGCTCCCCGCCAGGCAGCGCGATCGCGCCCGGGTAACCGGCCTGGTGCTGGCAATGCTGATGCGCCTTGTCCTGCTGGCGTCCATTTCATGGCTGGTGACCCTGACCACTCCCCTCTTCAGCATTCGGGGGTTTAGCTTCAGTGCCCGGGATCTGATAATGCTATTTGGCGGGCTATTCCTGTTGTTTAAAGCCACCATTGAGCTTAATGAGCGCCTGGAAGGGAAAGACCACGAGAATGTGACCCAGCGCCGGGGCGCCAGATTTTGGCCGGTGGTGGCGCAAATTGTGATTCTGGACGCGGTGTTCTCCCTCGATTCGGTCATTACCGCCGTCGGGATGGTCGAGCACCTCGCGGTGATGATGGCGGCGGTTATCGTTGCTATGTCGCTGATGATCCTGGCCAGCAAACCGATCACCCGCTTTGTTAACAGCCACCCGACCATTGTTATCCTGTGCCTGAGCTTCTTACTGATGATTGGCTTTAGCCTGGTGGCCGAAGGGTTTGGGGTGATTATTCCCAAAGGCTATCTGTACGCGGCCATTGGCTTTTCGGTGATTATCGAGTCCCTGAATCAGCTGGCCATTTTCAACCGGCGGCGCTTTCTTAGTGCAAACCTGTCTTTACGCCAGCGTACTGCAGAGGCCGTCATGCGCCTGCTCAGCGGCCGCCAGGAAGAGGCTGAACTGGACCCGGATACTGCCCATCTGGTTGCCGGCGGCAGTAATAACACCATTTTTAACCCCCAGGAACGCCGGATGATCGCCCGGGTTCTCAAGCTCAACCAGCGCACCGTCAGCAGTATTATGACCTCACGCCATGATATTGAGCACATCGATCTTAGTGAGCCTGAAGCCACCGTTCGTGAGCTGCTGGATAAGAACCAGCACACCCGGCTGGTGATCACCGAAGGGGCGGACAACCCTATCGGGGTGGTGCACGTGATTGATCTGCTACAGCAATTACTGCACGGCCAGCCACTGGATCTGCGGGCATTGCTCCGCCAGCCGCTGGTTTTCCCGGAGGGATTACCCCTGCTGCACGCCCTCGAACAATTCCGCCACGCCCGCACCCACTTCGCGTTTGTCGCCGATGAGTTTGGTTCTGTAGAGGGGCTGGTAACACTCAGCGATGTAACGGAAACCATTGCCGGTAATCTGCCGAATGAGGTTGATGAAACCGACGCCCGCTACGATATCCATAAAAACAGCGATGGCAGCTGGACCGTTAACGGCCATATGCCGCTTGATGACCTGGTACAAATCATTCCGCTGCCGCTGGACAGCAAACGTGAATACCATACGGTTGCCGGTCTGCTGATGGAATATCTACAGCATATCCCGGCCCCAGGCGAATATATTGTGGTGGGGGGCTATCAAATACGTACCGATGAGGTAGACAGCCACCGGGTGCAAAAAGTCACTATTATCCCCCCAGCCCCTGCCGGTATGCTTGACTACGAAGTGTAAGCCGTGCCGCTGGCGGGATCAAAAAAGGCCGGAATATCCGGCCTTTTTATTTTATTTACGGTTACAGCTTATCGAGCAACTGCTTGATATCCTTGCCCCGATTAGTGTCTTTATTGCGATCCGCCCAGTTCTTCAGGCGCTGTTTCGCTTCATCCTGTAACTGTTTACGCAGCATCTGATCCACCTGCAGGTTGTAACTCAAATGCTGCCACGGGCCATAAACCCGCAGCGGAATAGCCGTACGTTTGAGCAGCTCAACCAGCCGGTTATCGCCCTGCCAGCCGCCGGTCACCATAATACTGAACTGGGAATCGCACAGCTGCTGGTTGAGATCCAGGGTACCGTTGCCGGTAAGGCTCAGCATCTTCGATTTCCCGGCCATATTCTGGAAAGCCAGGGTGCCGTTATGCAGCACGGCATCCGCGGTAAACTCACTGAGGATCGTGGCGTCATCATAGTTCTGTTGTGCTTTCACATCACTACGATTACGCACCACCGCCTGCTGGATCATCTGCTGGAAATTCATCCCCTGCATGCGGGAGTCCTGCATACTGATCCGGGCTTTCCCCTGCCAGTTCTGGCGGAAGTCCAGCGCATCAAAACTCGTACCGCTAAATGCACCGTCCAGGGAGACTTTACCGGTGAGCGCCAACGGATAGTGAAACGCCGTCAGGATGGGGCCAATCTCGACATTATCAATTTTTGGCGCCACGGTGATTTGCTGATTCGCCGTCCGGGCATCGAGGGTGGCCGGCAGGCTAAGGGTACCGCTGCCGGAGCGGCCTTCCAGTTTACTGATGGTGGCCAGCCCCAGCTTGTTCTGGGCGGCAAGGGCCACGTCGTTAAAGGTCAAACCGCGCCAAATCACTTCACTGGCATTGAGTGCCAGGTTACCGATAAAGCCCTGCAATGCTGACATCTCAGGCTGATCCAGCCCACCAGAGATAACCGGGCGCGGCAGGGATTTTGGCTCACTGCCCTGCGCCGGGGAACGCGAATTACCGCCCGATACCGGCGCAGTGTCGTGGCTGACCAGCAAATTATCCAGATTCAGCCGCGGTGAAGACAGCGCCATCTGCCATTGAGGGGTCTGGGTGAGATTGACTGAAAAACTACCGTTAAAAGTACTGTCATTTGCGGTAAGACCAAAGTCCGTCACCGCCAGTTTTTTATCCGCTTCCAGCCAGGAGAGCTGCATTTTCCCCATGCCGCGGATCCCCTGGGGCGGAAGATCGGCCCCCTGGTACTGGTAACTGATATTGGTGAAGTTTGCGCGCAGAATATGCGGGTAGCTACTGGCATCCAGCCCGGCGTCCATCGCCAGGGTAAGATCGCGCTGATCGCGATTGATACGGGCACTGAACGTCAGTTGTCCCTGGTGATTTTCGTTCTGCTCCATTTGCAGATTAATATCGCGCACCGTGATCTGCTCATCGGCCGCATGCTGGAAAACCAGCAAACTGTCGGTAACCGACAACTTACCGATATCAAAAGACCAGCCGCGCCCCAGATCAACCGGAATACCCTCGCTGTCATTACCCGGCTGTTTCGGCGCCCCCTGAGGGCGTCGCGCTTCGGTTTCCGGGCTAAGTTCAATCACCGCCCGTTTGAGCATCACCTGATCAACGGATAACTGATGGGAAAGCAGCGGCCAGAGCGCCACATCAAGGCGCATATTTTCGGCGCTGATCAGCGGATGGGTCGCCCCCGGGGCCGTCAGTTGCATACGCCCGGACAAAATACTCAGCTTCGGCCAGACATGCCAGCGCAGCCCGCCGTCAAGGGTCAGCTGATAACCACTGCGCTGTTCGACTTCCCGCACCATATAGGCCCGAAAATCATTCGGGTTAACCATTAACACCAGCGCTGACAGGCCGACCACCAGCACAACCAGCAGGATCATCAGCGTGGTTATAAATCGTCTCATGAATTCCTCTGCGCCACTAAAAGGAAAGGTTATTCCCCGCTCCCATCAGGACTTATTTATACACCAGCGAAACCAGTCGGCATCCGGCATTGCCGCCGCCCCTGATTTCAGGCTGGCCTCACCAGCAACGCCTGCCGGATCAGACGCTCAGTCTTTATCAATACGGCTGGCGACAGCACCCTGCTGATCGCGATATTTCGCATCCTGGCGGCGATTATAAGGCCGGGCTGCCGGGCCGGATAGTGGCTCGAAGCTCAGCGCGCCGATCATCATCCCCGGACGCAGCGCCAGGGGCAATTTCCCGGAATTATAAAACTCCAGCACAATGCAGCCCTGCCAGCCGGGATCAATACGGTGCGCCGTCACGTGTACCATCAGCCCCAGACGGGCAAGCGAAGAGCGGCCATCCAGCCAGCCGACCAAATCCGCAGGTAGCGTAACAGATTCCAGGGTCACCGCCAGCGCCAGTTCTCCGGGGTGCAGGTAAAACGCATCCCCTTCCGCTAACACTATTTCATCACTCATCACCCTGTCGAGTGCCGCGCTGACCTCATCTTTTGGTCCGCTCAAATCGATAAACGCCGCCGTATGGCCGCGAAAAGTACGAAAGTTATTTCCCAGGCGAACATCCACCGTGGCGCCATTAATCCGCTCAACGGGGGGGCGTGGCGTAATAGATAACCGGCCGTCATTGAGCCAGGCTTCAATATCGCGATCGCAAAGACGCATTACAGATCTCCTTTCATTTTTCTGCCGTTACCTTGCCACAGCCCGCCAGTATTGACCAGAAGGCCGTTACACTGCCGCGGCCTCTACCCGGTGAAAGCCGCAGCGCCAGCGGGTACTACTCAAAGAACTGACTGATTTTCGCTTTCAGAATATCAATCGCAATCCGGTTCTCGCCGCCGCGCGGCACAATAATGTCGGCATATTGTTTTGACGGATCGATAAACTGCAGGAACATCGGACGCACGGTTTTCTGATATTGCGCCATAACAGAATCCATCGACCGGCCACGCTCATTCACATCACGTTTAATACGGCGCATCAGGCAGATATCCAGCGGCGTATCCACGAAAATAGAAAAATTCATCTCTTCACGCAGGCGAGCATCGGTGAGTAATAAAATCCCTTCGAGGATGATCACTTTCTTCGGCTCCATATGCACCGTTTCCGCAGTACGGGTGTGCTCAACGTAGCTGTATACCGGTAATTCAATAGGCAGGCCCGCTTTCAGCATTTGCAGGTGCTGAAACAACAGGCTGTGATCCATAGCATTAGGATGGTCGTAGTTGGTTTTGATTCGCTCTTCCATCGACAAATGGCTTTGGTCTTTGTAATAGCAATCTTCCGGTATAACACCAATGTGTTCATCACCGACTTGTTCGCGTAGCTCCCGGTAGAGTGTGCTGGCAATTAAACTTTTCCCTGAAGCTGAAGCACCGGCGATCCCGACGATGACGCATTGATGAGACTTGTCAGTCATAGAATTAACGACCTGATTAACGAAATTGAGGAGGGGGCTCTGTGGCACCAAACGCGGCAATTATAGGGATCAGCGTAAGCCAGTACCAGTCAAATGTGTCAGAAATAGTCCCTCACCCGGCACGCCCCTGCGCAAACGTCTTTTCTCCCGCCAACTCACAGAGTTGTAACTTATTTGCAAATAATCTGTTAGCAAATGGAATATATGGCATAAAATTGAAGAAAAACACCGAATAGTGCAATAAATAACGACTTGGCGGCCCCATTGGTCATGATTAATACCCTGCATAAAGCCACACCCCCACTTCCACCGCAAATAATGATCCCGTTATTTGCGGTGATTTGCTTTTTCTGCGCGTTATTTTCGATGGTGCTGGCAGAAAGCAACAGCGTGCTGACCCCGCTCTGGTTACCCACGGCACTGATGATGATCGCCGCCTTCCACCTGCCGCTACGCCACTGGCCTGGGGTACTGCTGTGCTGCACCCTCGGGGCAATACTGGCCAATGCCCTGTTCTACCCGGGCACCCTGCGCGATTCGCTGCCCTTTTACGTCATCAATGTGATTGAAGCGCTGATCGGCGCCACGCTATTACGTACCCGGTTAACAATGGAAAATCCGCTGAAAAACCTCAGCGACTGGGGCCAACTGGTGCTGTGCTGCGCGGTGATCCCCCCCGTGATTGGCGGGGTGCTGGTGACCGGGCTGGGGCTTAGTGAGCGCACGCTGCATACCTTTTTCACCTGGGTGCTTTCAGAGTCAATCGGCGCACTGGCCATGGTGCCACTTGGGCTGGTGATAACTCGCCAGCATCTGGCGCGTTATCACCAGCCGCGGCTACTGGCAGAGTTGCTCATCACCCTGATAATAACCCTGCTGCTGTGCTGGCTGGCGCTCCATTTCCTGCCCTGGCCGTTTACCTTTGTTATCCTGATAACGCTGTGGAGTGCGGTGCGCCTGCCGCGTATGGATGCGTTTCTTATTTTCCTCGTCACCCAGTTAGTTATCTCCATGTTGGTGTCGTTTAACCCGTCGCTGCTGCTGCTCAATAATATTCGCGCCCTGCACAACGCCTCCTGGCTGCCTTTTCTGATGGTGTTGCTCCCCGCCAATATGCTGACCATGGTGATGTACGCCTCCCGGGAGGAGCGTAAACACATTGCCGAAAGCGAAATCCGCTTTCGCAATGCGATGGAGTATTCCGCCATTGGTATGGCGCTGGTGTCACTGAATGGCCAGTGGATGCAAGTCAACAAATCCCTGTGTAAATTCCTCGGGTACAGTAGCGACCAGATGATGTCGCTGAATTTCCAGAAGATAACCCACCCGGATGATCTGAATGCCGATCTGGTCCTGCTGGAGCGGCTGATCGGCGGCGAGATAAACCATTACGCTATGGAGAAACGCTACTTGCGCCATGACGGCACCCCGGTATGGGCACTGCTGGCGGTCTCTTCAGTGCGGGACGCCAGCGACAGCCTGCTCTATTTTATTGCCCAGATAGAAGATATTAACGAGCTGAAACTGGCCGGGATAGCCAACCAGCGGCTCCACGAAGCGCTGTATCAGGAAAAAGAGCGGCTGCATATCACGCTCCATTCGATAGGCGAAGCGGTACTCTGCACCGACGATCAGCTACAAATCACCTTTATGAACCCGGTGGCGGAGAAACTCAGCGGCTGGGAGCAACAGAGCGGGCTCGGGCAGCCACTGCAGGAGGTCTTACAGCTCACCCAGGGGAAATCGGGCCCGGTGGTTGAGGATCTGCTCCACCACGACAGCTCACGCCCCGCCCTGGAGCAGGATGTGGTACTGCACTGCCGCCGCGGGGGCCACTACGATATCCACTACCGCATTACCCCGCT
Organism: Shimwellia pseudoproteus; assembly: GCF_016415625.1. Classification (GTDB taxonomy): domain Bacteria; phylum Pseudomonadota; class Gammaproteobacteria; order Enterobacterales; family Enterobacteriaceae; genus Shimwellia; species Shimwellia pseudoproteus. The sequence goes on from NZ_WBXP01000046.1 coordinate 8,708, forward strand.
GAAAACCCGGGAAGGCCAGAATATTGGTTATGTGCTGGTCATCCAGGACGTCAGCGAATCCCGCAGTATGATGCGCCAGCTCAGCTACCGGGCCAGCCACGATGGCTTAACCCGGCTGGCCAACCGGGTCAGTTTTGAGCACTACCTGGATCACCTGCTGAGCAACTACCCGCATTCCGCACAACAACATGTGCTGGGGTTTATCGATCTTGACCATTTCAAGCAGGTCAACGATGTGGCAGGCCACGCCGCCGGGGACGCGTTGCTGTGCGAGCTGTCCGCGTTGATGCAAAATCAACTGCGCAGCAGTGATTTCCTGGCGCGCCTGGGGGGCGATGAGTTTGCCATTATCCTGCCCCACTGCCTGCTGGCCGATGGGCAGCGGGTAATTGCGGATATTGTCAGGGCCATCAATGGCTATCACTTCCAGTGGGGGGGGCAAACGTTCCGTATTGGCGCCAGTGCCGGGGTAACCCAAATCAACACCGATAACTGCCAGGCCAGCGAGCTGATGGCCCAGGCAGATATCGCCTGTTATCACTCAAAACATAATGGCCGTGGCCGGGTGAGCCCGTTTATTGCCGAACCGGACCAGAGCGCCGCCACCGCTGCCCCACCGCTCCAGCACCTGATGGCGCGCTGGCTGGGGCACCACCCGCCAGCATTAACTGCCCAGCCCGTGCTGCATACCGATGTCCCGGACAGTTGCAGCTTTTGGCGAGTCTTCTGGCACTGGCCTGCCGACGCGCTGCGCGACGCCCCTTTTACCCCGATGGCGCTGGCCTCCCGGGATGAGTCGCTGATCAGCGAATTTGACTGTGCCCTGGCCCGGGAGTTTGTCGAAAATTATGCCCGCCGGGTCAGCCTGAAAGGGATAACCGTCTCCCTGCCGCTCTCGCTCACCACCTTGTCAAGCCCAGAGCGTTTCCGCCAGTGGCTGGCCCTGCTGGAGCCGGTAGCGCTCCAGCCCCGGCACATCCTGGTGGAAATTCCCGCCACCGCCTGCCGCGCCCCACAACCCGCGGCGGTACACAGCGCACTGAATACGCTGCGCCAGCGCGGCTGCGAAATTATCGCACTGCTGCCCGCCAACCAGGCGGATGCTGTCGGCCAGTTGGATCCCGCGCTGATCAGTTATGTGTTGATCGATCCCGGCCAGGTTCAGAACATTCACGACAGCCCGGTGGACGGTATGATGGTCACCATGATCCATAACCATAGCCGCCGTCATAATCTGATCAGTATCGCGGGGCCGGTCACCCTGCCCGCCGCGGCGGAGGCCCTGAAAAGCATCGGCGTCAACCTGATGTACGGTGATGCTATCCAGCCCCAGCAGCCCCTGGATCAGTTGCTCTCTTCCAGCTACTTCGCGATTAACTGATCGGGCTGCCAGCTCTCCTGGTGCCAGATCTGCAAAAGCGCATAAGAGCGCCAGGGCTGCCAGCGCTGAGCATATTTGCGGATCAGCGCTGTGGTCATACCGGGGAACCGTTTTTTGATCAGGTAATCATCCGCGAGGAAAATATCCACCACCTGCCAGCCCCGCAGGGCAAAGTAGTTCGCGGTCCATGGGCCAATCCCCGGGTAGCGGGTTAGCGCCTTGATCCCCGCCAGCGGGTCCGCCGGGGCCTGTAACGGAAAGTGCCCATCCAGACAGGCCCGGGCGATATGTATCAGGGACTGGGCCCGGGTAAGCGGCATCCCCATGGCCTTTAATAACAGTGGATCCGCCGCCGCCAGTTGCGCCGGTCCCGGAAAAGCAGACCAGCCCGGATTATCCTCCAGCGGCGCCCCCAGTTGCGCCACCAGCCGGGTGGTTAACCGGGCCGCCATAGCGACACTCACCAGTTGCCCGAGCACTGCCCGAATAATCTGTTCAAAAGGGTCCATACACCCCGGCAGGCGGATACCCGGGTGAGGGGCCGCCAGTACCCCAAGGGCACCGTTCATCTCAGCTACCGGGCAGTCCAGATCCAACAACCGGCGGACCCGCCCCAGGACAGTGTCTGCCACCGGCATCAGGCCAGGGCTCAGCGCCACCCGAACCCCCTGCCCGGCCACATCCGGCGCCACCGACACCAGCCCCCGGTGCTCACCTATCGCCAGCGCACGCTGGTAACCCGCCGGGGTCACCCGATCAATACCGGCCACAGTACGGGCGCCGAGGAATCCCAGCATCCAGCCCCAGTCGTAGGGGGGCTGCCAGTGCAATTCAAACATGGTCTCTTTATCCTTATGCTCAGGGGCGTGCTCAGCGGCCACATCCTCTTGCCGCCAGGCTCACATTCCGCTAAAGTCCCCCCCCTTCTTCACGGCATGGGGACGATTCATGTTTATTGGTTTTGACTACGGCACTGCAAACTGTTCTGTCGCCGTCATTCGCGATGGCCAGCCGCAGATGCTGGCACTGGAAAACGGTGCACCTTTACTACCCTCAATGATCTGCGCCCCCACCCGGGAGTCCGTCAGCGAATGGCTGTGGCGCCACCACGAAGTGCCCACCCTGGGGGACGAAAATCAGGCGCTGTTACGCCGCGCGATGAATTATAACCGTGATGAAGACATCCGTGTGCTGCCCGGAAGTGTCCAGTTCGGCCTGCAATCTCTGGCGCAATATATGGACGACCCGGAAGAGGTCTGGTTCGTTAAATCCCCAAAATCATTCCTCGGTGCCAGCGGGTTAAAACCCCAGCAAGTGGCGCTGTTTGAAGATCTGGTTTGCGCCATGATGCTGCACATCCGCCACCAGGCGGAGCAGCAGGCAGACGATAACATCGATCAGGCCGTTATTGGCCGGCCGATTAACTTCCAGGGGCTGGGCGGCGAAGAGTCTAACCAGCAGGCAGAAGGTATCCTCGCGCGCGCCGCCCGCCGGGCCGGTTTTCGCGATGTGGTGTTCCAGTTTGAACCGGTCGCCGCCGGGCTGGACTTTGAAGCCACCCTCGATAAAGAACAGCGGGTGCTGGTGGTGGATATTGGCGGGGGGACCACGGACTGCTCATTACTGCTGATGGGCCCCCAGTGGCGCAATAAACGCGAGCGCCAGGAGAGCCTGCTGGGGCACAGCGGCTGCCGTATCGGCGGTAACGATCTGGATATCATGATAGCCTTCCGGCAACTGATGCCGTTACTGGGCATGGGCGGCCAGACAGAGAAAGGCACCGCCCTGCCGATCCTGCCCTGGTGGAACGCGGTGGCCATCAACGATGTGCCCGCCCAGAGTGATTTTTACAGCACCGCCTGTGGCCGGTTGCTGGCGGACCTGGTGCGCGATGCCCGCCAGCCGGAGCACGTCGCCCTGCTACAAAAAGTCTGGCGCCAGCGCCTGAGTTACCGCCTGGTCCGCAGCGCCGAAGAGAGCAAAATTGCCCTTTCCAGCCAGCCGGAATGTGGGGTCAGCCTCGATTTTGTGCGTGAGAATCTGCACACCCTGATCCAGCAGGCGGATCTTGAAGCGGCGGTGAATCAGCCGCTGCAACGTATCCTTGAACAGGTGACCCTCGCCCTCGATACCAGCAATGAAACGCCGGACGTTATCTATCTGACCGGGGGCAGCGCCCGCTCACCGCTGATCCGCCAGGCGCTCGCCGGATTGCTGCCCGGGCTGCCGATTATGGGGGGTAACGACTTCGGCTCCGTTACCGCAGGCCTCGCCCGCTGGGCTGAGGTGATGTTCCGTAAATAACCCCTGCGCTGGCCCCTGCGGGGGTCAGTTTATTCCGAAAAACCACCGAATTATGGGGGAATTATCCCCTATGGCATCCTGGCAGCCCCCGCTTCCACATTTCCTTCATTTTTCGACGCCCCCGACTGGCTAAACTAGTAATATTACGCACCAAAGTATGATTTCAGGAAGAGAACTACACCACTTATGAAAGGCTCAAAGCACTCTCGTTGGATCTGGCTGAGCAGCACAGCAATCATTGTGATTGCCGCGTTGCTTTTCTGGCGTACCCACTCTTCAGCACCAGACGCCAGCGCAACGGGTAAATCCCAGGCGAGCGGTCAGTCACAAGGTGGTGGCAGACACGGCGGGCGCAATAGCGGCCCCCTGGCACCGGTGCAAGCCGCCATGGCCGTCAACCAGGCCGTGCCGCGCTATTTAACCGGCCTCGGCACGGTGACCGCGGCAAATACCGTGACAGTACGTAGCCGGGTGGACGGCCAGTTGATGGCTATCCACTTTACCGAGGGCCAGCAAGTAAAAGCCGGCGATTTACTGGCAGAAATCGACCCCAGCCAGTTTAACGTCGCCCTCGCCCAGGCCCAGGGGCAACTGGCCAAAGATCAGGCCACCCTCGCCAATGCCCGGCGGGATTTAGCCCGTTATCAGCAACTGGTCAAAACCAACCTGATTTCCCGCCAGGAGCTGGATACCCAACAGGCCCTGGTCAGTGAAACCCTCGGCACCATCAAAGCCGATCAGGCCAGTGTTGCCAGCGCCAGGCTGCAACTGGAATGGAGCCGAATCAGCGCGCCTATCGACGGCCGGGTCGGCCTCAAACAAGTGGATATCGGCAACCAGATCTCCACCAGCGATACCACCGGGATTGTGGTGCTGACCCAAACCCACCCGATTGATGTCGTCTTCACCCTGCCGGAAGGCAATATTGCCACCATCGTGCAGGCCCAGAAGGCGGGTAAAACCCTGAGCGTAGAAGCCTGGGACCGCACCAACACCCAAAAACTGAGCGATGGCCACCTGATGAGTCTGGACAACCAGATTGACACCACCACCGGGACCATCAAGCTGAAAGCCCGCTTTACCAACCAGGACGATGCCCTGTTCCCGAACCAGTTTGTCAACGCCCGGTTACTGGTGGACACCGAGCAAAACGCCGTGGTGATCCCTACCGCCGCACTGCAAATGGGCAGTGAAGGCCACTTTGTCTGGACCCTGGGCGAAGACAATAAAGTCAGCAAACATCTGGTGACCATCGGCATTCAGGACAGCGAGAAAGTCGTGGTCAGCGCCGGGTTATCTGCCGGTACCCGGGTCGTGACCGACGGTATTGACCGCCTGACTGACGGAGCCAAAGTCGAAGTGGTTGACGCGCACAGCGACAGCGCCGCGCCGGCCACCGGCGCACCGGCCGATCAGCCAGCATCCCGTGAAGGCAAAGCGCATGCTCACCGGCAGGGGACGCAGTCCTGATGCAGGTACTTCCTCCTGGCGCTACCGGCGGCCCGTCACGCCTGTTTATTTTGCGCCCTGTGGCGACCACCCTGCTGATGCTGGCCATTTTGCTGGCCGGTATTGTCGGCTACCGCTTTCTGCCTATCTCCGCCCTGCCGGAGGTGGACTACCCGACGATTCAGGTTGTCACCCTGTACCCCGGGGCCAGCCCGGACGTGACCACCTCTGCCATTACCGCCCCGCTGGAGCGCCAGTTCGGCCAGATGTCCGGGCTGAAACAGATGTCTTCCAGCAGTGCCGGTGGTGCGTCGGTTGTCACACTGCAGTTTGATATCAATCTGTCTCTCGACATTGCCGAGCAGGAAGTCCAGGCGGCCATCAACGCGGCCACCAACCTGCTGCCCACTGACCTGCCTAACCCGCCGGTATACAGCAAAGTCAACCCCGCAGATCCGCCCATCATGACCCTGGCCGTCACCTCCACGGCCCTGCCAATGACCCAGGTCGAGGATATGATTGAGACCCGGGTCGCCCAGAAAATATCGCAGGTCTCCGGCGTCGGGCTGGTGACCTTGTCCGGCGGCCAGCGGCCCGCTGTGCGGGTAAACCTGAATGCTCAGGCCATTGCATCACTGGGCCTGACCAGCGAAGACATCCGCACCGCCATCAGTAATGCCAACGTGAACTCCGCCAAAGGGAGCCTGGATGGCCCGCAACGGGCGATCACGCTATCCGCTAACGATCAGATGCAGTCTGCCGATGAGTACCGCAAACTGGTGGTGGCGTGGCAAAACAACGCCCCGGTATACCTTGGTGATGTGGCGACCGTTGATCAGGGGGCGGAAAACAGCTGGCTGGGGGCCTGGGCCAACAAAAAACCGGCCATTGTACTGAATATTCAACGCCAGCCCGGGGCGAATATTATCGCCACCGCCGACAGTATTCGCGCAATGCTGCCGGCCCTGACCTCCAGCCTGCCAAAATCAGTCAATGTGCAGTTACTGGCCGATCGCACCAGCAATATTCGCGCCTCAGTCACCGATACCCAGCATGAGCTGTTGCTCGCCATCTCGCTGGTGGTGATGATAATCTACCTGTTTCTGCGTAATGTGCCGGCCACGATTATTCCCGCCGTGGCGGTGCCGCTCTCCCTGGTGGGCACCTTCGCCGCGATGGTCTTTCTTGATTTCTCGATAAACAACCTCACCCTGATGGCCCTGACCATTGCCACCGGCTTCGTGGTGGATGACGCCATCGTGGTTATCGAGAACATTTCACGCTATATCGAACGCGGCGAAAAACCGCTCCAGGCGGCGCTGAAAGGGGCCGGTGAGATAGGCTTTACCATTATCTCCCTGACCCTGTCGCTGATTGCAGTACTGATCCCGCTGTTGTTTATGGGGGATATTGTCGGGCGGCTGTTCCGGAAATTTGCCGTCACCCTGGCGGTGTCGATTTTGATTTCCGCCGTGGTGTCGCTGACCCTGACCCCCATGATGTGCGCCCGCCTGCTGAGCCATGAATCGCTGCGCAAGCAGAACCGGTTCTCCCGGGCCTGTGAGCGGGTATTCGAGCGGATCATTGAGTATTACGGCCACGGGCTGCGCCGGGTGCTGAATCATCCCTGGCTGACCCTTAGCGTGGCCATTGGCACCTTATTTCTGACGGTGTTGCTGTGGGTGGTTATTCCGAAAGGCTTCTTCCCAATTCAGGATAACGGCATTATTCAGGGGACGTTACAAGCCCCGCAGTCGGTATCGTTTGCCAATATGGCCCAGCGCCAGCAGCAGGTTGCCGCGATAATCATGCAAGATCCCGCCGTCGAAAGCCTGACATCGTTTATCGGGGTTGACGGCACCAACCCGGCGCTCAATACCGGCCGCCTGCAAATTATGCTCAAACCCCTTAACCAGCGTAGCGATCGGGTTTCAGCGGTCATTGACCGGCTACAGCAGGCAACGGCAAATATCCCCGGGGCCCAGCTGTATTTACAGCCGATCCAGGATCTGACCATCGACACCCAGGTGAGCCGCACCCAATATCAGTTCACGCTACAAACCACCTCCCTCGACGAGCTGAGCCTGTGGGTGCCAAAACTGATGGCGAAACTTAACACCCTGCCGCAGTTGTCCGATGTCAGCAGCGACTGGCAGGATCAGGGGCTGGTTGGCTACATTAATGTCGACCGCGCCAGCGCCAGCCGGTTAGGGATCAGCATGGCGGATATTGACAACGCGCTGTATAACGCCTTCGGCCAGCGGCTGATCTCCACCATTTATACCCAGGCGAACCAGTACCGCGTAGTACTGGGCCACAATATTACCGCCACCCCCGGGTTGAGCGCGCTGGATAATATTCGCCTGACCAGTAGCGACGGCGGGGCTATCCCGCTAAACAGTATTGCGAAGATTGAACAGCGTTTTGGGCCGCTGACCATCAATCACCTCGACCAGTTCCCGTCAACCACCATCTCGTTTAACGTCAACAGTAACTACGCCCTGGGTGATGCGGTAAAAGCGATTGCCGCAGCGGAAAATGAACTTGATTTGCCTTCCGATATCAGCACCCACTTCCAGGGCAGCTCGCTGGCCTTCCAGGCGGCGCTGGGCAGCACTGTCTGGCTGATTGTGGCGGCGGTCGTGGCGATGTATATCGTGCTCGGCGTGCTGTATGAGAGCTTTATCCACCCGATAACCATATTGTCCACCCTGCCTACCGCCGGAGTCGGGGCGCTGCTCTCGCTGATGCTGGCCGGCAGTGAGCTGGATGTGATTGCCATTATCGGTATCATCCTGCTGATCGGTATCGTCAAGAAAAACGCCATCATGATGATCGACTTTGCCCTCGCCGCGGAACGCGAACAGGGCATGGCCCCCCGGGAGGCTATCTATCAGGCCTGTTTATTGCGCTTTCGCCCGATCCTGATGACCACCCTGGCGGCACTGCTGGGGGCACTGCCCCTGATGCTGAGCACCGGTGTCGGGGCAGAGCTGCGCCGCCCGCTGGGGATCGGTATGGTGGGCGGGCTGATGGTCAGCCAGGTATTAACGCTGTTCACCACCCCGGTAATTTATTTGCTGTTTGACCGCCTGGCTCTGCGGATGCGTAAACGGTTTATCCACGCCCGTGAGGACGCGTAAATGAATATCTTTGCGCTGTTTATTCACCGGCCGGTGGCCACCATTCTGCTGAGTATTGCCGTCACCCTGTGTGGCCTGCTGGGGCTGAAAATGCTGCCGGTCGCGCCCCTGCCCCAGGTCGACTTCCCGGTTATTATGATCAGCGCCTCGCTGCCGGGGGCCTCCCCCGAGACGATGGCGTCCTCGGTGGCGACGCCGCTGGAGCGCGCCCTTGGCCGGGTTGCCGGGGTGAACGAGATGACGTCATCCAGCTCGCTGGGCAGCACGCGAATTATTTTGCAGTTCGATTTTAACCGCGATATCAACGGCGCCGCCCGGGATGTGCAGGCGGCGATTAACGCCGCCCAGAGCCTGTTGCCCAGCGGGATGCCCAGCCGCCCCACCTATCGTAAGGCGAACCCGTCCGATAGCCCGGTCATGATCCTGACCCTCACCTCCGACACCCTCAGCCAGGGGCAACTCTATGATGTGGCCTCTACCCAACTGGCCCAGACTATCTCCCAGATTGACGGGGTGGGCGATGTCGATGTCGGCGGCAGCTCACTACCGGCGGTGCGGATCGCGCTCAACCCCCAGGCACTGTTTAACCAGGGGGTTTCCCTGGATGACGTGCGCACCGCCATTAGCAATGCCAACGTGCGCAAGCCTCAGGGCGCCGTGGAGGACAGCAACCAGCGCTGGCAGCTCCAGACCAATGATGAGCTGAAAACCGCCGCAGAATACCAGCCGCTAATCATCCACTATAACAACGGTGCCGCCGTCCATTTGCAGGATGTGGCTGAGGTCACTAACGCGGTTGAAGATATCCGCACCGCCGGGATGACCAATGCCAAACCGGCCATTTTGCTGATGATCCGTAAATCGGCAGATGCCAATATTATTGAAACCGTTGACCGGATCCGCGCCAAAATACCGGATCTTCGCGAACAAATCCCGGCCTCGGTCGATCTGCAAATTGCCCAGGATCGCTCCCCGACGATCCGCGCCTCGTTAGAAGAGGTTGAACAGAGCCTGGTGATTTCTGTGGCGCTGGTGATTCTGGTGGTGTTCTTGTTTTTACGCTCTGGCCGGGCGACCTTTATTCCCGCCGTGGCGGTGCCGGTATCGCTGATTGGCACCTTTGCGGCCATGTATCTGTGCGGCTATAGCCTGAATAACCTGTCGCTGATGGCGCTGACTATCGCCACCGGTTTCGTGGTCGATGACGCCATCGTGGTGCTGGAGAATATTGCCCGCCATCTGGAGAGCGGTATCAAACCGCTCCAGGCCGCACTCCAGGGGGTGCGCGAAGTGGGCTTTACCGTGCTGTCGATGAGTATTTCGCTGATCGCGGTCTTCTTACCGCTGCTGCTGATGAGCGGGCTACCCGGCAGGCTGTTCCGGGAGTTTGCGGTCACCCTCACCGTGGCGATTGCTATCTCGCTGGTGGTCTCCCTCACCCTGACGCCGATGATGTGTGGCTGGTTACTTAAAGCGGAGAAAAACCGCCAGTCGCGCAAGAAAGGCTTTGGCCGCCTGCTGGTCAACCTGCAAATGCGCTATGCCATCTCCCTCAAATGGGTGCTCAACCACACCCTGCTGACGGGCTGTGTGCTGATCGCCACCATCGTGCTAAATGTCTGGCTGTATATCAATATCCCGAAGACCTTCTTCCCGGAACAGGATACCGGGGTGATTATGGGCAATATTCAGGCGGATCAGAGTATCTCGTTCCAGGCGATGCGCGGTAAATTACAGGACTTTATGCAGATTATCCGCAACGATCATGACGTGGATAATGTCACCGGCTTTACCGGCGGCTCCCGGGTGAACAGCGGCATGATGTTTATCACCCTCAAGCCGCTGGGGGTGCGCAAAGATACCGCCCAGCAAGTGATCGCCCGGCTGCGGACTAAGCTGGCCAAAGAGCCAGGAGCAAGTCTGTTTCTGATGGCGGTACAGGATATTCGGGTTGGGGGGCGCCAGTCTAACGCCAGCTACCAGTACACGTTATTGTCTGATGACCTCTCCGCCCTGCGGACCTGGGAGCCGAAGATTCGCCAGGCATTAGCCAAATTGCCACAGCTGGCGGATGTTAACTCAGATCAGCAGGATAAAGGCTCCGAAATGGACCTGACCTACGATCGCGAAACCATGGCGCGGCTGGGGATTAGCGTATCTGACGTCAATAACCTGCTGAATAACGCCTTTGGACAGCGCCAGGTATCCACTATCTATCAGCCGCTCAACCAGTACCATGTGGTGATGGAAGTCGATGAGCGCTACACCCAGGACATCAGCGCGCTGGATCAGATGTTTATCATTAATCGCGAGGGTAAATCTATCCCGCTGTCCTACTTTGCCAAATGGCAGCCCGCCAACTCCCCGCTGTCGGTGAACCATCAGGGATTGTCGGCGGCCTCGACCATTTCTTTCAACCTGCCCACCGGCATGGCGCTGTCCGACGCCAGCGACGCCATTGACCGCACCATCACCCAGCTCGGGGTGCCTAACACCGTGCGCGGTATGTGGGCCGGTACCGCACAGGTATTCCAGCAGACCATGAATGATCAGGTGGTGCTGATCCTGGCCGCCATCGCCACGGTCTATATTGTGCTGGGGATACTGTACGAAAGTTACATTCACCCACTGACCATCCTGTCCACCCTGCCATCGGGCGGTGTCGGGGCGCTGCTGGCGCTGGAGTTGTTTGATGCGCCCTTCAGCCTGATAGCGCTTATCGGCATCATGCTGCTGATAGGTATTGTGAAGAAAAACGCCATCATGATGGTGGACTTTGCGATTGAAGCCCAGCGCAATGGCAATGTCTCCCCGGAGAAAGCCATCTTCCAGGCCTGCCTGTTGCGCTTTCGGCCGATCATGATGACCACCCTCGCCGCGCTGTTCGGTGCCCTGCCGCTGGTGCTCTCCAGCGGTAACGGCGCAGAGCTGCGCCAGCCCCTGGGGATAACCATTGCCGGTGGGCTTATCGTCAGCCAGTTGCTGACCCTGTACACCACACCGGTGGTTTATTTATTCTTTGACCGGCTGCGGCTGCGTTTTCGCCGTACTCAGCATCAGAGTGACAGCCTATCAATAAGTGAGTAATGGCATGACAGATCTCCCCGCCACAGTACGCTGGCAACTTTGGATCGTGGCGTTTGGCTTTTTTATGCAAACCCTGGATACCACCATTGTGAATACCGCCCTGCCCTCCATGGCGCACAGTCTGGGGCAGAGCCCGCTGCATATGCACATGGTGATTGTCTCCTATGTGCTGACCGTGGCGGTGATGCTGCCCGCCAGCGGCTGGCTGGCAGACCGGGTTGGGGTGCGTAATATCTTTTTCTGCGCCATTGTGCTGTTTACTATTGGCTCGCTGCTCTGTGCCCGGGCGACCACCCTGGACGCCCTGGTGATGGCCCGGGTGGTTCAGGGCATTGGCGGGGCGATGATGGTGCCGGTGGGACGGCTTACCGTGATGAAAATTGTCCCCCGGGAACAGTATATGGCCGCCATGACCTTTGTGACCCTTCCCGGCCAGGTGGGGCCGCTGTTAGGGCCGGTGGTTGGCGGCTTACTGGTGCAATATGCCTCGTGGCACTGGATTTTTTTAATCAATCTGCCGGTGGGAATTATCGGCGCCATTGCCACCCTGTGGCTGATGCCCAACTACACCATGCAGACCCGGCGTTTCGATCTTAGCGGTTTCTTCCTGCTGGCCTTTAGCATGGCGGCCCTGACCCTGGCGCTGGACGGCAAGGGCGGGCTGGGGATCAGCACCCTGAGCCTGTCATTGCTGATTGCGGCCGGGGCGGTGTCAATGTTGCTCTACTTGTGGCACGCCAGGGGCAATGCCCGGGCGCTGTTCAGCCTTGATTTGTTTTCCACCCGCTCTTTTTCCATTGGCCTGCTGGGCAGCCTGCTGGGCCGTATCGGCAGCGGGATGCTACCGTTTATGACCCCGGTATTCCTGCAACTGGGAATGGGGCTGTCGCCGTTCCATGCCGGGCTGATGATGATCCCGATGGTGCTGGGCAACATGGGCATGAAGCGTATTGTGGTGCAAGTGGTTAACCGCTTCGGCTACCGCCGGGTGCTGGTGACCAGTACCCTCGGCCTGGCGGTGGTGAGTCTATTGCTGGCGCTGGTCGGCATGCTGGGCTGGTTCTGGCTGCTGCCGGTGGTGCTGTTCTTCCAGGGGATGGTTAACGCTATCCGCTTCTCATCCATGAATACCCTGACCCTAAAAGATCTGCCGGATAACCTGGCCAGTAGCGGCAACAGTTTACTGTCGATGATCATGCAGCTGTCGATGAGTATCGGTGTTTCGGTGGCCGGGCTGCTGTTGGGGTTCTTCGGCCAGCAGCATTTGGCGGGGTCCACGGGGATGGCGGCCAATGCACATCCGCTGTTTTTGTACACCTACATCGCGATGGCCGTCATTATCGCGCTACCGGCGCTGGTGTTTGTCCGGGTGCCCAATGACACCACCAAAAATGCCGTGATTGCCCGGCACAGAAGGAGTCATGAGTAATGAAAATGTGGCGACCGGGGATCACCGGGAAGCTGTTCCTGGCCATTTTAACCACCTGTATTGTGGTGCTGATCCTGATGCACTGGGCGGTGCGGATAAGCTTTGAACGGGGCTTTATCGACTATATCAAACACGGCAATGAGCAGCGGCTTAACCTGCTCAGCGATACCCTGGGCGAGCAGTACGCCCAGCGCGGCAACTGGCGTTTTTTACGCCATAACGACCATTATATGTTCCAGCTATTGCGCTCGTTCGACCGCGACCCGGACAACGATATCAATATGCCCCCCCACGGCTGGCGTACCCAGTTTTGGGTGACTGATGCCGGGGAAAAAATGCTGGTGGGCCCGCCACCGCCGATTCCCCGGGACGGGATGCGCCGGGCTATCCGGGTCAATAATGAGATTGTCGGCTGGGTGATTGCCTCCCCGGTGGAGCGGTTAACCCGCAGCACCGATATTAACTTTGATCGCCAGCAGCGGCGCACCAGCTGGCTGATTGTGGTGTTGTCTATTCTGCTGGCGGCGGGGGCGACCTTTCCGCTGGCCAGAGGGCTGCTGCGGCCGGTTAAGCGCCTGGTGGAAGGCACCCACCGCCTCGCCGCCGGGGACTTTGCCTCCCGGGTCAACCCGGGCACCAACGACGAGCTGGGCCGTCTGGCCCAGGATTTTAACCGGCTGGCCAGCTCGCTGGAGAAAAGCCAGCAGATGCGCCGGGCTTTTATGGCGGATATTTCCCACGAATTGCGCACCCCGCTGGCGGTGCTGCGCGGTGAGCTGGAAGCCATCCAGGACGGCGTGCGCCAGTTTACCCCGGACACGGTGGCCTCCTTACAGATGGAGGTCGCCACCCTGACGAAACTGGTCGACGATTTACATCAGCTGTCCCTTTCCGACGAGGGGGCCCTCGCCTACCAGAAGCGGCCCATTGATATTATTGCCCTGCTGGAAATGGCGGCGGGGATCTTCCGTGAGCGTTTCCATTCCCGGTCACTGGCGATTAACCTGGCGCTGCCGGACGACGTGACGGTGTTTGGCGATCCTGACCGCTTATCCCAGTTGTTTCACAATCTGCTGGAAAACAGCCTGCGCTATACCGACAAAGGCGGCCAGTTGACCATTAGCGGCCAGATAACCGGTAACCAGCTGATACTGACCTTTGCCGACACGGCCCCCGGGGTTACGGATCAGCAACTCGACAAACTTTTCGAGCGGTTTTACCGTACCGAAGGCTCCCGTAACCGGGCCAGCGGCGGCTCTGGACTCGGCCTGTCAATTTGCCAGAACATTGTCGAGGCACACGGGGGGCATATCCGTGCTGAACATTCGCCTTTCGGGGGCGTAAGCATTAAAGTAGCGTTACCGCTGGACACCGCTTTACAGAGAACAAAATGACTGAGTTACCGATTGATGATTCGACGCCGCGTATCCTGATTGTGGAAGATGAACCCAAACTGGGGCAGTTGCTTATCGACTATCTGCGGGCCGCAAGTTATGCGCCGACCCTGATAGCCCACGGTGATCTGGTGCTCAGCTATGTTCACCAGACCCCGCCGGATCTGATCCTGCTGGATTTGATGCTGCCGGGGACTGACGGCCTGACCCTGTGCAAAGAGATCCGCCGTTTTTCTGATATTCCCATCATTATGGTGACCGCCAAGATAGAGGAGATCGACCGCCTGCTGGGGCTGGAGATCGGTGCCGATGACTATATCTGTAAGCCTTATAGCCCGCGGGAAGTGGTTGCCCGGGTTAAAACCATCCTGCGGCGCTGTAAGCCCCGCACCGGCGGGCAGTTCCCGGATCAAACAGCGGCGGCGCTTATCATTGATGAAGGCCGTTTCCAGGCAAGCTGGCGCGGCAAAGTGCTGGATCTCACCCCGGCAGAGTTCCGCCTGCTGAAAACCCTGTCTGCGGAGCCGGGGAAGGTCTTTTCCCGGGAGCAGTTACTGAACCACCTGTATGACGATTACCGGGTGGTGACCGATCGCACCATCGACAGCCATATCAAGAACCTGCGCCGTAAACTGGAAGCGCTGGATAGCGAAGAGTCGTTTATCCGCGCGGTGTATGGGGTTGGCTACCGCTGGGAAGCCGACGCCGGCTCGATTGTCTGAGCGGAGACCCGTTACCGCCAGAGCCAAATCACACCCTCAGTAGGACCCGGTACCGACACTGTGGCAAGGTGATCCGCTATTTTCCGCCAGCACATGTTCTGTTGACTTATTCTGTAAAAAGACTACTTTTCAGGACATGAAGAAGATACTTATTATTGTCCCCGATGGCGGTATGTTGTTTGAATCCGCCGGTATTGCCGACATTTTGATGCAGGCCAACCGCCTGTACTCAGGTGGCGCCACGGAAATCTGTTACCAGGTGCAGTTAGCGACAACCCAGCCGCATCAGGTGATCCACGGTCAGTCCGGTTTAAACCTACTGGCGGATCACCGCCTGCATGAGATAGACCCTCGCGAGCCTCTTGATACCATTATTGTCACCGGCAGAGGCCAAAACCCCCAGGAAAGGATTGCGGTGGTTGACTGGCTGCGCCTTGCCGCGCCCCATGCCCGCCGCATTGCATCCATTTGCGGCGGCGCGATGCTGCTGGCGCAAACCGGGCTGCTGGACGGCAGGCGCGCCACCACCCACTGGAAGCTACTGGAAACCCTGCAGGCAGAATTCCCTCAGGTGCATGTCGAAGGCGGCCCGCTCTACATTCAGGACGAGCACATCTGGACTTCTGGCGGGGTCAGCGCCGGCTTTGACCTGACACTGGCGCTGGTGGAAGAGGATTACGGTTTTAGCCTGGCGCGTGATATCGCCCAGGACTTCGTGATGTACCTGCGCCGCCCTGGCGGCCAGTTGCAGTTTAGCCGCTACAACCTTCAGCAAACCAGCCCCCAGGGCCCGATTAACGATCTGCTGGCCTGGTTGCCGGGGAACCTCACCGCCGACCTCTGTGTGGAGAAACTGGCGGAAAAAGTCGCCATGAGCCCGCGTAATTTCACCCGCGTATTTACCCGGGAAACCGGCGCGTCACCGGCACGCTACGTCGCCGAAGCCCGCCTGGCTGCTGCCAGGCAACGTCTGGAACAGACCAGTGAGACACTGGAACGTATCGCCGAACAAACGGGATTTGGCAGCAGCATTAATCTGCGACGGCTGTTTGAAAAACAACTTCAGCTCACGCCCGGTGAATACCGCCAGCGTTTTCACTGTCGTAAAATGGCGTAAAGTGATCCTTTTTTGTCATTTACGCCAACCTATGACCGGCCTACATTATCTTCAGAGACAACAGATAAGGAGTTGATCATGGTAAAGGTCGGTATTAACGGTTTTGGTCGTATCGGGCGCAACGTACTGCGTGCTGCGCTGGGTAACCCGGAAATTCAGATTGTGGCAATCAACGATCTGACAGACAGTAAGACACTGGCGCATTTACTGAAATACGACTCACTGCTCGGTAAACTCGACGCCGATGTTACCGCCGGTGAAGGGCAGCTTGTGGTTGATGGTAACCCCATTACCGTGTTCAGTGAACGCGACCCGGCCAACATCCCGTGGCGTCAGCGAGATGTCGATATTGTTATTGAAGCGACCGGCTTCTTCACTGACCGCGATAAGGCGGCGGTGCATATCCACCGCGGTGGCGCAAAGCGGGTAATTATCTCCGCGCCCGGTAAAAACGATGATTTAACCATCGTGATGGGCGTTAACGATGGCCTCTACTCCCCGGATAAACACTACGTGGTCAGCAACGGTAGCTGCACCACCAACGGTCTGGCGCCCGCCGCGCAGGTTCTGCACCAGCATTTCGGTATCCGGCATGGCCTGATGAATACCACCCACGCCTATACCAACAG
Organism: Shimwellia pseudoproteus; assembly: GCF_016415625.1. GTDB lineage: Bacteria > Pseudomonadota > Gammaproteobacteria > Enterobacterales > Enterobacteriaceae > Shimwellia > Shimwellia pseudoproteus. Next base: position 25,363 of record NZ_WBXP01000046.1, read on the forward strand.
CCAGGCGCTGCACGACCAGCCGGAAAAAGATTTGCGTGGCGCCCGCGCCGCGGCACTGTCGATTGTGCCTTACTCCAGCGGTGCCGCGAAGGCGCTGGGTAAAGTGATTCCGGAGCTGGATGGCCGCTTGACCGGTTACTCGCTGCGCGTACCGGTTCCGGTGGTGTCCATTGTCGACCTGACCGTAACGCTTGAGCGGGATGTGACCGCAGAAGAGGTCAATAAGGCGTTTCGTGAAGCCGCCGCAACCGGACCACTGAAAGGGATCCTCGGCTATAGCGATGAGCCATTAGTGTCCAGCGACTACCAGGGTGACCCGCGTTCTTCCATTATTGACGGCCTGTCAACGCTGGTGATTGGCGGTAATATGGTCAAAATTCTGGCGTGGTATGACAATGAATGGGGATTCTCCAATCGCCTCGTCGATCTGGCGCTTTTGATGGCAAGGCATGAACACTAACGCCGGCCCTCTCACGCTGTCTAAAATCCACGCCTGACGTGGATTTTTTTTATCCCTGTCGTGGGTTAGCTGCTCCGTGGCAGCCTGTTGCCCCGGGGCTGACTGAATGCTTTTTAAACCCTCACGTTGCCTGCAATAACCTGCCATGAAAATAAATGACTACGGCTTGCGGGGTCCGCTTAGTGCCAGAAGCGGACGTTGTACAGAACACGCGAGTTTCCCCTGAATGCCTGAACTCATCATCGAAAAGATATCTAAACAGATCCATTATACTTAAGCACATCAATTAACAGAGAAAATGCCGAACCCGCATGGCGTCGGTGTGGGTAGTACAAATGATACCCGGGTAAGTCTGGCGTAAATTTCTCCAGAACGCGGGTCAGTTTTTTTTCTTCAATAGCCTGCTGAACCTGGTCATAAGGCAGATACGCGAGGCCGTGCCCGTCAATCGCTGCATCGAGGATCAGGTCTATCGTATTCAATAGCAGTTGTCCTTCCATGCGAACCCTGACTTCGCGCCCTCCACGCACTAATCTCCAGCGATTCGCGGTACCCGATGAAGGAAGGTACAGATTAATAGCCTGATGATCGACCAGGTGCGCCACAGACACTGGAATACCTTTTCGCGAGAGATATTCTGGCGCACCAACAATTGCCATCGGGATATCGGGCCCGATTCGAACAGCAATCATATCCTTATCCATCTCTCCCCCCAGGCGAACCCCGGCATCAAAACGCTCTGAGACGACATCAGTCAGGCCGTAATCGATGAGCAGCTGCACATTAATATCAGGGTGAGATTTCAACAGCGTGCGCATGGCGGGCAACAATATGGTCTTTGCGGCATGTTCCACTGTGGTAATGCGTATTGTGCCTGAGGGGCAGTCACGCAGATCGCCTAATGAGGCCAGAGTCGAGTCTATGTCGTGCAGCATGGGACCAAGAACAGACAAGAGGTGTTCACCCGCCTCTGTGGGAACAACGCTGCGTGTAGTACGCGTCAGAAGCCGCAGGCTCAGGCGCTCTTCTGTTCGGCGCACTATCTGGCTTAGCGCTGACTGGGCCATGCCCAGACGGGCGGCAGCCCGGGTGAAACTACGCTCTTCGGCGACGGCCACGAATGCCATCAGATCGGCTATCTCATCGCGTTTCATCTCTGTGTTTTCATCCGGCAATTAATCATTTAAATGATAAGTCCAATCATTATTTTGGGTCTAATCATCTTAATGATCAATGGCTATAGTTATCCCATCAAACATGACAGATAGCCGACAGCCCAATGAGGAACCGGATGATGAACCAGAAAATCAGTTTCACCAACAGCAATATCCCGACAATCTCTTTGTCCGCCGTGCTTTACTTCCCAGCCGCATTTGATGAAAGCCGCAAGTACCCGGCTATTGTGGTTTCTCATCCGGGAGGTGGCGTTAAGGAACAAACCGCCGGTACCTATGCCGAAAAGCTGGCAGAACAAGGGTTTGTGACCGTGGCTTACGATGCGTCTTATCAGGGCGAAAGCGGTGGGGAGCCTCGCCAGCTGGAAAACCCGTACATCCGTACCGAAGATGTCAGTGCGGTGATTGATTACCTGACCACACTGCCTTATGTCGACAGCGCGAAAATTGGCGCGATGGGAATTTGCGCCGGTGCGGGTTACACCGCCAATGCCGCGATTCAGGATCGCCGCATCAAGGCAATCGGAACGGTCAGCGCCGTCAATATCGGCTCGATGTTCCGCAATGGCTGGGAAAACAATGTGAAATCCATTGATGCGCTGCCGTACGTTGAAGCAGGTTCAAATGCCCGTAGTACCGATATTAGCAGCGGTGAGTATGCCACCATGCCGCTGGCGCCCATGAAGGAGTCTGATGCACCAAATGAAGAGTTGCGCCAGGCCTGGGAGTACTACCACACGCCACGGGCACAGTACCCGACGGCCCCCGGATACGCCACGCTGCGCAGTCTCAACCAGATCATTACCTACGACGCGTACCATATGGCGGAGGTGTACCTGACCCAACCGATGCAAATTGTGGCGGGTAGCGCGGCGGGAAGTAAATGGATGAGTGACGATCTGTACGATCGCGCCTCAGGCCAGGACAAGCGCTACCACATTGTCGACGGCGCCAACCACATGGACTTGTATGACGGTAAAGCCTACGTCGCTGAAGCAGTTTCCGTATTAGCCCCGTTCTTTGAGGAGACGCTGTAATGAAACATGTTCAAATCCAGAACGCCGATATGGCCTGGCACATTGCCGCCAATGTTCAGTTTCCACCGGCGTTCGATGAGTCAAAACAGTATCCGGCAATTATCAGCGTCCACCCTTTTGGTAGCTGTAAGGAACAGACGTCCGGCAATGTCTACGGAAAAGCGTTAGCTGAAGCAGGCTATGTCGTGATCGCCTATGACGCCAGTTTCCAGGGGGAGTCCGGCGGCTCTCCACGCTGGGTGGAGGATCCCACTCAGCGCGTGGAAGATATCAGTCGCGTTATTGATTACGCCGTAACCCTGCCGTATGTCGATGCCCAGCGCATTGGCGTGCTGGGTATTTGTGGCGGCGGTGGCTATGCCATAAATGCCGCACTGACAGAGAAACGTATTAAAGCCGTGGTGAGCATCACCGGCGTAAATATCGGTCGTCTTTTTCGCGAAGGCTTCAGTAATTATGACCCTATTGGCGCGCTGAATGCGATGGCGGCACAGCGTACAAATGAAGCCCACGGGGGAGAGGTTCAGGTTAATGAACTGCTCCCCGCCAGCCCGGAAATAGCAATGGCCAGTGGACTGACTGAGCGTGACGTGTTTGAGGCAACAGACTACTACAAAACGCCGCGCGGCGAGCAGCCAGGCGGGGCTACGCGAATGGTGTTCTCGCATGCGCAGAAAACGCTGGCCTGGGATGCCTTCGCTTTTGCGGAAGTGTTGCTGACTCAACCCGTGATGGTGGTGGTCGGTGAAAAAGTGGGCGCTTTCGGGGCTTACCGTGATGGTCTGGAAATCTATGGACGGGCTGCCGTTTCCCGTGACCGCCAGTTAGTCTCATTAGCCGATTTTTCGCATTACGAACTGTATGACAAACCGGAAGCGGTTCGTGAAGCGATGGCTTTGTTGAATAAATCGAACTTTTAGCCGAAATTAGGATCAGATCACCACACTCCTGACCCTGTAGCGACATCCTGTGACAAAGCAAAAGTTCAA
>NZ_WBXP01000047.1 GCF_016415625.1 Shimwellia pseudoproteus
CCAGAGTTCATCGCTGATCTGCCACTTGTTGCCCGTCATACTTCGCCCTCAAAAATTGCCATTATTTTCGATCTGACAATTCCTTTTGGGATAGGTTCTAAAACTGATATAGGCCAGATGCTTGCGCTCTGCGGGATAAATCTTCATCCACAGGTGCCCGTCAGCGGCGCGGGCCATCAGGTGGGACGCTTCGCGGCTCACCTCCAGGCCAAAATGTTGATAGAAATATTCCGCATCACTCAGGGAAGGAACAAAAAGCGCAAAATGGTCAATAGAGTGAATGCCGCGTGGTTCTATAGTCATATTGCCTCCGGTAGCAGGTGTAGAGTAATCGGGTAATAAGTGCTGTTATTTTTCTGCTACTACCGGATTGCGTAATACGCCGACCTGCTCAACGCTCACCTCAACCACATCCCCCGCTTTCAGGTAGCGTTTGGGATCCATACCAAAGCCAACACCAGACGGGGTACCGGTGACGATAACATCCCCGGCCTCGAGGGTGATCGCTTCGCTCAGGGTCGAAATCAGCGTGGCGACATCAAACAGCATGTCTGCGGTATTGGCGGACTGTACAACTTCACCGTTAACGCGGGTTTGGAGCAGCAGCCCTTTGGCACCGGCGGGCAGCTCATCGGCGGTCACTAATGACGGGCCAAATGCGCCGGTATCATCGAAGTTTTTACCCACGGTCCACTGGGGGGTAAGGAATTGGTATTCCCGCACTGAGGCATCATTAAACAGGGCGTATCCGGCAACATGGGACAAGGCCTGCGCTTTGCTGATATAGCGGCCACCGCTTTTTAACACCACGGCCAGCTCACCTTCGTAGTCGAGGGTATCGGACAGTTTCGACAGGATAATCGGCTGGTTATGGGCCAGCAGGCTGCTATTAAAACGGGGGAAAACCGTCGGGTAATCGGGCTGCGCATACGGGGACTCTTTCGTGTGGTCCGCGTAGTTAAGGCCAACACAAATAATCTTGCCTGGCTGGGTCAGCACCGGCAGGTAGCTTTGCTCATCAACGGCAATCACCTCCCCCTGGGCTTCTGCGCCGTATTGGGCCAAATCAACCCCGCGCTTCAGTAACGACGCCAGCGACTCATCCCCGAGGATCTTAACGCCATTTGCCACCTGCACACCCAGCACGGGACGATTCTGATACTGAAAATAAACGTAACGCATAGCCTGACCTCATTGTTAATGAAAAGTTAACTAACGGTTTCAGGCTAATCAGCAGATGATATATTTTCAACATAAAATATATATTTTTGAGTTTTATATTAATACTGTGATCTGTATATAATTTTGCCAACGGATGCATCTACGGGGGGAGTATTATCATGTCTGGCGACGTGCTGAATGATAGTAATACACTGAATAATAAAAGAACCATGGCCTCACAGCTTGAGGAACACGTACGTCGGGATATCATTAACGGGCGGCTGAGACCGGGCAGTAAAATGCGCCTGAAAGAACTTGCCGAGTATTACAGTGCCGGGGTGATCCCGCTGCGCGAAGCGCTATCGCGCCTGGCGATGACCGGTTTTGTGAGCGTGGTTGATCAAAAAGGTTTCCGGGTGGAACAGGTTTCCGCCGCCGAGCTTCAGGACATTACCCTGACCCGCTTACACATCGAATGCAAAGCGCTGGAGCTGTCCATCCTCCATGCGGATATCGAATGGGAGAGCCGACTGGTGGCGGCCAACCACCGGCTGGAACGCTATGACATGCAGAGCACCGGGACACAGCTGTTAAACCCTGACTGGGAAGAAGCCCACGAAGCCTTCCACTCCGCTCTGTTAGCCAACTGCCCTTCCAGCTGGCTGCTGCGTTTTGTCGACACCCTGCGGGACCAGACATTACGCTATCGCGCTCAGGCGATTTGCTCACCGGCCACCCAACAGCGAAATATTGCCCAGGAACACCGCGAACTGATGGAAGCGGCGCTTGCCAGGGATATCCCGCTGGCGGTGAAAAGGCTTACCGACCATTATCTGAAAACCATGGCTATTGTGTTGCAAAACAAAGCGCTGACCTGATATTACTGCCCTGTCGCCCCCCAGGGGGAAGGCGCGCTGCGGATCACCTCCGCCAGTGCGCCTGCGGCAGCGGACAGGATATCGGGCCCACTGGTGACCATCCCAACCCGCTGCACGATCTCCGGGCCCTTCAGCGGGCGGCACACTGCCCCCAGCTCGTGCATCTGGCTAAGACATAACTCCGGTACCGCACTGCATCCCAGGCCGCAGGCCACCATCCGCCCGATGGTGGCCAGGTGATGGCTTTCGAAGGCGACTTCCAGCGCCATCCCGTGCTTTGCCAGGCGCTGCTCAAGCAGTAATCGCAGTGCCGAGGGCCGCTGCAGCGCGATATGTGCATACTGCTGTAGTTGCGCCCAGCTCACGGTGGCCCGCCTGGCCAGGGGAGAATCGGCGGGCAGCACCGCGACCAGCTTGTCACTGCCCAGCGGTTCAAATTGCAGGCTGCTGCCGGGCGGCGGTTCAAAACAGACCCCGATCTCCACTTTTCTGGCGCGCACCATCTCCATCACCTGCTCATTAATCACATCATGTACCGTGATATGGATCCCCGGAAAGCGGTCATAAAACCGCTTCAGCAAACCGGGTAAATGGTTGGCGGCAAAGGCCGGGATCGCCGCCACGGAAACAGCCCCCTGTTGCAGGGTAAAGCGCTGGCGCATCTTGTCCTGGATACTGTCCCAGTCCGCCAGTAGCTGGCGGGCAAGGCCAACAAAGAGCTCCCCTTCCGGTGTTAGCGTGACACTGCGCGTGGTGCGGATCAGCAACGCGCCCCCCAGATACTCCTCCAGCCCTTTTACCGCCAGGCTTAGGGCCGGTTGCGACATATGTAACTGCTCACTGGCCTGTAAAAAATTCAGGTGCTGGGCCACCGCCAGAAAAGCCCGTAGCTGTTTTACCGTCATTTGGGAGCCACCTCACAAAGATAGCGATTAATAAAAAAAGTAAATAAAAGGCGCGGAAAAACAAATTTAAAAAATAAGTTCATCACGTTTACGCTCTGATTAACAAAAACACAACAATATTCGTCGGAGGCAAATATGGCAGGGCTGGATAAACGTGTTTCCAGTTATGCAGAAGCGCTGGCTGGGCTGGAAGATAACATGACGCTACTGGCCGGGGGCTTTGGCCTGTGCGGCATTCCTGAAAACCTGATCAATGCCATCCAGTTACGCGGCCCCCGGCAACTGACGGTGGTTTCCAATAACTGCGGGGTTGACGGTTTTGGTTTGTGGTCCCTGCTGCAAAACCAGCAAATCCGCAAAATGGTTGCCTCCTATGTGGGCGAAAACTCACTCTTCGAACAGCAGATGATGAGCGGCGAGCTGGAAGTCGAACTCACTCCTCAGGGCACCCTGGCGGAAAAAATTCGCGCGGGTGGCGCCGGTATCCCGGCGTTTTATACCGCAACCGGTTATGGCACCGCCATTGCTGAAGGGAAAGAGAGCCGTGTATTTAACAATCGCCATTACATCCTCGAACAGGCGATTACCGCTGACTTTGCCATTATCAAAGGCTGGAAAGCCGACTGGTACGGCAATGTTATCTACCGCCATACCGCGCAAAATTTTAACCCGGTCATGGCCACCGCAGCGAAAATTACCGTGGTGGAAGTGGAAGAGCTGGTCGCCCCCGGCGAGCTGGAGCCATCACAAATCCACACCCCCGGCATTTATGTGAATCGCGTTATTCAGGGCACATTTGAAAAACGCATCGAAAAACGCACCTTACGTAACGGCCGCTAAGGAGATAACCATGGCTCTGACCCGTGAACAAATGGCCCAGCGCGTGGCGCAGGAATTAAAAGACGGCTATTACGTCAACCTGGGCATCGGTTTGCCCACGCTGGTGGCGAACTATATCCCCAGCGGCATCGACGTCTTGCTGCAATCGGAAAATGGCCTGCTGGGTATCGGCCCCTTCCCCACCGAAGAAACCGCTGACCCCGATATGATTAACGCCGGTAAGCAGACCGTCACCGCCGGTATTGGGGCCTCTATTTTTAGCTCTGCGGAATCCTTTGCCATGATCCGCGGCGGCCATATCGATCTCACCATCCTCGGCGCCTTTGAGGTGGATATCTCCGGCAATATTGCCTCCTGGATGGTGCCGGGGAAACTGATCAAAGGCATGGGCGGCGCCATGGACCTGGTGGCCGGTGCTGAAAATATTATCGTGATGATGACCCATACCGATAAACAGGGTAACGCCAAGCTGTTACGCCAGTGCACCCTCCCCCTGACCGGGGTGTCCTGCATTCGCCATGTTCTGACCGAGCTGGGCTGGTTCGATATTGCGCAGGGAGCATTTGTATTAAGGGAGCGCGCGCCGGGTGTCAGTGTTGAGGAGATCCTCAGTAAAACTGAGGGTGAAGTGCTGGTCCCCGGCATTGTGCCTGAAATGCAGTTCAACTGAGGACGCCACCATGCAAGATGTTGTGATAACCGGGGCGCTACGCACCCCCATTGGTCGCTTCCAGGGGGCGTTATCCGCCGTACCCGCCACAGAACTGGGCAGCATTGTTACCCGGGAGCTGCTCCGCCGCAGCCGGATTGACCCGGCATCGGTGAATGGCGTCATTATGGGCCAGGTACTGACGGCAGGCTGCGGGCAAAACCCCGCCCGCCAGACCGCCCTGAACAGCGGTTTGCCCTGGGAAGTGTCTGCCACCACCATCAATAAAGTGTGCGGCTCCGGGCTGGAAGCGGTCTACCAGGCTGCGCAGGCCATTATGTGCGGCGATGCGGACATAATGATTGCCGGTGGCCAGGAGAATATGAGCCTGGCGCCATATGTGATGCCCCAGTCCCGCAGCGGTATGCGCCTTGGTCACGGGCAGATTATTGATAGCCTTATCCAGGACGGGCTGTGGGATGCGTTTAATGATTACCATATGGGGCTTACCGCAGAAAATCTGGCCCGGGAGTACAGTATCAGCCGTGAATCCCAGGATCAGTTTGCCGCCCGTTCGCAGCAGAAAGCCGCCGCCGCCATCGCCGCCGGTCGTTTTGCGGCAGAAATTGTCCCCGTGGCCCTGACCAGCCGCAAAGGGGAGCATACGCTATCCCAGGCAGGACGAGCAGCCCCGGGCTGAAACCAGTGCCGATATGCTTGCCCAGTTACGCCCGGCATTCAGCAAAGACGGCAGCGTCACTGCGGGGAATGCCTCCACCCTGAATGACGGCGCCGCGGCGGTACTGCTGATGAGCGCCGCCAAAGCCCAAGAATACCAGTTGCCGGTACTGGCCCGTATCCGCGCCTATGCCAGCGCCGGGGTTGACCCGAGTATGATGGGGATTGCACCGGTTTATGCCACCCGCCACTGCCTGAGCAGAGCGGGCTGGAACCTTGATGAAGTTGACCTGATCGAGGCCAATGAAGCGTTCGCGGCCCAGGCGCTGGCGGTGGGGAAAAACCTTGAATGGAACGCCGATAACGTGAATGTGAACGGCGGGGCTATTGCCCTGGGCCATCCGATTGGCGCCTCCGGCTGCCGTATTCTGGTGACGCTGATCCACGAAATGTGCCGCCGCAATGCGCAAAAAGGGTTAGCCACGTTGTGTATCGGGGGCGGACAAGGGGTGGCAATGGCGCTGGAGCGGGCATAGCCCAATAGCCGATACGCAGCGCGGGCAGATAAAAACACTGCTGGCGGCGCCTGGCGGAAGTCTGTTATACTCCGTCTTACATTTTGGGGCTGATTCTGGATTCGACAGGATTCGCGAAACCCAAGGTGCATGCCGAGGGGCGGTTGGCCTCGTTAAAAGCCGCAAAAAAATAGTCGCAAACGACGAAAACTACGCTTTAGCAGCTTAATAACCTGCTCAGAGCCCTCTCTCCCTAGCCTCCGCTCTTAGGACGGGGATCAAGAGAGGTCAAACCCAAAAGAGATCGTGTGGATGCCTTGCCTGGGGTTGAAGCACTAAATTTAATCAGGCTAGTTTGGTAGTGGCGTGTCTGTCCGCAGGTGCCAGGCGAATGTAAAGACTGACTAAGCATGTAGTACCGAGGATGTAGGAATTTTGGACGCGGGTTCAACTCCCGCCAGCTCCACCAAAATTCTTTGTTGATGGTCACCAGAGCCTGATACGAAGTCCTGAAAGCCCGCACGGCACAAGCCATGCGGGCTTTTTTGTGCCTGAAATTTACCCCGCGAAGTCCGAAAAGAACGCATTAAATCCGAACCTTTTAGGCACCTCATAAAGCTTTATTGTTTTTGAGATACCTAAAACTATGGAAACCCGGCAATGGCAAGACAACCCCCTACCCGTTAAGGAAATCGAATTCGCCAAACCCAAAGAGGCGGACTATGTGCTTTATGATGGCGATGGCCTTGAGCTACTGATCAAATCCAGTGTAACCGGTGACTATGCCCAAGATAACTGACCTGCAATCCCGCTGGCATCCGCTATCGCTGGCACCAGAATATTTATTCTGACCATATATCATGTTGGTCAAACATAATTACCCTCAGCATAACTACGTCAATAAAAAGCCGTAAATATAATATGTATTTCCGGATAAATATCACTATTCACAGCAGAAACATAAATGGAATATAAATAAACCTATAAAACCATTACTTATACAAGCCAATTATAACCTGTTGTTTATTAAGCAAACAAATTATCTTACCTTTTGATTTTTTTGTTCTTAGTTAAATTTTCTATTCAAGATTGTCAAATTTTTACAATTAATAACGCAGCTAAACCATTCTACTCTTATTCCCGAAAGCAATCCCGCTTCTGAAAAAAGGTAGCCAACATGAACACCATCAATCAACGTGAAGCTTATGAATTACTGACCGCCGACAATGCCGCGCTGTTATTGATTGACCATCAGGATGGTACTATGGGCTGGACCAGTACCATTCCCAGAGGCGAATTGAAAAGAAACACGCTGCTTCTGGCAAAAGCGGCTAAAGCAATTGGAATGCCGATTGTCATGACCACGAGCATGGAGACTGAAGCTCAGGGCCCGCTGATGAAAGAGCTACGCGATGTAGCACCGGAAGAATACGATAGCCGTATTAAGCGTGAAGGAATTGTCGATGCTTATATGGATCCGGCATTCGCCAAAGCAGTGAAAGATACCGGCCGTAATCGCCTAATTATCGCTGGCGTGACAACGGAAGTATGTGTGACGTTCCCAACGATCCGTGCACTGCGTGAAGGGTTTGAGGTTTTTGTTGTCGAAGATGCATCAGCGGCTGTCACCAAAACGGCTGAATCGGCAGCCATGCGCCGTATGGAGAAAGAAGGCGCGGTTCCGGTCTCAACGCTGCAGATTGTCGCTGAACTTGCCAGAAGCTGGGCGCTCCCGGAAGGGAAAATACTGAACAAATTCCTGTTTGAAGATCTGTTCTCCCGCCTGTAACGCTATGGCCGGGGCTCCGGATAGTTTACTGGCGTTCCGGCAATTTTTTTCCCTGCGGGATTAACAGGTAACAAAAACCGTACGATGACGACGTCTTCAGAATTCATTGCCTTAAAGTCACTTGCAATACGGGACTTACTCTCTTCCCGCAATTCGGCGACGAGAGGTTGAATGTTTTATTAGTGATGTTGTAAACGAAAAAGGATCTTCTTGAGATCCTTTTCCTACGCGCGATTTCTTACTCTGAAAAATAGCCTTAATCGCCATATGACATCAAACTCACTGCTCTAATCAGGTATCTATCGCGTTTTATCGTGCCTTTCCCGGTTGGGCTCATGTAATACGGCCGCCCCCCTCCTTGATAACATTGCCAACGCCTGCTGGAATATGTGCCAGTGACCAGGCGGATAAAATTATTGTCACGCTGTCGCTGATATTGAGACATGATGAACAGTCGGGGCTTGCTGTTGGGCCTCTGTGATTATTGTCGAGTGAGCAACACTACCAGCGAGGCCCGTTATGGCATCTGTAGCTAACTGGCAGGCACCTGCCGTTAACCGTATAAAAATTAACGATATGACCGTGACGATGCTCAGTGACGGTTACCTGGACGCAAGTTTTGAGCTGCTATCCGGCATTGATGGCGCAAAAGCGGAGGCCCTGCTTGAAAAACGCGGCGCCCCGGCGATCCCGCGGCTGAATATTAACGTCTACGTGGTCCAGACCGCCCAGCGAACCATCCTGATTGACAGCGGCGCCGGCAATATTAATGGCTGGGGCGGGCGTTTACCGGTCGCGCTGGCCGCCGCGGGGGTAGACCCCCTCCAGATTGATACCATTTTGCTCACCCACTGCCACCCGGACCATATCGGCGGCCTGGCGGGCCCGCTCAGGACCCCGCACTTCCGCAATGTCCAGCAACTGTTTTTGCATGAAAAAGAGCTGGCCTTCTGGCGGGATGAGACCGTATCCGCCGGGGCGCCGGAGAGATCGAAGCCCTACTTTACGCTCGCCCGTAATGCATTTGACGCCTACCATGACAAACTGGTGCCGTTCTCGGCAGAGGCTATCCTGCCGGGGATCCAGGCCGTGCCTCTGTTCGGCCATACTCCCGGGCACACCGGCTATCTGCTGGGGGATGAACATGCCTCGCTGCTGATCTGGGGGGATATTGTCCACTTCCCGCATATCCAGGTCGCACAGCCGGAAGTGACCATCGCCTTTGATAACGATGCCGCCCAGGCAGCACAGATCCGCGGCCAGATGCTGGATCGCGTGGCGACCGACCGGATCACCGTCAGCGGCATGCACTTTAACCTCCCCGGCACCGGGCGCATCCGCCGCGAAGGCAGCAGCTACGCACTGGATTATGACCTCTGGTCACCGGCACTCTGAGCCAGTGCCAAATAGATAATTATTCGCCCCTACTAAAAAGCCATCTGATATTCAGATGGCTTTTTTACTTGCGGTAATGGCCGGGTAAAACGACTATTATTACCGCCGTTATATATTGCAGCTGGACCACGTCCGGCCCCGACAAATTAAATAACGGTGATCACCGCTTGCGCCGGCAATCTGGCCTTAGGCAGGCCGTAATTATAGTCTTCGCCATCCTTATGATAGCCGATGGCCAGCGCTACTTCGCAGATATGCCCCGCCAGTTCTTCTTTAAAGAGCTCTGTCAGCATTTCAGCATCAACACCTTCCATCGCGGTCGAGCCGATCCCCAGGCGTGCCAGGGTATGCAGGGTATTGCCCAGGGCAAGGTAGAGCTGGGCTTTTGTCCAGTGGCCATTATCGCCTTTGGCGTCAGTATTCGCCTCAGCAAATGCATAAGCCCCCATAAAAGCATCATATCTGTCCGCCGGTAAATGACCGCTGCTCACTTCGGCATCCACCCGGGTGCTAAATTTTTCTTTGGTGAAGCGCGGATCGTAAGCAAACAGGATAGTGTGGGAGGCCGCTTTCGCATGAGGCTGATTAAACTGATGCTTGTTCACAAAGCTGTCATGCAGGCGCTGTTTAGCCTCGTCACTTTCGATAATAATAAATTTCCACGGCTGGGAGTTAATCGAAGACGCCGACAAGCGCAGCGCCTCTTTAATGACCGCCATATCCTCAGCGGAGATACGTTTGTCGGGGTCATATTTCTTTACGGTGTAACGAGTATTTAAATCGCGAATAATAGGGTGGGTCACAACAATCTCCAGTGTATTTAACGGCTCAATCAGATAGCCGCGTCCGCATTTTGCTTAGGTTATACCTGCCGGGAGCAAGCCTGGCTTAGCGCAGAATGCCATTATTTACGTGGGGGGAAGGTAGAGCGCTATCTGAGTCTGATACCGTCATAATATAGGAAGCGTAGCCAGACAATGATCACCAATGTAGCGGCCCACACAGCAAACAGGATCTCTCCCCGGGGAAAATGATCTGTCTTGATAAAGCGTTAGCTACAGGTAAGGCGGCATAAGAGCACTGTAGATACCATCATGCCTGTCGCGACTTTCTGGCCTGCCGGGGATTAATCCAGCTCAATGCCGCTAAAGCGCATCCGATCGACATCGCGCTGGGGGGGATTGCCGAACTCCCGCTTATACTCCCGGTTAAACTGCGAGATGCTCTCGTAGCCCACCTGAAACGCCGTCGACGTGGCATCCAGATGTTCCACCAGCATCAGGCGCTGAGCTTCGTAGAGGCGTAACCGCTTCTGATACTGGAGCGGGCTATAAGAAGTGACCTTACGGAAATGACGGTGAAAGGTGGACAGCGACATATGGGCGCTATCGGCCAGGCCATTAATATCCAGCGGATCGAGAAAATGCGCCCGTAACCAGCTCACCGACTGGGCGATACGCTGGCTGTGGGAGCCCTCGGTAGCGATGGCTTGCAGGTACTCCCCCAGCGGGCCGGTCAGCAAATAGTAGTGGATCTCACGGATTATCATCGGCGCCAGGATGGGAATATGCCGGGGAGATTCCAGCAAGCGCAGCAGCCGTAAAAAGGCATCGGCCAGTGCCGGTGTGGCGGGGGTTATACACAGCCCTTTGTGGCTCTCATTCCTGATGCTGCCTGTTTCCATCTCCAGCATCAGTTGGGTGATCAGGGCCAGATCCAGCCCAAGGTTAATCCCTAAGAATGGCGTATCGGGGGCCACCCGGATATCACTGATAATACAGGGGGTGTCAATACCGGCCACCATAAACTCCCCGGCCCCGTATGCCAGGGTATCGCTACCGACGGTGGATTTGCGCTCCCCCTGGATAATGAACTCAATCATCGGCCGGTAAATGCAGCTTTCATCCGTTACCGGTAGATCACGGCGGATAAGCCCCAGCCCGTCAATGGCGGTGGCCGTCTTCAGTGTACAGGGGAGCAGTGTAAGCAGCTGTGCCTTCAGTTGCGGGTAACAGGTTTTCATCACACTCCGGCGTTATAAAAGTAGCAGCGCACCAGCCGCTGCTGACGGATGATATTATTAGGCAATAATCTGCCAGTAACAAGCATTACATCGTTTGCCAAACTCGCTACTATTTTGCTCACCAACACGCAGCCAGATACCGGTAGTACTGATATCTTCAGGGGTATGGCGCTGGCGTGACTGAGATGCACGGTTATGTAGCGACGGACAAATCGCTTTCCGTGTGCGATTTTTGTGAAATGCAGGACAATGTAATGAAACCACAAATTGTTGTACATATGGAATCCACTGTTGACGGCCGCCTGGTCACCACCCGTTACAGCCAGCCGTTTGATGGCAAGAGCGCCGAAGAGGTGCTGGACATTTATTTCCAGGTCGCCGAACAGGTTGGCGGTGAGGCCACCATCCTCGGGCGCGTCACCTTACAGGAGTTTTTATCGCTGGGAACCTTTGACCATCAGGGTGAAGCAGCGGCGCAGCACCACGCCACCTTCAAGGCGCCCCGGCGCGGCAAACGTATTTTTATCGTCACTGACCCGCGCGGCAAAGTGAAATACGACAAAAATGCCGACTATGACTTTATCGCCCTGCTGGGTGAAAACGTCTCCGCGGGCTACCTGGAGCACCTGCGCGACTGCAACGTCTCTTATGTCTTTGCCGGTGCCGACGGCCAGGATATTGCCCACGCCATGGAGGTGCTGGGCAGCGAGTTTGGCTTTACCCGCCTGCGCCTGGAAGGCGGCGGCACCATTAACGGTAACTTCCTGAAAGCGGGGCTGCTGGATGAACTCAGCCTGTTGATTTATCCGGGTATCGATGGCCTTTCCGGGATTTCGTCCATCTTTGAATATCGCGGCCAGGCCGATGAGCTACCGGCCAGCGGGCAAGCCCTGGAGCTGATCTCAGTTGAGAAACTGCAAGAGGGTATGGTCTGGCTGAACTATAAGTTCCATAAGATCTGAATCACCCCCACCAGCCGGACACCGGTATACTGACCAGCGGAGCCTTGCTACGGTAAGGTTCCGCTATTTTGTTTATCGCGCGTCAGGAAGATGATTATTTCCCCACCACAGACAAAAAATAAATTGCCACTAATCACCAATAAAACAATCGGTTATTAATACCCTCCATCAGCGCACCCTCCCAGATGGCCCCTCATTTGGACAAGACACCGCATCACTGGCGGCTACACTTAGCACTCCATCTGATCAACAAGGCCACAACCATGAAGATTGATTTATCCGGAAAAGTTGCCCTGGTAACGGCATCCACCGGGGGCATTGGTTTCGCCATTGCCAAAGGGCTGGCGGAAAGCGGCGCAGACGTGATTATTAACGGCCGCAGCGCCCAGAGTGTCCAGGGGGCGATAACCCGCTTACAGCATGATATTCATGGCGCAACACTCTACCCCGCCATTGCCGATCTCAGCAGCGCCGCCGGGGTGGAACAGCTACTGGGCACATTAAGCGGGGTCGATATTCTGGTGAATAACGCCGGGATCTATGGCCCGCAAGACTTTTACGCCACGGATGACGCCACCTGGGAAAATTACTGGCAGACCAATGTCATGTCCGGTGTCCGCCTGTCCCGGGCGCTGCTCCCCGCCATGGTAGAAAAAGGCTGGGGGCGCGTGGTGTTTATCTCCTCTGAGTCCGCCTGCAATATCCCGGCGGATATGATCCACTACGGGGTAACCAAAACAGCGCAGCTTTCCCTGGCGCGCGGGCTGGCGAAATTTGTCGCCGGTAGCGGGGTCACGGTAAACAGCGTGCTGCCTGGCCCGACACTCTCTGACGGCTTTGCCGAGATGATGAAAGACGAAGTAGCAAAAACCGGTAAGCCCCTGGAACAGCTGGCGAAGGAGTTTGTTATGGCCAACCGCCCCGCCTCGGTTATCCAGCGCGCCGCCTCGGTAGAGGAAGTGGCCAATATGGTGGTTTACGTCTGCTCGCTACAGGCGTCTGCCACCTCCGGGGCTGCGCTACGGGTAGATGGCGGCGTCATCGACGATATTGTTTGATCCAGGACCAGGCGTATCCGGTTATACCGGGGCCACCGTCAGCAGCAGGTTAGCAAAACGCCGCTGCTCGCCGGAGGCAATCACCAGCAGCGTCTGCTCCGATTTTACCTGGCAGTAGAACCCCTCGCGGGGCAGATACACCAGCGGGCAACCGGCCGGCAGTAACTGCTGATACTCGGCGACAACGGTGTTAGTAAACCCTGCCGGGCAGGCCATCATGGTGGCCTGCTCGACATTAATACAGCTGAGAAGTTTCTCCAGAATCAGCGGTGCCGGCAGCACCCCCGGCGAGAGGTTTAAATAGACAACCTCCGCCTGGCGCGGCGCATTGGTCACCACCGCGTAATTACTGTCGGCAATCAGCACCTGGGTTTTATGGCCACACTTCGCCAGGGCGCCAATTAACGCCGGATGGATCAGTTCCGTTTTAATCATCATCATTCTCACTGGATAGCGGCCGCCACCGTAAATACCGGCCACGGCCTGGGGGAGATTACATCCGGTAAACACCGCCGTTAATATCAATGGTCGCGCCCGAGACAAAACCATCGTATTCCGCGGCCAGGAAGCAAATCACCCGCGCCACATCCTCGGGGGTTCCCGCCCTGCCGAGCGGAATGGTCTGGATCGTCTGCGCGGCGGATGCCTGAGTGGTATGGCGTTCATGGAAACGGGTGCCAAGGATAAGCCCCGGGGCCACCGCATTCACCCGGATACCAAACTCCCCTAATTCAGCGGCAAGTGAACGGGTCCAGGTCAGCACGGCCCCTTTGGTGGTGGAGTACACCAGCGACCCGGAATGCCCCCCCGAGCGGCCCGCCAGCGATGCCAGGTTGACAATACTGGCCCCGTCAGGGGCAGACTTAAGGTAAGGCAAGGCGCTTTGTGTGACATTCAGCACCGTGGTCATATTGACATCCAGCACGGTTTGCCAGAACGTATGGTCAATCTCCCCCAGCCATTTCCGCCCGACAATGCCCCCCACGTTATTGATCAAAATATCAATACCGCCGAGGAAATCAGCCCCCGCCTGGACACAGCGCTGCGCCTGTTCACTGTCAATCAGATCCGCATAACCGCAGGCGGCCCTTTGCCCCAGGGACGCCGCCAGCGCAATCAGCGCTTTCGGCCCCTCTTCGCCACTGTGGTAGTGAAGATAGATATCACAACCGGCGCGGATCAATCCCTCCGCCGTGGCCCAGCCGATCCCCTGCTCAGAGCCGGTAATCAATACCCTTTTACCCGTAAGATGACCCATAAATGAACTCCTCGGTAATGACTATTTTTCGTCATAAGACGCACTGTGAATAACGCCCTCACGCTGACGGCTACAGTAGAAAATGCAGATAAGGCCAGTAACCAGTAAGCATAAAGACAGGAAGATAAGCCCGGGGGTGCGGCTGTGGGTGATGTCGTTGAGCACCCCCACCACATAGGGGGCAACAAAGCCGCCGATGTTGCCGATACTGCTCACCACCGCCAGCCCGGCTGCCGCAGCGGCGCCGGTAGATATGCTGGCAGGCATCGACAGGAACGGCGGTACAGAGGTGTAAATACCGATAGCGGCAAGACATAAAAACGACAGCGAAACCCACAGGTTATAGCCAAAGAACGCCACGGCCTCCACCAGCCCCAGGGCGGCCAGCACCATACTGACACCGGCAAACACGGCAATTTTGCGGGTCTTACTGGCCAGCAGGCTCCAGGGGTAAATCAACAATGCGGCCAGGCCATAGGGGATCAGGGCCAGCATACTGACGCGGAAAATATCATCGCCGGTGATGGCGCTAATAATCGAAGGCAGCCACATGCCAAAGCCATAAATACCGCATACCATGCCAAAGTTGAGCAGCGCATAGCGCAGATATTGCGGGTTTTTTATGCCGGATAAGAAATCCGCTAAGGTGATTTTTGTGCCGGATGTTGAGCGTTCCACGCTCTCCATCAGCCAGGCTTTCTCCGCGCGGTTCAGGTAACCGACTTCCTGCGGTGAGTTTTTAATAATAAAGGGCAGCAACAGCCCGATAATAATCGGCGGTATCCCTTCGATAATAAATAGCCACTGCCATGATGCAAGGCCGAACCAGCCGTTATCGATATTGAGAATAAACCCGGAGATCGGCGAGCCAATCGCATTGGACAGTGGCTGAACAATAATAAACATCCCGAGGATGCGGGTGCGATATTTAGGCGGAAAGAATATTGTGAAATAATAAACCACCGAGGGGAAGAACCCGGCTTCGCAAACCCCTAACATAAAGCGGCAAATATAGAGCTCCATCGGCGTGCGGACAAAGCCCAGCAGGGTAGCAAAAATCCCCCAGCTAATTAAAATACGCGTAAACCATATCCGCGGGCCGAACCTAACCGTCCCCGCATTGCTGGGGATCTCAAATAAAAAGTAACCAATAAAAAATATCCCCGAGGCAAAACCAAAGGCCGACGCGCTCAGCCCCAGACTATCCTCCAGCGCCATGGCGGCATACGCCATATTATTACGGTCAAGAAAGGCCAGGAAGTATAATAAAATCATCAATGGGACAATATGCAACGTCAGCTTTCTAATTGCGCTTTTTTCTGTATCCAGCAGTGTATTTTTTGACATCATCGTCATTCCTGTAGAGCACGCAGAGCAAAAGATAACCGGAGCCAAAACCTGGCCCGATAGTCAACATTCCATTTCGGCGAATATAAACGCATCATTGATATAACAGGCGCAGGGCACCCCGGGCTATATTTTCACCCGCGTATATATATCGGTATTTTTTCAAAAATAATTTCCGGTTCGGGGATATTCCCCGCGCCACTATATCTATAAATATATTAATGCCCCGCTATACGTACCGATTGCCGGCTAATCAATTGCGGGGCAAACAAATACTCCCCGGGGGGCAACCCTGGCTGTGCCATGCGGCGGATCACCCGCTCCACCATCAGCCGCGCCATTTGTGCCAGTGGCGGCATCACCGAAGTCAGCGCCGGAGATGCCAGCCCCGAGAGCGAAATATTATCGATGCCGACCAGGGAAATCTCCCCGGGAATAGCCACCCCCGCAGCGCGTAAGCCCACCATCATCCCTATCCCCAGCGCATCATTAATTGCCACAATACCGTCCGGGCGCGGATCGATAGCCAGGATTTGCGACACCAGCGCCTGGCCCAGTTCAAACATCTCCGCATCACCACATTCACGGTTGGCCTGCCCCTCAATTACCCGGTAGGGTAAGGCAATATTGCCGTGGCGCATTGCCGCCAGGAAGCCCTCAATTTTATGGCTGCGGCTCAGGGTTAAGGTGGCTTCAGTGGCAAAAATAATCCGCCGACAACCGCGAGAAATAAGATGCTCCGCCGCCAGCCGCCCGGCGGCAATATTATCCATAGAGACGCTATCAACAATACGCGCCTCCGCCGCGATACCGTCAGGGAAACGATTATCGTAACTGACTATCATCATTCCCCGCTCTGCCGCGCGCACAAAGTATGTTTTGCGGATATCACTGGCGGCAACAATAATGCCGCGCACCCCCTGGGAAAACATATCGTCAATAAAAGCGCGCTCTTCATCTTCCTGGCGGTAAGAGTTCCCCAGTAATACCCGGTAGCGATACGCCCGGGCGGCGAGATCAATTTCATGGGCCAGCGCCGAAAAACTGGGGTTCACAATCGAGGGCACTAACAGGCCAATAATAGGGGATTGTGTTTTGTCCTGGGCTGGCATATTTCTCAACGGATGGTAGCCCAGCTCGCCCATCGCTTGTTCAATCCGTAAACGGGTTTCCCCACTCATCTGGTGGCTGCGGTTATTCAGCAGGTTCGATACGCTGGTAATGGAAACACCGGCTTTACGGGCTACATCGCGAATATTTGCCATCTGTCAGTACCTGTATTATTCCGGCAGAGCCCCGGAAGCCGCCGCCTAATAATGCCCCGGCCCTGCTTAAGCAATCTATAAGGGAAAAGTAACCCAGACAAGTCTTCGGGCGGGATATGGCCAGCGCGATAACGCTTTTGTGAAAACAGTCATGGGCTGGCGCCAGTGTTTACTAAACAAAAAACCGCCGTGGCGGCGCGCAGTATGTAACCGGTAATGTGTATTGCCGGTAAAGCGCATCCACGCCAAAAGTGATTACCCATTACCCATAAAAAAGGGCAGACCCGCGTCTGCCCTGAACCACATGACATCACACACATTCACCCGCGCGGGGGGGTTACGACTCCAGCGCCTGGCTTACTGTGTTTTCCTGGAACTGCGGCGGCGGCTTGCGAAAGCGCCGGGTCAGATAAGCCAGATACAGCATACCCAGTGCCGCCCACACCAGCCCGAGGGTCAGCGAAGTTGCCTCCAGGTTTATCCACAACACCCCTACCGTCGCCGCTCCGACCAGCGGCAATAACAGATAGTGGAAGCGATCCTGCCAGGTTTTGTTATAGCCTTTACGCCGCCAGAAGTGGTTAAACACCGACAGGTTAACGAAGGTAAAGGCCACCAGCGCCCCAAAGTTGATCAACGCCGTGGCCGTCACCAGGTCAAAAAACAGCGCCGACAGGGCAACGATACCGACCATAATCACATTGAGTGCCGGGGTCCGCCATTTGGGGTGGACATAGCCAAATACCCGCTCCGGGAAAACGTTATCCCGCCCCATCACATACAACAGGCGCGAGACACTCGCGTGCGAAGCCAGCCCCGAGGCGAGGGTATTCACAAACGTGGTGCACAGGAAAATTGACTGGAACAATTTGCCGCCCACATACAGCGCGATTTCCGGTAGTGCGGCGTCGGGGTCTTTAAAGCGGCTGATATCCGGGAAGAAAAGCTGCATAAAGAAAGAGGCGGCAATAAAGATAATCCCGCCGTACATCGCCGTCAGGAAAATCGCCCGCGGGATCACCCGCGCCGCGTCTGGCGTCTCTTCCGACAGGGTGGTGACCGCATCAAAGCCGAGGAATGAGAAACAGACAATGGTCGCCCCGGTAATGATTGGGATCAGGTGCGCATTTTCACTGATAAACGGCTGCAGTGACCACACCGTGCCAACCCCTTCCCCTTTATGTAGCCCCTGGATCACCAGCACGATAAACACCACCATGATGGCGACCTGCACCAGCACAAACAGGGTATTAAAGTTAGCCACCAGATTGACGCTTTTAAGGTTGGCCGCCGTCAGGATCGCCACAAAGCCCACTACCCATATCCACTGGGGCACCTCCGGGAACATGGCCGACAGATAAATCTTCGCCAGCAGCACGTTAATCATCGGCAGGAATAAATAGTCGAGCAACGATGACCAGCCCACCATAAACCCCACATAGGGGCTAATGGACTTCTGGGCATAGGTATAGGCCGATCCCGCCTCCGGAAACTGGCGGACCAGTTTGCCGTAGCTGATTGCCGTAAACAGTACCCCGGCCAGCGCCAGCAAATATGAGGCCGGTACGTGGCCATCGCTGATGCCAGATACAATGCCGAAGGTATCAAATACGGTCATCGGTGTCAGATAGGCGAGGCCCATCATCACCACTTGCCACAACTTCAGTGATTTTCGCAGCCGGGTTTTACCGGCGGGTGGGGTGTTAAAAGAGGAATTAGTCGCCATAAGCCAGCCCCCCCATGCGTACGCCGGCATTCATGGGTGTTTTCCTGAATGTCATCCTGCGGTGCAATGGGGTGGCCGGTATAAAAAGGGAGCCTGCACTCCGGGAGATATCCGCAAAGGCGCAGACAGGGTGACAGGTAGCGCCACTCTCGCCCCGGGAGTATGTGAACATTTGCATCATCTCATTTCCTCGTCACAGTCGTTAAGTATTAACTGAAGCCCCGTTGCCGCCTGCGCTCCTTAACGCGACATCCGGGAAATGGCTGGTTCACCAGCAAATACTCAGGCCAGGCTCCGCTCAGGCCCTATGATGCTCGCCGGGATTATTGGTTATTTATCCCCCAGCGCGGGTCAGTGCATCAGGTATCACCTACCTGTGATGCGCATATTATGATTTTCGTCCCCTAAAGGCACGATACGTTTTAACAGCAACGCTACAATTTTACTCCATTCGCTGAATTTCCACACCAGACGGTGCAGAACAGCCTCCGAATACCGGAGGTCTGTCCCGTTTCACGTCACAGAAAGCGCACTCAACTACGAATAAACGCCAGCAGATCGGCATTGATGGTGGCGGCATGAGTAGTCGGCATGCCGTGGGGGTAACCCGGGTAGGTCTTCAGGGTGCCGTTTTTCAGCAATTTTGCCGACAGCGGGCCGGAGTCTGCATAGGGAACTATCTGATCATCATCCCCGTGCATCACCAGCACCGGAACCGCTACCCGCTGGAGATCCTCAGTAAAATCGGTCTGTGAGAATGCCACTATCCCGTCATAATGCGCTTTGGCGCTGCCCATCATCCCCTGGCGCCACCAGTTGAGGATCACCCCAGGCTGGGCGGTCGCCCCATCCCGGTTGAAGCCGTAAAAGGGCCCGGCGGCGATATCGTGGTAGAACTGGGCGCGGTTGGTGGCCACCTGATGCTGGAAATCATCAAACACCGATTTGGGCAGCCCGCCGGGGTTAGCCGGGGTCTGTACCATAATGGGGGGCACCGCACTGATAAGCACCGCCTTCGCGACCCGGGCATCCCCGTGGCGCGCCACATAATGGATAACTTCACCGCCGCCGGTGGAGTGCCCGGCGTGGACCACATGGTGCAGATCGAGGTGTTTTACCACCGCCAGCACATCATCCGCGTAATGGTCCATATCATGGCCATCCCAGACCTGGCCGGAGCGGCCGTGGCCCCGCCGGTCATGGGCCACAACACGGAACCCCTCGGCGAGGAAAAACAGCATCTGAGCATCCCAGTCATCGGCACTCAGCGGCCAACCGTGGTGAAAATAGACCACTGGCGCATCCTTCGGGCCCCAGTCTTTAAAAAAAATCTCCACCCCATCCGGTGTTGTCACGAATCCCATAGCGATACTCCTGTGGTAGGTAGTCGGGTCAGTGCATTCTGGACATGAACACCGCGGCGCTCGCGCCCTGATCTGCAGCACTATAGCTTTATCAGCGTAGACCATTTGGCCTTACTGGCACGCCACAGGACTATTGCCAGAGGGGAACAGAAAGGTATTTTTACCCGGAGGATCAGTACCACAAGAGAGGGATTACGCAGGACAGGAGAGCAGAAACAGGCGGACAGCAGTGCTGCCCGCCGAAGGGTAACTTACACGTCGAAGCGATCAAGATCCATCACCCGCGACCAGGCGGCAATGAAGTCTTTGACAAACTTCTGCTGGGCATCGCTGCTGGCATACACTTCAGCCAGAGCGCGCAATACAGCGTTAGAACCAAACACCAGATCGGCACGGGTAGCGGTGAATTTCACTTCACCCGTTTTGCGATCCCGGCCTTCAAACAGCTCATTATCGCTGCCTTCAACCGGTTTCCAGATATTGCCCATATCCAGCAGATTCACAAAATAATCATTGCTGAGGGTTCCCGGACGTGATGTCAGCACCCCGTGCTGGCTACCGTCGTAGTTGGCACCCAGCATACGCATACCGCCGATCAGCACAGTCATTTCCGGTGCCGTCAGGGTCAGCAACTGGGCTTTGTCGACCAGCAGCGTTTCGGTCGTCGGGCCGCCTTCTGCGCCACGGTAGTTGCGGAAGGCATCTGCCGCAGGCTCCAGCACCGCAAACGAGGCAACATCCGTCTGATCCTGGCGCGCGTCAACACGGCCCGGGGTAAACGGCACTTCAGCAGCAACACCGGCAGCCGCCGCGGCTTTTTCAATCGCCACATTCCCGGCCAGCACAATGATATCCGCCAGAGAGGCTTTACCGCTGGCTTTCTGAATCGCTTCCAGCACCGGCAGTGCGCTCACCGCAAGCTGGTTCACTTCCCAATCACGTTGTGGTGCCAGTGCCAGACGCGCACCGTTCGCCCCACCGCGTTTATCCCCACCACGGAAGGTGGAAGCGGACGCCCAGGCAACAGAAATCAGCTGGCTGATGCTCAGATCAGAAGCGGCAATCTTCGCTTTCAGATCGGCAATATCGGCGGCTGTCGGCTGGTGTACCGCTTGCGGTAACGGATCCTGCCAAATCAGATCTTCTTTCGGTACTTCAGGTCCGATGTAACGCGCTTTTGGCCCCATATCACGGTGGGTCAGTTTGAACCACGCCCGGGCAAACGCTTCATTGAACGCCTGCGGATCGTTGAGGAAGCGGCGAGAAATTTTCTCGAAGTCCGGATCAAAGCGCAGTGTCAGGTCAGTAACCAACATGGTTGGTTTACGTTTTTTGGACGGATCAAACGGATCCGGGATAATTTCCGGGCCGTCTTTGGCTTCAAACTGGATAGCCCCCGCCGGGCTGTGAGTCTTAACCCACTCGTAGTTAAACAGGTTCTCGAAGAAATAGTTGCTCCACTGGGTCGGGGTCTGGGTCCAGATAACTTCCAGGCCAGAGGTGATAGCATCAGCACCCACGCCGCTCCCGTAAGTGCTGGTCCAGCCGAGCCCCTGGTTTTCCAGACCTGCCGCTTCCGGATCGGCGCCCACATGGGTAGCCGGACCGGCCCCGTGGGTTTTACCCAGGGTATGGCCACCGGCAATCAGCGCAACGATCTCTTCATCGTCCATTGCCATGTTATTAAAGGTCGCGCGGATAGCCGGCGCGGCAGATAACGGATCACCACTGGCGTTTGGCCCTTCCGGGTTCACATAGATAAGCCCCATTTCGGTAGCCGCTAATGGATTCTTCGCCAGATATTCCGGGTCACGGTGTGCCAGCCAGGTTTTTTCATCCCCCCAGTTGACATCCATATCAGGTTCCCAGACATCGTCACGGCCGCCCGCAAACCCGAAGGTGCGGAAGCCGGCATTTTCCAGCGAGACGTTACCCGCCAGTACAATGAGATCGGCCCAGGAGATTTTTTGACCGTATTTTTGTTTGATAGGCCACAGTAAACGGCGCGCCTTATCCAGGCTGACGTTATCTGGCCAGGAGTTCAGTGGTGCAAAACGCTGCTGCCCACGGCCTGCGCCACCGCGGCCATCCACCATACGGTAGGTACCGGCACTGTGCCACGCCATACGAATGAACAGCCCAATGTAGCTACCCCAGTCGGCTGGCCACCATTCCTGTGAGTCGTTGAGCAACGTTTTGATATCGGATTTTAATGCTGAATAATCCAGTTTCTGGAATTCAGCGCGGTAGTCGAAATCTTCACCCAGTGGATTAGAACGGTTGGAATGCTGATTCAGTAAATCCACGCGAAGTTGATTCGGCCACCAATCCAGACTATTTGTCCCGCCGCCAGCAGCCTGCTTAGGCGCCGTATGATGAAACGGGCATCCAGCTGCTGAAGGCTCTGTTCCTGATTTGCTCATGACATGCTCCATACTCTTCTGTTAGGGGATTTTTAGTATATACAGCACAGGGAATAATAATTAATTGGATAAACCTACCAGTGCAATGCGTTTTACCACGACTATTGATCAGGCTCGTACTTAGCCGGGAATTTTCGCACATTTTGTCTTATACAATTAAATACAGTGATCTTCTACTTGTCTTCAACGAGAGAGGAATATTTTAAATATATATTTTATTTTTCATTATTATCATATAGTTATATAAATAATGCATACCATCAACATCATTAAAACAGTCATAATAAAAACACGTTATTACCCGCGTTATCATCCCCACATAAACTGACATAAATTTGCAATCGATCTATAATAACGATTGTTTTCACCCATCATCCCGCCGCATTAAATATCGCTGCCAGCAGGCAAAAAGCAACACAATAATAAACTACCCGCAGTGACAATTACGCTGTGATATCTGTCACATTCATCACCCTGGCAACCCCATACGCCTCAATAATTGCGTCCTCTTTACTTACTGTGGGCTAACCCCCGGGTAATATTGCCCCACCACCCGCGTGATTAGATAAGTACGCCCCTACCCAACATCAGAGGATCAGATGAAACGATTACTGGATTGTAGTGCATCGGAGATGCGCGTTATGGACAAACCCACCCTACTGCACGCCATTCGCGCCAGTGAAGGCCGGATACTGGTCAGTGAAACTATTGCTATGACCCAGCCGCTGCTTAACGGGGTCACCAATGCCGAGCTGGCCGCCTCGATGGGGGCCGATATTGTGCTGCTCAATATGTTCGACTGCCAAAAACCGCTGATCAACGGCCTGCCCCCAGGCTGCCCGCCGGACCAGTGCCTGGCAGAACTACAGCGTCTGACCGGACGCATTATTGGCGTGAATCTTGAAGCAGTGGACCCGCACCACGCCTCACAGCACGGTGAGATGTGGCAAATGACCCCGGGGCGGGCTGCCAGTGTGGAAAATGCCCGCCGGCTCATCGGAATGGGGGCCAGGATCATCGTGCTGACCGGTAATCCGGATAACGGCGTCAGTAATGCCGCCCTGGCCGATGCGGTTCAGGCACTGCGTGATGCCGTAGGCGATCAGGTGGTACTGGTCACCGGTAAAATGCACGGGGCGGGTATCGTGCGGGAAAGCGGCAGTGCGATTATCAGTGAGCAAGATGTTGAGCGCTTCGCCCGGGCAGGCAGCGATATTATTCTGATCCCGGCGCCGGGTACCGTGCCCGGTATGAGCCAGCAGCGGGTGGCGGATCTGATTGCCTGCGCCCATCAGCATCAGCGCCTGGCAATGACCGCCATCGGCACCTCTCAGGAAGGGGCCGATCGGGAGACAGTACGCCAGATAGCACTGATGAGTAAAATGGCCGGGGCAGACCTGCACCATATTGGCGATACCGGGTTCATGGGGCTGGCACTGCCGGAAAATATCCAGACGTACAGTATTGCTATCCGGGGGGTGCGCCACACCTATACCCGTATGGCCCGTTCGGTTAACCGCTAATAAGACGGGGGCCAGCGGCCCCCTTTCATCACAATAAACAACAGAACAGACGACGATTTACCCGCTGGCGGCAATAATATGGGTACCGGTTTCTCCGCGTATCGCCGCAGGCAGGGACGACGGCGCCGTAATGATCACCCGCTTCCCGCCGTGACCTAAAAACGCCAGGCTGGCGGCAATCTTGGGTTTCATGCTCCCGGCAGGGAAATGGCCGTCATCCAGATATTGCGCCATCCGCGCCATACTCACCTCCCCCAGCGCCTGCTGCTGCGGTGTGCCAAAATGCAGGCAAACCTTTTCTACCCCGGTGGTGATCACCAGCAGATCGGCGCCTATCTCGCGGGCCAGTAATGCACTGGTAAGATCTTTGTCGATAACGCCATCAACGCTCTGATAATCCCCCCCGGTAGTGCGCACCACCGGTACCCCGCCGCCCCCCCGCAGCGATGACAATAAACCCCTGAGCGGACAGTAGCTCAATGGCAGGCGCAGCAAGGATATGCCGCGGCTGTGGGGAGGGCACCACCCGCCGGTATCCCCGGCCCGCGTCCTCCATAAAACACCAGTCCGGGTGCTGCGCCTTGAGCAAGGCTGACTCACCGGCGCTATAAAACAGGCCCACCGGTTTATCCGGGGCGCTAAAGGCCGGGTCATCTGCGGCAACCTCTACCAGAGTCACCAGGCTAACCGCCGCCTGTGAACTGCGGGTAAACGCCTGCTGTAGCTGGGAACCTATGCCGCCCTGGGTGGCGGCCACACAGTAAGCCAGCGGCACCCGGGGCAATGCCAGTTGCTGGTGCGCGATGGCCGAGCGCTGCAGCTCCAGCCCTACCTGGGGGCCATTGCCGTGGGTCAGCACAACCCGGTGGCCCGCCGCCTGTAGCGCCACAATATGTTCTGCCAGCTGATTAATTGCCTGTTGCTGGCGGGCGACCGACACCTCCTGATTGCCCGGCGCGATACTGTTGCCGCCAATGGCAACTACCGTTAGTACACTCATTGCTCAGCCTCCGCCACCAGCCGGGCGGCTTCACGCTGGTTCAGCAGGTGCTTAAGCACAAAAATACCCGACATCATCAGGTAGGCCGCCACAAACCACAGCGAGGTTCCCTGAGCAAAGCCCACCGAGGGGGAATGGATCACCCCAAACAGCACCAGCACTGCGCCACCGGCCCCGGCAATCGCCCCGCGTAAGGGTTTATCGGTAATCGCAAAGATGGCAATACAGCCCCACAGCATACTGGCCAGCGGCGCACCACTCCCCAGATGCACCAGCCCCTGGTAATAGACCCCTTTGCCGTGCAGCACATCCAGCCCCAGCTGCGCCGCTGAGGTTCCCGCCGCACTCATCACGCTGTTGACGATACTCAGCGCCCAGTTGGCTACCCACGGGAACAGACAAATAAAGATAACCGGCACCTCTATTTTTGGTGTTTCCCGCACCACCTGATTCGCCGTCACCACCCCGATAAAGACCAGGATAGGCACAATGGCGGTCATCGGGATAATCGCCAGCATCAGCGCCCCGAGCCCAAACAGCGGCACGATAAACATCGTCACCCCGGATGCCAGGGTATAGGCAATACTGGCGCCCATCGCCTTCCAGCCCGCGTGGCCCACATACACCGTGACCGGGAACGGGTTCCCCAGCATGCAGCCGAGCATTGACGATAACCCGTTCGCCATCATCACATTTCGCGTGTTGTAGGGATCACCGGCGGCGTGGGCGCTTTCGATATTCTCCAGATCAAAAATGTAATTCGCCAGCCCGAGGGGCACCGCAG
Organism: Shimwellia pseudoproteus; assembly: GCF_016415625.1. Taxonomy (GTDB): domain Bacteria; phylum Pseudomonadota; class Gammaproteobacteria; order Enterobacterales; family Enterobacteriaceae; genus Shimwellia; species Shimwellia pseudoproteus. The sequence goes on from NZ_WBXP01000047.1 coordinate 25,544, forward strand.
ACGCCAGGTAAGGTAACGCATAAGGCACCCCCTGGAAGAAACTGTGGACGTGGATCTCCGGTGGGTTAAACCCGAGCCCCGCCATCGCAGCGTTAATATCATCCGGGCTTTGTAAGCCGGAAAGCCACGCCAGTACCGTCCCGGCAATCAGCGGCTCCGTTGCAGAAAATTATCTTTAGTCGGACAATGGCAGGGTCTGTCTTTTTTGATAGCCCCCACTCTTATGTCAGTGATCAGTTGATGATTCATCGATTAATCAACGATGGGGCCAAAGCAAAGTTTATTAAGCAGCCTTTCTATAAGCTTAATAAAAATGCAAGGGCGTTTTCTAATCGTATAAGTCTTATAGAGATGCTTAAGCAGCAAATTTATCTCTATATCAAATTACGCTGTTTTGCGGGGATCCCCATGATCATGTTACGCACAATGGCAAAACACTTTCTTTTCAGAACTCACTAAGAACTACTGGCTATGAAAAAACTGATTATTGATATCGATATGACCTTAACCAAGGGAAAAGGCGCTGTAGGTTACGAAGATGCTCTGGTAAATCATGACCTTGTGGCGAAATTAAAAGAATATAAAGAACAAGGCTTCACGATTGTATTGAATACCAGTCGTAATATGAACTCTTATAATAACAATGTCGGGCTAATTAATAAAAATACGCTGCCGGTGATTCTTAAGTGGCTTGAAGTAAATGATATTCCTTACGATGAAATCTATGTAGGTAAGCCCTGGTGTGGCCATGAAGGCTTCTATGTGGATGATAAAGCAATCCGTCCCAGTGAATTTATTAACTATTCCTATGACGAGATTGTTGCGCTTTTAAGGAAAGAAAAATGATCATAATTTTGTCTGCACAGTATGTCGAGCAGGACTTACGTGCTGAATTTGGTGAAATTCCACCGACCTTTTTGCCTGTTGGGAATAAACGGTTATACACTTATCAAATTAAAAACATCCGCAGTGAAAACCCGGATGAAAAAATTTGTATGACGTTGCCTAAAAACTTCCAGATCGGTTCCTGGGATCAGCAGGCGCTGGCGGAAGCCAATATCAATGTTATTCAGATCGACGAAAATTTCTCCCTTGGCCAGTCTATTGCATTTTGTCTGGCATCTGCCTGCACGGCGGAAGACGATGATAGTGTTATTATTTATTACGGCGATACACTGTTACGAAACCCGGTAAATTTGCAGAATACGGGAAAAGATGTGATCTATACTGCACGTTCAGATTTTAACTATGTCTGGATGAAGGTAAACGATGGGTTCGAAAGCAATGATTCTGTTTTTTGTGGCGTGCTTAGTATTGGCAACCCGCAGTTGCTGATCCGTAACCTTATCAGTACCAATTTTGACTTTACGAAAAGCCTGTTTAAATACAACGAAACAAACAAGTTTGTACAAGAACACCGAAGCGACTGGCTGGATTTTGGTCACCTGAATACCTTCTATGATTCTAAAACAATCGTGACCACTGAGCGGGCATTTAACGAACTCACAATTAACAAGTATTTCGTTGAAAAACGGTCACAGAAAAAAGAAAAGCTGCATGCTGAAGCGAACTGGTTCAGTAATGTGCCGGAAGAGATGGCTTACTATGCGCCAATGCTGATCAGTCACGGCGAAGAAGACACCGGCTATCGCTACAAACTGGAGTACCTCTACAGCCCGACGCTGACGGAGCTGTTTGTTTATGGTAACCATCCGCAGGCTATCTGGGGACAAATCATTAACTCATGTTTCCATTTTATTGAGCGCTGCTATGAAATCCGTAACCCAGGGTCTTCAGCGGATTTTTATAAATCACTGGTCAGTAAAAACGAAACACGACTGGATGAGTTTATTGCCGCTAATCCCCGTTTTGGCAATGTCGTCAAAGACGCGGCTTTGTTGAATAAATCAGATTTCGGGTAAGTCTCCCCCGTAGCGGGTTGTGTTTTCAGGCAATACGCACACTTTCAGGCATACCTGCTTTCGT
>NZ_WBXP01000048.1 GCF_016415625.1 Shimwellia pseudoproteus
CGATGTGTTTGCGGGAAAAAAATCGGCCCAGATCCGCGAAATTTTAATCAGCGAGTCAGCTTGGGAAGAAATGACCTGCTTATTCGCACCTTCCCTAAAATTAGGACAGATTTACCGCGCCGCGGTGATTTTTTTATCCATATGATTTATATGCAGTTTATAAATTTGCCGTCAGCGAAGCGCTAACAAAAGCCGCGGAAATTTAAAAAAGCACAAAAAAGCCACCCCGGTAGTATTGGTAACCCGATGAATTCAGGCATATAATGCGCCCGGATCCATGTAGCAATGGGCTTGCAAGTGCACGCACTCAGGTGAGTAAGTGTTACTGCAACCCCACGGGGACCGTTCGCGGTCCCCGTTGGGGACTCTCCCCCGGTTTTTCCTCTTCGCAGTACCCGCATCTGTCGTGATATCCCTGACATGTTTACTCCCCACCGCTGCCGTATTGGGCCGGTAAGATAGTCATTTTAACTCTCACGCTGTCATTATGACTCACCACGATATTGTCTAAATGACATAGCTCCGATAAGCGTTATTTTTATTTTCCTTAAATATCAGTATATTAAAAGTTGGCACGATTCCTGTAATAGCTAAGCATCTTTTATTGATGAATTCGCTATTGAGGTATCTATGTCTATTCTGGTTAAAAACAATATTCACTGGGTTGGTCAGCGTGACTGGGAAGTGCGTGATTTCCACGGCACCGAGTACAAAACACTGAAGGGCAGCAGCTATAACAGCTACCTGATCCGGGAAGAAAAAACCGTGCTGATCGACACGGTGGATCATAAATTCAGCCGGGAGTTTGTGCGCAACTTACAAAGTGAGGTCGATCTCGCCAGCATTGACTACATCATTATTAACCACGCGGAAGAAGACCACGCCGGTGCCCTGACCGAGCTGATGTCCCATATCCCCAATACGCCGATTTACTGCACCAACAATGCCATTGACTCGATTAACGGCCACCATCATCACCCGGAGTGGAATTTTAACGTGGTGAAAACCGGCGACAGCCTGGATATTGGTAATGGCAAAAAACTGATCTTTGTCGAAACCCCGATGCTGCACTGGCCAGACAGTATGATGACCTATATCACCGGTGACGCGGTGCTGTTCAGTAATGATGCCTTCGGCCAGCACTACTGCGACGAACACCTGTTTAATGATGAAGTCGACCAGATTGAACTGTTCGATCAGTGCCAGCGCTACTACGCCAATATTCTGACCCCGTTCAGCCGCCTGGTGACCCCGAAAATTACTGAAATCCTCGGTTTTAACCTGCCGGTGGATATGATTGCCACCTCCCACGGGGTGGTATGGCGCGATAACCCAACCCAGATTGTTGAGCAGTACCTGAAATGGGCCGCTGATTACCAGGAAGATCGGATAACTATCTTCTACGATACCATGTCGAACAACACCCGCATGATGGCTGACGCTATCGCCCAGGGTATTACCGAAGTTGATCCTCGCGTGGCGGTAAAAATCTACAACGTGGCGCGCAGCGACAAGAACGACATTATCACCAGCACCTTCCGCTCCAAAGGGGTCCTGGTTGGCTCCTCTACCATGAATAACGTGATGATGCCGAAAATCGCCGGGCTGTTGGAAGAGCTGACCGGCCTGCGTTTTCGTAATAAGAAAGCCTCAGCCTTCGGTAGCTATGGCTGGAACGGCGGCGCCGTTGACCGGGTACAAACCCGCCTGATGGACGCCGGTTTCGAAACCACGCTTCCTCTGAAAGCCAAATGGCGCCCGGATACCGACACCCTGGCCGCCTGCCGCGAGCATGGCCGGGAAATTGCCCGCCAGTGGGCCTTATCTCCGCTGCCGGCGGTAACGCCTCAGAACGCTTGCGGCTGCGCCAGCACCCCCGCCGCCCAGCCTGACGCCGCGCCGGTCGATCTCGGCCCGAAAATGCAGTGCAGCGTGTGTATGTGGGTCTACGATCCGGCCACCGGCGAAGCGACCCAGAACGTCGCCCCGGGCACCCCGTGGAGCGAGGTACCTGATGACTTCCTGTGCCCGGAATGCTCGATGGGCAAAGACGTTTTTGATGCGATGAAATAATCAGGGGGCGCTATGGAACACGGAATTGTCATTATTGGCTCTGGCTTTGCGGCCCGCCAGTTGGTGAAAAACCTGCGTAAACTGAATGCCGACGTGCCGCTCACCCTGATCGCGGCAGACAGCATGGATGAGTACAACAAGCCGGATCTCAGCCATGTGATTAGCCAGGGGGTCAGTGCCGATGCCATGACCCGCCAAACCGCCGGAGAGTTTGCCGAACAGTTCAATGTCGCGCTGTTCCCCGGGGAATGGGTAACGCAGATTGATACCCGGCAGCATAAGGTCCACAGTAGCCGCCGGGAATGGGATTATGACAAGCTGGTGCTGGCCACCGGGGCCAGCGCGCTGCTGCCGCCCATTGCTGGCCGCGAGCTGATGATAACCCTCAACAGCCAGGAGGAGTACCGCGCCAGTGAGTCACAGCTGCACGCCGCCCGGCGGGTGGTTATCCTCGGCGGTGGTCTGATCGGCAGCGAGCTGGCGATGGACTTCTCCCGGGCCGGGAAAAGCGTGTGTGTGGTGGATAGCGGCCCCTGCCTGATGAGCAGCCTGATGCCGCCAGAGGCCAGCAGCCGCCTGCAAAGCCATCTGCACCAGCAGGGGGTGGAGCTGTTGTTTGGGCAACAGCTCCAGGCCGTGGCGCGCACCGGGGACGGCGTTCAGGCCACCCTCGGTAATGGTCGCGTCCTCGACGCGGATATCGTGGTGGCGGCCATTGGCCTGCGCCCGAATATCGACCTGGCCCAGCAGGCTGGGCTGGCGGTTAATCGCGGTATCGTGGTGAACCACCAGTTGCAGAGCAGCCAGCCGGATATCTATGCCCTCGGCGACTGTGCCGAGGTCGATGGCCAGGTGCTGCCGTTCCTGCAACCGACGCTGCTGGCGGCCATGACCCTGGCGAAAAATGTGCTGGGGGACCATTGCGCCCTGCAATTGCCCGGTATGCTGGTAAAAATCAAAACCCCGGATCTGCCGCTCCAGCTGGCCGGGGATACCCGCCGGGGGGATTTAACCTGGCAGATCACCCGCAGCGCCAGCGGTATGGTGGCCCGGGGCTATGACAGCCAGCAGGTGATGCGCGCGTTTGTGGTCAGCGAGGATGAAATGAAACAGGGATTTGCCCTGCTAAAACAGCTTAATGCGGCGTAGGCTGCCGGAAGTACACCCAATAGCGATGAACCAGATAACCATGAATTCAACCCGAGGTGACACTATGGCCCTGATTATTCCCCAACATTTTCGCCACACCCGCTCTACCCCGTTCTGGGATAAAACCAGCGTGCCTGACGCACTGCTGACCCACCACAACACTAAAGCCGGGGTGTACGGGCGGCTGTCGGTAATGCGCGGCGCCGTTAAATATATTGGCTTTCGCAATGAGCAGGACACCACGCCGGAAATCGAGCTGGTGATTGAGGCAGGCCATTTCGGCATCAGCCCGCCCCAATACTGGCACCATATTGAACTGCTTACCGATGATACCTATTTTAATATCGACTTTTTCGCAGATCCCCAGGCCACCCTCGACGGTGAAGGGGTTGGCCAGGTGGTGAATATCCCGCGCCGTTAACCGGCACGGGCTGCCACACAGTAGTAACCGGTCTTACGGGGCGCTGCCTGGTCACAGGGGGCGCCCCGTAGCATAATTATCCGGGTATCCGGCGGCAGAAGCGCAAGACAGGGGTAGGCAATGCCACTAAAACCGCTATAATACCCCGCGCATTATGATGGAAGATCGTCGTCTCCGGTGAGGCGGCTGGACTTCAAATCCAGTTGGGGCCGCCAGCGGTCCCGGGCAGGTTCAACTCCTGTGATCTTCCGCCAATTCGCCGCTACTAAACGCTACTGTCTCAAGTAACTCCCCGGTAATACCCGCAATTGAAGCATTCACGTTATGCCACCGCAGCCGCAGTCGCTAGCTTTTGCTTTTTAATTCGCTTCACCAGAATGGTGGAGCAGATAAAGCCCATTACGCTGAACGCAATCATCACGCTAAAGACATAGTTGTAGCCCGTGATGCCGCTATTGGTATCCAGCAAATAGCCGTACAACGTGTACGCAAACATCGCGGGCATATAACCGATGATGCAACCAAATGCCATTGCCGAGCCCGCATACTCACGTGGGGTGCCTATCTCATCCATCGGCGCGAAGAAAATGGCGCGCTGTGAGAAGATAATCGCGCCGAACCCTAATGTCGCTGTCATACCGATATACACGTTCATTGTTTGATGCGGTAACTGCATGAACACAAGCATTGCAACAGCAGAGATAAGGAACGTCCACTTCAGATACACTGTCGGTGATTTAGCCACTTTATCTGCCAACATTCCACCAATCGGCCCACCGACCATTTTTAACGCATACTGGTTGATGATGCCGTACGCACCGACAAGCGCTACCGGCAGCATATAGATATCTTTTAAGAACGGAATAAAGTAAGTCAGTCCACAGTACGCGGCGTAAACGAAGAAAATACCTAAAGAAGCCAGCCAAACGTTAGGGCAGGACAAAACATGTTTGATGCCCTTTAACACTTCCATGTTGGCACTGGTTTTCTCGCCGCCTTTCACGTTGTCATCATCGACAATAAAGTACGTCACAATACCTGCCACAAGCGTAATTACCGTATAGAACAACAGGCCCGCCTGCATCCCCGCTTTACCTTCACCAAACTGGACAAAGACAAACAGTGCGCCAGAAGCAACGATAACATCCACCACGCCACGTCCGGCTTCTAAAAAGCCGAACATGCGTCCTTGTTCTTCTTTCGTTCCCAGCAAACGGACGGCTTTCAGCAATACCGGCCAATACACCACATCGGCAAAGAAAGCCATCGCGGCAAAGCAAATAAGATAACCGGTAAATGACGGTAGCGTTGCCAGATATAAGCCACATAACCCAACGCCAATAAGACCGAATGGTAATAATATTTTCTTGGAGTAACGGTCTGCGATATAGAGAGAAAGAAAAAGTCCGGTTGTCTGAATAATCGTATAAACCGTAAAACTCAACCCAATTTGCGTATTAGTTAAACCCCAGTCATTCTGCATTGGCACATAGAAAACATCTTTCATACTTGAAAGCTTGAATATCGTGCCGCCGCCTAAAATCAAAAAACAGAGCCTTGCCCATTTATTCATGAACATAATTAAACCCTCATGGCTTATTGAGAGAAATATCTACATTAGATTATGTAATTAATAAAGTCAGGAAATTATTTTCATAATCCTTTCCGCATTTGATAATATTTTAAGAAAATTAATTAATTGCCTATAAACTTGCCGCAGATATCACGAATATATTTTATTTGGGCAAGAGCATCTTCTTTTTCCTGCGCCAGCCGCGCATCAATCATGTCATTGTCGGGCAATGGTGTATAACTAGCATCGCGCCACGGGATCCATGGATTATCACCTTCATCGTCGAAGCGAAATGCAGGGGCATAATATTCAACTTCTTCTTCCAGACCAAAAGCATGTACTTGCGGTTTATCTTCACCTAAAAGTAATAATGCCCTGAGCATCTCTTCCATGGGTAAATCGCCGTGCCCTGAACGACAAGCCTCATGCCCCCAGCCTTTACCTTGTTTAATAATTTTAGCGTCTTTGATATGTACCTGAGTGATCAGCGAAGACATAACCTCTAACGCAGAAAGCGGCTGTTCATTAGCATTAATCATGTTGCCAAAATCAAACAGAATAGAGAGATTTTTCATCCCGCTATTGTTAACCAGCGTCACCAGCTCATGACCTTGCAGATCTTCATGCTGTTCGATAGTAAAGCTTAGTCCGCAGTCGTCATACTGAGACAGCCACGCAATGTCATTGGCAATCTTCGCCATAACATCGTTGAGATGTCCTTCATAACGCGGGTAGAAACGTACTGAAGTTGCACCAGTAGCAACAGCAATACGGATTGCCTCCGTCAATGTCGCCTTATCCGATGCGCTCGTTTCGATATGCACATCCAGATTATATTTTTTGGCCTTTTCTTTAAAATCGTGTAACTGCTGATCGTTCAGTTTCTGCAGTGATTGGGACTCACCATCCTCAACATGTATTTTTACACCCTTCAATTTTTGCTGATACGCAATATCCAGGAGATCCCCCGGCAGGACTCTCTCGTAGCGCATATTCAGATGAAAAGCATAAGCATGTAGGTACAGCGGTATATTTCTCGCGCGTTCCGCAAGACGTTCCTGGTTGCTTTTTCCCATTATTTTTCTCATTCATCACGAATAACAAGTTCCACTGATTCAAGTCGCCAGTATTCGAAGTCAACCTGAACCACTTTTTTATCTCGGGTTGCCCGATGTTTTTCTACTAAAATGCCATACGTATTAGGCGCAACACCCAGTTCTTTGCAGGCCACTTCTGGCATATTGACCGGTTTAAAAATCATTCCTTTGATATTTAAAACATGGCCAAACGCATCTTCCCAGACGCTGGAAAAAGATTGATTACCCAACTTATTAATGAATCCTGGCGCAACATCGGCATCAATATAGGATTCATGGTAAAACACTTTATGCGAATCAAGGCCGCACCAGCCGGTAACTAAATAGCGATCGCCGGAGGAGAGAAAAACATCATCAACATGGTGCGGCACTGTATCAATGGTTTCTTTGGTTAAATAATCCCAAAAAGGTTTACGTCCCTGAGCACAGGCTTCGGCATTGAAGCTGGAAAGTGATTTAGGGTTATAAATAAATCGCTTCGACGAAATAAACCAACCACTGCGGTTCTTTCTGAAAATACGCGCATCAATCTCAAGTTCAATCAAAACCTGGCGTAAGGTCATACGCTTTGCATCCAGCAGCTCACATAACTCCCTCTCCGAGGGCAATTTGGAGCCCGCTAGCAAATTCTTCTCGTTTAGCCAGCTTTCAAAACGCTCTCTGAGCACATCAACATTGTTTTTCTTTTTCATTTCGCTCATCTGGTTTAAACCAATTTAAAACTAAGATATTTGAGTGCAGAAAATACTCAAGTTTTTTTTCAACGCAGAGTTTCTTTTTGTGGACCAGGTATCAAGAATGGCTTTGAAGCAAACCGTGGGGGGCTGACCGGGGTATTGATCCTGCCGCATTTCCAGCAGAGTCGTCGGCATCAGAGCGGGTCTCTCCTTCAGCAGGGGAACAAGCATACTGTCCCATATAGCTTCAAGAGGATCCTGGCGCGTCCGCCAGTGACGAGCGCCGGCTTTTAACCACTGATCTTTTTCGATCCGGCGGCCGGAGCGGACAGAGATATCGGCCTTCATAGCCGATATTTGGTTTTTATTTTTCTGTCGCCCTGATTCACCATCGGTTCGATGGTGAATACCATCCCCTCCAGGAGCACCACGCCCGTACCCGGTTTGCCGTAGTGAAGCACCTGAGCAACCCAGGCGGCTCACTTATTCGCGTCTACGCACGTCGTGTTAGTGCCAGGCAATCAATTAAAATAGGGTGTGATTCTGGAAGGGTAATCAATGCTTATGACCAGTCCGCAATGGAATACCCGGAAAAAATACGTTCCTTCGGTAGACGGGTAATGTAGTAAGGATTGAGCACCGGAAGCGCGCCTGCCGCATCCAGCGTGTCAAGGGATGACGCCGGGAGGGTTATATCCAGTGAAGCCAGGTTCTCTGCCATCTGCGCTGCGCTGCTGGCGCCAATCAGCACCGATGACACGCCGGCCCTCTGCACCACCCAGGCGAGGGCAACTTGCGCCATCGGCCTGCCAAGCGCATCAGACACCTCACGCAGGGTATCCACGATGTGAAAATTAGCCTCGGTAAACAGCATGCCGCCAAATGGATTATCGCCATTCAGGCGTCCGTTACTGTTCTGCCCCGGGTCACCGGCAGTATTGGGTAAACTTCCCGATGGCCCGGCGTGCGCTAACTTCTCCCGGCCATATTTTCCGGTCAGTAAACCGGCCCCCAGCGGGCTCCAGGCCACTAACCCCATCCCCAGCGCCTTCCCGGCAGGAAGAATGTCCAGCTCAATCCCCCGGTCTATCAGTGAATAAGCATATTGCAGGCCGACAGGCTCCGGTAAACCATTTGCCCGGGCAAGGGTGGCAATCTGCGCAACGTACCACGATGGGGCATTGGAGAACCCATAATAGAGAATATCGCCGCGACGCACAGCATCGGTTAATGCGCGCAGAACCTCTTCCGGCGGGGTGGTCTGGTCCCATACATGAGTCCAGAAAAGATCAATATAATCGGTCCCCAGACGTTTAAGGGAGCCATCAATACCGTTGCGAATATTACGCGCTGAATTCCCACTGCTCAGCGGTGTATCTTGCCGGCGCGGAAAACCGGCTTTGGTCGAAATAACGATTTTTTCGCGGCTACCGCTGCTATGAATAAAACGCCCCAGCATCGCTTCGCTATTTCCACCGGCATAGACATCCGCCGTATCAATAAAATTACCGCCGTTATCAATATACGCATCGAAAATAGCGCGCGCCCCGGTTTCATCAACCCCCCAGCGCCCGGTGCCAAATGTCATGGTGCCTAACGCCAGCGGGCTGACTATCAGGCCCGAATGCCCCAGAGTGCGATAGCTGCTAAGATTCATGGTACTCTCTCACTTATTAATCAGTAGATTATAAGCATACGGCCCTGATCCGGAATAACTAGCCTCGGTTCATAACAAGGCCTTGTGAATGGGATTCAACAATGAAACGTGGCGATCTCGACGATCTGGCAGCATTTGCGGTGGTAGCAAGAACCCGCAGTTTTACGCGGGCCGCCGCAGAGATAGGGCTATCACCCTCTGCGCTTAGCCACGCCATGCGCGGGCTGGAACAGCGCCTTGGCGTCACGCTGCTGGCGCGTACCACACGCTCGGTGGCGCCAACCGCAGCAGGCAAACAATTGCTCCACGCCCTGGAACCGGCCCTTGCCGGATTAGCCCAAGGCCTGGCGTCGCTGGAAAACTGGCGGGACACGCCGGCAGGCAATATCCGGCTTACTACGCTTCACTACGCGTCCCGCACCATTCTCGCCGACAAACTGCCCGCTTTTTTGCGGGACCATCCGGACATCACCATTGAAGTGACCATTGACGATAGGCTCACCGATATTGTCGCCGGCGGTTTCGATGCCGGGATCAGGCCTGGCGGGGCTGTCGATAATGATATGATTGCTATCCGGCTTGAACCCGACAGCCGCGCACGCGTCGTGGGGACACCGGACTATTTCGCCCGTTATCCCCGGCCGCAGACACTGCAAGACTTACAGGATCATCGTTGCATTAACTATCGCCGGGTCACGACTGGCGACGTAGTACCGTGGCGATTTGAGCGCGATGGCGAGACAATAAACATCAAAACCGGGGGGCAGCTTATCGTCAATGACGGCGTGCTCGCGGGGGCAACTATCCGGGCGGGTGCCGGGCTGGGGATCTTACTGGAACATGAGGCCGCGGCAGAGCTTGCCGATGGCCGGTTGATCGCGGTGCTGGATGGGTGGAGCCCGACATTTCACGGCTGCCACTTATACTACCCCAACAGGCAAATAACCCCGGCGCTGCGGGCGCTGGTAGCGGCATTACGCTGGAGAGGCGATTGATATTTTAAGCCAGAACAACCTGATGGAGAGTGATGCGCAGACTAATGTCAGCCGCCGTGCGGGCCAGTGGAACGGATAACCATGCCCTGGGATATATCTCCGCACCCGCCGGTGCGGAGATAATCACGTCGGTAACACGATAATATTAAGGCGTTACAATATTGAACCAGAAATCAAACTTATCCATATAACCCAGCATTTCGTCCAGTTTCGCGCCATTACCGGTCAGTTTCACGTCGCCTTTATCCTCAGCCTGTTTCAGGGTCTCTTCTTTCAGGATTATCTTATTCAGCGTGTCGCGATTCAGGATAAGGGTGGCATCTGCATCTTTCGCTTGTGCATTGGCAGTGTGGTTCAGCACGCCATTTTCCAGCTCCAGCTTGTATTTGCCGCCGTCATTACCGAGGTCAATATTAAAGACAGCCTTCGCCTTACCGGCTTTTTCACCGTTAATATGCACCGCGAGATAGTCAAAGAACATTTCCGGTGTCATCGCCTTGACCGTATCCGGGCTGGCGGTGTTCGGGGTTGGCCCTTTCACAACGCCATTGCGCAGCTCCTGGGCCCCGGTGAGGTAGAAGTTACGCCACGGGCCGGACTCGGCCTGGTAACCTAACTGCTCCAGTGCATCCGCCTCCAGATTACGGGCATCCTGGTTTTTCGGATCGGCGAACACAATTTTGCTGACAACCTGGGCAACCCAGCGGTAATTGCCCTGGGCATAGTCTTCTTTCGCTTTCTTCATGATAGCGTCAGCACCGCCCATATAATCGACAAATTTCTTGGCGGACTCTTCCGGCGGCAGCTCGTCGAGGGTAGCCGGGTTACCATCAAACCAGCCGAGGTACAGCACGTAAGTTGCCTTCACATCATGGCTGACAGAACCATAGTAGCCCCGGTTGGCCCAGGTGTGCGCCAGGCTATCCGGCAGTTTAAATTTCGCCGCTATCTCATCACGGGTCAGCCCTTCGTTTGCCATCCGCAGGGTTTGGTCATTGATATAGCGGTACAGATCTCGCTGGCTCTTCAGCAAGTTAACCACATTCTCATTGCCCCAGGTCGGCCAGTGGTGCTGGGCCATAATAATTTCAGCTTTATCACCCCAGCGAACAATCGCCTCGTTGATATATTTTGACCACGGCAGCGGCTCGCGGATCTTAGCGCCGCGCAGGGAATAGGTGTTATGCAGGGTATGGGTCACATCCTCTGCGGATTCAATGAGTTTTTTCTCTTCGATATACCACAGCATCTCTGAAGGCGCTTCGGAACCTGGCGCCAGCATAAAGTCATAGGTCAGGCCATCAATCACCTCTTTCTGGCCGTCTTTCTCGATAATATTGGTCGGTGCAATCAGGGTAACGGTACCGGCGGAGGTGGTGGTGCCCAGCCCGGCGCCCACCTGGCCCGTGGCGCTCGGCTTCAGGAGGTTACCGTACATATAACTGGCCCGGCGGCTCATCACGTTACCGGCCATAATGTTTTCCGCAACAGCGGCTTCCATAAAGCCGGCTGGCGCATAAATTTTCACTTTGCCGGATTTAACATCCGCCTCGTCAATCACGCCGCGCACGCCGCCATAGTGGTCAACGTGGCTGTGGGTGTAGATAACCGCAACCACCGGCTTTTTACCGCGGTTTTTATAATACAGATCCATCCCCACTTTTGCCGTCTCGGCAGAGACCAGCGGGTCAACGACGGTAATACCCTCTTTACCTTCGATGATGGTCATATTGGAAAGATCAAGGTTACGAATCTGGTAAACGCCATCGGTAACTTCAAACAGGCCGCTGATATTAATTAATTGCGACTGGCGCCACAGGCTGGGGTTTACGGTATCCGGCGATTTCTCACCTTCTTTAATAAAAGCGTATTGCTGTGGGTCCCAGACAACATTGCCCTGCGCGCCTTTAATAACGTCAGTCGGCAGCGGGGCAATAAATCCTTTGTGGGCATTGGTAAAGTCGGTGTTATCAGAGAAAGGAAGCTGTTTATAAAGTGCATCGTTGGCTTTTTTTGTCGCATCGGTCGCGTCTTTGGGTGTGACATCAGCCCAGGCGGCGAACGAGAAAGATGAAAAAATTCCCGCAAGCACCATGCCTTTTGCTATCGATTTCAAACTCATGGTAATCCTCATTTATCCAGCAGTTGATCAGTTGGTGTGGTAAACCCGATCATAGTTTGCAATCATCCACTACAATATAACAAGTTATTTACACTTGATAATTAATGTTTTCCATAATTAGCAATTAATGATTAGCACCGAATGTTTGCACCGGATATAGGGAGTAAAAATGGCCGGAAGTAAGCTAGCACGCCTGCGCCAGAAGGTATGGCGTCACCATCTTCCCCTGTTAGTAAAACAGAACGCCGGGGGCGGAGACCCCTATAACTATTATTCGGTCTACTTCACGGATACCGAACATCACCATTTCCGGCTGGCGGGCTGGAACGGTCACGACGCGCTGTTAGAAAGGTTTAATAGCGAAAACAATAAACTTGATGATAAACAACAAGTTAACATTGAATCGCTGGCAGCAATGCAGGAAGAAATTCTCCATCACCGGCGTTTTGGCGCCGTGCGTTTTAGCCATATTCTTGCCTTCAGTTTTAGCCATTACACCGGTTTTCTCTACCTGAAAACCGCCATAAAACGGCTCAAAGGCCAGGTAATGTCGCAGCTGTTTGCGAAAACGGAACTTAAAAGCCGCGATCGTATGGTGCTGCTGAACTTACTGGTTAATGCCTATATTCAGCAACGCCCATCACAATATTATGCCGGTATCTCGACCGACGATGTTATTGCCAGGCTATATGGAGAACTATGGTATAAGCATATTCGCAATGAAGAGTTCAAGCGCAAGATCACACTTTTGTTACAATCTTTGGTTATTTCAGAAGATCTAACAATCAGTAACGGACGTTATTTTGTCACACCGCAATCAATTAACAGTATTGTAGAATTCGAAAAAGACGAAAGAAGAAACCAACAGCAAATAAAAATGCAGCGTAATATTGTGAGGCTAATGATCATTATTACCGCCTCTACGCTGATGGTGACCCTGGCATTGTTATCGCTGGCCGGCATCGTTGATTTGCAAAAAATATGGCACGCCATTCTGAATATTAAACCGCTGCGGGTGTTGCTAAAACTTATTTAAGTCTGGCGCTGGCCGCCATTACTGTCGTCCTCTCCTGCCAGAACCAGGGAAATACCCCAGCCATTTACACTGGCTGGGGCAGAATTATCAGAACTGATAACTGTAATTCACGCTGGCAAACCATAAATACGGATGGTTATAACTGCCGCTTAGCACGGCGGGTGAGGTCACCCGGGCAGACTGCATATGCAGATAAGAGACCGCCATACCGATATTACTGTTCGGGTTCAGCTGATACTGCGCCCCGGTGGCGAAGCGCCACTCATCCCCGGTGGGCAACGTCAGGGCCGCATTCCCCTGATTACGGTAGACCGAGCTATCGTAAGCCACCCCGGCATTCAGGCGCCAGTCCACGGTCGGGCGGAACTGTACCCCCAGCGCCGTATGCCAGGTGTCATGCAGACGGTTCGTTTTATCCGAGGTATGGCCGGCCACCGTAATACTGGGGCTGCCGAACTGGCTCCAGTCCTGCCAGCCTAAATCCCCCATAACCGACCACTGCTGATTAAGATCATGGACCAGGCTGAGCATCAGTTGCTGGGGGGCGCGTACCTGAGCAGAAATCGGCAAGTGATACTGGGTTGAGCCGTCCGGCGGCAGGTGGGTGGTGGCATTAATATTGAAATGGTAATCGGTCTTACTGGTCCAGCTAAGCCCGACCCGGGTCTGATCAGTCAGCGCCATGAGCAGCCCCAGGCGGTAGCTCATGGCCCAGTCATGATCGGTTTCTTTATGGTTGCTGTCGTCAACATTGCGGGTTAACGATAAAAAACCGTAGTTAAGATTGGTGGAGGCCCCCACAGAAAGGCGATCGTTTAACTTCCATGCCACCGACGGGCTCAGCGTCATGGCCACCATGGTGCTCTTCTTTACCAGCCGGTCCCCGGCCCAGTTGCCAAAATCAATCCCTAAGCCGTAGTTCCCGTACAGGCCAATCCCGGCGTACAGATTATCGTTAATTTTCTGGCTGTAAAAACCACTGGCGTTGGGAAACAGCTTCATCACATTCCCGGGGCCGCGGCGGTTATCATTGTCCATATCATATTTAATATGCCCATCCATCACCTGCGCCCCACCGGTGAACATATGGTCTGGAAGGCGCGTCATGCCCGCCGGGTTAGTGACGATGGTGGAGGCATCCTGCGCCCGGGCTGCCTGCCCTGCCCCCGCTAATGCAGTATCCTCGGTGCCGATTTCATAAAAATACAGACCGCTGCCCTGCGCCATCGCCGACGCCAGTAGCGCCGAGCACCCGAATGCGATTTTCTTCATTTGCCACCTGCTAAGTATTAATAATGTTATTTATTTGTAATAAATATATGGCATATATTGCTTTTTCACTATGGCGTTTTTGGCGGATCGCGTTTTATTGCTACCCGGGCTATAACCCGACCCCAACATTGAAGTACACCGCCTGCTGGCTATCACTGAACGCCACATCAAGGCCGGTCTGGAGCCCGTACTGCTCGGCAATCAGGTAGCGGAAGCCACTCCCCCAGGCCACCTCCGCTGCCCGGAACAGTTCACTGGATTGAGTAGCCGCATTACCGGCCCCCACAAACCCCAGCAGGGACCAGCGGGGCGTTATTTGCCAGGCTAGCTGGCTCTGAACGGTGCCGACAATATCCCCCTGATAGCGGTAACGGGAGATACCCCGCAAAGCGACATAAGGCCGGGCCATCGGCGTCAGGTGGGATTCATGGCTATCCAGCCACTGGTAATTACCGGCCAGGGCCAGGGTTAATACCGGGGTTAACGGCAGGAAATATTTCCCCTCCACGGTGAGCTGGTCGTAGCGGTAATCCCCGCCGAGGAATTGCCCGTAAACGCGATATTCCGCACTCAGGGATAAACCGTTATGGGGGTAGAAGAAATTATCGGTGGTGTCGTATTCCGCCACCAGCCCAAAGGCTGAGGTGGTACTTTCCTCACCCATAACCTGCCGCCAGAGCTGGTTAATGGCCGGGTTATGGGCGGCAATGGTGGTGTGGACATAAAACTGAGAGGCCCCTAAAAATACCGGTGACTCCTTCACCCTGAACAGTATTTTTTGCAGCCCCCCATAGCCTTTAGTCTCGGTTTTTATCGCTTTATCGCCGCCAAATCCCCCGAGATCGCCGGAGTAAATATCAAGATTGATATCGCCATAACCCAATACCACAAGATAGCGAATATGGTCATTATTCCAGGTATGGCGGTGCCCCCCACCCACAAACCAGGTGCCATTTTGGGTCCCGCCCCCGCCAAACACGGTGAGTGCCGGCGGGATAAACCGCCCATTGCTCTGGGTCCCTTTGCCGTGCAGAAACAGCCCGAATAGCCCACCGCCGTAACCTACGGCAGGCTCGGTAATCACCATAGGGACCGGTAAAAAACTGAACTTATTTTCCGCCAGATACTGGCTCATATCCAGCTGACGGTCTGCCGGCGCCACGTCCCCGGCCTGTGCATTACACGCCGCTAGCAGCCCGCTGATAACCGAAAACAGGATAACCATCAGCATATTGTTCATAGTGAGAACCTGAGGTTTTATAATTCATTGTTATTATTAGCTAATTAAATATCTCCCCTATATGCATTGAGCATAGCCAGATATCAGGTGAACACAAGCCGCCGGCAGGATGACACAACCTGCGGGAATAAAAATAAACGCACGGAATGGCCCGCCGGATGCCGCCACTTCTCTTGTAGAAACAACGCACTGGTCTATTATCAAGTGGACTCAGGCAGTAGTAACGTATCTCCATCTGACCACCCCGCGCCACGGGCCGGGCTATATAACCGCTATCCTGAATGACGGGTAAAAATAATGAAGGTCATGCGCTGGTTTATTTTCTGCTGTTTTTTATTGAATGTGGCCCAGGCCGTGGCCGCCGAACCCCGTCAGCAGCCCACCCCACAGGAGAAGGCGCAGACCGTTTATATATTCCACCAGCCCATTGTGATGTTGCAGGCAAAGTTTGGCCTCACCACGCCCCAGGAACGGGTACTGCGGATCCGTAATATCCTGCGCAGCCTCGACGAAGCGGATTTGCAACACCCGCTGACGGTGACCCCGGTCCAGCGCTATAACCAGCAGGGGCGCCAAATTACCCTTAATGGCAAACCGGTGATGCTGCTAACCGAAGCGGACCTGGATGAAGGGGACGATCTCACCCTCGACCAGGCCACCCAGCGGGTGGTCACCCGGATGGAGGCCCAGCGGATTTCCCTGCGCGACCAATATAATCACCGCTACTTGCTGTTTGCAGCGATAAAAACCGCCGCCGGCCTCGCGCTGCTGGCGCTGCTGATCTTCGCGGCGTATCGCTCCTGGGTCAGAGTACAGCGTTATTACCAGCGGGTATTAACCGTAAAACGAGGATTAATCCCCAAAAGCTGGCGGCGCTTTTTGGGCAATATTGAGGCGCGCCTCTACGGCATAGTGATGCTGCTGTGCAGCGTGATTGCTTGCTATCTGTGGCTGGGCTGGGTGTTTAGTTTATTTCCCTGGACACGGGTGTGGGGCGAATCCCTCGGCGAGTGGACCATGCGGGTGGTGCAGGGTATTTCGCTGTCAATTGTCTCGGCCATGCCGGGGCTGTGTATTGTGTTGCTCATTTTCATCATCACCTCCGTCATCATTAACCTGGTCAAAGTCTTACTCAACCAGGTGGAGTCCGGCCGGATGTCGATTCCGGGGATCCACCCGGACACCGTGGGTGCCACCCGTAAACTGATTTCGGTGGTGATTTGGCTGTTTGCACTTTCCGCCGCCTATCCTTTCCTTCCCGGGGCAAACTCTCTGGCCTTCAAAGGGGTCAGCGTCTTTTTTGGCCTGATGTTAACCCTCGGCTCTGCGGGGGTAATGAACCACGCCATGAGCGGGCTGGTATTAATTTATTCCCGGGCATTGCGTAAAGGGGATGTCATCCGTATTGCCGATAATGAAGGGCAAGTCAGCGAAATTGGTATGCTGGCCACCAAAATCATCACCCGGGAAAACTATATTGTCACCGTGCCCAATGCGGTGGTGGTGAGTGGGAAAA
Source organism: Shimwellia pseudoproteus (assembly GCF_016415625.1). GTDB lineage: Bacteria > Pseudomonadota > Gammaproteobacteria > Enterobacterales > Enterobacteriaceae > Shimwellia > Shimwellia pseudoproteus. The sequence goes on from NZ_WBXP01000048.1 coordinate 16,829, forward strand.
TTACCAACCTCAGCGCCCAACATCCGGCCGGCGGAGTGAACTTAACCGTGGGGGTGACCATTGGTTATGACACCCCCTGGCGCCAGGTCCATGCCATGCTGGAGCTGGCGGCGCACCGCGCACCGGGGATCGATCCTGAACAGCCGCCGCTGGTGCGCCAGCTCAGCCTGATGGACTGGTATATCGCCTATGAGCTCCAGGTGCGGCTGTTCCCCGGGGGCTCCCTGGCCGAGGCCCGCAACGCGTTATATAGCAATATCCAGGATGTCTTTAACGAGTTCGGCGTCCAAATTATGTCGCCCAACTTTGTCCTGCAACCCGACAAAAATATCGTGGTCGACAAAGCACACTGGTACACCGCTCCGGCAGTACCGCCGGAGCACCAGGGCCGTGATAAACCTGCGGTACCCGGCGACTAACGGCCTAAATCCGTCTGAGGTGAGTTATCACGCATACACTTAACACTATCCAGTATTCATCGTGGGGTATCAGGGATGGCGCATAATGCGGGTCACAGGTTCAATGATGCTATCCGGCCAGCGGTGGTATGGCGGGATCGTGATGAGATGGTCAGGCACGCGCTGTCGCTGAGTATTCCGTGGTTTACCTTTGTAAACCTCAGCTTTGCGCTGATGATCTACTTTCGCAACCGGCTCTTCGCCCACTTTGATAGCACTATCCACCTCCGGCAAAGCATCCTGCCGGTCATTGATGACCTGATGCTCGCCATCATGTTGTGCGCTGTCTTGCTGGGCATCGCCTGCTACCGCTTCTCCGCCATAGTACTCGCGCTCAGTATGGCGATGCTGCTGCTCATGAGCCTGATGTGGAGCTACAGCTGTTACTATTTTATTGTCTGGTGGCGGCTGCCTTTCGCCTGGCCACTGGTCATGATCCTGATGCTCACCGCCCTGGCCGCGCTCTACTACTCGCCGCGCGCCTTATTGTTGTTTTTATTGCCCTTATGGGCCACGGCGTTGCTCGCCAGCATCCGGCTTAATCACGGGATCAATGGCCACTTTATGTTAATGTGGCTGATCCTGACGGCGATTATTGCTTATGGGCGGCATATCTTGCAGCGCTGGTTTAACGAAGCCTGGCTGCGCTATCAGGAAAACCGCTTACTGATTGCGCGCCTTGATATTATGGCCCACCAGGATGTCCTCACCGGTACCGCTAACCGCCGCGCCATGGAAGATTATCTTGCCTGTGCTTTTCGTCAGGGGCAGCCATTTGCCCTGGTGATGCTCGATGTAGATTATTTTAAACGTTACAACGATCACTATGGTCACCAGGCCGGGGATCACTGCCTGGCAAGCGTTGCCGGGGCGCTAAAATCCTCAGTGCGTACCCCGGCGGATCTGGTGGCCCGCTACGGTGGCGAAGAGTTTGTGGTGATCCTGCCGGATACCTCCCTGGAAGGTGCCGGGCAGGTTGCCGCCCGTATCCAGGCCAGTTTACAGGCCGCCGCATTGCCCCATGCAGCGTCAGAGGTTAGCGACAAGGTGACTGTCAGCATGGGGATTGCGCTTTCAGCAGGCAGCCATAGCGTCACTGAGGTGATTAGCCGGGCGGACGATGCGCTCTATCGCGCCAAACAGCGGGGCCGTAACCAGTGGGGCCAGTAGCGAAGTCGCCGGGGCAGGTATCATCCCGCCCCGGCAAAAACCCAATCGCTTAATGATCAAGGTAGAGATAGCTCTCCCAGCTTTTCATTCTGATAAGGATCTTACGCAGTAAGGCCAGGTGGGCAAAATTCCCCGAATAGACCGCCACCTCAACCGCCATCCCCCGGGGCAGCGCGTACCGCGCCAGGCGTTTATCGGTCACATTGAGGATAACCAGCAGCCGGCCATCGGTTTTCAGATCGTCGGTTTCCAGTAAGGTGCCCTGGCCCTGGAACTGGCTTTCACCAATGGCAGGCAACACCTCAACCACACTACCGGTAAAGACTTTGCCGGGAATAGAGGGAAACAAAAACTCCGCTTCGGAGCCACGCTTAATGCTCTGGTAGGAGTTTTGCCGGAACGCCGCCACATAAACCTGCGACTCCCCTTGCTGGCGGGGAATAAAGGTCATTACCGGGTTAATACCCAGCGCGGTAGACATGGTGCCCGGACGCAGCCCCACGGTGCTGACAAAACCATCCGAGGGCGCCCGGACCACGGTATTGGTTAAATCGAACTCCGCCTCCTGTAATTGCGCCACCAGCGAGGCCACTTTGGTATTTTTGCCATTAATCACCGATTCAAGGCTATTACGCGCCGCGCTGACTTTTGCGCTGGCGGATTCCACTGCCGCCTGGGCGGCTTTATAAGCCTGGCGACGGGTATCGATCATCTGGTCAGAGAACGCCCCCATTTTATGGCCCTCAAGATAACGGGCATATTCCCGCTGGGCTTTATCCCGTTCGGCCACCGCCATCGCCAAATCGGCCTGGGAGCCGCTGAGGGAGGCACTGAGCGTCAGGGCATTTTGGCTGGCATCTTTAAGCTGGGCTTTGAGATCGTTGACCCTCGCCTGGAAAGGCGTCGGGTCGATTTCAAACAGCACCGCGCCTTTATCCAGCATTTGGTTCGACTTCACCGGCACACTGATCACCCGGCCGCGGACCTGGGAAACAATAGGTACCGAGCGGTAAACCTGGTTACCGATTTGGGTGTAGGGATAGTTGTAGTTCATCACCAACACCAGCAGGCCAATCATCATCACCCCGCCCAGCACGGCGGTGGGCACGGTCCATTTATTGAGCGGAATACGGAAGATTTTAAAAATCGCCATACACAGCGCGGTATAGCAGAGGATAAGCAACAGCTCCATTAGTTATCTCCCGGTGCGGTGTGTGCGTCAGGTACCGACGGGGTCGCCGGCGCCCCCTGTAATGCATCCACCCGCTGGGTCAGCTGTTGGAGCCTGGACTCCAGTGCCTCCAGGTGCTGGTGCACGCTCAGTTGATCATCCGCGAGTTGTTTAATCCCCCAGCCGCGCCCCTCCTGCCAAATCGTCGCCCAGATCCACAGAAACGGCCACAACACATGCAGGGTAAACAAGCTTACCCAGCCCGCATAATGAATCGCTTCCTGGTGGGGGTGATTACGTTTTTTGGCAATATCATAAGGAATATCGTGAATGGCAATAATGCCATAGAAAACAATCAACGACACAACGATCAGAATAACCAGCGCAACATGTTCCAGCGTCATCTGGTGGCCCCTATTTTATTAGCATGGAGGTAAGTAATTTATTATTAACAGAGCATTAATCAGTATATGTGCGGTTAGGCTACTTGCCACCATCGTAGAAAAAACAGCACCTTTGGAAATGCTTATATTAGAAATAACTTCATTATGGTTTTTTATTCAATATAAGGCGGGGGGAGTCGCAGGACATATTGCTACTGGCCGGAATAAGTAGAATATAAATTCAGAATATTGCGGATAACCAGGTAAATACGGGCCGCCGCAGCGGCCCGCGAATCATCAGGCATTCACAAAGGCTTTGCGCCCGGCGAATACCGCATCGTCGCCCAGATACTCCTCAATGCGCATCAGTTGGTTATATTTTTCCACCCGTTCCCCGCGGCACGGTGCCCCGGTTTTCAAATGGCCCGCCCGCAGTGCGACCGTCATATCGGCGATAAACGAATCGGTGGTTTCACCGCTGCGGTGGGAAATAAAGGCCCCCCAGCCGTGGCGATGGCAGAGGTGTACCGCATCGAAGGTTTCAGACAGCGAGCCAATCTGGTTCAGTTTGATCAGTGCCGAGTTGGCGACATTAAGATCGATGCCTTTCTGGATGTACTGCACGTTAGTGACAAACAGATCATCCCCCACCAGTTCAAGCTGGTTACCCAGGGCGCTGTACAGATGCTGCCAGCCTTCCCAGTCATCTTCCGCCAGGCCATCTTCCAGCAGGATAATCGGAAATTGTTTGATCAGGGATTGATAGTAGTCGGTCATTTCCCGGGCGCTGAGCACGCTATTTTCGGTGCGCAGGTGGTATTTCCCGTCGCGGTAAAATTCGCTGGAGGCCGGGTCCATACAAATAGCGATATCTTCACCGGGGCGATAGCCGGCTTTTTCAATCGCCTCAACAATCAATTGCAGCGGCTCGCGGTTAGATGACACCACTGGCGCAAAGCCGCCTTCGTCACCCACCCCGGCGCTCATGCCTTTATCAAGCAGGAGCTGGCGCAGGCGCTGATACACTTCGCTGCCCCAGCGTAGCGCTTCATGGAAGGTGGACGCCCCGACGGGGGCAATCATAAATTCCTGGAAGTCTGCCCCCTGATTACGGGCATGGACCCCGCCATTAATAATATTCATGCAGGGCACCGGTAACAGGTTCGCCCCAACACCGCCCAGATAGCGATACAGTTCCTGACCGGTGCTGATGGCCCCCAGACGGGCAGCGGCCAGCGATACCCCGAGGATGGCATTCGCCCCCAGTTTGGCTTTATTCGCGGTACCATCCAGTGCAATCAGGGTGTTATCCAGCAGGCGCTGGTCGGTAAAATTCAGGCCGATAATCGCATCACGGATGTCGTTATTCACATGGCCCACGGCCTGAAGCACGCCCTTGCCGCTAAAACGCTGTTTGTCATTATCGCGTAATTCAATCGCTTCACGGCTACCGGTGCTGGCGCCTGAGGGGACCGACGCCCGGGCGACGTGCCCGGTGTCACTGGTGAGTTCAACTTCCACAGTCGGGTTACCGCGAGAATCTAAAATTTCCCTTGCCAACACATCTTTAATGATTGTTTTCACTGGTCCACCTCATTATATATGTTTAATTAAAACATCTACTTGTGTGTTATTGATAATACGCATTGCCTGTGATGTTATCCGGCCAAGAAGGCGGTTAGTGTGGCCACAGACAATCAGATCGACCGCTTCTTTTTCAATGCAATGTTCCAGCTGCTGCGGCGATTCATCGGCAACCATCACGCACCCGGTAACAGGATACGCCACGGTTTTTACCAGGTGGCTGAGCAGCGCCTTGGCCGCTATCACATCCCGGGATTCGTCGTCATCCAGCAAGCTGTCGGAGACATAATCCTCCAGCCGGTAATTGCTCAGCAGGTGGCACAGCGACAATTTCGCCTGATATTTACTGGCGAGGGTGGCCGCATGTTGCAGCAGCGGCTCGCCGTCATGCTTATCGTTAAACAACACCAGAATATGCTGGTAAAGCATCAGGAAGCCTCCTGTGGTGAGCAGGCGACACGGGGCAAGGCGAAACCGACAGGTTTCTCCGGAAAGACGATGCGAACAGCGTGGAACATGACCATATGCCGACCTTTACAGTAGGAGCAGCATATTTCAGGCACACCTGATATACACTGCTCAAAATATTAAAAAGCAGTCCTTATCAGGCGTCATCAGCCTTTACCTGGCGGCAAGGCGGTTGGGTCAGGTGGAACACCATCACCTGGGTTTACCATCCCGCGCGGCGGAATGTGCGCCAGCGGCGCGCTAAACCAGTTAACTCCTAAACCATAGATCATTACGGGCGCGCGCACCTGCTTTTTTTCCGCTGGCGGTTAGCAGATAGTGCTACTTTTCCCCCAAGGCCCGCCCGATAAGGGCCACCAACCGCTTGAGAAATCAGGAACCTGGAAATACCCGCCCTTTTTACGGACCTTTTATTTTGCTGGCCAGTATCACCGGTGCAGGAAGAGAAAACGGCCCCGCCCCATGAATAATTACGCTCGCCAATGCCCTCTATGACAATAAATATCATTGTTTTATAAATTTTTATCCAGCCGGATATTTATTATTTCCCGGGGGTATTTTTTTAATTTTTCCGGCTGCGCTTTCCCGGCTAAACTAATATTGCATCAGCAAGGTATTTCGGGAATTTTTATGGGGCCAGTGTCATGCCCCCTCCCGCCGCCATTGTCCAAAAGCAGGTCTTTTTTAACAAAAAGTCACTTAATAAATAGTGGCTATAAGAGCTGAGATTCAATTTGTCATATAATTGGCGCGAGGATTTTAGCATATAGCACTTCATTGCTGGCAGGGATGACAGCGTCACCAAAAGAGTACAACGGGACATACATGGCTTCTTCAAAGCAAATCGGGCTTATCGCCTGTACAGGTATCGTAGCGGGTAACATGATGGGTAGCGGGATTGCGCTACTGCCTGCTAACCTAGCAAAAATAGGTTCCATCGCACTTTTTGGCTGGATCATCGCACTGGTCGGGGCGCTCTCCCTGGCATACGTTTTCGCCCGGCTTTCTACCCGCGATCCGCAGGTTGGGGGCCCCATCGCCTATGCGGGCCGCCTGGGCCCCGCCTTCGGTTTTCAGACCGCGGTGCTTTACTACCACGCCAACTGGATAGGCAACCTTGCCGACTGCCTGGCGGGCGTCGCGTATTTATCGGTCTTCTTCCCTGCCCTGAACAGCCCGATACCCGCCGGTATCACCAGTATCGCGATTATCTGGATCATGGCGTTTGTGAATATGCTGGGGGGGAACTGGGTGAGCCGGTTAACCACCGTGGGCCTGGTACTGGTGTTGATCCCGGTATTCGGCACCGCCACCCTGGGCTGGCACTGGTTTGATCCGGCGATTTATCATGCTAACTGGAACACCTCCGGTACTGCAGATGGCCACGCCATCATGACCAGTATCCTGATTTGCCTGTGGGCATTTGTTGGGGTTGAATCCGCGTCCGTCAGCTCCGGGCTGGTAAAAAACCCGAAACGTACCGTACCGCTGGCCACCCTGCTGGGTACCGCGTTCGCCGGTGCGGTGTATATCATCGCCACCCAGGTAATGAGCGGGATGTTCCCGGCAAGCGTGATGGCCGTCACCGGTGCACCGTTTGCCAGCAGTGCCGCCATGATAGTCGGCAGTTGGGCTGCCCCGGTGGTGTCCGCCTTTACGGCTTTTGCCTGCCTGGCGGCGCTGGGCTCCTGGATGATGATGGTTGGCCAGGCCGGGGTACGTGCTGCCCGGGACGGTAACTTCCCGAAAATTTACGGTGAAGTGGACAGCCACGGGGTGCCGCGCAAAGGGATTATATTATCGGCAATAAAAATGTCGCTGTTAATGGCGGCCATGACCTTTATGGCCTCCAGCGGTTCACGGTCGTCAGATATCTTTGGCAACCTGATAGGGATTGCCGTGCTGCTGACCATGCTGCCGTATTTTTACTCCTGCGTGGCGTTAATCCGCCTCGAAGGTGCATCACTGAAACATGTGCTGAGCCTGATTGCGTCGGTGCTGGGGTGCCTGTTCTGTTTCGTGGCGCTGTCCGGTGCGGACTCCATAAAACTGGCGGCGACCTTTATTATCAGCCTGACTATCCTGATGTTCTGGGGACGTAAACTGGGTGCCAGAGATATCAAAACCAACACCGAACGCGGTGCGGTAGAAACCCATCGGGACCCCACCCTGTAAGCGGTTCCCCCTGACTGAAAGCAACGAAAAAGCCCGCAGATAACCCTGATCTGCGGGCTTTTTTACCGCCAGCGATTATGCGGTATAACCGCTGTCTACGGTCACAATCTGCCCGACAAGGGTATCCACCCCGCCATCGGCAACAAATAAAATCGTCCGGGCAATGTCATCCGCCGTGGCCGCCTTACGGGCAGGCAGGCTGTTGATAAACGCCGCTTTCGCCGCCGCATCCCCACCGACAAAGCGATCCAGCATCGGTGTCTCAACCGGCCCAGGCGCCACGGCATTAATGCGAACCCCCTCGGCGGCAACCTCCAGCGCGGCAGATTTCGTAATACCTTCTACCGCGTGTTTACTGCCCACATAGACCATTGAGCCCGCTATCCCGATGTGCCCGGCAATAGAGGAAATATTGACAATACTGCCGGACTTTTGCCCGGTCATAATCGGGATTTGGTACTTCATCGCCAGCATGATGCCCAACACGTTAGTGTTAAATACCGCCTGGTAATTTTCCGGGGTCACCGCCGTCGCCGGCTGTTGCTCCCCCTCGACACCGGCTGCGTTAATCGCAATATCCAGGCGGCCGAACTCGCTGAGGGTGAATGCCACCAATTCCTGAATGTCGGCTTCGCTATCCATATTGGCATTTTTATAATGCACCTGCGGATTGGTGCGGCGTAATTGCTGTTCCAGTTGCTGGCCGGCGTCTGCCCGGCGCCCGGAGATAACTAACCGGTAGCCTTGTTTTGCGAACAATTCGGCGGTCGCCAGACCAATACCAGATAATGCCCCGGTCACTAACGCGACTTTTTTCTGTGTCATAGAACCCACCTCTGATGTCATTGATCAAATAGACCCGGCATAAGTGATGCCAGAGCCACTATCTGGCCACAGCAACGCCGGATTGTCATCTCAGAAGAACCACGCCTGTCCCCGGACGTATCCCGGATGCGGGAAAGCGTACGCCGTTGGCGTTTCTACCGTCAGTGTGCCGTGTCGTCTGGACTGCGCCCGGCTTAGGCCTGGCCGCCGTGGGAGGCCATATCTTCTGCATGATAGCTATCCGGCGTCGGGATTGCCGTCACCGGCGCCGAGTACCAGCGCAGGGTGCGGGCGGTGTTTGCCATCGCCGCCGCGCGCAGCGCCTCACGCTTACGAAATGCCGACCGGTGCTGGCTTTTTACCGTCTCCACATCCCGCTGTGGCTCGCTATCCGGCAAGTCAAACCAGCCGCAGTGATCCGGCTGGCCGCCGCTTTCTTCCCAGAAGGCGTTATAACTGGAGCGCAAATGCTGGGATTTAATATGGGTTTGATCGGTAATGCCTTTAATGGCGCTGAGGTTATATTGCCGGGCAATCACATACACCGCGGAGAGCAACAGATTTTTCGGCCGCAGGCCGTGCATCTGCTTAGTCATCTCTTTGACCATTTCCGCACCATGTTCCGGCCCGGGCCCCTGGACACCGCTAATCAGCAATTGTCCCTTGCCGACAATGGAGAACGTGATGGCATAGACCAGCGCATCGGCAGCATCAAACAGATACAGCCCCAAATCACCTTCCCGGGGGAAGCGAGAGCGCATCAGTTTTAACCGCGCGGTCTCGCCAGATTTCAGCTCAATATCCGCCAGCAGCATCCCCTCGCGCTCACCGGAATAGATAAGATCCAGGCCATCGTGGGTAAAGGACAGCTCCATAAAATCGAGCATGCCGCTGGCAAAGCGCAGTTTCATCCGCCCGGAGGCGCCGCGTTTCAGGTACTTATTAAACGGGCGCTCGCTGAACGGTGGCAACTCACTGTGGCGGCTCAGGCATTTAGCACTGTAATAGTGCCGACATTTTAAAACATACTGATAATAAGCCAGCGGTGGCAACGCCGCGATACGGCATCCCCGTTTAATTGCGCCGTAGCCGCGCCGCACCGCCCGCCATAATCGGCTGTGGTGGCGCCAGTTTCTGAGCATACTCATCATGACCCCGATAGTGACAGGTTTTCATATGCTGTGTGCGTCAGTGTATTATTTCAAAACCAGAGACAACAACGCCAACATATATACTATATGCTGGTAACAATAGTCAGGTTCGCTACAACTAATATTCAACAAAGACAATTTGACCGAAATGATTCATTTCAGTTTGTAACGTACGATTGGCGGGACGGGAAAGCGCAATGCCGGGCGCGGTAAGGGGGTGATAGCGATACCGTGGCGCACGCATCAATGCCCGGTTGCAGTGTAGTACAGATGCTGAAAAGGTACCAAACACCGGGCGGTAGCAAGTGCATAATTACCAGCCGGCGCGCATAGGCCGAATGCGAAGTAAATCTGGCCGCCAGTAATTATGCTGCTAAGGAAGGTGCGAATAAGCAGGTCATTTCTTCCCAAGCTGACTCGCTGATTAAAATTTCGCGGATCTGGGCCGATTTTTTTCCCGCAAACACATC
>NZ_WBXP01000049.1 GCF_016415625.1 Shimwellia pseudoproteus
GACGAAAGCAGGTATGCCTGAAAGTGTGCGTATTGCCTGAAAACACAACCCGCTACGGGGGAGACTTACCCGAAATCTGATTTATTCAACAAAGCCATTCAAATGGTTAATCGTCCCCTCGCCAACGCTTACAAGCGTCACAATGTGAGCGGTCCGGTACGTGATCTTGCATGGATTGATGTAACACCGCCAAGTATGAGTATCATTCAAAATAATGGTGAACCGATTATTCCCATGAGATATGTTCCCTATAATGGAGGGGGGGTATGGGATAAGTGGTGGGGCAGGAGTCAGGGTAAAAAACGTTTGTTGATAAGTCTTGGTACAGTCAAACCAGTGGCAGATGGACTAGATTTAATTTCATGGGTGATGGATTCAGCAAATGAGGTGGATGCTGAAATAACATTGCAACTGGCAATTAATGCGCGCAAAGATTTACGGAAATTACCATCAAATGTTCGTCTAGTTGACTGGATCCCTACGGGAGTTTTTCTTAATGGTGCTGACGGTTTTATTCATCATGGTGGCGCTGGAAATACTCTTACTGCTCTATATAACGGAATTCCACAAATTGTATTTGGTGAAGGAGCAGATCGTCCAGTAAATGCCAAAGCAGTTATGAAACGTGGCTGCGGGATCATTCCAGGTGACAAAGGGCTAACTAGTGATTTAATAAACACTTTTTTTCATGATAATACATTGCGTTCCTGTTCAGCGCAGGTGGCTGCAGAAATGGCTAGGCAACCAAGTCCTTCAGAGGTTGCAGAAACTCTTATAACCAAAATTAGAAAAAGTTGACGAGTATTACCCTAGTTTTAATACGAGAGTAAATGCTAAATAAAATGATTATGTTTGAAAATAAGATCTTCATTTTAATTATGACTAGCATTATTTATTAGGGATAGTTAAATACTGAAAACATGGCTATTATCATTATGAACTAATCGTTGAGTTCAGTATACATGCTTTATTGCAGGCCAGATAATCCGTCGATGATTGTGATCCCCCCCGGTAAACAGTGCCAGGGTCATACTTACCAGACGGTGAGTGGTCTGTTATTTCTTGCAAAATATTGCGCCCATCATTTCGCTGTATTTTCTGCCGCTTGTAATGTATCGCTGGCATCCTATGTAAACGATGGTGTGCAATCCCAATATAACTCAACGCTAATAATCACTCACTGGAACAATATTGAGATAGCGCGGGGGCCGGTAGCGTCAGAGGCCCCGGTTGTGCTTGACCTCCACACTCAATAAAACTACTGTATATATAAACAGTATTTTAGTGGTGGTTATCATGGCGTTCATTACACCGGCGGATCTGCGCGACATTATCCCGATGCCGTTTTTTTCGGACCTTGTTCCGTGCGGCTTCCCTTCTCCGGCCCAGGACTATGTTGAAAAGCGCATCGACCTGAACGAGCTGATGATTCGACACCCGAGCGCAACCTATTTTGTGCGCGCCAGCGGCGACTCGATGATAGGGGCAGGGATCAGTGACGGGGATCTGCTGGTCGTTGACAGTGCGAAGCACGCGGAGCACGGGGATATCGTTATTGCGTCGGTATATGGCGAGTTTACGGTAAAACGGCTTCAGACACGGCCTTTGCTGCAACTGGTCCCGATGAACCCGGCATACCCGCCGATCACCCTCTCGGGTGACGAGCTGGAGGTATTTGGCGTTGTCACATTTATCGTCAAATCGACGAGTTGATATGTTCGCGTTAGTGGATGTGAATAGCTTCTATGCGTCCTGTGAGACGATTTTCAGACCAGACCTGCGCGGGCAGCCGGTGGTTGTGCTCTCAAATAATGACGGCTGCGTTATCGCCCGCAGCGCTGAAGCCAGGGCCCTGGGTATTCAGATGGGGATGCCGTATTTCAAATGCCGGGACGCGTTCCGCCGTAACCATGTGACGTATTTCAGCAGCAACTATGAGCTGTACGCAGACATGTCGCACCGCGTGATGACCACCCTCGAAGCACTGGCGCCGCGGGTGGAGATTTACAGCATTGATGAGGCGTTTTGCGATTTGACCGGTGTTGACAACTGCCGGGATCTGGCGGATTTCGGCCGTGAACTGAAAGCGGCGGTGAAGCGCAATACCCATCTGGCCGTAGGCGTCGGGATAGCCCAGACAAAGACCCTGGCCAAGCTGGCCAACCATGCGGCGAAAAAGTGGGCGAAAACCGGCGGCGTGGTGGATCTCTCAAATATCACCAGGCAGCGAAAACTCATGGCACTGTTCCCGGTGAGTGAGGTGTGGGGCGTTGGCCGGCGGATTGCCAAAAAGCTGGAAGCGATGGGGATCAGGACTGTCCTGGAGCTGGCCGACACCGATCTCTATGTTATCCGCAAGCACTTCAACGTCGTTCTTGAGCGCACCGTGCGCGAGTTACGCGGCGAGCCATGCCTGGCCCTTGAAGCGTTTGTGCCGGTAAAACAGGAAATCGTGTGCAGCCGGTCGTTTGGTGACCGGATCACTGATTATCAGCCGATGCGCCAGGCCATTTGTAGTTATGCCTCCCGGGCTGCCGAAAAGTTAAGACATGAGCATCAGTATTGCCGGTACATCTCCACGTTTGTGAAAACCAGTCCATTCGCTAATGCACCCTATTATGGCAATCATGCCGGCGTTCATCTGCTAACGCCCACCCAGGACAGCCGCGACATTATCGCCGCGGCCACGCGTTGCCTTGATGCTATCTGGCAGGACGGGCACCGCTACCAGAAAGCCGGGGTGATGCTGGGTGATTTTTACAGCCAGGGAATAGCGCAGCTCAGTTTGTTCGACGATCTCGCGCCGCGACGTAACAGCGATAAGCTGATGTCCGTCATCGACACGCTGAACAGCAAACAAGGGAAGGGCACGCTCTATTTTGCCGGTCAGGAGAGCCAGCAGACGTGGCAGATGAAACGTGAAATGCTCTCTCCGCGCTACACGACACGCTGGGCGGATTTTCTGGTGGTGAAATGACAGCGGGGTCGCCTGCACGGCACCGGTACGCCGGTTTTTTGTTCACCACGAACGATCATCACTGCGCGGAATTATCAATTATATAACACGGCTATCGGGCGTATGCTGAACCCAGAATAATACTGGAGATTGAAGCAATGGCGATTCATCAGTTCCCGTTAAACAACGCCACCCCGGTGACCATCGATTTTATGCTGGCCGAAAAGACCCGCAAATTGATTGGTATTGACGGCAGTAAAGTGCAGTGCGAGCTACTGCCGCTGCCGGTTAGCGTACGCAGTATTACTTATGTATTGCGCAACGGCATCGACGGTGAGATCTTCCCGCGCAACCATCACGGGCAGCGTAACTTTATCATTAACACCGCTTATAAAGAGTTTGCGCTCGTCAGCGACCAGCACCGTAGCGCGGATAACAGTGATAAATTCCATCTCAATAAAGTGTATATCGCCGATACCGGGGCGGTAGAAGATGTCGATGAGGATATCTTTATCTACTGAGCGCAGACAAAAAAAACCGCCAGTAAAAACTGGCGGAAAATACTGGAAGCAATGTGAGCAATGTCGTACCGAATACTTGACCGTTTAGCTCAACTATTCGGTGGTTGTAAGTTAACAAGAATGATTATCATTATCAACCGTGAATTTTGTGGGGGATGCGCTTTTTTTTGCAGCCGGGCCAGAATGCGCGCGACAAGCGGGCGGGGACTATACTTACTAATGGGCCCTACGGTAAATCAAGAGGCGAGTTATGTTACCTGTTTGCTCATACCGGGACGTATATGTCGAGGTTGACGGTGTCAGATGCCGTCTGAAAGATCTGCCTGCTAACTATATCCTCCAGTGCACCAAAGTCGCTGGCTGGCAACTGTGGCGGCGCAACGGCAGTTTTAATCCCGATGAAGACGATGTGGTGGCCGCAGAGTTTGCCCGTGACAGTGACGGCAATGCGGTACCGTTCCGTTTATGGTTTGGTGATGATCTTATTTTTGATACTTCTGCGGCGGCAGAGCCAGTGGATTGTCCGGTGCTATAAGGCACGGCTCCCTGTATTGCTGACCAGCCTGCGGGCTAGTTTTTTTTGCTAAAGCGGGTAACGTGAAGGGCAGGACTTTTATACAGGATGCCCATCATGACCCCGGAAACAACGCCATATTCGTCACTCCAGCAACTCCTCCCGGATGCCAGGATTATTCCCCTTTGGCCTGAGGCGCACAGCAACACGCGGCTGACGCCCCAGATTATTGAGCGCGGTAACGCCCAATTACCCGATAGGCTCCTTACCGGCACTATTATCCCGGAAATGGTGCTGGTCCCGCCGGCGGGCCCGGGAAACGGCATCGGGGTGGTTATCCTGCCCGGCGGCGGCTACACGCGGACAGCGTTTGATAAAGAAGGAATGGACACGGCCAATACGCTGGCGGCGGCGGGGTTTACCTGTGCGGTGGTCAATTACCGTATGCCGGGGGACGGGCACCCGCTGGGCAATGCGACGCCGCTGGCGGATGCCCAGCGCGCGGTCCGGCTATTGCGCGCCCGCTCCCGGGCGTTATCCCTTGAGCATGTTATGGTGGTGGGATTTTCTGCCGGAGGGCATCTGGCGGGGTGGCTGGCCGCCCGCTGGGATCGGGTATGTGATATGCCCCAGGATGACACTGACACCCTCAGCGCCCGGCCCGATCTTGCGGCGCTGATTTATCCGGTGATCAGCATGGATGAAAACATCTCCCCCTGGGGAACCCTGCAACAGTTACCCGCCAGTATTGCCAGCCAGGCTCTGAATCCGGCGTTTTCCGTGGAAACGATGGTCAACAGCCACACCCCGCCGTGTTTCTTAGTGCACGCCACGGATGATCCCACGGTGCCGGTGGCAAACAGCCTGGTGATGTGGCAGGCCCTTAACGCTCAGGGGGTGGCGGCAGATATGCATATCGTTGCGCAGGGAGGACACGGTTTTGGGATCCGCAAAACCGCAGGTCTGCCGGTTGCAGACTGGCCGCAGTGGTTGATCAAATGGATTGAGTTCAGAATTAATAAAGGAGAGAAATCAACGGGTAAGGATGGTGGGTTGTGAGGGATTCGAACCCTCGACCGATGGATTAAGAGTCCACTGCTCTACCAACTGAGCTAACAGCCCACATCGCGTTGAACCGAACTATAAACCTGTGAATGAGCAGGTCAAGGGCTTTTTTACCAAATAACGGTACACCAGCCCGGCCGCGGTTTAGTTGCTGAAAAAATACGCCATGTCCGGGCAAATTGCCGCCATTTTGCTCACCTGGCGTTTTTATCTCCCCGCCGGGATACCCGCTCCCCCGATAAACTGCTAATATACGTTCCATATATGTTTTATATAGGTGTTTTATGGGGATCGTTAAAATTTCGGACCTGATGCATGAAAACTTACGGGTGGCCAGTAATGCGATGAGCCGCTCTATCAATGCCCAGGCGGAGTACTGGCTAAAGCTGGGGATGATGGCTGAGCTGTACCCACACCTGAGCCACCAGCAACTGGTACGCCAGCTAATTAAAAGTGAAATTCATAACGGGATGGATATTCAGCGCATCGTTGCGGATACCGTCTCCGATGACGCAGCACAGGAGCAGGTGTTATGACCGGAAGTAAACTGCATTCCGCCGAAGAGATTGAAATGGCAAGGGCCGCAGGCCACGCGGCGGCCAAAGTCCTTGAAATGATCACCCCATTTGTTCAGCCGGGAGTGACCACAGAGGAGCTTGACCGCCTCTGCCACGATTATATTGTTAACCAGTTGCAGGTTATCCCGGCCAATATTGGTTATCACGGCTACCCGAAAACGGTCTGTACTTCGGTGAACCACGTGGTGTGCCACGGGATCCCGGCAGAGAAAAAGCTGAAAAAGGGTGACATTGTCAATATTGATGTCGCGGTGATCAAAGATGGCTGGTACGGCGACACCAGCCGCATGTATTTTGTGGGCGAACCGTCGATTCGCGCGAAACGGCTGGTGGATATTACCTACCAGTCGATGGTGGCGGGGATCAAAGCTGTACGCGCCGGTGCCACCCTCGGGGATATTGGCGCCGCTATCCAGACCCTGGCGGAAGGCGCCGGGTTCTCCGTGGTACGTGAATATTGCGGTCATGGGGTGGGCCAGGTTTATCATGATGAGCCGCAGGTGCTCCATTACGGGGTAGCGGGGACCGGCCCGGTACTGAAAGCGGGGATGATCTTCACCATTGAACCGATGATCAATGCCGGTAAAGCGGCGACCAGCGTGCTGAACGACGACTGGACCGTGGTCACCAAAGATCGCTCGCTGTCTGCCCAGTGGGAACACACTATTGCGGTCACCGAAACCGGGTATGATTTGCTAACGCCGTGGCCGGAAGGCACCGGCGAATATGAGGCAATCTGACCGGCTATTTGAGCGTAAAAACAGGCACTGGCTGGCTGCGCCAGTGCCTGGCATTAATAACGCCTTTCACACACCTGGCGCTGCCCGTGACGGACAGCGCCAGTATATGCCCTGAGCGGCGTAATTACTCGCTCGGGGCTTTTTCTGCTTTACCCGCCAGTTGCGCCAGGAAGTCATAGCGTTTTTGCAGATCCTGGGCTGCGTCTTTCCAGAGCTGTTCGGCCACCTCCGGCTGCTGGGTGTTCAGGCGTTTAAACCGCTGTTCGTGCAGCAGCGTCTCCGCCAGTGCATCAGACGGCGGGCGAGAGTCGAGGGACATCGGCAGTTTACCGTCTGCCTCCCGGCGCGGATCAAAGCGATACAGCGGCCAGAACCCGGTGGCGGTGAGCTGGCGCATCTGATCGTGGCTGAGGGCCAGATCGTAGCCGTGCTCCTCACAGGGGCTGTAGGCAATAATCAGCGACGGTCCCGGGTAGGCTTCCGCTTCCTGAATCGCTTTCACCGTCTGGTTAAGCTGGGCGCCCAGCGAGATCTGCGCCACATACACGTGGCCATACATCATCATGCTGACCCCGAGATCTTTACGGGCCTTACGTTTCCCGTGCTCACCAAACTTGGTGACCGCCCCCAGCGGCGTTGCTTTGGACTGCTGGCCGCCGGTATTGGAGTAACACTGGGTATCCAGCACCAGCACGTTGACGTTCTCCGTGAGGCTCAGCACATGGTCCAGGCCACCGAAGCCGATATCGTAGGCCCAGCCATCCCCGCCAATCAGCCAGATAGATTTATCCACCAGCGCATCGGCATCGGTCAGTAACTGGCGGGCATCGGCATCATCAACATCCTGTAACGCGACACGCAATGCATCAATCTGGCCACGGCGCTGTTCTGGGGTGGCAGCGGCCTGAAGCTGGCTGGCGAGGTCGGGCGGCAACTGGGCGGCAAATTTCTCCACCAGCCGGGTTACCCGCGCCATCCGCTGGGTGGTACTCAGCCGGAAGCCCAGCCCGAATTCGGCGTTATCTTCAAACAGGGAGTTCGCCCATGCCGGGCCGCGGCCATTGGCATCGGTGGTATAGGGCGTTGAGGGCAGGTTGCCGCCATAAATAGACGAGCAGCCGGTGGCGTTGGCAATCAGTAACCGGTCCCCGTAGAGCTGGGTCAGCAGTTTAATATAGGGGGTTTCACCACAGCCGGAACAGGCGCCGGAGTATTCAAACAGCGGCGTCAGCAACTGCGAGGTGCGGATATCAATGCGCTCCAGGCTGCTGCGGTCGATTTCCGGCAGAGCGAGGAAATAGTCATAATTGGCTTTTTCTTCTTCCACGTGCGCAAGGCGCGGCTGCATATTGATGGCTTTAATCGACGGATCCTGACGATCTTTGGCCGGGCACACCTCAACACACAAATTACAGCCGGTACAGTCCTCCGGGGCCACCTGGAGCACATACTTCATTCCGCGCATATCCCGGGATTTTACATCCAGCGAATCGAGGCCCGCCGGGGCATTTTCCATCGCTTCCGGTGCGACAACTTTGGCGCGAATTGCCGCATGGGGGCAGGCGGCCACACAGTGGTTACACTGGGTACAGAGCCCGGCTTTCCAGATGGGGATCGCTTCCGCAATGTTGCGTTTTTCCCAGCGGGTGGTGCCCAGTGGCCAGGTACCATCCGGCGGCAGGGCGGATACCGGCAGCGCATCCCCAAGCCCGGCGAGCATGGCGGCGGTAACGGTTTTGACAAAATCCGGCGCCGCGTCGGAAACCACCGGTGGCCGCTGGTGGCTCTGATCGTTCACCGGCTGTAACGGCACGTGGAACAGCGATTCCCGGGCCATGGCCAGGGCCTGCCAGTTGCGTTCAACCAGCTCCTGGCCTTTGCTGCTGTAGCTTTTAGCAATGGCCCCCTGGAGTTCAGACAGGGCGGCGTCACCGGGCAGGATCTGGGTGAGGTGGAAGAAGGCCATCTGCATCACGGTGTTAATGCGCGCCCCGAGGGCGCATTCCCGGGCAATTTTGGCCGCGTTAATCACATAGAGGCGGGCATTTCTGGCAACCAGGATCCCCTGGACCTCCTGGGGCAGGCGCTCCCAGACCTGATCGGCATCATAGGGAGTATTCAGCAGGAAGATGCCATTTGGCTTCAGCCGTTCGGCCATCTGGTATTTATCAATAAACTGCAACTGATGGCAGCCGACAAAATCGGCTTTGTCGATAAGGTATGCCGAGTTGATCGGATGCTCGCTGATACGCAGGTGCGAAACAGTCAGGCCACCGGCCTTTTTAGAGTCGTACACAAAGTAGCCCTGGGCAAACCAGGGGGTGGCGTTACCGATAATTTTAATATTGTTTTTAGTGGCCGAGACGCTGCCATCACTGCCGAGTCCGTAGAACAGCGCTTCAAGCCGGGCGCGGGACGGCAGGGTATTTTCCACTGGCGGCAGGGAGAGCAGGGTCACATCATCATAGATACCCACCGTAAAACGGGGCTTAGGCGCACTGGCAGACAGTTCATTAAAGACCGCCAGCACACAGTCCGGGCCAAACTCTTTTGAAGACAGCCCGTAACGGCCGCCAATGACCAGCGGCAGGGTTTCGCGTTCCCCGCGGCTGAAGGCTTCAGCCAGGGCGGTCATCACATCCAGATACAGCGGCTCTGCCAGCGCCCCCGGCTCTTTGGTCCGGTCGAGCACGGCGATTTTACGGGCCGTGGCGGGGATCTCTGCCAGCAGATGGGCAGCGGAGAAAGGCCGGAACAGCCGGACCTTGACCACGCCGACTTTTTCCCCCCGGGAGAGCAGCTCATCAATCACTTCTTCACAGGTGCCGAGGGCCGAGCCCATCAGCACCATGACCCGTTCGGCCTCGGGATGGCCGTAATATTCAAACGGCCGGTACTGGCGGCCAGTCTCCTGGGCAAAATCGTTCATCGCCCGGGTGACGTGCTCATAAACCGCATTATACCAGGGGTTCGTCGCCTCCCGGGACTGGAAATAGGTATCCGGGTTGGCGGAGGTTCCGCGGATCACCGGGTGTTCCGGGTTCAGGGCGCGGCTGCGGTGCGCATCAATGGCCGCCTGCGGCATCAGCTTGCGCAGAGTGTCATCCCCGAGGGGCACAATTTTATTGATCTCGTGGGAGGTGCGGAAGCCATCAAAGAAATGAATAAACGGCACCCGGCTGTTCAGGCTGGCCATCTGGGCGATCAGGGCAAAATCCTGGGCTTCCTGGACACTGCTGGCACACAGCATGGCGCAGCCGGTCTGGCGCACGGCCATCACGTCCGAATGATCGCCAAAGATCGACAAGGCGTGGGTTGCCACGGTGCGGGCGGCCACATGCAGCACAAAGGGGGTTAATTGCCCGGCCAGTTTATACAGGGTGGGGATCATCAGTAATAATCCCTGGGATGAGGTAAACGAGGTCGACAAGGCCCCGGTTTGCAGCGCGCCGTGCACCGCGCCAATGGCACCGGCTTCTGACTGCATCTCCACCACACGCGGAACATCACCCCAGATATTGGTCAGGTCATCTTCCGACCATGCCCCCGCCAGCTCTGCCATACCGGAACTTGGCGTAATGGGATAAATAGCGATGACTTCACTGGTACGAAACGCCACTGAGGCGACTGCACCATTGCCGTCGATAGTAATCATAAGACACCTTACATTGCGCAAAGGAAAAGCAGGGCGGTTACACCCTGTAATTAATTGCGTCTGGCCATCACGGGGAATGTTTCCGCCTGCGGTGACAAACGCTTAATCGTGATGGGTAAATAGTAGCAAAAGCCGCGGAAGACCATTTTTGCTTTTGTGTGGTTGGTGGGCTACGGGCCGCATCACAGCAGGGCTGGCGGTGGCGTAATGTTACTTTTGTGTGACACTGTCACTGCATAAATATGACATGAATTAGGAATAATCCGAGCGGGATCATAAAAATGTGTTTCAGTTAATGAATCCTGGCGCTTAAGGCTCGCGCCCTGGGGCAGCCTGTCCTATGATGCCAAACGTTTCGCTAAATTATTTTGCCACGGAGATGTTGACATGCGAGTTGGTTTTTTCGTTGGATGCGCCGCGTTTTTACTCTCGGCCTGCAGTAGTGAACCCGTACAACAGGCCACGGCGGCACACGTGCCGGCCGGGATGCATGCCGCCATGAACGGCCAGGCCAGCGCGAACTGCGCAATGGTCGGGGGAACGGTACTGGCGGCCCGCCAGTTAGACGGTTCAATGGTCGGCATGTGTGCGTTACCGAACGGCAAACGCTGTGGTGAACGTGCGCTTGCCTCCGGTGCCTGTAGCAGTTACTGAACCAAGTCAGATAATGTCCAGGTAAGGGTATGCTGCGGGGACGTCAGGGTCAGTTGTTTCCCTGTTAAGGACAGTTGAGCCCCGTGGTTCAGCATCTCGCCAATGATACCGTCCAGCTGGTTCAGCTGCGGATCAATGCACATCATACGTGTGGATGCCATGCCGTCCACGGTGAGCGTATTGCCATTCAGCTTGCCCTGGCCCATAAAGCGGTTACACATCTGGCCAGAGACATGCATGTTCTCGCCAAAGCTGATTTCCGGCTGATGGGGCGCTTTGCTGTTGACGGCGCGGCCGTCCAGGGTCTGCAGCACATAGCGGTGGTGTTGCAGCTGCTGTGCGCTAATATCGCCGCCATTACTGCCGGATGCCGCACATCCACTTAACGCCATCGCAGCCAGCCCGGCAATTACTGTCTTTTTCATAAAATCTCTTATTTTGTTGTCTGTGCGGGAGCCTGAGCACGGCTGCCCGGCCCCCGGAGTAAAACGCTGATTAGCACAGCGCGTTGGGTGTTTCCTGGCCTTTTTCCAGCTGGCCGAGGTTGTCGAGCGTCACTTCAGAGATGTTGATCAGCGCTTCTTCGGTCAAAAACGCCTGGTGGCCGGTAAACAGCACGTTATGGCAGGCGGACAGACGGCGGAAGACATCATCCTGGATAACATCATTGGATTTATCTTCGAAGAACAAATCCCGTTCGTTTTCGTAAACGTCCATCCCCAGGGAGCCAATCTTCTGGGTTTTCAGGGCGTCGATAGCGGCCTGGGAGTCAATTAAGCCACCGCGGCTGGTGTTAATGATCATCACCCCGTCTTTCATTTGGCCGAACGCGTCTTTATCCAGCAGGTGATAGTTTTCCGGGGTCAGCGGGCAGTGCAGGCTGATGACATCGGACTCCCGGAACAGAGTTTCCAGATCCACATACTCCACACCCAGCTCCAGCGCCGCTGCGCTTGGATAGGGATCAAACGCCAGCAGGCGCATGCCGAAGCCCTTCAGGATGCGCAACGCCGCTGCCCCGATTTTCCCGGTACCAATCACCCCGGCGGTTTTACCAAACATGGTAAAGCCGATTAATCCTTCGAGGGAGAAGTTCGCATCACGGGTACGCTGATAGGCGCGGTGAATGCGGCGGTTAAGGCACATCATCATGCCCACCGCGTGCTCAGCCACGGCTTCCGGGGAGTAGGCCGGTACCCGGACAACCCGCAGTCCTAACGCTTTCGCCGCGTCGAGATCGACGTTGTTAAAACCGGCGCAACGCAGGGCGATATATTTAACCCCTTGTTTTTTCAGCTCTTCGAGGACAGGGCGGCTGCCATCATCGTTAACAAAAATACAGACTGCATCACATCCCGCAGCCGTTTTGGCTGTTTTTTGGGTGAGCAGGAAGTCATAAAATTCAAGATCGTAGCCATAATCTTTGTTAACATGCTCGATGTATTTCTTGTCATAGTTTTTTGTACTATAAACAGCAAGTTTCATAAAACTTTCTCCAAATGATCCTAGGATAGAAATTATCACCATTAAAAAGTTCCCGCAAATTTTAAAAAATTCTGTAAAGCGGTGAAAAGATGGTGTTTAATTCCATGTTAACTATGCTCAGGTAAAGTCATGAACATTGCCTGGCGGGAAAGCCATAAAATAGTTATGTTTTTCCCGGTTTAACTTCTTGCCAAATCAGGAATTTCCTGCCCATGAAGGGTAAATATAGCGCTGCACTGGCTCTGTTGCTACTGTGCATCTTGTTGCCATTAACGCTCCTGTTAACCCTGGGGCACTGGCTGCCAGGGCTGGCGGGGATCTGGCTGCCCGCAGGCACCCGGATAGCCATTGAATCGCGTCCGCGGGTGAGCCTGCACGCCATTGAAATTCCGGATATCCGCTATCAGGCCGGGGATTGTACCCTGGCCCATATTCAAAGCGTGACACTGTCACACCCCTCGCGCTGGTTGCTGCACGCCGGTGATGTCACCCTCGATACCGCCTGTCTGGCAAAACTACCCCCCAGTGAGCCCAGCCTGGCCGCCCCGCGCACCCTGGCGCAATGGCAGCAGATGCTACCGCGCAGCTGGGTAGTGATTGATCGTCTGACCCTCGCCCCCTGGCAGCAATATGCCGGTGGGCTGAATCTGGCGCTCTCCCGGGAACAGCAGACTATTCATTACCAGGGCAAACTGGTGAACCTGGAGGCCAGTCTGAGCGGGCAGGCCCTCAGCGTGAAGCAATTTACCCTGGCGCTGTTTGACGGGCAGAAGCCGCTGGCACTGGCGGGGGACTTCACCATGCCGCTGGTGCCGGACGGCCTGCCGGTGGCGGGCAGCAGCACGGCACAGCTTTATCTGCCCCAGCAACCTGGTCTGGTCAATGCCGAGCTCAACTGGCAACAAAATAGCGGCCAGTTAATTATCGACAGCCCGGAGCAACCCCAGCCGCTGCTTGATCTGCCCTGGACCCTGACCACCGAGAATTTACGTATCAGTGATGGCCGCTGGTTCTGGCCTTACCAGGGATTCCCGCTTAGCGGGCGGCTGGGGCTGAGTATTGATCACTGGCAACAGGGGCTGGAACAGGCGCAAATTAGCGGCCGCCTGAACGTACTCACCGCCGGGGCCGCCGGTAAAGGAAACGTGGTGCTCACTGTGGGGCCGGGCAAGCTCAGCATGATCAACAGCGCCATGCCGTTACAACTGACCGGTGAGGCAAAACACGACGATTTGACCCTGTATGCCACGCTATTTACCCAGTTACAGGGGCCGCTGGATGATCCGCAATTACATTTTGGCCCGGGTTCGCTGTTACGTTCCCAGGGGCGGCTTATTGAGGATCTTAATATCGACTTGATCCGCTGGCCTCTGGCGGGGGTAAAACTGTCCCGCAAGGGGGTTGATGGCCGCCTGCAGGCTATTTTGCAGGCCCATGAACACCAGTTTGGCGCCTTTGAATTGCACCTTGACGGTAACGCCCGGGATTTCCTGCCGGACGCCGGGCAGTGGCAGTGGCGCTACTGGGGGAAAGGCCAGTTTACGCCGATGAACGCCAACTGGGATGTAGCGGGCACCGGTAAGTGGCAGGATAAAACTATCGAGCTGTCCACCTTGTCCACCGGTTTTAACCAGTTGCAGTATGGCGCGATGCAGGTTGCCGCCCCGCGCCTGGTCCTTGATAAACCGATTCGCTGGGTGCGCGACCCGCAGGCCCCGGCATTTACCGGGGCGCTGTCGCTGGATGCCGGGCAAACCACGTTGAGCGGCGGCAGTTATCTGCCGCCCTCGACCCTGAAATTCAGTGTCAGCGGGCAGGAGCCGACGGCATTTCAGTTTAAAGGCGATCTGCACGCCGGTGACATTGGCCCGGTGAGGGTGAATGGTCGCTGGGACGGGGAGCGCCTGCGGGCCGAAGCCTGGTGGCCGCGCCAGACCCTGAAAGTCTTCCAGCCGCTGTTACCGAAAGAGAGCAAAATCAGGCTGGATGAGGGCACCTTTAACGCCCAGGTTGCGTTTTCCGCCGCGCCGGGCCAGGGGTTTGAAGCCGGTGGCCACGGGGTGGTGAAACACGGCAGCGTCTGGACCCCGGATAATCAGGTGGCGGGTATCGATTTTATTCTGCCATTCCGCTACCGGAACGGGGTCTGGGATCTGGGCACCCGGGGGCCGGTGCGCCTGCGGGTAGCGGAAATTGACAGCCAGGCAAAAGCCAGTAACGTCACCGCCGATTTGCAGGGCCACTATCCCTGGGATGACGCCAACCCGCTGATCCTCAGTAATGTCAGTGTCGATGTGCTGGGGGGGCAGCTGAAAATGCTGCAATTGCGCCTGCCGCAGCAGGATCCGGCGCTCTTGCGGGTGGAAAATATCTCCTCCAGTGAGCTGATCACCGCCATTAACCCGAAACAATTTACGATGTCCGGGCGGATTAACGGTGCGCTGCCTATCTGGCTTAATCACCCGCAGTGGATAATCAAAGACGGCTGGCTGTCGAACCCCGGCCCGCTGACTTTCCGCATGGATAAAGATATGGCGGATGCGATGGTCAAAGACAATATTGCCGCCGGGGCGGCCATCAACTGGCTGCGCTATATGGAGATTGCTAACTCCTGGACCTCGGTGACCCTGGACAACCTCGGCCAGCTGACCATGAAGTCCAGCATTACCGGCATCAGCCAGGTGGACGGTAAACGCAGCACTATTCGGCTTAATTATCAGCACCAGGAAAACCTGTTCACCCTGTGGCGCAGCCTGCGCTTCGGGGATAATTTGCAATCATGGCTGGAGCAACATATGGCATTGCCGGGCGCCCGCTGTCAGCCTTCCGGAACCGTGTGTAAGGAACATCAACAATGAGATATCTGACCGCCATTATCCTGGTACTCCCGGTGACTGGCCTGACCGGATGCACGCCGCGAATTGAGGTTGCGGCACCGGATACCCCGATAACTATCAATATGAACGTCAAAATCGAGCATGAAATTCATGTCAAAGTCGATAAAGACGTGGAAACCCTGCTGAAAAGCCGCAGCGATCTGTTCTGACCGGGCGAGAGAAATGAATAAGACATACAAACTACTGCACGCACTGGGCCTTTCGTTGCTGTTACTGAGCACCAGCGCGCTGGCACTGACCCTGGACGAGGCGCGCCAGCAGGGGCGGGTGGGCGAAACCCTGAGCGGTTTTCTCGCCCCCCGGGCCAGCGATGCCCAGACCCAGGCGCTGGTGAAGCAGATTAATGATCAACGGGCGCGTAATTATCAGCAACTGGGGACCAGTAATAATATCAGCGCTGACGATGTGGCCCGGCTGGCGGGACAAAAACTGGTCGAACGGGCGAAATCCGGGGAATATGTGCGCGGTATTAACGGCATGTGGATGCTCAAACCCTGATCCATTATTACTGCCAGCGTTTGCGGTACTCCCCCGGGGAGATACCAAACCGCAGTTTAAAGGCCGTGGAAAAATGGCTGTGGTCGGCAAATCCCCAGTGGTAGCCGATCCCCGCCAGTTTCTCTTCATGGCTGGCGCTGCGCAGGGCCTGGGCGCACAAGTCCAGCCGGCGGTTTTTGATGTACTGGGCCACCACCAGGCCCTGGTCGGCAAACATCCGGTACAGGCTGCGCACCGACATCCCCGTGGCGCTGGCCAGCCACTCCGGGCGCAGCGCGTCGGACTGGATATGCTCATCGATCAACGCCAGCACCTTGCGGAACTGGCGCTCCCGCCGTGAGGTTTCCGGCGCCTGCTGCATCAGCACCGGGCGTAACAGTGCCATCATCGCCTCCAGCGCCGCCTCACTTTCCCGCCCGGACAGGGTGTCATGTTGCATACTCTCGCGCAGCAGGTGATGACACAGACTGACCACCGGCTGCCCGGCCTCCAGCCGCCTGGCACAGGGGATGCGCCCGGAATGCAGCGACTGTTCCAGCATCTGGCGCGGAAGTAACAGCGATACCTGGCGGGCCTGCTGGTGCCAGCTAAATGAACACGGAAGAGCGGCATCAATCAGGGTGATATCTCCGGGGCGCAACAGCGCCTGGTTACCGTCCTGCTCCATAACGGCTTCACCGCTGAGCTGAAACACCGTAAAAAAACACGCGTCGTTGCTCTGGGCAATCTCTTTACGGGTGCGGTATAAATTCGCCGCCCCCACGGTAACGGTACTCAGTTTTAACTGATGGGCATGGAACTCATCCAGGGCCCCGGCGAAATTACCGGGCAGCGGGCGGGCGGCGAACTGACCACAGGCCCGGTTTATCTCCGCCAGCCAGTGATCGAAGTGTTCATATTGACTGCTTTTCATGCCCGAACCCCATCTGCGGATACCGATCGTTGTGTTGCGTTATTGTTGCATTGTTGTAACTCCAGGCAAAGTGACCGCGGTCAAAGATAAGAAAACCCACTGAAAAACCCGTCCCGGGCAGGCGGTAAACCTGTCACGCAAAGCAAAAGGATTGTCAGGCAGGCTAAAGTGGCTTTGCCCGCGATAGCCTAGACTGGGGGAAAGCTATTATCGATTCGCATCCGGAACCATAAGGGGGAGATATGTCATCACAGGTAGCGGTGCTGGAGAGCGTGCAGCGTTTTCTGAACCGACAACATGGGCTGTTTATTGATGGTCAGTGGGTTGCCGCCAGCAGCGAGCAGCGCCTTGCCATCTTTGATCCCGCCAGCGGGCAGCAGATTTCCAGCACCGCAGATGCCAGTGCCGGGGATGTTGATCTGGCGGTAATGTCCGCCTGGCGCGCATTCGACGATGGCCGCTGGTCGGCCATGTTGCCGGCCATGCGCGAGCGTATTTTACTGCGGTTTGCCGATCTGGTTGAGCAACATGGCGAGGAGCTGGCCCAGCTGGAAACTCTCGAACAGGGGAAATCGATAACCATCTCCCGGGCCTTTGAAGTGGGGTGCACCCTGAACTGGATGCGCTATACCGCCGGGCTGACCACCAAAATCACCGGCCAGACCCTGGATGTGTCGATTCCGATGCCGGAAGGGGCCCGTTATCAGGCCTGGACCCGGAAACAACCGGTTGGCGTTGTGGCGGGGATCGTGCCCTGGAACTTCCCGCTGATGATAGGCATCTGGAAAGTGATGCCCGCCCTGGCCGCCGGTTGCTCAATCGTTATTAAACCCTCAGAAACCACGCCACTGACCCTGCTACGGGTGGCTGAACTGGCCTGCGAAGCCGGTGTGCCGCCGGGGGTGTTTAACGTGGTAACCGGCAGCGGGGCGGTGTGTGGTGCTGCGCTGACCACCCATCCGCGGGTGGCCAAAGTCAGTTTTACCGG
Source organism: Shimwellia pseudoproteus (assembly GCF_016415625.1). Lineage (GTDB taxonomy): Bacteria > Pseudomonadota > Gammaproteobacteria > Enterobacterales > Enterobacteriaceae > Shimwellia > Shimwellia pseudoproteus. Next base: position 17,465 of record NZ_WBXP01000049.1, read on the forward strand.
TTCCACCGCCACCGGCAAACAGATTGCCCGGGTGGCCGCAGATCGTCTGACCCGGGTCACCCTCGAACTGGGTGGCAAGAACCCGGCCATTGTACTGAAAGATGCCGATCTCCAGCAGGTGGTGGCCGGGCTGATGACCGGCAGCTTCCTTAACCAGGGGCAGGTCTGCGCCGCCAGCTCGCGGATTTATATTGAAGCACCGATTTTTGAAAAACTCACCGAGGCCTTTGCCGGTGCGGTGCAGTCCCTGTCTGTGGGGCCGGGGATGGATCCCGGCGCGATGATCAACCCGCTGGTGTCACACAGCCATCAGCAAAAGGTCGCCAGCTACCTTGAGGATGCCCGCCAGCAGCACGCTGAGATTGTGCAGGGCAACCGCGTGCCTGACGGCAACGGGTTTTATATTGCGCCCACCCTGGTTATCAATCCGGCGGCGTCACTGAAGCTGGCCCGGGAAGAAGTATTCGGGCCGGTGGTGAACCTTATCCGGGTGGCTGACGGCGAAGAAGCATTACGGCTGGCCAATGACAGCGAATACGGCCTGACGGCCAGTGTCTGGACCGCGGGCCTGAATAACGCCATGTCATACAGCCAGCGCTTACAGGCCGGTACGGTATGGGTTAATAGCCACACCCTGATTGATGCCAACTTGCCGTTTGGCGGCATGAAGCAATCCGGCACCGGGCGCGACTTCGGACCAGACTGGCTGGACGCCTATACAGAAACCAAATCGGTCTGCATACGCTACTGATTGCCATGCTCAGGGCCCTGGGTGCGGGGCCCGTCATGCTGTGGCCGTTAGCGCGGCGGGGTGTCGCGGGAAAGATGGCTGACCCGCTTGCGCACCCCGAACCAGCCAAGAACCAGCAGTAGCGCAATCAGCGGAATAGAGACAATTGTCCAGGTGCCGTTGGGGTAATCAAACGCCATCAGTACCAGTACCAGCAGCAGAAACAGCAGGGTAAGCCAGGAGGTTACCGGCGCGCCGGGTAGCCGGAAGCTCACCTCGGCCGCACGACCTTCCCGGATAGCTTTACGCAGCCGCATCTGGCACACCACAATAAATGCCCAGGATGACAAGATCCCGAGGGAGGCAAAATTCAGCACGATCTCAAAGACCCGGGTCGGCACCAGATAGTTGAGCAACACGCCGATAATATAAATGCCGATAGTCACCATGATCCCCGCATAGGGCACCTGGTGGCGGCTCATCCGTCCCATAAATGCCGGAGCCGAGCCACCCATCGCCATTGAGCGCAAGATTCGGCCGGTGGAGTACAGCCCCGAGTTCAGGCTCGACAGGGCGGCACTCAGCACCACCAGGTTCATCACGCTGCCGATGTAAGGCACCCCCAGTTTGCTGAAGAAGGTGACAAACGGGCTTTGCCCGGCCTGGTAGGCGGTCCAGGGCAGTAACAGCACCAGCAGCACGACCGAGCCCACGTAAAACAGGCCGATACGCCAGATAACGCTGTTAATGGCCTTGGGGACCATGGTTTGTGGATCTTTGCATTCCCCGGCAGCGGTCCCCACCAGTTCAATGGACGCGAAGGCAAACACCACCCCCTGGACCAGTACCAGCGCAGGCAGCAACCCGTGGGGGAACAGGCCGCCATTATCGGTTATCAAATGGAAGCCGGTGGCGTTACCGTCAAGGGGACGGCCGGTGCCAAGGAAGACACTGCCGACTATCAAAAAGGCGACAATGGCCAGCACTTTGATCAGCGCAAACCAGAACTCCATTTCGGCAAACCATTTCACGCCGATCATATTCATCGCCCCGACTAACGTCAGTGCGCCCAGGGCAAACACCCACTGGGGGACATCGCCAAACGTGCCCCAGTAGTGCATATACAGCGCCACCGCGGTGATATCAACGATACCGGTCATGGCCCAGTTGACAAAATACATCCAGCCCGCCACGAAGGCGGCTTTTTCCCCGAGAAATTCCCGGGCATAGGAGACAAAATTGCCGCTGGACGGGCGGTGTAACACCAGCTCGCCCAGGGCGCGCAGGATAAAGAAAGAGAAAATCCCGCAGACCAGATAGACCAGCGCCAGGGCGGGGCCTGCCGCCTGGAGCCGGGCCCCGGCCCCTAAAAACAGCCCGGTGCCAATGGCGCCACCGATGGCTATCATCTGAACCTGACGATTACCCATGGCCTTGTGGTAACCCTCATCATGGGATTTTAGCCAGCGCTGGTGCGCGACCTGGCGCTCTTCTGTGTGCGGTATTTTCTCATTCATGGTTGTTGTGGTGTCTTATTGTTGTGATTAATGTCCGCCGCGCACGCAGGCAGGGCGCGGTTCCTGACGAATGCTTACCAGAACTGACAAAACATGGCGAAGCATCCTACCGGTAAATGCCGGACGACGCAAAGCAAAGCGCGGTGAATCAGGGGCGGGTGCAGAGGGGATTTATCAATATTATCAGTCTGTAAGGAAATATTACTGGCCGGCGGGCGGTCATGAAAACACAGCCAACGCGGATGCCTCAGCTGTGTTGCGGGAAATAATGCGGTTTACAGCAGGGTAATAATCTCATCGGCCCCCAGGCGGGACTTCGGCAGGGCGGCATTAAAATCGCCTTCGCCACTGTAGCCAACCGTTGCCACCACGACACTGGTCAGCCCCTGGTCAGCAAGGCCGAGGATGGCATTCATTTTAGCGGCATCAAAACCTTCAATCGGCGTGGCATTCAGGCCCATGCTGGCCGCGCCAAGCAACAGGAACCCCAGGGCGATATAAGCCTGGCGCGCCATCCAGTCTTGCTGTTTTTCCGGGCTACTGCTGTTCAGATTAACAAAATAACGGCGGCCTTTATCCTGTGCGGCTTTGGCTTCATCACTGTTAAAGCGGCCATCCTGTTGCTCTTTTTCCAGCAGATGACTGAGGTGGGCTTCAGTGATCGCGGTGCGGGTGGTAAAGACCACCGCCATGGATGACTTCAGCACTTTGCCGGCATTGGCCTCGCCGAACGCCGGGGCGATTTTGGCTTTGGCTTGCGGGGTGGCGGCAATAAAAAAATGCCAGGGCTGAGAGTTTACCGAAGAGGGGCTAAAGCGCAGCAAATCCAGCAACTGTTGCTGTTGTTGCGGGGTAATCTGGCGGTGCTCATCATAGGCTTTGGTGGTGTAACGGGTGCGGATAATTTCATCAATGTTCATCAATAACCTCTTGTTAGTGACACTGTCACATTAATAGGGTGTCGGTTTATATTTTGCCAGACACCGTTATGTCATCCTCGCGATTAATGCGCGCGATCAGTGCTGCCAGCGTCTTCCCCTGATCCCGGGCAAGGCCTTCCAGGGGGGCGAACAGCGGCGCCGGTAAGGTGTCCGGGCTAAACCACTGCCAGCCCGCGCATTTATCCGGCTCAAGGCGGTGTGGCTCCCCCGGCAGCGGCCGGGCAACCACCATCATGGTCAGGTAGTGCTTTTGCTGGCGAGGAAAGTAATCCTCGCTCCAGGGGCCGCGCATTATGCTGCCCAGTTGCAGGCCGGTTTCCTCCAGTGTTTCACGGCGGGCACACTGTTCCACGGACTCGCCGGGCTCCAGATGGCCGCCGGGGGCAGACCAGCAGCCCTCACCGTGGCTACCGAGGCGCTGGCCCAGCAGGATCTTACCCTGGCGGACAATCAATATACCCACCCCGAAGCGGGGTAATTCAGCCATTATCGGCTCCTTTAATACATGGTCGGCGTGTTGTATCGCGGTGAATAGTATCCGGTTATTGGCTGCAATTGTGCAAGTTACCGCATTTGGTCTTATCGCCAACACCGGCAATTGTCAGGGTTAACCGCCCATTACGCTACACCATCAGCGGGTGGCGGGCGCAGAATGGGGCGGTTATATTGACTTATCTACTTTTGCGGAGCCCGCCGATGAAACCGATTCATATCGTTGCGCATATTGTTGCCAAACCAGACAGTGTTACCGTGCTGGGCCATGCCCTCCAGGCCTGCCTGGTTCCCTCCCGAAACGAGCCGGGCTGCCTGGCTTACCATCTGCACCAGGATGTCGAAAATCCGGCACATTTTGTGTTTATCGAACAGTGGCAGGATCAGCAGGCGATTGATGAACACCGGGAGGCATCCCACTACAAGGCCATGGCGGCCGTGGTGGCAGCGCATGCATTATCCCGGGACGTGCTGGTATTCGATCAACTGCTGGATCATATCGTGTCCCCGGCGACATCCTGATCCGGTGAGAGCGGCACCAGGGAGGAGGCGTGCGATATTGCCGTCGCCTTCCTGATGGCTGCTTCTGTTAGTGCCTTGAATCCCGGTAAGAAAAATAATTCAACGTTGATCTTGACCATAATTTACACACCGCGGCCATGACAGCGTGCCGTCAGAGTGTCAGGATGAAGGTGCGCGAACACCGGACTGAGAAGGAGTGCTTTATGTTTCCAGACTTAAATCATTTGATTCCAGAACTCAAAGACGCGAATCCTCGTTTCCGGGCCCTGCTGACCCGCCATCAAAACCTTGACCGGGGTATTACTGATCTCGAATATATCGACGGGCGGGGGCCCTGCGATAAAGACAAAGTTGCCGCCATGAAAAGGGAAAAACTGAAAATCAAGGATGAGCTGTACCAGATAATGCGCAGTGCTGCCAGACAGCCTCAGGTCTGATGTACAAAAGATGTAAAAGTTAATAATTAACCTCGTTGACTGGTTAATTATGTTAATGAATGGTGTTCGCGTTGTTATATCTTCATCAATAGCATTTTATGCCGGGAAAAACGCTCAAAAAGAATACGAATAGTCTGTGATCTGTGGCGGGTTTGAAAAATCTGCGCTATGTTTTTTCTACACTATTTCTTATTCATATGAGCTTATTATGAATTCCTTACGCTATTGTGATTTTGGTGGTGCACGTCCTTTCCTGTTATTAGTTGGTCGTATCCTGATGGTTGTTTTGTTCCTGATTTCCGATTTTCCAAAACTGACCGGGTTTGAGGGCACAGTACAATATATGGCATCCCTCGGCACACCTGCGCCGACCATTGCGGCCGCTATTGCCGTACTGATGGAAGTGTTTGGATCTATTCTGGTGGTGCTCGGCTTCTTTACCCGTCCGCTGGCTATTATCTTTGCCGTTTATACGCTGGCAACCGGCTTTATTGGCCACCCATACTGGACAATGACCGGTGATGCGGTAATGCCAAATATGATTAATTTTTATAAAAACCTCTCTATTACCGGCGGTTTCTTACTGCTGGCTTTAGTGGGGCCCGGGGCGCTCTCGCTCGATCGCCGTTAATTGGGTCATGTAGTGTGTGGGCGATAGTGATATTACTATCGCCTTTTTTTTAGCTTGATGTCGGCCAGTAGCGTAATAGCAACCGGTGGAGTAAATAGGCGAGGGTCAGGGTAATAAATACCGCCACCGCCACTGATACCATACGGTACATGGCCGTGTAGAATACATCGCTGCCGGCGCTCTTGAGGCCGAAGAAGATAGCCAGCGCTGTCATCGAACAAAATCCCCGCGCCGGACCACGCCGCTCCCGCACATGTTCTGCGGCAAACACCATTACCCCCAGTAAATACATCATGGTTTGCAGGGTGATATTTTCCCCCCAGGTAAACAGCACCAGCTGCATCAGAATAGCTGCCGCAGAGCCAATCAGGGTGCCGAACATCCGGTCAATACTGGCGGCATAAGCCCCGGACCAGCGCAGCGGAAACAGGATCAGCAGGGTGGCGGCCTGGGCGGAAAGTGAGTCTTTCTCATCCAGCATCTGGAAGGCAATAAACGAAATGGTGGCGATCCCGGTGCTGAACAGCACTTGGTGAGTCAGCTCCGAATAGCTTTTATTGGGCTTTGGTGGCGGTGAGCGTGGGGTTTTGTCCGGGAACAGCACAAACGCCAGAAACGCACTGCCGGTGGCCAGCAAGGTCGCCATCATATGGGAGGTACATAAATCCATAAGATCGGTGGTGTTGTAGCTGCCCAGTTGCACCATGGCGTGGATCGCCAGCACCGAATGGGCCCCGGCCAGAAATGCGGTGCCTGACGCCATCAGCCAGAAGCACAGCAGGTTTACCAGCACCATCAGCATTATCATGATAACCGGCTCATCCACAAAAACATCGGCAATCAGAATGGTCACCAGCACATTAAATAATGCGCTGCACAGGAACTGGCGTACCACGTGGCGGGTCAGCACCGGCACCAGCCCCATCAGGATCATCGGGTAGACGGCAAAATAGGAGCCGTAATTCCAGTCGAAAAATTTGGGCGTGACAAAACAGATAAACGCCCCCAGCACCAGGCGTTTTACCTGTTGCAGGTCATTTTCGCTGAGATGGTGCGCCGGCGGATTTACCGGCGCTGGGGGGCTGGCTGGCCCCGATTTCTCATCCGGCGCGGATTTTTTATTAAATATATGTTTAATAAACATGGCGTTAATAAACATAGTGCAGCAGCGAAATCAGATGAATTTGCAGCCACGCCAGCCCATGTAATAACGGATTTTCCGGCGTTAACTGCACTGTGGCCCGGGCCCCGCTGGGCAATCCTTTCGGCAGGGCATCATCCAGCTGGAAATAGACCCGCAGCCGCTGGGCATCTCGCACCCAGCGGTCGCTCTCTTCGGTGGCGGCCAGCTTACCGTCAGCAACGATTTGCCCGTCAGCAATACCGGCCTCCTGGCTGGTCAGATGGGCATGAAACACTTTCCCCGGGAAGGCATCAAAGACCACCTCCGCAGGAGAGCCGCTATTAATATAACGCAGGGACTTCTCCCGGAAGTCGGCATAAATTTCGTTGCGGGTGCTGACAATACTCAGCAGCGGCGTACTGGTACTGGCATAATCCCCGCCCACTAAATTAAGGTTACTGATATATCCCGGCTCCAGCGCCCGGACTTTAGTACGGGCTAAATTAATATTGGCCTGGTGCAGACTATTTTCAGCCTGACGAATATGCAGGTTATCTCCCCCTCGTAAACCACGCTGTATTTCGAGATTATGTATTTTGGCCTGCATTTGCGCGATTTGAGCGGCATATTGCCGTTCATTCCCCAGGGCCTGGTCGGCCTGCTGGCGGGAAACGGCTGAGTTACGTAATTGCTCATAGCGGGCGGAATCCGCTTTAGCCACATTCCAGCCGGCCTGAACTTGCGCCAGGCTGGCTTTGGCTTCGGATATCGACGCATCCAGCGCGCTGTTGCTGTCCAGTGCCTGCTGTAATGCCATTTCTGCATCATGGACAGCGGTACGGTAGTCCTGATCGTCAATGGTGAATAACACATCGCCTTTCTTCACGAACTGGCTGTTTTGCACATTAACGGAAACGACCCGGCCACTGACCTCTGCGGCAACGGGGGTGACTTTATGCAGCAGACGCGAATGCGGTGTAAGCGGCATATGCATATCGGCAATCACGAAATAAATAAATGCCAGCGCCGCAATCAAGAGCGACCAGCGCGTCCAGCGATGGAAGCGCTCTTCTGGTGTAAGAGACATACCTCATTTCCTTTTCAACGACGGGAGCGGGGTGCAGGAGATAAACAAAATCATAAAAGTCCGCCCGTAATAATTTTATTACCAGACTAATTTTCAGAAAACAGTTTAAAATGAGCATCACTATTCCATTTATGGACCAATGTCATGCTTCAGGATCTCAACGACCTCTATTATTTCGCCCGGGTGGTGGAGCGCGGTGGCTTTGCAGAAGCGTCGCGGGCGACGGGGATCCCGCGTTCAACCCTCAGCCGCCGGATTGCGGCACTGGAAGAGCGCCTTGGGGTAAGGTTGATCCAGCGATCGACCCGGCGTTTTAACGTTACCGATATTGGCTGGCAGTATTATCAGCACTGCCAGTCAATGACCTCCGAGGCTCAGGCCGCGCAAATGGTGATTGAGCGGGTGAACCAGGCGCCGCGGGGCAATATTCGTTTCAGTTGTCATGTGGTACTGCTGCACTCGTATGTCGGGGCGATTGTGGCGGATTATATGCACAAGTTCCCGGAAGTGACTATTGAGGTGGAAGCCACCAACCGGCGGGTGGATGTTATCGGGGAGGGCTTTGATCTGGCCCTGCGGGTATTACCGCCGCCGCTGGAAGACAGCGAGTTAATTGTTAAATATCTCGGACGGGGTTACCAGATCATGGTGGCCAGCCCGGCGCTGCTGGAAAAATATGGCCAGCCGGAAACCCTGGCCGATTTGGGGGCAATACCGCTATTAGGGGTGAGCCAGAAAGATGAGCGGATGTATGGCCACTGGCGGCTGACAAATTCCCGGGGGGAAGAGCAACTGTTCAGTTACCGCCCGCGGCTGGCCAGTGATGATCTGGTGATGCTGCATCAGGCGGTGCTGGCGGGGCTGGGGATAACCATTTTACCCCGGATGATGATAACGTCTGACCTGGCGGATCGGCGGCTGATCCCGGTACTGCCGGAATGGCAACCGGATAACCGTATTATTCACGCGTTATATGGCTTTGTTGAATAAATCGAACTTTTAGCCGAAATTAGGATCAGATCACCACACTCCTGACCCTGTAGCGACATCCTGTGACAAAGCAAAAGTTCAA